>JADJPU010000001.1:1824143-2432191 GCA_016713115.1 Cellvibrionales bacterium | reverse complement strand
AGAGCAGCTTGCGCTCAACCAAGTACCGTAGCTTCTGTTGTCTATATTTTGTGCAATGCCGCGAATGGTAACGATAAATTGTGAAGTGGCCTCCCAGTGTTTGCTGTCTAGTAGCCTCATCGTAGTAACACCAAAACCACTGGGCGCTTCGCATTGCGTTTGAAAAATTAACACATTACCGATGCGTTTTCCTTTGCTTACTGTGCAGCCACTGCCGTTGTCATTCACAAAATCATTACTCGCAATTTGCTGCTCGCTTACGCAAATGCTGGCCGTGCCGTCGCCGTTCAAGCGCGTGTGATTTTGTTGCAGCATATTGTTGATATGCACTTGCAGTTTTTGAGGGCCTTTGCTGATGAGATTTCCTAAATCTGGCACCGCGTGGCCAAACAGTGAAGTGGTGCTTTCTATTTGCCACAAGCCAGCTTGCGGTGTTACGCGCTCTGGTGCGGCGAGTGCGGAAAAACTGAGTGAGCAGAGCAGTAAGCTTGTGGTGATAGATTTCAGAAAGAATGTTTGCATGCTTGAAGGTTTTGTATATGAAAAAAGATTAGTGTATAAACTTCGTTGCACAATAATAGTGTCAAAATTGCTACAGGGAGCACACCTGTGCACTAGATAATACCGGTGTGGTGTGCTGGGGATATAACGGCTATGGTCAAAACACCGTGCCTGCACTGAGCAATCCTGTTGCGGTGGAAGCAGGGTATGAGTACACCTGCGCGGTGGATGACACCGGCGTGCATTGCTGGGGGAGTAATGATTCCGGTCAAATCACCGTGCCAGCCGGTTTGATCCCCAAGGCGTTGGACAACTGCCCACAAGAACCCAACAACGATCAAGCCGACGACGATGGCGACCACTTGGGCGATGCCTGTGATCCGCTGCTCACCAATGGCAATGCCCTGAACACCGTGGACAACGAGATAAAAGCCGAGAAATTCGGCTCGGTGGTGGCGTATGTGGGCGATTTCAACGGCGACTATTTTGGCGATTGGGCGGTGGGCACCCCGCGCTATGACATTCCTGCGACACCACCGCTCAAAGCCGTGAAAGACGCAGGGCAGGTGAAGATTATTTCCGGTAATAACAATGATGTGCTGGCGCACTTTGAAGGCGCAACTGCCAAAGAGGGTTTTGGTGCGGCCTTGGCAGGCAATGCCGATGTAAATGGCGACGGCTTGATGGATGTGGTGGTGGGTGCACCACTGGCAGACCTGCCCACACTCAAAGATGTGGGCGCCGTGACCGTGATTTACGGCTGCGCTGGCATTGACTGCGCTACGGCCGACGGCCTGATCAGCAGCACCGCCAAAACCGGCTATGGCTCTGCCGTGGCTTTAGGTGATGTAAACAATGACGGCAAAGCGGATGTGATCATCGGTGAACCGAAAGCCACTAACGACCAAGGCGATAAGCCACTGAAACAAGCTGGCAAAGTGACAGTTCTTTCCGGTGCGAACTTCTCATCTGCCCCCTTGTTGACGGTGTACGGTCAAACCGCCGGTGCCTTGGCAGGCTCTGCCGTGGCAGCGGGTGATTTCAATGGCACGGGCGGCGCAGAAGTAGCTGTAGGCGCACCGAAAGACGATGACACCGAAGCCCTGCCCAAACCGCTCAAAGATGCGGGCAGTGTGAGGGTATACACCAGCGGCAGCATCACCCCGATCTATACCCAGCCCGGCACAGCGGCGAGCCTCTACTTTGGTACGTCTGTAGCGGCGAATGCCGATGTCAATAAAGACGGCGTAAACGATGTGCTGGTAGGTGAACCCGGTTGGGATGACACCGCTTCCAAGCTGAAAGACGTAGGTGCTGCTGTGGTGCTGTACGGCAGCAACAGCAACAACTACAGCCGCAGTGACGACAAAATTGGGACAGAAGCCAAAGCCAAGCTCGGCACTGCTGTGGCTCTGGGTGATGTAAATGCCGACGGTTATGCGGATTTAATCCTCAGCGCACCGAAAGGTGATGACACCACTCAAACCAAAACCATAAAAGATACCGGCAGCGTGCAAGTGTTCTCGGGCAACGGCTTTACCGCCTTGGGCAACACGCAGTATGGCGCAGCGAAAGGCGATGGTTTTAGCACCAGCCTTAGCGCTGGTGACATCAACGCCGATGGCAAAGCCGACATCCTCATCGGCATCTCAGGCAAAGATGTCTCCGTCACCATCGAGGGCAAAACCACAGTGCAAAAAGACGCAGGCAGTGCCACCATCCTCAATGCGACTGCCTTGTAACAGGTAGGGGCGCTGCTGGCTGCGCCCTTATTCCGGTATTCAATCGTCGCGCCAAGGTGGCGCTCCTACAAATAAACACACAACCTCGTAGGAGCGGCACTTTGCCGCGATCAATAAAGAGCAAGCCGCTGCGCGAACCACCTCCTTTTGTCAGGGGAGCATTTTGGTTTCTTTCTCTCTATTTATTTGAGCTTAGCTAGACTAGACTAACCCTGTGTGTTATTCGGGGTTAGTCTGATGCTGTCAATCAACATGTTGCAAGCAAAATCCTCTTTGTCGCGTCTGGTCGAAGCCATAGAAGGCGGCAAGGAGCGCGAAATCATCATCGCCCGCAACGGCAAGCCTGCTGCCAAGTTGGTGCCGATAGATGCGGTTATCCGTGGCAAGCGCTTGGGTGTGGCAAAAGGGCTGTTTGATGTGCCGGATGACATCAATCAGCACAACAGCGAAGTGGCTGAGCTGTTTATGGGCGGGCATCAATGAATTTGTTGCTGGATACACAGGTTGCGCTGTGGGCCATCACCGATAGCTCGCGCTTGCCAGCGGCAGCCCGCGACTTGATTGCCGCAGAAAAGACAACGGTGTGGGTCAGCGCGGTCAGCGTATGGGAAATTGCCATCAAGCATGCCTTGGGGCGCGGGGATATGCCGGTGTCCGCTCGTGATGCGATGTGCTATTTCGAGGAGTCTGGCTATCGGTTGTTGTCGATAGCGCCTGAGCATGCAGCGGCTGTTGAAGACCTGCCGCCACACCATCAAGACCCGTTTGATCGCCTGTTGGTGGCGCAAGCACTCACCGAGCCTTTGCGTTTAATGAGCAATGATCCGCTAGTCGCGCTTTACAGCGACACCGTGCTTCGGGTGTAGCGGTCTCGTCGTATAATCACCCGCACTTTTGTCTGTATTTTCCAGCACTTATTGAGTAGTTATGAAAAGCGCCCAAATTCGCCAAGCCTTCCTTGATTTCTTTGCCAGCAAAGGCCACACCATGGTGTCCAGCAGCTCGCTGGTTCCGCATGAAGACCCCACCTTGCTGTTCACCAATGCGGGTATGAATCAGTTCAAAGACTGTTTCTTGGGGATGGATAAACGCGCCTATGTTCGCGCGGTCACTTCACAAAAATGTGTGCGCGCTGGCGGCAAGCACAATGATTTAGAAAATGTCGGGTATACCGCGCGTCACCATACTTTTTTTGAAATGCTGGGCAACTTCAGTTTCGGGGATTATTTCAAGCACGACGCCATTCGTTTTGCGTGGGAGTTTCTCACTTCGCCAAAATGGTTGTTCATTCCACAAGAAAAATTATGGGTGACGATTTACGCCACCGATGACGAGGCATTTGATATTTGGCACAAGGAAATTGGCCTGCCTGCTGAGCGCATTATTCGCATAGGCGATAACAAAGGTGCACCGTATGCTTCCGATAATTTTTGGGCGATGGGCGATACGGGGCCTTGCGGACCTTGCACAGAAATTTTTTACGATCACGGCGAACATATTTGGGGTGGATTGCCCGGCTCGCCCGAAGAAGACGGCGATCGCTATATCGAAATTTGGAACAATGTATTCATGCAGTTCAATCGCACAGTCGATGGCGAAATGCACCCACTGCCAGCGCCCAGCGTGGATACCGGCATGGGCTTGGAGCGTATTTCAGCGGTGATGCAGCATGTGCACAGCAACTACGAAATTGATCTATTTCAGACGCTGCTCGCCGCCGCCGCCGAAGCAGTGGGTTGCAATAATGAGGGTCAAGCGTCATTGAAAGTGTTGGCTGATCACATTCGTTCTTGTTCATTTTTGATTGCCGATGGTGTTACGCCTTCCAACGAAGGGCGGGGTTATGTGTTGCGCCGTATCATTCGCCGCGCTGTGCGTCATGGCAATAAGTTGGGCGCGAAGGATGTTTTCTTTTACAAAATTGTTGCAGCGCTTGCGCAAGAAATGGGTGATGCCTATCCAGACTTGAGAAAGCAACAGGCGCATATTGAAAAAACACTGCTCGTAGAAGAAGAGCAGTTTGCACGCACTTTAGAGAATGGCCTGAAAATTCTTGAACAAGATTTGGCTGAGATGAAAGGCAAAGTTATTCCGGGAGATGTGGTGTTTAAGCTGTATGACACCTTCGGTTTTCCGGTGGATTTGACGGCGGATATTGCGCGCGAGCGCGATTTGACCGTCGATGAAGCTGGTTTCGAGCGGGAGATGGAGAAACAGCGAAAACGCTCGCAGGAAGCTGGCAAATTTGAGTTGGATTACAACACGCTAATTAAAATAAATGTCAAAACCAATTTTACAGGTTATAGCGGCATTAAAGGGCACGGGAAGGTAGTGGCGCTGTATCACGGTGCGGAGCAAATTGATGCACTGCGTGAAGGTGATCATGGCATCGTCGTGTTGGATAGCACGCCGTTTTATGCTGAATCTGGTGGGCAAATAGGCGATGCCGGATTTCTCTACACGCAATTTGCGCACTTGGATGTCAACAATGTGACCAAGAGCGGCAGCGCAATTTTGCATCATGTGACGATGACGCGCGGCTATATCAAATTAGGTGATGATTTGTATGCCAATGTGGCTGCGGACGCGCGTTTAGCGACGGCTTCCAATCACTCGGCTACGCATTTGCTGCACGCGGCACTAAGAAAAGTATTGGGTACACATGTGCAGCAAAAAGGTTCTTTGGTGGATGATCAACGCCTGCGTTTTGATTTTTCGCATCCAGAAGCCATCACCGATGAACAGTTACAAGCGATTGAAACACTTGTGAACGACGAAATTCGCCGTAACACCGCTGTTGAAACCACGGTAGGTGACATGGACACCGCCAAAGCCAAAGGCGCGATGATGTTGTTCGGTGAAAAATATGGCGACAGCGTGCGCATACTCAGTATGGGTGCTGGTTTTTCGGAAGGGCATCCCTTCTCTGTGGAGCTGTGTGGCGGTACGCATGTGACGCGCACGGGTGACATTGGTTTGTTTCGCATAGTGTCGGAAGCGGGTGTTGCTTCTGGTGTGCGCCGTGTAGAAGCAGTGACTGGTAAAGCGGCTTTGGCGCGTTTTGATGCGATAGAAATGGAAGTGGACAATGCTTGCGCTGTACTGAAAACCAATCGCGCCGGTTTTGCCGACAAGGTGCAAGCACTGGTAGAAAACAATCGTCAATTAGAAAAACAATTGGCGCAGTTAAAAATGAAATTGGCGAGCGGCGGTGCAAGTGATCTCAGCGCGCAAGTAAAAGAAATCAACGGCGTGAAAATGTTGGCAGCGCAAATCGACGGTGCAGATATCAACGCACTGCGCGCTACATTGGATCAAATGAAAGATAAGTTGAAATCAGCGGTGATTTTGCTGGCTTCAACGGAAGGTGAAAAAGCGACGCTGATTGCTGGTGTAACGGCTGACCTCACGGCGCGTTTCAAAGCGGGTGACATTATTCGTGACCTCGCGCCGTTGGTGGGCGGTAAAGGCGGTGGTCGTGCGGATATGGCGCAAGGTGGCGGCACGGATGTGGCAGGTGTGTCGAAAGCGTTATCTGAATTAGAAAACTGGATTAGCCAGCGTTGAGTGCGATAAAAAAATCATGGCTAGACCAGCAAATAAAATTTCTACCCGTCAAAAAGAATCGCCCTTGCAAGCGTCGGCGCGTCTGCAGGTTGCGCCTTCACGCGCCAATCTCGCTGTAGCGCGCGGTGTGCGTGAAATTGGTTTGTTGTTTTTGGTGTTGTTCATTCTGTTTGTGTTGGCGGCGTTGTTGACTTACAGCAGCGCAGATCCTGGTTGGTCTAGCACCGCATCAATGAGTGATATGGCGGGCGGTATACACAACTTAGGTGGCTATCTGGGCGCTTGGTTGGCGGATGTGTTGTTTTCTCTTTTTGGACGACTCGCGTATTTACTGCCCATTGTGTTGGCGGTCTACAGCGCGTTGCGCGTACAAAAACGCCACCGCCTAGAGCCACTTGATCCAACCATGTTGGCACTGCGTTGCATCGGTTTGATATTGCTGATGGTGGCCGGAACCAGTATTGCAACACTGCAGTGGCCAACAGCTGTAACCAGTGAGTTGCCATTTTCTAGCGGCGGTTTGATCGGACAAGGTGTGGCGCAAGCAGCCGAACGCATGTTGGGTTTGTTGGGTGCCACCTCATTATTGAGTGTGATTTTTTTATTTGGCTTGACGATTTTTACCGACCTTTCCTGGCTGTGGTTGATGGACGAAGTTGGGCGTTTGATGCTCTCGTTAGTTGGGCAAACGCGCAGCACCGTGATTGAAGTGCAGCGCGATCGCGATGAGAAACGCATAGCTGACGATGCGCGTGAAGAGCGACAGCGCGCAATGGACGCACAGCGCTTGCGCATGGAAAAACGCAAAACGCCTGCGCCAGTGATTGTTGAGCCACCTGTCTTGGTAGAAAAAGTGCAGCCGAGCAAACGCGTGGTGCGTGAAAAACAAGTGCGTTTGTTTTCTGATGATGCAGTGGCAGGAGAGTTGCCTGCATTGGCCTTGTTAGATAGAGCGAAAGCGGCGGATAAACGCGGTTATTCGCAAGAATCTTTGGAAGCGATGTCGCGCTTGCTAGAAATTAAATTGCTAGATTTCGGTGTAAGCGCGGAAGTGGTTTCTGTGCAGCCTGGTCCTGTTATTACGCGCTTCGAAATTCAACCTGCAGCAGGAATTAAAGCGAGTCGTATTTCCGGTTTGGCAAAAGATTTGGCGCGTTCATTGGCGGTAATCAGTGTGCGCGTAGTAGAAGTGATTCCTGGTAAATCCTATGTCGGTATTGAAGTGCCGAACGAGCAGCGTGAAATTGTGCGTTTGGGCGATGTGTTGGCGTCACAGGCTTATGACGACGCAAAAAGCCCGCTCACGCTCGCGTTAGGGCATGACATTGCTGGCGTGCCAGTGATGGCGGATTTGGCAAAAATGCCGCACTTGTTGGTGGCAGGTACAACGGGTTCGGGTAAATCGGTCGGTGTAAATACCATGCTGATGAGCTTGTTGTTCAAAGCAGGGCCAGACGATGTGCGTTTGATTTTGGTCGATCCCAAAATGTTGGAATTGTCCGTGTACGAAGGCATTCCGCATTTATTAACGCCAGTTGTAACCGACATGAAAGATGCGGCGAACGCTTTGCGCTGGTCCGTTGGTGAAATGGAACGACGCTATAAATTGATGGCAGCACTCGGCGTGCGCAATCTCGCCGGTTACAACAAAAAAGTGCTGGATGCAAAAGCTGCAGGACAAGCTATTGCGGATCCCGTTTGGCGACCTGATCCGATGGCGTTTGAACCGGTTGATCAACAAACTGCGCCGGTGTTGGATAAGCTGCCATATATCGTCATCGTGATTGATGAATTTGCAGACATGATGATGATCGTCGGCAAAAAAGTAGAGCAATTGATTGCACGCATTGCGCAAAAAGCACGCGCGGCCGGTATACATTTGATATTGGCAACACAGCGCCCATCGGTGGATGTCATCACGGGTTTAATCAAAGCCAATATTCCAACGCGAATTGCGTTTCAAGTGTCATCAAAAATAGACTCGCGCACGATTATTGATCAAGGCGGCGCAGAGCAATTGCTCGGTCACGGCGATATGTTGTATTTGCCGCCGGGCAGCCCAGTACCCATTCGTGTGCACGGTGCGTTTGTTGATGACCACGAAGTGCATAGCGTGGTGGAAGATTGGAAGCGGCGCGGCGAACCCAATTACCTCGAAGAAATTATGCAGGAACAGACGGGCGTGTTTGTGCCTGGTTTTTCCAGTGGTGATGAAGAGGGCGGCGAAGGCGGCGATCCTGAGGGTGATGTGCTATATGACAAAGCTGTCGCTTTTGTGTTGGAAACGCGCAAAGCTTCAATTTCTGCTGTGCAAAGAAAATTTCAAATTGGCTACAACCGTGCTGCCCGTTTAGTTGAGGCGATGGAAGCGGCGGGCGTGGTGAGTGCTATGAACAGCAACGGCAGCCGCGAAGTGCTGGCGCAAAATCATTCTATGAGGTAAATATGAAAAAGCTTGCTGCTTGGGTAATGTGTCTTGGCATCGCGTTATCTTTTTCTTCCGTGCAGGCAGATGCCTTGCAAGAATTACTGGCTATTCTGGAACCTGTCAAAGGGATTCAGGCAGATTTTGTGCAAGAAGTGCAGGATGCTAAAGGCATGGTTCAGCAGCAAAACAAAGGCCTATTGAAAGCCATGGCTCCGAATCGGTTTTACTGGGAAACAGCGGAGCCTTTTCCACAAAAAATTATTACTGATGGTAAAACGCTGTGGGTGTATGACCCGGATTTGCAGCAAGTGGCTATTAAACCTTTCGAAGAAAACTATGCCAAGACGCCGGCTATGTTATTTGCCGGTAATGCGGCGGTGATTAGTCAGCAATTTACGGTGGAAAAAATTAAAGGCATGGCGCAGGGATTTCATTTGTTGCCTAAACAACAAAGTGATTTGTTTGCTTCATTGGATATTGTGTTTGAAAAATCCGTGCCTGCTAGCATGACAATTTTGGATGCCATGCAACAGAAAACGACCATCCAATTTAGTAATGCAAAAGTTAATCCGGCGCTGGTTAGTGCCGTGTTTCAATTTGAAGTGCCTGCCGGTACCGATGTGATCCAAGCAAAAGCACAGTAATGGCTGATTTGTTCGACAAAACATCTTCAAGCTCTGCACAGCCTCTGGCAGCACGCCAAAGGCCGCAATCACTTGAGCGTTATGTCGGGCAGTCGCATCTTCTAGCATCTGGTAAAGCCTTGCGTGAGGTGATCGAAAAAGGACATCTGCACTCCATGATTTTCTGGGGGCCACCAGGTGTTGGGAAAACGACACTCGCGCGCTTACTGGCGGCGCATGTGCAAGTGCATTTCATTGCTATCTCTGCGGTGTTTGCTGGTGTAAAAGATATTCGTGCTGCGATGGATGAGGCGCGCAGTATGCGCGATCAATGGCAAAAGCGAACACTGTTGTTTGTTGATGAAGTGCATCGTTTTAATAAATCTCAACAAGATGCTTTTTTGCCCTACATTGAAGACGGCACTGTGATTTTTGTCGGCGCGACAACTGAAAACCCATCGTTTGAATTAAATAATGCTATTTTGTCGCGCTGTCGTGTGTATGTGTTGCAGTCACTCACAGACGATGAGTTGCAGCAAGTGCTTGATAATGCTTTGCGCTATGACGCTGTACTGCAAGCGCGCCGTGTGCAAATAGATAAAGATGCGCTGCACATTGTGGTGCGTGCAGCACAGGGTGATGCCAGAACTGCATTGAATTTGCTGGAAATGGCGTCGGATATTGCCGAAGTGCAAACCAATGGCGATGCTCTCATTAACGAAGCTGTGCTGGCGCGTATTCTGCAGGGCAATATTCGTCGTTTTGATAAGGGCGGAGAAATTTTTCATGATCAAATTTCTGCCTTGCACAAGGCGGTGCGCGGTTCCTCGCCCGATGCAGCTTTGTACTGGTGTCTGCGTATGTTAGATGGCGGTTGTGATCCGCTGTATGTGGCACGCCGTGTGGTGCGCATGGCGAGTGAGGATATTGGCAATGCGGACCCGCGCGCTTTAGAAATTGCGCTGAATGCATGGCAAGTCGTAGAGCGTTTGGGTAGCCCTGAGTCGGAATTAACCTTGGCGCAAGCGGTGATTTACATGGCCTGTGCGCCGAAAAGCAATGCGGTGTATCAAGCGTTTAATCAAGCCAGAAAATTGGTGGCAGAAGCGGCAGATTACGAAGTGCCTTTGCATATTCGTAATGCGCCCACGAGTCTGATGAAAGATTTGGGGTATGGTGCGGAGTATCGCTATGCACATGATTACCCAGATGCTTTTTCTGCTGGGGATAGTTATTTTCCTCCTGAGTTGCAGGATGTTGTTTTTTACGAACCAACTACACGCGGTTTAGAGCAAAAAATTTCTGAGAAGCTGGCGCGCTTGGCGCAATTAAACAAGCAGAGTGCTTGGCAGCGATACGGCAAACAGAGCGGAGGCAGTGTATGAATGCTTTGCTGGTAGCTGTGGGTGGCGGTATCGGTGCGCTAACGCGTTATGCGTGCATGGTATTGTTTGCCGGCATCACGCGTCATCACATATTTCCTTGGGTGATATTGTCGGTCAACACGGTGGGTTCTTTGTTGGCAGGTGTGGCATTTGCATTGGTACATGACAGACAGTGGCTCACTGTGGCACAACAACATTTTGTAATTGTCGGTTTTCTCGGTGGGTTGACGACCTATTCCGCATTCTCTATGGATACTGTGCGTTTGATGCAGGCTGGCGGGTGGTTGTCGGCGTTAAGTTATGTGGTTGCAACAACAGTGTTGTGTTTTTCTGCGACGGCTCTGGGTGTCGCTTTGGTGCGAATGAGTTAGTTTTATTTATTTTATTGTTGAGAGTAGATCATGTTAGATCCAAAATTATTGCGTACAGATATTGCCGGTGTAGCGAAAGCATTGGCGAAAAGAAATGGCTATGCACTGGATGCTTCTTTATTTGATGGTTTGGAGAATCGCCGCAAAGATTTGCAAATTCGTTCAGAGAACTTGCAGGCAGAAAAAAATAATCTGTCAAAGAATATCGGCAAAGCGAAGGCGGCTGGCGAAGATGTCAACGCGCTGATGGCGCAGGTGAATGGCATGGGTGATGAACTCAATGTCTTGCAAGATGATTTGAAATCCGTGCAAACAGAGCTGGACAACTTTTTGCTGCTGGTTCCCAATACGCCGGATGACAGCGTGCCAGCCGGTAAGGACGAAAATGACAATGTGGAAGTACGGCGCTGGGGAACGCCTAAAGCGTTTGATTATGCGGCGCGTGACCATGTCGATCTCGGTGAAGCGCTGGGTATGCTGGATTTTGAAACAGCTGCCAAAATTACAGGCTCGCGCTTTGTGGTGATGAAAAATGGTTTGGCTCGTTTACATCGCGCATTGATTCAATTCATGTTAAATACACATACGCAGCAACATGGTTATCAAGAAATCTATGCGCCCTATATGGTGAATGCAGACTCACTGCGCGGCACCGGACAGTTGCCAAAGTTTGAAGAGGATTTATTCAAATTATCCGGGGAGCAAAATTACTACTTGATTCCAACAGCTGAAGTGCCAGTCACCAATATTGTGCGCGACAGTATTCTGGAAGACAAAGAATTGCCGCTAAAACTGGTGTGTCACACACCTTGTTTTCGCAGTGAAGCGGGCAGTTATGGTCGCGACACGCGCGGTATGATTCGTCAGCATCAGTTTGAAAAAGTGGAGCTGGTGCAGTTTGTGCGCCCGCAAGACTCTATGGCGGCGTTAGAAAGTTTGACAGCGGATGCCGAAAAAATATTGCAGTTGTTAGAGTTGCCGTATCGCACCATCACGCTGTGTGGTGGCGATATGGGATTCTCTAGCGCAGAAACTTATGACATTGAAGTGTGGCTGCCTGCGCAAAATACTTACCGTGAAATCTCTTCGTGCAGTAACTTTAAAGATTTTCAAGCGCGCCGCTTGCAAGCGCGTTGGCGCAATCCAGAAACAAAAAAGCCAGAGCTACTACATACACTGAATGGCTCTGGTTTGGCAGTGGGGCGCACGCTAGTGGCTATCATTGAGAACTTCCAGAACGGCAATGGCTCTATCACGGTGCCGGAAGTGTTGCGTCCGTATTTGGGCGGTGCTTCTGTGATTGCAAAAGATTAATGCAAACCACTAAGCCTGTTAAAACGCCCTGCATTGGTGTCTGTTCGACAGGTATAGGCGATACGGTATGCCGCGGCTGCAAACGCTTTTCTCACGAAGTGATTGCTTGGAATGCGTATTCGCAGGATGAGCGGCGTGCGGTCTTACAGCGCATCGATGTGTTGTTGGAGCAGATTGTTTTGCGTTGGTTTGTAATTGGTGATGCGCTGATTTTGCGCCAGCAGTTGCAGTCGCAGCAAATTGGTTTTGATTCGGCGCGCGCGCCTGTTAGTTGGGTGGTGGAATTGTTAAAAGCGGGTGCAAGTCAGATTGATGAGCCAGAGCAGTATGGTTTGCATTTAACAGAGTCAGCGCAAGGCAAAGGTATTCGTGAATTGCGCGATGTAATAGATAAAGAGTTTTATGAGTTGTCTTGTGCGCATTATGAACGCTACTTTCAACATGCGCCTTTGTAGAGAGTTTGTGGTGTAAATTGCTATGCAACAGGTTGATATCACGGCAATTACGGAATTTTTGCTCTGTCGCACGCCGCAGGCATGGATAGAGCGTGCTTTGCAGGAGCCTGAGCTGCTCTTGATCGATCATGCCAACTGCGAGAAAAAGGCCGCTTCTACGGCCTTGGGCTTGATGTATCGCCACACCGATCAATACGAATTGCTGCAAAAACTGTCGCGGCTGGCGCGTGAAGAATTGCGTCATTTTGAGCAGGTGGCAGCTATCATGAAAAAGCGCGGTGTGGTGTACAAAACGATCACGGCATCGCGTTATGCAGCTGGTTTGCATGTGCATGTTGCCAAGCGCGATCCTGAAAGGCTAATAGATACCTTGATTCTTGGAGCAATAATTGAAGCGCGTTCTTGTGAGCGCTTTGCAGCATTGGCTCCGCATTTAGATCCTGTGCTGCAGAAATTCTATTTGTCTTTGCTGCAGTCGGAGTCGCGCCATTTTATGGACTATTTGACCTTGGCGAGAAAATTAGCAACGCAAGATATTGAGCAGCGCATTGCTTTTTTCTTGCAGAATGAAAGAGAGCTGATTGAATCACCCGATGCAGAGTTTCGATTCCACAGCGGTGTGCCAGCTATTGCTGCTTAGGTGGCAAAAAATCTTTTTCTAGCATTTCGGAGATTTTTTCAGCGGCAATGGCGTGCCCTGTGGCATTGGGGTGTGTGTCGTCATTGGGGTGAGGGCGTAAATCCATATAAGGAATGGCACTAAAATCTTTCAAGAGATCAATATATTTGATGTCGTTGGTTTGCAGCGTGTCATCAACTTGCTTGTGGATATCGTGCATGGGGTAGTTGCTGAAGTCTAACAGCAGAGGGAATACCACGACGCCAAACTTTGCGCCATCTTGTTGTGTAAGCTTGGTTAATTCTGTCAGTGCTTGTGTTGTCGATTTCCATAAATCTTGGTTGGCATAGATACTGCGATAATTTTTTTTTGGTCAATTTTTTGCATGACGGCTTGCCACTTTAAGTACACCCATGCGCCAAATTGTGTTGTGCGTGATAGCCACTGAAAAGCATCAGCTTGTTTTCTGGCGCTGCCTACACTTTGTACAACAAAAGCAGAGGGGATGGGGTCATTTAATACATAGGCTAGCAGCACAATATCTGGGTGGTAATCGCGTACGCGTGTTTTGTACAGTTCCAGTTCGGCAACAGTGCTATAACCATTGACAGAAAAGTTGAGCACTTCGACTTTCTGTCCATCACGGTTGAGTTGCTTATTGAGTAGATGACTGAAGGTCTCTTCGATTGGAACGCTATAACCGTAGGCTACAGAGTCTCCCAAAATAGCAATGCGCGTAGTGCCGGCTGTTTTTTCTATAGCGAAGTCCGTGCCGCGAAATCCTGCGTTATTGATGTTGGGATCGTTGCGATCAAACTCCATGAATAAAACAGGGTTGCTACTTTTCACCAATTTGGCATTGACGCGTTTGTTATTGGTATTGCCTTTGTCGATGGTTTTCTTCGTGAAGACGGGTAAGTAGTCCAAGGCCTGCAAGGTTCGTACGGTGCATTCTGCCAGTGCCAGTGTGAGTAACAGAGAGAGCAGCGTGATGGCTATGTTGGAGAGTGGTGAGCGCACAGTCGTCAATGATAAAAGAGGCGTATTCCGATAAACTGTAGCAGTGTTTCTGGTGCGTGGAAACCGGTTAATACTTGCTCGCATCAGTTTAAGTGCTGCGTTATGACAGGGGATAGAACATGATTTACCAAGGCAACGCTATCAAGGTATTGCAACAAGCAGACGGCTACGCTGAATTGCAGTTTGATCTCAGCGGCGAATCCATCAATAAATTCAATGTCGCCACGCTAGACGAGCTGGCAGCTGCGCTAGATGCCTTGCGCAAGACGACGGGGATTAAAGGCTTGGTGCTGACTAGTGCAAAGTCAGTGTTTATTGTCGGTGCTGATATCACGGAATTTAATGGCGTATTTTCACGCGGCAACGAAGCCATTGCGGCCTACTTGTCACGCGCCAATGGCATTTTTAGCGAGCTGGAATCGCTGCCATTTCCCACGGTGGTTGCTATTAACGGCTATGCCTTGGGCGGTGGTTGGGAGGTGTGTTTGGCTTGCGATTTCCGCGTGATGAGTGATGCTGCGCGCATTGGTTTGCCAGAAACCAAGCTTGGCATCATTCCTGGCTTCGGCGGCACTGTGCGTCTACCGCGCTTGCTGGGCGTCGATCACGCCATTGAGTGGATTGCCAGCGGTGCAGAACAGAAACCGGCTCATGCTTTAGAAGTGGGAGCTGTCGATGCGGTAGTGGCAGGTGATGTGCTGCGCGATGCCGCGTTTGAATTGTGCGCACAAGCTGCAGCGGGTGTATTTGACTACGCGGCACGACGCAAAGAAAAAACCAGCGCGCTGGCATTGAGTGATTTGGAATTGATGATGGCATTCACCACGGGCAAAGCGGTGGTGTTGGCGCAGGCTGGGAAAAATTTTCCTGCACCGATGGCGGCAGTGAGCGCGATGGAGAAAGCGGCGCGGCTGTCGAGCGCAGATGCGGTAAAAATTGAAACAGATGCGTTTCTGAGTGTTGCGCTTACACCACAAGCACAAGCGCTGATTGGTATTTTCTTGAATGATCAAGCACTGGCAAAAACGGCAAAAAGTTGGGAGAAAAAAGCCTCTAAAAAAGTAGAGCACGCAGCAGTGTTGGGCGCAGGCATTATGGGTGGCGGTATTGCGTATCAATCGGCTTACAAAGGTGTGCCGGTAGTGATGAAAGATATTGCTCAGCACGGTTTGGATCTTGGTTTGGCAGAAGCAAACAAATTGCTGACAAAACAAGTTGAAAAAGGTCGCATGAAGCCTGCGGTGATGGGTGATACGCTGAATCGTATCGTGCCGACTTTATCATACGAGCAAGTCAAGTCAGTGGATATGGTGGTTGAGGCCGTTGTTGAAAATATAAAAGTAAAACAGTCCGTATTGAGTGAGGTTGAGAAAGTTCTTGCGGATGACGCTATCGTTGCCTCTAACACCTCAACCATTTCTATTTCACAGTTGGCAGAAAGTTTGCAGCGACCACAAAACTTTTGCGGCATGCACTTTTTTAATCCTGTTCACGCGATGCCATTGGTCGAAGTGATTCGTGGTGAAAAAACTTCAGATGATGCTGTGGCGCGCACTGTGGCCTACGCGAATGCCATGGGTAAGAAAGCCATTGTGGTGAATGACTGCCCTGGCTTTCTCGTTAACCGCGTGTTGTTCCCTTACTTTGCTGGTTTTGTGCAGTTGGTGAAAGATGGCGCTGATTTTCAGCAAATTGATCGCGTGATGGAAAAGTGGGGCTGGCCGATGGGCCCAGCGTTCCTCTGTGATGTGGTGGGTATTGATACCTGTGTGCATGCGGCGCATGTGTTGGCAGACGGCTTCCCAGATCGCATGAAATCAAACTTCAAAACTGCGTTGGAAATCATGTATGACAACAAACGCCTCGGTCAGAAAAACGGCGTGGGTTTTTACAATCATGAAAAAGATAAAAAAGGTAAGCCAGTGAAAGTCGCCAAAGATGAGGTTTACGCATTGTTGGCACCGGAAGTAGCGGCACGCAAAGAGTTTTCAGATGAAGAAATTATTGCGCGCATGATGGTGGCGATGTGTACGGAAATGGCACGGTGCTTGGATGAGAAAATTGTAGAAAGTGCTGTTGAGGCAGATATGGCGTTGATTTACGGCTTGGGCTTCCCAGTGTTCCGCGGCGGTGTATGCCGTTGGATGGATGCGATTGGTATGCAAGCCTTTGTTGCGATGGCAGAGCAGTACGCCGCGTTGGGTAAGTTGTACGAGCCGACAGCGAGTCAGCGCGCTATGGCAGCCAATCAACAAAAATATTTTGCGTAAGTGCGAGCGAGGAGATCATTATCATGACATCAATTAAAGCAGGCAGCGCACTCAACCCTCGTGATGCAGTGATCGTCGATTTTGTACGCACACCCATGGCGCGCTCAAAAGATGGTTCGTTTCGTTTTCGTCGTGGCGACAATATTTCAGCGGAATTGGTGAACAAACTGTTGGATCGTTATCCGCAGTTGGATCCGGCGACTATTGATGATGTGATCTGGGGTTGCGTTAATCAAACCAAAGAGCAGGGTTGGAATGTGGGACGCATGATCAGCATGGTCACGCGCATTCCATTCACCGTGCCTGCGCAAACCATTAACCGTTTGTGCGGTTCATCGATGTCGGCGTTACATATTGCTGCAAGCAATATTCGCAGCGGATACGGCGATACTTTTTTAATCGGCGGTGTGGAGCACATGGGGCATGTGCCGATGGATTACGGTTTGGAGCCCAATCCACAGGCGAGTAAAAAATTGGCAAAAGCAGCAGGCATGATGGGTTTGACGGCTGAATATCTCGCCATCTTGCACAATATTTCGCGTGAGCAACAAGACGCCTTTGCTGTGCGTTCGCATGCGCGCGCGAATGCGGCGCGTAACGAAGGTCGCTTTGATAAAGAAATTATTGCGATTGAAGGGCACGACATACGCGGTGCCAAGATTTTGTTGACGCAAGATGAAACTATTCGTGCCGATACGACGATGGAATCGCTAGCAAAATTAAAACCAGCGTTTAACCCGAAAGGCGGCACAGTAACCGCAGCAACTTCTTCGCAAATCACGGACGGTGCTTCAACGATGTTGGTAATGGCGGCAGAAAAAGCACAGCAATTAGGACTGAAACCGCGCGCGCGTGTTTTGGGTATGTCGGTTGCGGGTGTGGATCCTTCCATCATGGGTTACGGCCCTGTGCCGGCCACGGAAAATGTGCTGAAGCAAACGGGTTTATCGGTAAATGACATTGAGTATTGGGAGTTGAATGAGGCGTTTGCTGCACAATCCTTGGCGGTATTGAAAGGCTTGGGTTTGTCGGATGCGTTTGAGGATAAGGTGAATGTGAACGGCGGTGCGATTGCTTTGGGGCATCCGCTGGGCTGCTCTGGTGCGCGTATCACCGGCACGCTGCTCAATGTGTTGGAACAGCGCGATGCGACTTTGGGCGTCGCTACCATGTGTATCGGCTTAGGACAGGGTATTGCCACGGTGCTTGAGCGTCTTTCAAGTTAATGCTGCCAAGATGTGGGTGCTGCAGGCGTGACACTTTCGGTCCGTACATTTAAACAGACGCATTTGCCTAATGCCGATGCGCCGGTTTTGTATGCGGTGTGTGAAGTGGATGAAAAAAATCTACTGCAGCGTGCGTGTATTACTGATCAAACGGGTGTTTTAGACGCATTACTTGCAAAAAATCTTGCGCTGAGTTCCATCGCCGCACATTTGCACGCCGCATTATTAGATTTTTCGCAGCCTTTTTGTCTGCAGCCGGTGCATATTCCCAAGCCGTGGGGGCAGGAGATTTGGTACACCGGTATGGAAGTTCGCGGTGTGTCACAAGTGGCAACAGAAACTGGTGCTACGCCGTTGACTTGGTTGTTGTCATTGGCACAGGATGCGGTACTCGGTGTTGGGCAGCAACAGCTGAATTTATTGAAAATTCTTGATCCATTGCCTGAAGAAGTCTTTGGCGATTTGTATTTTGAGTTGCACGAAAAAAAGCGCGAAGTTTATATCGTCACGCATGTTGATCGCTCAGCATGGCCGGATGGTGTGGGTGCAATTCGCTATGGGTTTTCTGCGGATAAACGCAAGCAGTTTTCTGATGATGCTACGTTTGTAGCGGCGTATCAGCAGGCGGTGCGCGATTACGCACTTATTCGGCGTGATATTGATGCGCAACTTGATGTGTTGCGTGAACGCGATGGGTTTGCAGAAAATGCACCTGTGAGTGCCTTGCAAATGCAGCAGTGGTTGCAGGAGGTTTCTGCATCACAAAAAGAAAAAGAACTGGTTCTGCGTAAGACAATGGAATCTTTTACGGCTTTGCGCTCGTTGCATGAAGGCGATGTATTGGCCGTGCCACTGCGTACACCGCATGCATTACAACATGGCGTACGCACCATCGAGTTTCAAACACCTGTATATGAAAGAAAAATCCTCTCGTTTGCGCAGAAAGTGCTGACGCAAAGCCATTGGGATACGGAGGAGGCGCTGCAGTTGGCTGAGTTAGACGCGCCTGCTGATCAGTTATTTCCTGTATTGTGCGATGTTGATGGTGTGAGGCTGGAGCAGATAGTTCAATTTGACGATTTTATTGTGCAGCGTTTGTCTCTCGAGCCTAATGCGATTTTTGTGTGTAAAACAGCAGGCAGCTATGTTTTACTGATAACTGTCATTGGCTGTGTGCAATGCAGTGATAAAGCACTTGCTGCCGAGCAGGCAGTATTGGTTCCTGCAGGTATGGGTGAAGTTTCGTTGCAAAATCTTTCCGCTACCAGTAGTACGGTGCTATTGGCGCGCCCTGCATAACAGTGGGATTTATAAGCAGTTGTCTGGCTTAGGCAGTCCTGCAATTTTTGCCGCCAATTTAGCTGGGCTGCCTGGAAATAACTGCAAAAGATAAATGCTGCTGGATTTTTCTGCGCCCAATTTTTCTTTTAGATATTTGCACAGCGGACGCATAGCTGGCGAGAGGCCAAATTGTTGGTAGAACGCTCGCAGCGCGTGAATCACTTCCCAGTGCGCAGCTGTGAGAGCAATGTTGCATTGTTGAGCGATTTGTGTGGCCAGTTCTTGATTCCATACGGTCAAGTCCAATAAAAAACCTTCTTGGTCATAAAGTGCTTGACTCATGGAAACCAGCTCACCACTTTGCTGTGCTGACAACTGAGCGCAACAAACAACGCATCGTCGGCTGAGGTGGCGTTGTTAGCTATCGTTTGCAGGCCGCGTACTTGCAGGTCAATGCTCATGGCATAAAGCAAGAGTCCCTTTTCTTGTGTGGCGAATAAAAAAGCTTTGTCGGCTAAGTTGTAAGTGCCGTCGCCGAGCAATAGCAGGGCATCACCTTGAGAGGCGCAGCGCAGGAGGCGTTTAGTCAGTTCTGCGTGTTGTTTGGCGGAGGCGTTGAGTGTGTGCAGCGTTGTCATGGTGATCACTACAAAGTAATAACGCAATCAGCGCGCTGAAACAGCGCCGCTTGTTCGGCGGCAGTGAGCGCAGTGGCGGGCAATGTGAGGTTTTCTGCAGCAAGACCCCGTTCCTGTAATGAATTCAGGTCGATATAGATAGATTCAATATCGTAATAGTGCAGAGCATGCAGTACTTTTTCGATGTTTTTTCTTTGAATGAGTTCACTCTGTTGTGAGCAGAGCAATGACCACACGCCATCTCCACTGAAAAATAATTGCACATTTTGTTCAAAGGCAGCAGTAGCCAATGCTGCATCTAAGGCTTCTTGTGTGGCGCTGCTGCCATAGGGTGTGTGCTGTACCACAAATAAAATGGATTTTTTTGCTGTTACAGTTGGCATTGGTTTATCCAAAAGTCACGACGCGATCACTGTGAATAATGGCTTCAGTTAGTAAACCCAAACCACCAATTGACATCTGTGGTGCTGCGTTGGATCCGCTACGCTGCCAGCGTTGGCTCTCTGCCGCATCCAGCACACCGCGTTTAATGGCGGCAGAAACGCAGATCACGGCATCCAATTGCTGCTCTCCGCAGAAATCTTGCCACGCAGCAGAGATATTGTTTTCGTCTTGGGGCGATACGCTGAAAGTGCTGGCGTTATGTATGCCATCGCGGAAGAAAAAAATGCGATAGATGCTGTGGCCGCTTTCCAGTGCAGCTTTAGCAAAGCGCAGCGCCGTCGCCGGTGCTTCGCTGTTGCAGGGGGCGGCTGTCACCAGTAGGGAAAATTTCACACTCAGGCTTCCATTAGTGCAACGGTGGCGTTGTAAATGGCTTTGCGACGAAAAATAAAATCCAAGCGCGAGCCGCCCAGCTGCCGCCACAGGATTGCGGCGCGTACACCGCCAAAGAGCGCGGTGCGGATTTGATCGGCAATGTTTTGCTGTTGTAGTAACTCAGGGCGGCCATTGACCTGCACACGAAATTGGAAAGTGCTCAGTGTGTCGGAATAAATGCTGGCGATGCTGCTAAATACTTGGCTGGAAGTGTGTTCGCCGTGCAAATCAATTTGTTTTTGCAGCTGTTGGATGCGTTTACGCAAAGCATCCAGCATGGATGGGTTTTTAACGAGTTGTTTTTGTAAGTGCAGCATACTGGCGCAATAGCGCAGTGTTTCTGCGCTGGATGCTGTGTCGCGCTCAAATGCTTCGCGCACAGTTTTTAAGCCTAAATGTAGGTGTTTTCTGTTGATGAAGATACTTTCGCTGTCTGGCGCGTCCAGTGCCAGAATGCTGTGGATAGTGCATTGCATGGCTTGCTGATCGGCATTACCTTCGCGTGCGAGTTGGTTAACCAACATGGCAGCTTGCGCAATGCCCGCGAGTGCGATGGCTTGGTCGGTAACGGGTGTGTTGCTCATGCAGTCTCCGTGGAAATTTTTCTTTCAATAATGCCGCCGCCTAAACAAATTTCATCTTGATAGAAGACGATAGATTGCCCGGGAGAAATGGCGCGTTGTGCTTCAGAAAAATCTACGCGAGCATTTCCATTTTCTGACAGTGTAATTCGACAAGCTTGATCGGCTTGGCGGTAGCGAATTTTGCAGTGTAAAGGTGTTTGATGATTGGGTGCTGCACCACTGATCCAATGCAGTTGTGAACACGCCAGTGCAGAAGCGTATTGCGAAGGGTGTTCGCCTTGCGCCACAAGCAGCACATTGTTGGCGAGATCTTTGTCAACCACATACCAAGGGTCTTCACTGGCATCTTTTACGCCGCCGATGCCCAAACCTTGGCGCTGGCCGATGGTGTAGTACATCAAGCCACTGTGTTTGCCAACGATTTTGCCATCAACAGAAAGAATGGTACCGGGTTGTGCAGGTAGATAGCGTTCTAAAAAATCTTTGAAGCGGCGTTCGCCAATAAAACAAATGCCCGTGGAATCTTTCTTCTTGGCGGTGGCGAGTCCGTGCTGTTCGGCCAGTTTTCGCACAGTTGATTTTTCTAACTCACCAATGGGAAATAAAGTTTTAGCTAAGGCTTGTTCGGTCACGGCATGTAAAAAGTAGCTTTGATCTTTTTCTGGATCAAGACCTTTCAATAATGCTGTTTTTTCGTTGATAGTTTTAACGCGGCAGTAGTGGCCGGTGGCGATTTTATCTGCGCCGAGCAAGGTGGCGTAATCCAGAAAAACTTTGAATTTAATTTCGCGATTGCAGAGGATGTCAGGGTTCGGTGTGCGACCTGCGCGGTATTCGGCGAGAAAATACTCGAATACATTGTCCCAGTATTCGCTGGCAAAGTTGGCGGTGTGTAAGTGGATGCCGAGTTTGTCGGCGACAGCTTGCGCGTCTGAAAGATCCGCTTTGGCGGTGCAGTATTCGCTGCCGTCGTCCTCGTCCCAGTTTTTCATGAACAAGCCTTCCACGGCATAGCCTTGCTGTTGTAGCAGCAGGGCAGTGACCGAAGAATCGACGCCGCCGGACATACCGACGATGACTTTGGTGGGGCTGTTCATGATGGGGAGGTGAGCTGAAATAGAGCCTGCCATTCTAAAGGACTCCACTCAGGGAGCCAAAATACCCCTGCTGGCGTACGGTAGCAGCTGTTCAGTGCTCGTAAATGCTGTTGAGAGGTAAGCGGCGGCCGCTGCGGTAATCGTCGATCACCTGTTTGACCAAAGGGCTGCGTAATTCACCTGCAGCTTCTTTGAGCAGTAGGGTTTCGTAGTCCATCCATACAGCCGCTTGTATGCCTTCATCCAGCTGCGTGTTCATGTTTTCGACGAGATTGGCAACAAAAGCCACGCGTAGATAAGTGACGCTATTGGCGGGGGCTGTGTAGGTATAAAGACCGAGCCAGCTATCAATTTTTACTCGCCAAGCGGTTTCTTCCAGCGTTTCGCGGATCGCTGCTGCAACGATAGTTTCGTCTTTTTCCCAGTGCCCTGCAGGCTGGTTGTACACCATTTTTTGCTGAAATTTATCCAGTTCGTGGACAAGTAGAAATTTTCCATCGCGCTCGATAACCGTGGCTACGGTGACATGCGGAAACCATTCCATTTTCATAACCTGTGATTAGTGTTGTCAGAGTATCGCTATAATTCGCATATTGAGTAAAGACGATGGATGCCTGCGTGAGTGCAACAAACGATTTAAGCGTGCCAACCGATTTTAACGGATGGTGGAATCTTCGTGGCGAATCTGTAGAGCCGGCCAATGTACGGCGCGATGGGGAAAGTGGCGTGGAGCGGTTGGTGTTACCGGCATTGGGGATGGTCTACATCAAGCGCCAGCGCAATCACCTGTTTCGTAGTTTGCGTTATCCGTTTGGTTTGCCCACGGTGATGCGTGAAAAATTCGCCACATCGGCATTGAGAAAATTGAGCATCACTACGCCAGAAATTGTCTTTGCAGAAGCGAGAAAAGTGAATGGCGATTGGCAGGCGGTATTAGTCACTAAATCTTTAGATGGCTTTGTCGATTTAGAAACTTGGTACGGTCGCGGCGGTAGACAGCGCATTGGTGACGAGCAGCATCAACGCTTGTTACAAGAAATGGGTCGTGTTCTGGGTGTAGTGCATAACGCACAGTGGCAGCACACCTGTTTGTACCCTAAGCACATTTTTTTGACGGCCGGTGATACTGTTGTGTTGCCTGAAATCGCCTTGTTGGATTTAGAGAAAGCGCGTCATTGTTGGCTGCCTAAAAAAGCATCGCGACGTGATCTCGATCAGCTATATCGTCACAGCCGCGAATTGTGGAGTGAACAAGAATGGAAAATATTGTTGGCGGGTCATGCCAAATCATGAAGCAGCTTTCGTAATAATTGGAGTGAAATATGCGTATTTTATTGGTGGAAGATAATCGCGATATTCTGGCAAATTTAACGGATTATCTTGAGTTAAAAGGCTATACCGTAGACTGCGCGCAAGATGGTATGACGGGGATGCATTTAGCTGTCACGGAGTCCTATGATTTGGCAGTGCTGGATGTGATGATGCCAGGCATTGACGGATTCACGTTGTGTCAGCGCTTGCGCGAAGCGAGAAATAATTTGCCTGTTATTATGTTGACGGCGCGAGATACTTTAGATGATCGTCTACAGGGGTTTTCTTCTGGCGCAGATGACTATCTGGTCAAGCCATTTGAATTGTCTGAACTGGTCGCACGTATCGAAGCCGTGTTGCGCCGTACGCACGGTGCCAGTCGATTATTGGCCGTGGCTGATCTAACTTATGACTTAGATTCTCTGGAAGTGAAACGAGAAAATAAAACCATCAAATTAAACCCAATCAGTTTGAAATTATTGGAAATTTTGATGCAACGTAGCCCGTCAGTGGTGCGCCGCGAGCAGTTGGAAGAAGCGGTATGGGGCGATAATTGCCCCGATAGCGACAGTTTGCGCAGCCATATTCACCAATTGCGCCAATTGATAGATAAGCCCTTTGAAACACACTTATTGCATACAGTGCACGGCATAGGATTTCGTTTGGCATTGCAACAAGCGTGATGGAATATTAGCCAGAGTATAAAAAATGCAGGCATTGAAAAAAAACCAACAACTGTCGCGCCGCATTATTGTCGCTTTTGTATTGATGGCGGCAGTGATCAGTGCTCTGTTTTCTGTTGGCGTTATTGTGGTTGTAAAAGTGGTGGAGAGTCAGCTGCTGAGCAATTCGCTGCACGATGATCTCACGCTGGCAATGGCGCGTTACAGCGAAGGGCGCGATTTGGATTTGCTGCCTGGTTCGCGTTTTTATCACGATAAAACTGATCAGGTGGATGAATGGAATGCACCGCCAGATTGGTTAAAAAATTTGAATACAGGATTCCATGAAGTGTTTCGTGATGGAGAGGCATTTCACGCACTTGTTTATCAGCAGGGTGATGAAAAGTTTTTGTTTTTGCGTGATCAAACCAATTTTGAGCGACGCGAACGAGCTTTGTTTTTGATCGTGGTGGCGGGTTTTGTATTAAGTGTGGTAGCGGCATGGGTGTTGGGCTATTTTCTGGCGCGCCGCATCATGTCGCCAGTTTCGCGTTTGGCGCAGCAGGTGCGTGATCGTGAACAGAAACCTACAACAAGTACGCCCTTGGCGGTTGATTATGCAGCTGACGAAGTAGGGCAATTGGCACTGGCTTTTGATGATGCCTTGGCGCGTATCAATGGCACGCTAGAACGCGAGCGTTTTTTTACTAGTGATGTTAGTCATGAGTTGCGCACGCCGCTGACAGTTATCGCCACGGCGTGTGAATTGTTGCAAGCATCTGCACAGCTCAATGAAAAGCAGCAGAATCAATTGGCAAGGATTCAGCGTGCTGCACAAGAAATGCGCGATCTTGTGCATACTTTTTTGCAATTGGCGCGCAACAATGTCGAAGTGGATGCAGCTATCAGTCGCGTTACTTTAGAGCAAATGGCGCGCGAGCAATGCGAGCAATGGCAATCCACTGCCACAGGCAAACAGTTGTCTTTAAGTTTGGTGCTGGAGTCTGCCCCAGCGCAATCAGACCAACGCTTTAACACTGCCTTACTGCGTGCAGTGATTTCCAATTTGATTCGCAATGCCGTGCATTACACAGATAGCGGCTCCGTGCGCTTAGTGCTGACTAGTACAGGATTTCGCGTAGAAGACACAGGCAAGCAGATTGAAGACGAGCGCAAGGAGGCAATTTTTCAGCCCTTTGTGCGTGGGACTGCGGCGCGTGGAGAGGGTTTGGGCTTAGGGCTGTCCTTGGTGCGGCGTATTTGTGTCCATCAGGGTTGGGACATTCGGCTGTACAACTTGCTGGCAGGTGGCAACTGCTTTGAGGTACGCCTGTTCTGATCATTTTTTAAGCAAAGCCGTTTTTTAGCTTGACCAGCCTAGTCTTCCTTCTTATATAGTCGCACCCTCTGAAGGGTGCCATTGGGGCTCCCCTTTGACCGACTATCCAAAGCTGCACACAGCAAAGGTATTTATGGGCAAATCCCTCGTTATCGTCGAGTCTCCGGCCAAAGCGAAGACCATCAACAAATACTTAGGCAATGACTTTGTGGTGAAGTCATCCATCGGCCATATTCGCGACCTGCCCACCGGCGGTGGCAAAGAGATCGACACCAAGGCGCGTGCTGAGCAAGCTGCGAAAACACGCAAGATGTCGGTGGAAGAGAAAGCCGCGCACCGTGAGCAGAAAGCACAGTCGCAATTAGTGACGCGCATGGGTGTGGATCCTGAAAACGGTTGGAAGGCGCAGTACGAAATTCTCCCGGGCAAAGAAAAAGTGGTGGATGAATTGCGCAAGCTGGCGAAGCAGGCCGACACCATTTACCTCGCGACGGACTTGGATCGCGAAGGAGAGGCAATCGCTTGGCATTTGAGTGAAGCGATTGGTGGCGATAAAGAAAAATATCGCCGCGTGGTGTTTAACGAAATCACCAAAAAAGCGATTCAAGAAGCGTTTGCGCAGCCTGGGCAGTTGGATATTAATCGTGTCAATGCACAACAGGCGCGCCGGTTTCTCGATCGCGTTGTTGGTTTTATGGTGTCGCCTTTGTTATGGGCGAAAGTGGCGCGTGGTTTGTCGGCCGGTCGCGTGCAGTCGGTGGCGGTGCGTTTGGTGGTGGAACGCGAGCGTGAAATTCGCGCGTTTGTGCCGGAAGAGTTTTGGCAAATCCACGCCGATGTAAAAACACCTAAAGGCAGTGCTGTTGTATTGGAAGTGATGAAGCAGGGCGAGCAAACCTTTCGCCCGGTGAACGAGCAGCAAGCAAAAGCCGCAGAGGCCGCCTTGCAAAAAGCGGCGTACAAAGTGGCGGCGCGTGAAGACAAACCCACGCAGTCGCGTCCTTCTGCGCCGTTTATTACTTCCACTTTGCAGCAGGCAGCCAGCTCGCGTTTAGGTTTCAGCGTGAAGAAAACTATGATGCTGGCGCAGCGTTTGTACGAGGCGGGTTTCATCACCTATATGCGTACCGATTCGACCAATTTGTCGATGGATGCCGTGCATGCCTGCCGCGATTTTATTGGCCAGCAATACGGTGAAAAATATTTGCCGAGCAAACCTAATTTTTATGCCAGCAAATCAGGCGCGCAAGAAGCGCACGAAGCTATTCGTCCTTCAGATGTGAAATTGCAGCCGAATAAATTAGCAGGAGTCGAGCGCGATGCAGAGCGTCTTTACACTTTAATTTGGCAGCAGTTTGTGGCTTGTCAAATGGTGCCTGCGCAATACACCAGTACGCGCGTGGATGTAAAAGCGGCAGAGTTTGAGTTGCGTGCGCGTGGCCGTGTGATGTTATTCGATGGTTACACTAAAGTGTTGCCGCAAATGAACAAGAAAGATGGCGAAGAAGATAATATTTTGCCGGACATGAAAGTCGGCGAAGTGTTGACCTTGCAGCAGTTGAATCCTACGCAGCATTTCACCAGCCCGCCAGCGCGTTTCACTGAAGCGAGTTTGGTGAAAGAATTGGAAAAGCGTGGTATTGGTCGCCCATCCACTTATGCCGCCATTATTTCCACCATTCAAGACCGTGGTTATGTGAAGTTGGAAAAACGCCGCTTATTTGCGGAAAAAATGGGCGATATCGTCACCGAGCGTTTGACGGAATCGTTCAGTGATTTGATGGATTACAGCTTCACCGCCAATTTAGAAGAATCTCTGGATGAGATTGCAGAAGGGCAGAAAGGCTGGACGAAAGTGCTCGACAATTTCTACGGCGATTTTCGTCAGAAATTAGCGCGGGCGCAGGGCGATGCAGGCGGTATGCGCGCCAATGATCCCACAGAAACTGACATCAAATGCCCAAGCTGCGGACGCAATATGCAGATCCGCACCGGCAGCACAGGCGTTTTTCTCGGCTGCTCTGGCTACGCTCTGCCGCCAAAAGAGCGCTGCAAAACCACCATCAATTTAATTGCTGGTGATGAAATTGCTGAAGATGACGATGCGGAAGTGCAACAACTGCGCCATAAACATCGCTGCCAAAAATGCAATACAGCAATGGATGCCTATTTGTTGGATGAAAAACGCAAGTTGCATATTTGCGGCAATAACCCTGATTGTGATGGCTATGCTATAGAGGCAGGGCAGTTCAAATTAAAAGGCTATGACGGCCCGCTGTTGGAATGCGATAAATGCGGCTCTGATATGCAGTTAAAAACCGGTCGCTTCGGCAAATACTTCGGTTGCACCAACAGTAGCTGCAAAAATACACGCAAATTATTGCGCAATGGTGAAGCCGCGCCGCCGAAAATGGATGTGGTAAAAATGGAAGAGCTGCGTTGCCAGAAAGTCGATGATTTTTATTTGCTGCGTGATGGCGCTTCTGGCTTGTTTTTGGCGGCCAGTCAGTTCCCTAAATACCGCGAAACACGCGCGCCGCTGGTGTCGGAGTTAATTCCCCATCGCAAAGAAATTGATCCTAAATACGAGTTTCTGTTTTCTGCGCCGCAGCAAGACCCAGAGGGAAACCCTGCAATTGTGCGTTTTAGTCGGAAATCCAAAGAGCAGTATGTGCAGAGTGAAATTGACGGCAAACCTACCGGCTGGCGCGCGTTTTATAAGAATGGCGCTTGGGTAGAGAGCCGCGGCGCGGCGGATGATGAAAGCCCTGTGCGCAGAAAACCAGCAGCAAAAACCACAGCCGCAAAATCTGCTACCAAGAAAACGACTGCCCGCAAAAAGTAACGCCAACAGGAGTTGATCATGCAAACCTTGCCTGTGTTTTTAGATGTAAAAGGCAGGCGGTGTTTGCTGGTTGGTGATGGCGATTCTGCGCAGCGCAAACGGTTTCTATTGGAGCGTGCGGGCGCGGATATTGTCAGTGTACCGGAAAGTGCATTTGATGAATCGCTATTGCAGGATGCGGCACTGGTGATCGTCGCCAGCGATGATGAAGCATTGGCCACTAGTATTTCTGCTGGCGCAAAAAGCAAAAACATTCCTGTTAATGTGGTGGATAAACCTGCACTGTGCACTTTTATTTTCCCAGCCATTGTGGAGCGCGGCGCGGTAACAGTCGCGGTGTCCAGCAATGGCACGGCACCGGTGTTAACCCGCTTGCTGCGTGCGCGTATTGAGGCTCTATTGCCATCCTCTCTGGGTGAGTTGGCGCAGCAAATAGGCAGTTTTCGGCGGCAAGTGTCGCAAAAAATATCCGATGCCAAACAGCGTTTGCGGTTTTGGGATGGTCTGCTACAGCGTTATCTAATCAGTGCCAGCAGTGGTGAGTTATCGCAACAAACGATTGATTTTGACAGGCAGCTTGAGCAGTTTGTGCGCGACGGCGAAGTGCGCGGTCGCGTGGCGATTGTGGGTAGTGGCACGGGCGATCCTGACTTGCTGACTTTCAAAGCGCTGCGCGTTCTGCAAGCCTGCGATTGCGTGATTGCTGACGCAGCGGTCAGTCAGAATATTTGTCGTTTAGCGCGGCGGGATGCGCAACAGCATACCGTGCAGCGTCTGGAGGAAGTTTTTTCTGTGTTGTCTGAGGGCGTTCGCAATAATCAGTATCTTGCATATCTCGTGTCTGGAGATCCGTTGTCTCTGCGCGATATGTCGGCGTTGTTGATGCATTTGCAGGCAGCGAATATTCCTTTTGAAATTGTGCCTGGCGTTATTGATCAGGCTGGAGTCGATTTTCATGCAGTTTGACTTTGATTTGTTGGTGATTGGTGGTGGTTCGGGTGGTGTACGCGCGGCGCGTATGGCTGTTGCGCAAGGTGTGCGCGTTGCCTTGGTAGAAAAACAGTATTTGGGCGGCACTTGCGTGAATGTGGGCTGCATCCCCAAAAAACTTTTTCATTACGCCGCACAGTTTTCTGAGCAGTGCCACGAATCGGTTGGCTTTGGCTGGTCATCAGAAAAACATACGCATGATTGGCAAACGATGACGGCCAATGTGCAAGCCGAAGTGCATAGACTCAATGGCATCTATCAAAAATTATTGCTGGATGCTGGTGTTGAAGTGCTGCGCGGAACGGCCAAGCTGTTGGGCAATCATGCTGTGGCTGTTGATGGAAAAACAATAACCGCACAGCGTATTTTGCTGGCTGTGGGTGGTGCGCCGTGGAAGCCACAGATTACTGGTGTTGAGCACGCCATTACCTCTAATGAATTTTTCTCGCTGCCACAAAAACCGGAAAAAGCCATTGTAGTGGGTGGTGGTTATATCGCCGTTGAGCTGGCGGGGATTTTGCAGGCTTTGGGTGCAAGTACAACGGTGTTGTATCGCGGTGATACTTTGCTGCGTCACTTTGATAGTGATATCAGTCAATTTTTGCAGCAGGAAATTATTAAGAAAGGTATCAATTTACAACTGAGCGACAATGTTGCTGCCATTGAAAAAACCGATGCGGGTTTACTCGTACGCTGTGAAAGCGGAAAAACTTTGCAGGCCGATTGCGTGTTGTATGCCACAGGCAGAAAGCCGGTTACTGCGCAGTTGGGTTTGGAGCAGACGGCGGTACAACTCAAATCGTCTGGGCATATTGTGGTGGATGAAAACTTCTGCACGCATGAACCGTCTATTTTTGCACTGGGTGATGCAGTGGGGCGCAAAGAACTCACGCCGGTCGCCACGGCAGAGGCGATGTGGTTAGTGGATCACTGGTACGGCTCTGGTGCGCGTGAGCGCATTGATTATAAATTGGTGCCGAGCGCTGTTTTCTCGTCGCCGGAAGTGGCGGCTGTGGGTTTAACGCAGCAACAAGCTGAGCAGCGTTATGGTGTGAATGATGTGGTGATTTTCCGCACCGATTTTCGCCCGTTGAAACATACCGTCAGCGGTAGCAGCGAGCGCATGCTGATGAAGTTAGTGGTACAGCAATCCACAGATCGTGTGTTGGGTTTACACATGGTGGGTGCGGAAGCAGGTGAAATCGTGCAGGGTTTTGCGGTGGCGATTCAGGCAGGTGCGACCAAAAAACAATTTGATAAAACAATTGGTATCCACCCAACAGTGGCAGAGGAGTTTGTTACGCTGCGCACGCCGCTGTCGCTCCAGTAGAAAAAATTAAAATGGCATTTTGAAGCCGGGTGGCATTTGCAAGCCACCTGTCATTTTTTGCATTTGTTCTTGCGAGTGGTGTTCCACTTTGCGCACGGCGTCATTCACCGCGGCGGCCAGCAAATCTTCCAGAATTTCTTTGTCTTCGGTCAGTAAGCTGCTGTCGATATTGACGCTGCGTACATCGTGGCGACCGTTCATCACCACTTTAACTAAGCCAGCGCCAGATTCGCCCGTCACTTCCATTTTTGCGACATCTTCTTGCATGCGTTGCATTTTTTCTTGCATCGCCTGTGCTTGTTTCATCAAATCATTCATGTTGCCCAGTTTCATAAGCTGCTCTCAGGTATTTGTTTAGTGTATGGATGGTTGAAAGGGTTCAATCGAACCCTCGGTAATTTGCGCATCAAACGGTTGTAACAGTGCGATGACATTAGGATCGTTGCGGAACGAATCTTCCGCTTCTTGTAATCGCTGTGCTTGTTTTTGCTGTTGCAGTTGATGCGGCGTTGTTTTTTGTGGCGTGCCGATGGTGATGGTTACATCGCAGTGTTGTGCCAAATATTGGCGCAAAGTTTCTGTCAGTTTTTCTGCATGAGAGGGGTTAAAAAGATTGGCTTGCGCTGTGTCGAGTATGAAGTGGTAATGCGAGCCTTCTACGCGATCCAAGCAGCAATGCCCGGCGGTGTTGCGCACGATACCGGCGAGCGGTAAGCGCTGCCACAGTGATGGCCAGCTTTCACTGTCGAGCGTGTGATTGGGCGTTGCGTTATTGGTGGGCGCGGGTGTTGGTGTTACAGGTGCGGGTGCCTGTGCAGCAACAGGGCGCGCAGCGGATAAAGTCGGTGTCGGTTTGCTAACAGGTGCAGCAATAGCAGTAGCAGATGTTGTAGGCGTTGCTGATATTGCTGGGCGCGGCGTCAGTTCAGTTTTTTTTTTCTCGCCGCCACCGGCTGCGTTATGCGGACGAAACGCCAACATGCGCAACAGTGCCATTTCAAAGCCGGAGCGTGTATCCGGTGCCAGTGACAAATCGCGCTGACCGTTTAAGCCAATTTGGTAATACAACTGCACATCTTCGGCAGTCATATGGTTGGCAAGATGTTGCAGCCGTTCGCGCTCATCTGGAAATTGATCGAGTACAGAAGGCGCAGCTTGTGCCACCGCAATGCGATGCAATACGGAGAGCAGTTCATCCAGTGCGCCGCTGTAATCAGGATTCTGTTCTGCTAGTTGCGCAACAGCGGCGAGCAGGGCGGGCGCGTCATTGGCGATCAGCGCATCCAACATAGGATGAATCAAACGACGATCCATCGTGCCCAGCATTTCACGCACGCCAGTTTCCGCAATTTTTTCGCTGCCAAAAGCAATCGCTTGATCGGTTAGGGAAAGCGCATCACGCATCGAGCCGTCAGCAGCGCGCGCCAGCAACCACAGCGCAGCGTCTTCGTAGGGAATCATTTCTTTATCGAGTATGACTTTCAAATACTCGACAATTTTTTCTGGTGCCAAATTTTTTAAATTAAATTGCAGGCAGCGCGACAGCACAGTCACCGGCAATTTATGCGGATCAGTCGTGGCGAGCAAAAACTTTACATGCGCAGGCGGCTCTTCCAGTGTTTTCAGCAGCGCATTAAAGCTGCTAGTGGAGAGCATGTGCACTTCGTCGATCAAATACACTTTGAAGCGACCACGCGCAGGCAGGTATTGCACATTGTCGAGAATCTCGCGCGTGTCTTCGACTTTGGTGCGCGAAGCGGCATCAATTTCAATCAAATCAACAAAGCGCCCTTCAGTAATTTCACAGCAGGCGGCGCACTGACCGCAGGGCTGCGAGCTGATGCCCGATTCACAGTTGAGACACTTTGCCAAGATGCGTGCAATGGTGGTTTTACCCACGCCGCGTGTGCCGGTAAATAAATAGGCGTGGTGCAGACGGTTGTGATCCAGCGCATTGATGAGTGCTTGCAGCACATGCGTTTGACCGGCCATGTCACGGAAGTGTTGTGGGCGCCATTTGCGGGCGAGAACTTGGTAGCTCATGGCCAAACAGTCAGTAAAAAACGAGGCGCTAGTATAGACGAAGAGGGTGGTGTCCCTGCCAGCCGAGCCTCGGCACACAAACGGGCTGCTACCGTTGCTCCCTTCCGGGCCTGGCGGGGTTTACAGCTGTTCATTGCGAGGAACCGACAGGGCCACCATGAAAGCGGGGCGATTATATAGATACTTGCAAATCCTGCAAACCGCCCCATAATCGCGCCCTTCCTTGTACCATTTGCCCTGTATGTCGGCTTGTTTGATGAGCTGGCCGCCATTCTTTTACCCACCACACTTGCGGAGTGAAGCAAAGCCATGACTAAGACCTGGAATGAAACACTGTACGATGCTTGGGGACAACGCCACGACATTGACAAGGTTTATTTCGAGTTTGATACCGGACACCAGCAGTTGATGATTTTTCACAACGCGCTGTTTGGTCGCGTGATGGTGTTGGACGGCGTGGTGCAAACCACGGAAAAAGATGAATTTATTTATCACGAAATGCTGACCCATGTGCCGATTTTGGCGCACGGCAAAGCCAAGCGTGTGTTGATTATCGGCGGCGGCGACGGTGGTATTTTGCGCGAAGTGTGTCGCCACACGAGCATTGAACATGTGACGCAAGTCGAGATCGACAAAGCTGTCATCGACATGGCGATTGAGTATCTGCCGAATCACTCGGCGGGTGCTTACGACGATCCGCGTGCCAATATCGTGATTGATGACGGCTGCCGTTTTGTGGCGAATTGCCAAGAAAAATTCGACATTATTATTTCAGATTCCACTGACCCTATCGGCCCCGGCGAGGTGTTGTTCACCAGTCAGTTCTACAGCGATTGCAAACGCTGCTTGAACGATGGGGGCATCATGGTCACACAAAACGGTGTGGTGTTCATGCAGTTGGATGAAGTAAAAACCACGGCTCAGCGCATGGCGCTGACCTTCGGCGATGTGCATTTTTATACCGCCGCTGTACCAACTTATGTGGGCGGCGTGATGACTTTTGCTTGGTCTAGCGACAACAAAGCGCTGCGCCAAGTGGATATCAACACCATTCGTGAACGCTTCAAAGCTTCAGGTATTAAAACGCGTTACTACAATCCAGATATTCATGCGGCATCGTTTGCGCTACCACAATATGTATTGGATGCCATTGGCAAAACTGACAATAGCTGACGAGGGTTGAGGGAATAATGGCCAACTTGTTTTCGGAAATTCTGTTTGACGAAACCAAAATGCGGGTCATGGTGGAGCAGTATGGTTCGCCGCTGCTGCTCCTTGATTGCGCAAAGTTGGCCGATCAGTACCAGCAGCTTAAAGCTGCACTGCCGAATGTGGGTCTGTATTACGCGGTGAAAGCATTTCCGCATGCGGCTATCGTCAACACCTTGAATCAGTTGGGCGCTGGCTTTGATATTGCCTCAACGGGTGAAATCAATTTATTGCGTAAGCAGAAAGTGAATCCGCGCAACACGATTCACACGCACCCCATCAAAAAAGACAAAGACATTCGCGATGCACTGCGCTTTGGTTGTAGCACCTTTGTGGTGGACAACTTGGTGGAGATCGCCAAGTTTCGCCAATACGCGCACCGTGTGGGTCTGTTGTTGCGCGTAGCATTTCGCAGTCCAGATTGTGCCGTCGATTTATCAAAAAAATTTGGCTGCTCGCCCGAAGAAGTGCCAGCTTTATTAAAAGAAGCCAAGGCACTGGGGCTGCATGTAAAAGGTTTATCTTTTCATGTGGGTTCGCAATCCACTTCTCCCAGCACGCATGTGGCGGCAATTGAAGCCTGCACGAAATTGATCAGCGAATATGAAGTGCCGATCCGCATTTTGGATATTGGCGGCGGTTTTCCTGTGGATTATGACAACGCAGGCGATATTGATATCGAAGCATTTTGTGCGCCGATTCGCGCAGCGCTGAAAAAATTACCGGAGCATGTGGAAGTGATAGCCGAGCCCGGTCGCTATTTGATTGCACCGGCTGCTGCTTCTGTTACTACAGTGGTTGGCAAAGCACTGCGCGGCGATCAGCCTTGGTACTATCTCGACGATGGTGTGTACGGCATGTTCAGCGGTCGCATTTACGATCACGCGCGTTATCCCCTGCATGTATTTCGCACAGGTGAAACTAAACCTTCGGCGGTTGTGGGGCCAACCTGTGACAGCATTGATGTGATTGAAGAGGCATTGCCTCTGCCAGAATTGGCGGTTGGTGATTTGGTGATTGGCCGCATGATGGGAGCCTATACGGCAGCAACCGCTTCAACATTTAATTCGCTGCCGATTCCTCGCATTGTTGTACTCAACGAACCTAATTAATTTTCGTTTTGTAACGATGAAATAAAAAAGCCGCTTTTTGAAGCGGCTTTTTTTGTTATGTGCGCAATGTGTTAGTGCGCGGGTGTATCTTTGTCGGTAGCGGCATAAGCCTCACGCAAATCGACTGGCTTGTGCGATTTGCTACGCAGGCGAATATTCAAGGCTTCGACGGCGATGGAGAAGGCCATGGCGAAATAAATATAGCCTTTCGGTACATGATGGCCGGTGCCATCTGCCACCAGTACAACACCGACGACTAGCAAGAAACCTAGAGCCAGCATTTTGATAGTGGGGTGATCCTCAATAAATCTGCCAATAAAACCGGCAAAGGCAATCATCAAGGCTACAGAAGTAACTACCGCCGCTACCATGACAGGAATTTGATTGCTCATTCCTACCGCCGTAATGATGGAATCCAGCGAGAACACCAAGTCGATAATAATAATTTGGAAAATAATCGCGTAGAAATTGTTTCTGACGGTATGCGTGGCATGGCCTTCAACACCCTCCAATAATTGGTGAATTTCTTGCGTGCTTTTCCAGATCAAAAACAAACCACCGGCTATCAAAATAATGTCACGCCCAGATACGGCTTGTTCCATCACAGTGAATAGCGGTGCGGTCATGTTGGCAATCCATGCCAGTGTCATCAGCAGCGCAATACGCATGAACATGGCCAAGAACAAACCAAGGCGGCGCGCAAACTCGCGTTTCTCCTTCGGCAGTTTTGCTACCAAAATAGAAATGAAAATGATGTTGTCGATGCCGAGCACCAGTTCTAAGGTGGTGAGCGTGATAAACGCCATCCAAGCCTGTGGGTCTGTTAATAATTCCATCATGGTGAATGTTTCTCTGTGAGTTTTTGCAGCGGGTGAGTGTTATGACGACTTGCCAGCGTCTAAGGCTTGGTAGTATTCCATCAGAATTTTGGCAACTTCTGGGCGCGAAAACTCCGGTGGTGGCGCAAGGCCTTGGCCGAGCATCTGGCGCACCTTGGTGCCAGACAGTGTGATGAAATCTTCTTCGGTATGGTCAGGTGCTTCGCGCATCATCACTACGCGATTTAATTTTTTAGAGAAAGCGGTGTTGTCTGCGCCAAAAATCTCAATTTGCAGTGCGCCAGCCGGAACTTTTTCTTTGAAGATGTCTTGCGCGTCGAATGGACCGTAGTAGCTACCTACGCCCGCGTGGTCGCGGCCAACAATCAAATAATGGGCGCCCATGTTTTGACGGAAGATCGCGTGCAACACCGCTTCGCGTGGCCCTGCGTACAACATGTCAAAACCGTAACCGGCAATCATGACTGTGTTGGGTGGAAAATAATTTTCAACCATTTTGCGAATGCAGGCATCGCGCACGGAAGCAGGGATATCGCCTTCTTTTAATTTGCCGAGCAACATGTGAATCACAATGCCGTCTGCTTGCAGGCGTTCTTGCGCCATGCGGCACAGTTCTTCGTGCGCACGGTGCATCGGGTTGCGTGTTTGAAAGGCTACCACTTTTTTCCAACCGCGCTGTGCTATTTCGTTGCGAATTTCAGTGGCAGTGCGGAAGGTGTCTGGAAACTCTTGCGGGAAGTAGCTGTAGTTCAACACATGAATCGCACCGGAAACCAGAAAGCGACCGGCAGATAAAAAAGTGGCAACGCCAGGATGCTTGTCGTCCAGTGTGCTGAAAATATGCTGCGCCATAAAACGCATTTGTTCATCGCTGGCTTCGTCGATAGCGTCAATATCCATTACCGCGATAACAGGATTACCGTCGACATTTGGGTCGCGCAATGCAATTCGTTTCGCGTCTTTAATGTTGGATACATCTTTCAATACATTGACGATCGGCACGGGCCAAAACAAACCGCTGGTGGTGTGCAATTTTTCTGCCACTGAAAGACTATCCGCCAAATTCATATAGCCTGTAAGCGGTGTGAAATAACCCGCGCCCATCATCACGGCATTGCCCGCTGCCGCTGAGCTAATCAACACCGAGGGCAGTTGTGCTGCTTCAGCAGTGAGTTTGGCGTGCTCGTTGGCATCCGCAACAAATCGTGGCTGGAGAGTGTCTGCGCCGTGTGGCTTGATCATGGTCTGTCCTCCTAAAGGAAAAGGGGCGGGTGAGTCATAAAGAGCGCGCCATTATAGCGGTAATAGCTGTTTGAGGCGGGTGGCAAGTGGGGTGTTCTTGGCGCGATGAAAGCAGCTGTTACAATCGCCATGCTATTGATGTGTGTAATAGGTTCTGCATGAAAAAGCGTTTTCAAGAAACATGGATAAAAGATATTGTCTTACCTGCGCTGTGCGGCTTGCTAATCGCGTTGTTTTATCTGCAATATCAAAAGATTCAGGCGCTGGAGGCTGCCGTTGCTAACATGCCAAGCAATGCAACATCGTCAGTGCATTTGTCATCGGCAGCAACAGATTCTTATGCCGTTGCTGCTGAACAAGCAATGCCTGCGGTGGTGAATATTTATACTCGTAGAGTTGTGCATCGCGTACCTGTGGTGGGTGATCCTCGTCTGCAACAGTTTTTACAGAATAGCCTGTCACCGCAGGAGCGTGTAGAAGGCGCTTTGGGCTCGGGCGTGATTGTCAGTACGGAAGGGCATGTGTTGACGAATTACCATGTGATCGCTGGTGCGGATCAAGTGTTGGTGAGTTTGCACGATGGGCGAGATGCACAAGCAAAATTAGTGGGTATTGATAAAGAAACCGATTTGGCGGTGTTAAAAATTGCACTGCCCGAATTAACCGCCATTCGTTTTGGTGATGCACAACACATGCGGATTGGCGATGTGGTGTTGGCGATTGGCAACCCGCTCGGCGTTGGGCAAACCGTCACGCAAGGTATTATTTCCGCTGCGGCGCGTTACGGTTTGGAATTAAATATCCAAGAAAATTATCTGCAAACGGATGCAGCTATTAACCAAGGCAATTCAGGTGGCGCTTTGGTGGATACCACGGGGCGTTTAGTGGGCATCAATACAGCAATTCAAAGCCCTACCGGAGCATCAATCGGTATTGGCTATGCCATTCCTTCTGACACCGCGCAAAAAGTATTGAATGATATTGTTAGCTACGGACGCGTGATACGCGGTTGGATAGGTATTGAGTCGCAAGCGCTGAATGCTTTTGCTTCGCGCAGTTTGGGCTTGGAGCCAGGACAGGGCATGATTGTGCGCAGTGTGTATCGGCACGGTCCTGCAGCAGATGCAGGATTGTTACCCGGCGACATCATCACGCATTTTGATGGTGAACCGGCTGCCACCACGCGCACGGGTATGAAGCGCATTACTCACGCGCAACCGGGCGAAAAAGTGGAGGTGCGTTTTTTGCGCGATGGTCAAACGGATGTTGTGTCGCTGACAATCGGTATACGCCCCGGTACTTAGTTTATTTACAGCGCGTGCACTGGTTTGAGTGATAGTGGCAAACCAGCTGCAACCAAAGTAACGGCATCACAAAGGCGGGCAAGTTGTTGATGTAAGCGTCCCGCTTCATCCACAAAGCGTCGCGATAGCGGATCGAACGGCACGATGCCCATGCCGACTTCATTGCTGACCAATAAAATATCGCCAGCAAGATGTGGCAATACATTAAGTAAAGCATCGCGCTCACGAACAAAAGTCGCTTCATCCGCCAATAAAAGATTGGTCAACCACAGCGTCAAACAATCCACCAAAATACAGGTGTCTGTTGCGGCATTTTTTTGCAGCGTTGTAGCTAACTCAATAGGTTCTTCTATCGTTTTCCAACGCGCATCTCGCGAAGTTTGGTGATGTTGGATGCGCGCCTGCATCTCATCATCCAGCGCCTGTGATGTGGCGATATAAACCAGTTTTTTCCGGTTGCCAATCCGGTTGTTTCTGCATGATGGCTTTTGCCGGAGCGTGCGCCGCCGAGGATGAGGTGTTTCATGGTGATGCAGTGTCCGAAGGTATGTTTAGTGTGGCTTCGAGTTGTTTCATAACGGCAGTAGCTAATACTTGATTGCCCAGTGCTGTTGCGTGTAAGTCAGAAAAGAAGTGTTGATTGCCCTCTCCTTTGGGTGGTTGCAGTGATTGAAAGGTTTCTATGGTATTGACGAGGTAAGGATAGTGGTTGTCGCCTGCTGTTTTTAGGGTCACTTTGTTGGCTTGCTTGTAGTATCCCTTGTTGGCTGGGTAAGTCAGTAAAAAAACTTTGATGTTGTTTTGCTTTCCGTATTGAATCAATTTCTCCATGTTTTTCTGCATGTCTGTTTCTGCATCGAGATGGGTATTTTTATCTCGAAAATTTAAAGAGAAGTCGAGCTTCATGTTTTTGTAGTTGATGGTTGCAGGCTTGCCTTTGGCTGTTTCTGCCTGTGCAGGGTCGGATGTAGTAATGGTTTCTAATGATTGTTCTTGAAACGGCTCTCGTGTTATCAAACAAATTAGGCGGTACAACTTGGAACGAGATTTTATCCACTGAATAGGGTGTAGCTCGTTGTTGTTAGTCATAGTTGATTCTGCGGCGGCAATGGGGGCTGTCCAAGCATCATTGGAGCCAATCATCACTAAGATAATATCAGGCTGAAATTGGCTGTTGATTTCTTCAATGTTAGCTACTAAACGCGATGAGTTGCTGCCCGGATAGCCAAGATTAATCACTTCAATTGGATTGTTTTTATGTGTGGCGTTCCAAATAGTTTCCAGTTGTTTGGGGTAAGCATCTTTTTTGTCCAAATAAAGCCCGTAGGTATTTGAGTCACCCATGGCGACAACTCGCAAGTTTGGCGTTAACCAACTTGTTTGCTGTTCGTGCATCAAAAAGTGCTGATTGATGTAGCTGCTGATGTGGAGCATTAGCTCCAATAAAAACAATAAAGCCAGCAGCCAGCAGCCAGCAGCCGATAATTTTATTGAGAGTTTTTTCACTATTCCCGCAACCGCTTGTACTTCATGCGCGTAGGTTGTTGATCGCCGCAGCGTGCTTTGTGATCTGCTTCGTATTCGGTATAGGTGCCTTCAAAAAATACGGCTTTGCTTTCGCCTTCAAAGGCGAGGATGTGGGTACAAACGCGATCAAGAAACCAGCGGTCGTGTGAAATCACCATCGCACAGCCTGGGAAGTTTTGCAGGGCTTCTTCCAGTGCGCGCAGTGTTTCCACATCAAGATCGTTGGAGGGTTCGTCAAGCAATAAAAAGTTGCCACCTTCTTTCAGCGTGCAAGCCAATTGCAAGCGGCCGCGTTCACCGCCAGATAGTTCGCCCACGCGTTTTTGTTGATCAGAACCTTTGAAATTAAAGCGGCCGAGGTAGGCGCGCGATGGCACTTCATAGTTACCGATTTTGATGATATCTAAACCGTCGGACACCACTTCCCACACGGTTTTGTTGGCATCCAATTTTTCACGCGATTGTTCAACATAGGCGGGTTTGACGGTATCACCCAGCACGATACTGCCTTGATCCGGTTGTTCTTGGTCGGTAATCATGCGGAACAGCGTGGATTTGCCCGCGCCGTTGGGGCCGATGATGCCGACGATGGCACCTTTGGGCACGGTGAAGCTAATGTCATCTAACAGTACGCGATCGCCAAAAGACTTGGTGACATGATTCACTTCCAACACTTTATCGCCGAGGCGCGGACCCGGTGGGATGTAAATTTCGTTGGTTTCGTTGCGCGCTTGATATTCTTGTGAATTCAATTCATCAAACCGCGCCAGACGCGCTTTGTTTTTCGCATGGCGACCTTTTGGATTTTGTCGCACCCATTCCAATTCGCGCTCGATGGTTTTTTGTCGTGCCGCTTCGCTGCGCTCTTCTTGTTTCAGGCGTGCTTCTTTTTGTTCCAACCATGAAGTGTAATTGCCTTCATAGGGAATGCCGTGACCGCGATCCAATTCCAAAATCCAGCCAGCAGCGTTGTCGAGGAAGTAGCGGTCGTGCGTAATCGCCACCACCGTTCCCGGAAACTCCACCAGAAAATGTTCCAGCCACGCAACGGATTCCGCATCCAAGTGGTTGGTGGGTTCGTCGAGCAACAACATGTCGGGGCGCGACATCAACAAACGACACAGCGCTACGCGGCGGCGTTCACCGCCAGACAGTTTGGTGACATCGGCATCCCACGGTGGCAAGCGCAGTGCGTCAGCCGCCACTTCTAATTTATGTTCGATGCTGTGTGCATCCCAAGCTTGAATAATGTCTTCCAATTCAGCTTGGCGTTTTGCCAGTGCATCAAAGTCAGCATTTTCTTCGGCATAAGCGGCGTAAACCGCATCCAATTCTTTCAGAGCGTTGATTGGCTCCGCCAAACCGTCTTCCACATTGCCGCGCACATCTTTAGTGGGATCGAGTTGTGGTTCTTGTGAGAGATAGCCAATTTTTAAATTTGCCATCGGGCGCGCTTCGCCGATAAAATCGGTATCAATGCCTGCCATAATTTTTAACAAAGTCGATTTGCCGGAGCCGTTCAAGCCCAACACGCCAATTTTGGCGCCAGGGAAAAATGATAGAGAGATATCTTTCAAAATTTCGCGCTTCGGTGGTACAACTTTGCCTAGGCGGTTCATGGTGAAAACATATTGAGCCATGGTTTTTTCTCACTCAGTAAAATTGGGGCGCAAGGTAGCGTAAGCGTTAGGGTGGTGCAATTGCAGAAGGCTGTTCGTCGGTCTGCTGCAGCCATTCTTTTCGCACTAAGATCAGCTGATCTTGCAGTAGCGTGGTGCCTTCGTGGACATGTACAACGGTGTAGCCATGTTTTTCCAACAGCGTACGAGCGTCTGCCACTTTATTGTGCCACCACAAATCGTAAATGATGTCTGGTGGCGCAATGCCGCAATCTTCTTGTAGTTCTCGCGCTTTTTTGATGAAAAAGATGGTGGCGAGACCGTCTAACCCTTGTGGTACGCGTGGGCGTTCCCGCGTAAGACTGCAGTTGGTAAGGCTGGGTTCTACCAGTGCGTTGCGGTCAGTAAAGTGCAATTGATTCGGAAAAAGCAGTGAAAGGTGATAGGGCAACACGCCCATTTGTCCGCTCAATAACTGCACTGGCGCATGCTTTTGTTTGTGAACACTGGCGACGAGTGGTATGAGCGCCGCGAGTGTGGGTAGGTTGGCTTGCACACTGGGAGAGTGCGTTTCAAACACGCTATAAGACGGCGATGTAATAGGCAGATTAGCTTTTGCTTGTTGATGAAATTGTGCCTGCAGGTAGCTGTGCAGTATTTGACTGCTTGCCAGTAACATCACCGCGAGAAAAGCCATCCTTGCTGGGAATATCAGCGATAGGCTGCGCATGAGCAGCAGCGCTTGTAACGGCACGAGTGGTGCGAGAAAGCGCTGTTGCGGCATCCAGTCGCCACCGGTCAGCGCGACCAGTGCGGTGTAACCGGTGCAGGCAAGGGTGCTGGCAACCAGCAGTGTATTTTCCTTGCCTCGTGCGCTGCGCCACAGCAAGTGTAACAAGGCAATCATGCTCGCTGTGGTAAATAGAGCGCCGATTGGATTCGTGAAAATAGCACCAAGATACAACAGCCCCGCTTTGAACGCCGTGAGCGTAATGCCGGCTGATTTTGCAGTTACGGGTTGTGGGAACCACTCACCAAAGTAATACCAGCGCCAACTTACGATGCACAGTGCGGTGAGGATGCTGAGTAGTGCGCGCAGACCGATAGCGCGGCAAGGTAGAGCGAGAAACCGGCACGCAACCCAGAAGCTTAGTGTCAGTACAGGCACAAACAGCGGCAGCTCTGGTCGTGCTAGTTGCAAGGCAAATCCGCATAGAACTAGAGCAAGCCAGCGTGTAGCGTGCAACGAAAGATAGTACACATACAACAACAACAAGCATGCAAACAGCGCTGTTTCCAGACCTGCGTGTGCCCAGTAGACCAGCGGCAATGCCGCGCATAGCAGAGTGGCAGCTGCTAGCTGTTCGCGTCTGGCTATCACCCACAGCAGAGGCAAGCAAAGCCAGCCGGCCAGCATAGGAATGACATAACCTACAGTGACCACATTGGTGTTGCTAATACGAGCAAACAGGGCTGTTAGCAGGACATGCAGCAGTGATGAGCTTTGCTCAACGCGCTCTCCGTTGTAGTTGAGCATTTCTCCTGTTGTAGCGAGTGCGTGTGCGGCGTAAAAACTAATGTGAGCATCGTCGATGCCGGTCGCAAACCCCCATAAGCTGGCAGAGAGAGCAAACAACACCAAGGCGATTAGCAGCGAGGCAAGAGAGCCTGTCGATAGTTTGGCGAGATTCAAGGTTTGTGAGCGAACCACAGACGCACCTTATTGAAGAGGCTACTGCTTGTTGTTTCCTGCTGTCCGATTAAAACAAGCGTGATGTTGTCTCTACTCACTTGTGCCAGCGTTGCCTCTAAGAGCGCACGCGCTGCGTTTTCAGGGTCTTTGTGCGCGGCGAGGATGCTACTGATTTGTTCGTTGCTGAGTTCGTCAGTGAGTCCATCACTGCACAGTAGTACACATTGTTGAGGCTGCCATTCGCGCTCAATGATATCGACATCAATATGCTCGGCTTCTAAAGAACCTAGGCATTGCGTGATGACATTTTTTTCGCGGTGAGTGGCGGCTTCTTGCTGTGAAATGGTGCCTGCTTTTACCAGCATTTGCACATAAGAATGGTCGGTGGTCAGTTGTTCCAGCGAACCGCTGTGCTCGCCGGTCTTGGTCCACAGATAAGCGCGGCTATCACCCACCCATGCAATGCGGTAGCGTGTGCCAGTGCTATGCAAGGCGACCACGGTGGTGCCCATGCCTCTCGCGTTACGACCTCGGTTGCTGCTGCTTAAAATAGTCTGGTGTGCGTGTTGGATAGCATCTGTCAGATCCTGACCTTGGCGAACTTGTTGCGCGATGGTGTTGATAGCAATGGCACTGGCTACTTCGCCCGCTGCGTGGCCGCCCATGCCATCGGCCACAACCCATAATCCCAGTTCAGGGTGGCAGGCAACGGCATCTTCATTGTTGGTGCGCACATTGCCGGTATGGGTCAGTGCAAAATCATTCCAGACCGCCATGCGGTATCCTGTGCGTTCTCAAGGGTCGATCTACGATAAAATCGTCGGTCATTATAGTTTGGCCGTGCGTTCTCCGGTTGCTTTCCAGAGAGACGATTTATCTTGGTTGTGTTGTTACCTATTCCGCGTTCATTGATCCTTTACGGAACCTTGGGCTGCCACCTGTGTGAGCTGGCAGAGCAGTTGTTGTTGCCGTATGTGGCGGCTGGCTGGCAGGTAGAGCTGGTAGATATTGCGGAGGATGACGCACTGCTGGCGCAATTTTCTTTGCTGATTCCTGTGTTGGAAGATGTGGCTGCCACTCGCCATTTAGCTTGGCCTTTTGATGCCCATTCGCTGAAAAATTTTCTTGCAGGGGAAGTGGGCTGATGTGGCGTTGGATTGTTCTGGCGTTTGCGCTGCTGTTTATCGCTTCGCGTTTGACGCGCTTGCGTCCTTCGGCACACGATAAAAAGTTGGAGCTATTGCGACAAACGGCCGCGCAAATGGGTTTGGCTGTGCGTTTTTGGACATTGCGCACCAGTGGCTATCAGCGTCGTCAGCTACCCGAGTCTGGTTATATGTATTATTTTCCGTGGCCGATCACAGATCAGCCGCAAGCCTTGTGGGCGGTTTGGTTGAGCGCGGAAGGTGAAGTGCAAAATATTGCCGGTAATGTGCCGGCACTGGCGCAGCAATGGCTAGTGGCTTTTCGGCAAAACTTTCCAGAACATTGGGCAATGCTGGAATGCAGTGCAACCGGCATCGGTTTGTTGTGGCAGGAGCGCGGCGAACCAGATGATGTAAAAAATATCGCGCAAGCGTTGGATGTGTTGCGCAAAAACTTTGATGTAATTGTAAATTGAGAGTTGAGAATGGCTGATAGTGTTTCTTCTGCAAAAAAATCATTTTTGCTATTGCTGTGCGTAGGGTTGGCGGCGCTGGCTTGGTGGGCGGTGATCCATCCGAGGTCGATAGCAAGTGAGTGGCGCGAACCTTTAAAGAGCGCTTCGTTTGCACCGTTCTCCGATGGTCAGTCCCCACTTAAAGAAGTATTTCCGACGCGGTCGCAAGTTGAAGCAGATTTGGTGCGGCTGCAAGGTGTATTTAGTGGCGTGCGCACCTATACATCACAAGACGGTATGGAGGCCGTGCCTGAATTGGCGGCCAAGTATGGTTTTGCATTGACACACAGTGCATGGTTGGGGCGAGAAAAAATTGATAACGACAAAGAAGTGGCGGCGTTGATTGAAACAGCCAATCGCTATCCACAAGCGGTGAAACGCGTCATTGTCGGCAATGAAGTGCTGCTGCGCCGTGATCTCAAACCCGATGAATTGATTGCCTATATTGATCAAGTGCGCGCAGCTGTTCAGCAGCCTGTTTCTTACGCTGATGTGTGGGCATTTTGGTTAAAAAATCCACAAGTGGCTGATCATGTGGATTACATCACGATACATGTTTTGCCGTATTGGGAAGATGAGCCAGTTTCACTGCATGATGCGCAGCAACATATGCTGGCCATCATCGAAAAAATTAAACAACGCTTTCCTGGTAAACCCATACTGGTAGGTGAAACCGGTTGGCCAACAGAAGGGCGCAGCCGCGGACCGGCGCATGCCGATTTATTGACGGCGGCAGAGTTTGTGCGCGCGTTGCCAAAACTCGCTGCAGAACATGATTTTGATTACAACATCGTAGAAGCCTATGACCAATCATGGAAGGCGCAACTAGAAGGAACAGTCGGTGCGCGTTGGGGTTTGTTTGATAGTGCGCGCGTAGAAAAATTTCCGCTGACTGGTCCAGTGGTGCCATTGGATGATGCGATGGCGCGTGCAGTTACCTCTGTTGTATTAGGCGTTCTCATCAGCCTGTTATTGCTGCCTTATTTGCGCACTGCGCAGCAAGTGATTTTTCTGAGTGTATGGAGTCAATTATTTTCTGCGGCCATTGTTTGGGCTGTATATAAGAGTTTGCGTTTATCTGTTGCGCCCGCATCTATTACTTGGTTGGCGCAACGCGCTTTGTTTTTTATGGCAGATCAACAATGGTTGTCAGATGCCAGCGTCGCCTATTGGTACAAGTTACTGTTGCAAACACTGGCTGAACCATTTGCAAAATTATGGGGCGGTGTTTTAGCAGTATTTTCTGTGTTGTTTGCGTTGGGCGGTGTGCAATGGTTGGTTGCGCTGCTAAAACACAAACAATCCTCTGCTGCGGTGCATTGGGTGCGTCGTGGTTTTGCGCTGTATGCTGTCGGCGCTATGGCGTTTGCACTGATGTTCTCAACTTCTGGTCGCTACATGGATATCCCTGTAGCACTCTACGGCTTGCCGATTATTTTGGCGGGGGGCTTGTGGTTGTCTCGCCGTTGCATGCCTGAAATTCCATTGCGTGCCAGCGCGGTATACGCATGGAATATTCGCGCTAAATTACTGCTGCCGTTGGCGGCATTGGCCTGTGTATGGGGTGAAGTGTCAGCTATGTTACATGGCGAAGATTTTGTGACGATGCATCCTTTGTTAAATGAACAGATACCATTAATTGCTAATTCTTTATTAGCCAATCATCAATTGCTGTTGTGGTGTTTGCTGTGTGTGTTGCTGGCGCTGCCGTTCCGTCGCGCAGAGCAGTTGGCTTGACCGTTTTAGCCGCCCGTAGCTCAGCTGGATAGAGCGGCCCCCTCCTAAGGGGCAGGTCGGACGTTCAAATCGTCTCGGGCGGACCAGTTAATAAACTCGTACCAATAAACAAAATAAGGAAGGTGTAAAACAATGAATCCTCTTGATTTTATTCTGCATATCAACGATCACTTGGCCGTTATGATCGAAACCTATGGTGTGTGGGTATACGCCATTTTGTTTTTAATTGTGTTTGCAGAAACTGGTTTGGTGGTTACGCCGTTTTTGCCTGGGGACTCCTTATTATTCGCAGTGGGTGCATTGGCGGCATCCACAGGAAAACTGGATCCTGTATTGTGCGGTGTAATTGTTATTGCTGCCGCTTTTTGTGGTGACAATGTAAATTATTGGATAGGCAGAACGCTGGGACCGCGTGTATTTCGTTTTGAAGATTCTATTTTCTTCAATCGCAAGCACTTAGAGCGCACCGAGCAGTTTTACAATAAGTACGGTACGCGTGCTGTGATTATCGCGCGTTTTGTGCCTATCGTTCGCACCTTTGCGCCTTTTGTGGCTGGTATCGGCAAAATGCCTTACCCGCGCTACATCATGTTCAGTTGCATCGGCTCATTGTTGTGGGCGCCTATTTGTATTGGTGCTGGTGTGTTCTTTGGTGATATGGAAATTGTCAAAAAGAATTTTGAGCTGGTGATTTTGGGTGTGATTGCTGTATCACTGATTCCTATTGCCGTTGAAGTGGTAAAAGCAAAATTGGGAAAGTCACAGTAAGAAATTGATCGTTCGTATAGGTGCGGGATGCCTGATTTTCAGCAGTCGAAATGCGTAGCCTTGCAGCAGTGGTATGCCGATTATGTTGGGCAGAATATTTGGCAGGCTGAACAACGACTACTTGATCAGTTTTTACCCAGCTTATTTGGCTATCACTTGATGTCCTTGGGGGTGTGTCCATCACTGCCTTTGGCTGCGAGCAGTCCCATTCATCACTGTTTTGCTTTAAGCGATACCATTTCTGGGTATGCGGATGCTGCAGCGCATTGCCACTTCCATGAACTGCCCATTGAAAATGAAAGTATTGATGTTGCAATTCTTCATCACTGTTTAGACTACAGCGCGTTTCCGCATCAATTATTGCGTGAGACGGCGCGTGTACTCATGCCGTATGGCAGTGTATTGATCTTTGGTTTTCAACGCTGGAGCGCGTTAGGCGTGCAGCACACGGTTCAGCATCTGTTGGATAGAAAAAACGCGATGGCTGATCATCGGTTTATTGGTCGCCACAGAATGCACGATTGGTTGCAGTTGTTAGACTTTGAAATTGTAGAGTCTGTGCATACAGCCTATGTGCCGCCGCAGTGGGGGAGCGCTTTGCAGCGACGCTTGCAGTGGTTGGAAGGTCTAGGCAGTAAAACTCAGCTGCCTATGGGGAGTGTGTACTTTATTTTGGCGCGCAAAACGGTAGGCAGTGTTAGACCGTTGTTGGTAGAAAAAGAGAAAAAAACTTTGAATCCTTTGGGTGCATTGACACCAAAGCCGGTTGTGCCTGTGGTTCGCCCACGCAATGATTGTTGATGGAAAAAATGTTTGTGAGTGAAGCAATAAAGCGAGTTGAGATTTTTACCGATGGCGCATGTCGTGGTAATCCTGGTCCTGGAGGCTGGGGAGCTGTGCTGCGTTATGGTGAAAATGAAAAAGAAATTTTTGGTGCGGAGCCACTTACAACGAATAATCGCATGGAGTTGATGGCCGCCATTATGGCTTTGGAGACACTAAAAGATACTTGCCTCGTGGATCTGACAACTGATTCGCAATATGTGCGGCAAGGTGTAACCAGTTGGATGGATAATTGGAAAAAAAATGGCTGGCGTACTAGTGACAGAAAACCAGTAAAAAATCAGGATCTCTGGCAGCGTTTAGATGCGGCCTCCAGTCGACACAAAGTTAGCTGGCACTGGGTGAAGGGGCATAGCGGTCATCGAGAAAATGAACGCTGCGATGCACTGGCAAATATAGCTATTGATGAGATGTAAACATGGCGCGACAGATTATTCTTGACACTGAAACAACCGGTCTCGATTGGACGCAGGGAAACCGTGTCATTGAGATCGGCTGCGTAGAAGTGATTGATAGAAAACTGACGGCTAATAACTTCCATCAGTACATCAATCCTGAGCGAGACAGTGAAGAAAAAGCTCTGGAAGTTCACGGGCTGACCACCGATTTTTTGTCAGATAAGCCCTTATTTCATCAAATTGCCGAAGAGTTTTTTTCTTATGTGAAAGGCGCTGAGTTGGTTATTCACAATGCGCCGTTTGATGTTGGGTTTTAAACCACGAATTGCGCCGCGTCTACGGCGAGAGCTTCAGCTTGGCTGAGCACTGTGTCATTACCGATACTCTGGCTCTAGCTAAAGCTCGTCATCCGGGGCAGCGCAATAGTTTGGATGCGCTGTGCAAGCGCTACGATGTCGATAATTCACACCGTGAGTTGCACGGCGCGCTATTGGATGCCGAGATTTTGGCGGATGTTTTTTTGGCCATGACAGGTGGTCAAACGAGTCTGTTGGCTAGCACGCAGGGCGATATGGGTTCCGCTGCATTGGCCGAGGATGCAGCAGTGCGGCGGGTTGATGCTGCACTGGCCGCGCAAGTACAGGTTCTGTTAGCGTCAGATGAAGAGATGCTGGCACATGAAGCGTATCTGGCGAGCCTGCGTAAGAAAGCGGGTCGCAGTTTGTGGGATGCCTGAATTAACAGGTGGTATGGTAAAGTTGCGTAGCTTTCGGCTGGCAAATTAAAGGGGAAAGGCGTGTACGAAATTGTATTGGCTGGTGGTTGGATGATGGTGCCGCTGGTATTGATGTCAGTTGCTGTCGTTGCTATTGCCGCTGAGCGGTTTTGGTCTTTGAATGCACAAAAAGTTATTCCTGCAGCATTGTTATTGCAGATTTGGGAATGGCTGCAACACGGGCAATTGGACGCCAAAAAAATTAAAACTGTGCATGATTCTTCTCCCTTGGGGCAGGTGTTGGCTGCGGGGTTAAGTAATACACGCCACAGTCGCGCAGTGATGATTGAAAGTATGGAAGTGGCGGCGGGTCGTGTGCAGCATGATTTAGAGCGCTATTTAAGTGCAGTGAGTGCCATTGCAAACATTGCGCCGCTAATGGGTTTGTTGGGTACAGTAGTTGGAACCATCAAAATTTTTTCGGCGATTATGTTGGAAGGCGGAACGGGAAATCCTGGCGCATTGGCCGGCGGTATTTCAGAGGCTTTAATTGCAACGGCGATGGGCTTGATTGTGGCAATTCCTGCATCTCTAATAAGCCGGTATTTTTATCGAGTGGTTGATGGCTACATGATTAGCATTCAACAGGATGCAATGAAGCTGGTTGATGCGCTGCACTCCGATCGTAAGGTCAAGGGTGAAAAAGTTAGCGCAGAGCGTTGATTACATCGTGAAAATTCGCAAACGCCAAAGACAAGACGATTACATCAATGTGGTGCCGTTTATCGACATCCTGTTGGTGCTACTTATTTTTTTCATGGTGTCTAGCCGCTTTACGCACAATGCAGAGTTGAAACTGGATTTGCCCACGGCGACAGATCCATCAGGACAGCAGCGCCAAGCAGATACCGTGGAGTTGGTTGTTTCACAAGATGGCAGTTTTTCTGTTAATGATCGTTCTCTGGTGGATAATAAGCCGGAAACGCTGCGCAAAGCATTGTCAGATGCAGCAGGCGACCGCACCGATATTCCTTTGATTCTTTCTGCCGATGCCAAGGCGCAACATCAGGCTGTTGTGACGGCAATGGATGTGGCGGGGCAGATGGGCTTTGCAAAGTTGAGTATTACTACAAGGCGTGATGAAAGCGCTGAGTAATTTTATTGAACGCGTGTGGTATGGCCGCGTTGCGCGTTATTGGCCTGTCATTGTCTTGCTGTTGCCTTTGTCTCTCCTGTTTCTGATTGTCAGCCGCATTCGAAAAAATATGTTGCTTAATCATCAGGCTGTTCTACCTGTGCCTGTCATTGTTGTTGGCAATATCTCTGTCGGTGGCACAGGGAAAACACCGCTGCTGTGCGCCTTGGCTGGTGCGCTGACAAAACGCGGTGTGCGTGTCGGTATTATTAGCCGTGGCTACGGTGGCACGCAGGGCGATACGCCGTACTTAATATCAAAGGATGATGATCCGCGTGCCGTAGGTGACGAGCCCTTGTTGTTAACACGCGCAACGGATTGTCCGGTTGTGATTGCGCGCAATCGACTCGAAGCAGCTAAATTTTTAAGTGCGCAGCGAATAGTTGATGTCATTTTGTCCGATGACGGTATGCAGCATTACGCATTGCCACGCAATGTCGAGATCGCTGTTTTGGACGGACAGAGAAACTTGGGGAATGGTCTGTTATTACCAGCAGGGCCGTTGCGAGAGTCACCTTCTCGGCTACAGTCTGTCAATTTTGTGGTGCGAAATAGCACAGCAGAAATACCACAGCACAATACAGTTTCTGGTGTTCACAGCATAAATGTAAAATTGATTCCGCAATGTTGGGTGTCGGTAAAAACAGGTGAAGTGCTGCCATTAGGCGCATTGGAGAAAAATGCAATCGTGCATGCCGTGGCGGGGATTGGTAACCCGCAGCGATTTTTTTTAACTTTGCAGCGTCTGGGGTTTTCTGCTATCAAGCATGCATTTCCAGATCACCATGTTTTTATAGAACATGATTTTTCTTTTAATGATAAAAATATTGTGTTGATGACAGAAAAAGATGCAGTGAAGTGCATGTCATTCGCTAAAGAAAATTGGTATGCCTTGCGTGTTGCAATGCCATTGCCTGAGGCTTGGGTCGATGCTGTTTGGCAGACTGCGCAGAAAAAACAGAAGAAGGTGGTGTAATGAGTTTTGTGGTGGTAATCCCTGCGCGTTTCGCATCCACGCGCTTGCCAGGTAAACCGTTGTTGGATATTGCCGGCAAACCGATGATTGAGCATGTCTGGCTACAAGCTAAACAGAGTGCTGCGAGCGAAGTGGTGATAGCCACGGATGATGCGCGCATCGAAACGGTGGCAAAAAATTTTGGAGCGCAAGTGGTAATGACGCGTGCTGATCATGCGTCTGGCACAGATCGCTTGCAAGAAGTGGCTGCTCAACGCGGCTGGTTAGATGAGCAGGTGGTGGTCAATGTGCAGGGCGATGAGCCACTGATTCCACCGGCGGTCATTAATCAAGTAGCAGCCTTGTTATTGCAACAGCCCACTGCAGATATTGCGACGCTGTGTGAAGCAATACATGACGAAGCGCAGTTTCGTGATCCCAACGCAGTAAAAGTAGTCTGCAATGCTGCCATGCAGGCTTTATATTTCAGTCGCGCACCGATGCCATGGCCGCGTGAAGGTTTGCCATTAATGGAGCAAGCGGGTGCGGTGGTATGGGGCTATCGCCATATTGGCCTGTATGCCTATCGCACCGGTTTTTTGCATCGCTATGTCACTTGGGATGCTTGCTGGTTGGAGAACTGTGAGAAGTTAGAACAGTTACGCGCTCTGCATCACGGATCGCGCATTCAAGTGGCGGAGTCTTGCTCTCCCATTCCTGCAGGTGTGGATACGCAACATGATTTAGATGTCGTGCGCGCTTATTTTTCAGTGCAACGATAGTGTTTTATAAATTGGAATTTCTATGAAAACCAAAGTGCTATTTGTTTGTTTGGGAAATATTTGTCGTTCGCCGACCGCGCATGGTGTGTTTGAAAAACGCGTACAGGATGCAGGTCTTGCAGAAAGAATTATTGTGGATTCTGCAGCAACAGCGGCATTTCATGTGGGAAATCCTCCAGATCCGCGCACAGTGCGCGCAGCAGCAGCGCGCGGCTATGACTTAACGCCGCAGCGTTCACGCCAAGTGACCAAAGCAGACTTTCATCAGTTTGATTTTATTTTGCCGATGGACAGAATTAATCTCAGTAATTTGCGTGCAATTCAGCCCAAGGATTTTGCAGGGCATTTGGCTTTGTTTATGGATTACAGCAAACAGCGGCAATACACTCAGGTGCCTGATCCGTATAACGATGGCGCTGAAAGTTTTGAATTGGTCTTGGATTTGGTAGAGGACGCTGCCGAAGGCTTGTTGCGTAATATTGTTTCTACACGGTTGCAGGGTTGCTAGATCGTGTTGCGTGAATGGGTAGATCTTCAGCCGTACAACACGCTGTCTTTGCATGCGCGCGCAGCTTATTTCTGCGAAACCAGTAGTCTCTCTGAGTTGCGATCGGCTTTGTTGATGGCAAAAGAAAGGTCGTTGTCGGTGCTTCCACTAGGAGAAGGAAGCAATATTGTATTGACGCAAGATTATCTTGGTGTGGTTTTGCGATTTCGCGATGAAACAATAGCTGTTGAATATGAGGACAAGGATTGTGTACATGTGAGTGTAGGGGCGGGCTTGCACTGGCATGACTGGGTAGAAAAATCACTTGTGGCAGGCTGGTATGGATTAGAAAACTTGGCGTTGATTCCTGGCACTGTAGGTGCTGCGCCTATCCAAAATATTGGCGCGTACGGCGTGGAGGTGGCGAGCTTTATTCACTGCGTTTGCGGTGTGTATTTAGAAAGTGGCGAGGCCTTTGCGCTAGATAATGAATCCTGTCACTTTGCGTACCGCAACAGCGTTTTTAAAGAGTGCTTGGCAGGAAAGATTATTATCACCTCCGTGGTATTTCGCTTGAGTAAAACTGCGCATATTCGCAGTCACTATGCGGCTTTGCATGAATATCTGTCTGAGCATCATGCGCACGCTTTGGTAAGCAATGCTCTAGATGCGGTGATGATTAAAGATGCGGTTTGTGCGGTGCGCAGGTCGCGTTTGCCGGATCCTGCTGTGTTGCCCAATGTGGGGAGTTTTTTTAAGAATCCGCAGATATCACCAGAACATTTTATGCGTTTGCGTGAGCGTTTTCCGTCAGTCATTTTTTATTCTGGCGAACAAGGAAAATTTAAAATTGCAGCGGGTTGGTTAATTGATCAACTAGGTTGGAAAGGTCGTTGCATGGGTACTGCCTGTGTGCATGACAAGCAGGCGCTTGTGTTGGTGAATCGCTCTGGTGCAACAGGGCAAGAGATTATGGCTCTGGCCAATGCAATCGCCAGTGATGTGTTGCGTGAGTTTGGTATCACCTTAGAGTGCGAGCCGTTGGTGCTATAGCCGTTATGGTAGGCGCGTTTTGTACCATTGGTGCGTGGCTTGGATGGCTGGCATCAAAGTATCCAATTTCAGTTTTTGTAAATCGTCAAAAGCGCACTGAAAAATAAAAATATCACGGTTTCGATACAGAATGTTGTGCTGGCAGGCGGCGATAATAGGATCTGTTGCCGGGTTGAAGCTCATGGATTGCAACGATAGAACCAGCGTAAAGCTCAGTGGAGATTTCCATTCATAATGTTCGCTGCGTTTGATGACATGATCATTAATTAAATCCAAACAATCTGAAAAATTCTGTGAGGTATCTAGGCGATACTCGATGTGGCGTGGGTAGTTGCTGTAGCCGCAACCGGCTAGTGGCTGCAAATAGAAAGTAGTTTTCAGATGGTCTGTCGCTTGGTCAAGTCCGGAGGTTTGAATGATCTCTTCTCGGTTTTGTAGAAAGATGGCTTTTCTGCTGCCAGTATCCATCACATAAAACAACGATAGGCAGATTGCTGTTGCAGCGATAACGCAATGACTTGCTCGCGTGTTACTGCAATATGCTGGCAACAGAAAGAATAGCCACAGCGTCCATTGCATCGGAAAATACAAATGCCCTGGCGACATAGCCATGGCAAACAATACGAACCACAACGCATAGATCAGAATGCAGCTGCTGAGTGTAAACAGTAGCCATGTGCTGGGTGAGGCGGTTTTTTTAGCGATAATTTTTTTCGCAGAGAGTGAGATGAGAACAATCAAACCGATAAGGTATAAGGTGCCAACGATGTGATTAACATCGGCAGGTGCGTCGCCAAGAAATGGATTTTTAATACCAAAGTAAGACAGTCCTTCTTCAACAAAATACAGGTTCTTGTTGGCATTGCGAATGAGATAGGGGATTTTCTCTTTGGCAGCCTCCCATTGACCAAGACCAGAACCGTGGTGGTCAATAAAGTCCTTCTTATATTGCCGGTAACTTTCTTGATAGCTTGGTGGATAAGCTTGTAGTGCATGTTCTTGTAACAAAGAATTCGTACTGCTAATTAGCAATGGAGGTATGAGTAGAGCCATCAAGGTAAAAATTAGCTGCTTGGCTTTTTTAATGGCGGTTGCGTAAAAAAATAGTAGTGATAAACCAATAAAGGCTGGGATCAGCAGAGGTTTAATTAACAGACTGATGCCTGTCATCACGCCAATCAATGTGGCGCGTCGCAACACGGTGTAGAGCGGATTAAAGGCAAGGCAGCTCGCCAATAAAAATAAAAGGCTGCCTGTGTAGTAGCCAATGAGCGAAGAAAAATCTTGCGCAAAGCCAGCAACAATACCGCAAGCTAAACACAGCATGCTGAGTGCGGAATTTTTGCCGTAGTAACGAATCTGCCACAAGCAAAGTGCGGACAACACACTGTTGACTGCCCAACCCGTTACACCGCCGATCCACCATTGTGTGCCAAATAATTTGATGAGTAAGGCAGCTGGCAATAGCAGCGCGGTAGGGCCGGTGAAGTCTGGATTGAAGGGGATCTTCTCGCTGTAGCTGGTTGCCCAGCCGTAGCCGTTTAGCCAATTCTTGGGAACAGACAAAAACAGTGCGTCATCAGCAGAGGGTGAGCGATGCAGAGCAAGTAAAAACTGACCAGCGATGAAGGTCAGCATGAGCACGAGTGTGGTGAGCTCTATCAATCGTTGGCTGTGATTTGTCTTGAAAAGCGACACTTTGTCCCCATCTTCGCTTCGTTTGCTAGATTCTAACTGCTTTATGGAGACTTCTACGATGTCCACTGCTGAAACCTTGTCTTTTCAAACCGAAGCGCGCCAACTGCTGCAATTAATGATCCATTCGCTGTACAGCAACCGCGAGATCTTTTTGCGTGAGTTGGTCTCCAACGCTTCTGATGCCTGCGACAAGCTGCGTTTTGCGGCACTGGCAGATAACAGTCTGTATGAAAATGATGGCGAGCTGAAAGTGCGCATCAGTGTGGATGAAGTGGCGCGTACGATCACGATTGAGGACAACGGTATCGGCATGAGTCGCGATGAGGCGATTTCGCATTTGGGTACGATTGCAAAATCAGGTACGGCGGAGTTCATCAGCCATCTTTCAGGTGATGAGAAAAAAGACGCGCATTTGATTGGGCAGTTCGGCGTTGGTTTTTATTCCGCCTTTATTGTTGCAGATAAAGTTGAGGTGTTTAGTCGTCGTGCAGGTTTGTCAGCTAGTGAAGGCGTGCATTGGATTTCTTCTGGTGACGCAGATTTCTCAGTAGAAACCATTGAAAAAGTAGATCGCGGTACGCGCATTGTTTTGCATGTGAAAGAAGCAGCAGCAGAGTTTGCGAATGACTGGCGCTTACGCAGCATTGTGCGTAAATATTCCGATCACATTGCTATTCCTGTGCAGATGCGCCAGTACATGCCGCCAGCAGAAGAAGGAAAAGAACAAGAGATCGGCGAATGGGAAAATGTAAACAGCGCCACGGCACTGTGGACGCGCAGTAAAAGCGACATTACGGATGAGGAATATCAGGCCTTTTATCAACATGTTTCCCACGATTACGCAGAGCCTTTGGCATGGAGTCACAATAAAGTTGAAGGTAAGTTGGAGTACACCAGTTTATTGTATATTCCAACAGAAGCCCCCATGGATCTTTACCATCGTGATGCAGCGCGCGGTTTAAAGCTCTATGTGCAGCGCACTTATATCATGGATGATGCTGAGCAGTTTTTGCCTTTGTATCTGCGTTTTGTAAAAGGTGTGGTGGATTCAAACGATTTGTCACTCAATGTATCTCGTGAAATTCTTCAGCAAGATTCTGTTGTTGAAAGCATGAAAACCGCGCTGACCAAGCGTGTGTTGGATATGCTGGAAAAATTAACAGAAGATGCAGAGAAGTTTTCTGCTTTTTGGAAAACCTTTGGCAATGTGTTAAAAGAAGGCATGGTAGAAGATTTTTCCAACCGCGAGCGCATTGGGAAATTATTGCGTTTTGCCACTAGCACTTCATCCAAAGAACAAGATCAATCATTGGATGATTACATTGCACGCATGAAAGAAGGGCAAACAAACATTTACTACATTGCTGCCGATCATTACGACACCGCTAAAAATAGCCCACACTTGGAAGTGTTTCGTGCCAATGACATTGAAGTGGTGTTGATGTGCGACCGTCTCGACGAATGGATGATGGGCTATTTCCGCGAGTACGCAGGCAAGTCGTTTGCTGATGTGGCGCGTGGTGATCTGGATATCAGCCATCTGTTAAAAGAGAAAAAGACTGATGAGCAAGAGCCAGAACAATCAGGGGGCGATAGCGCTTTGCTGGAGCGTGTGAAAACCATCTTGGCAGACGATGTTGAGACTGTGCGTTTCTCGACGCGCTTGGTGGATTCGCCCGTCTGTTTGGTGGTTGGGCAGGCCGACATGGGGCTACAAATGCGTCGCATGATGGAGGCTGCTGGCCAAGCTGTGCCTGAGTCCAAACCAATTTTTGAGCTGAACGCTAAACACACTTTGGTGCAGCGTCTCGGTAAGACAGATGATGCATCTCAATTTGCTGATTTGGCGCTGGTTTTGTTGGACGAGGCGCGTTTGTCAGCGGGTTTGGCGTTAGAAAATCCCACAGGTTTTGTTTCGCGCATAAACCGGCTATTGAATCATTGATCAATCTATCGAAACGGGCTTTTGTGCTATTGTTTGCCAAATTGTAGCCGCTTCCCTATAGACAGAAGTCGATGACGCAGAGCAAAAAGATAGTAGTGATAGGCGGCGGCAGTTTTGGCACTGCCATCGCCAATATTCTGGCAGAAAATGATGTACCCACAGTGTTGTGGGTGCGTGACGCAGCGAAGGCGGCTGCGATTCAAGCTTCGCATGAAAACTCTGCATATCTCCCTGGATTAAAACTCGATTCGCGTTTACATATTTCCGCAGATTTAAGACAGTCATTGTCTGATGCAGCTATCGTGTTTGTTTCTGTGCCAAGTAAAGTTTTTCGTGCAATGGTGCAACAAATGCGGCCGTTTTTAGCGCCTGATGCCATTGTTGTCAGCACGGCAAAAGGTATCGAGACGGGCGAAAATCATCACGGCTTTTGGTTGATGAGTGATGTGTTGAAGCAAGAGCTGCCCAAACATCGCATTGCCGTTCTGAGCGGTCCTAATCTCGCTGGTGAGATTGCAGAAAAGCAATTAACAGGAACCGTGGTGGCAAGTGCGGATGCTGCGGTTTGTCAGCAAGTGCAAGATTGTTTGCGCAGCCCATATTTTCGCGTGTACAGCAATAATGATGTTTACGGCGTGGAATTGGGCGGTGTGCTAAAAAACAGCTACGCCATTGCCTGTGGTATGGCGGCGGCATTAGGTTTGGGCTACAACACAATCAGTATGTTGATTACGCGCAGCTTGGCAGAAATGGGGCGCTTTGCAGCGAAATTGGGCGCAGACCCGCTGACCTTTATCGGCTTGGCTGGTGTCGGTGATTTGATTGTGACTTGCACATCACCGCGTTCGCGCAATTATCGAATTGGTTTTGCCATCGGTCAGGGGCGTTCGCTGCAAGAGGCCATTACAGAAGTGGGGCAAGTAGCGGAAGGCATCAACACCATTCATCTAGTGAAACTAAAAGCCGATGAGTTGGGTGTGTACATGCCCTTGGTGAGTGCGCTGAACGATATTTTGTTTAACGGCAGAAGTATTGCGGATGCCAGTGCCGCTTTAATGGGTAGCGATAACAACAGCGATGTGGAATATCGCGCCAATCTTGTCACTGCACCTGATGCACAGTCAGCCAATACCTGAGCAAATTTATTTTGATGTGCTGGGCCTGCGCTTGGTGGCGCAGCGCTGGAATAACGGTGGAATTCCCGTGATTGCCTTGCACGGCTGGTTGGACAATAGCGAAAGTTTCGCTCAGCTTGCACTCGCAATGCCGAATGTCGATTTAGTGGCTTTGGATATGGCGGGTCACGGTCATAGCGATCACCGTGTCGTTCACGCTAATTATCTAATTTGCGACGATTTTCGCGAAATTCTCGCGGTGGCTGATCAACTCGGTTGGCAGCGTTTTGGGCTGTTAGGACATTCGCGTGGCGCCATTATCGCCGCACTTTTAACATCCGCAATGCCTGAGCGTATTCGTGCCTTAGGCTTGATTGACGGGTTATGGGCACAGACCACGCAGGCTGCGCAAACCCCCATGCAAATTGCCGATAGTTTGCGTGCAGAAAGTCTGAAGAAGCCAGCTCGTGTATACGCGTCATTGGATGAGATGGTGGCGCAGCGCCAGCGCTACGGCTTTCCATTGGCTAATGAGGCGGCAACTTGTATTACGCTGCGCAATGCTGTGCAGCACAGTGAGGGGCAGTGGAGCTGGCGCACCGATCCGCGTTTACGCGTACCTTCATTGATGCGACTGACCCCTGAACAAATGGATGCCTGTCATCGCGCTATCAGCGTGCCGACAGAACTGTGCTTGGCCGAGCAGGGCTTAGTGCAAGCATATCCTGACTACGCTGAGCGCTTGTTGGCTTTACCGCAAGTCAGTTGGACGGTGCATGCGGGCGGTCATCATTTGCACATGGAAGGAGCGCAAAGCATACTGGGCCAAGCCTTCAATAGTTTTTTCCAACGATTGTGATCGAAAAACTTAAAAGCATCCCCGTTAAGCAGCAGTTAATACTGATGATTTGCGCCATCAGTTTTTTGGGTTTGTTGCTCGCTAGCGTGGCATTCGTTACTTATGATCGTTATGCCTATCGCAATAATTTGGTACAGCAAGCCACATTGTTGGCAAGAGTAGTAGCCAGCCATAGTGCGAATGCCGTGGCGTATAACGATGTGTTGGATGCACGAAAAAGTTTGCGGGGTTTTGGTATTGACCCATCCTTGGTTTCAGCGTGTATAAAAAATGATGGTGGCCAGGTAGTTGCCATGTATTTGCGCGGCCATTATCAATCGCCTGATATCGAAGGAAACAGTATTCCTGGTGTTGTGTGTTTGGCTTCTGAAAATTTCATTTCTCGATTTCAAGATGGGTATCTAGATTTGATTCAGCCCATTCTTTGGCAAGATTCACAGAAAATTGGGCAATTACATTTGCGCGTCTCTTTGGATGCCTTAAACCAGAAGTTTTTGGTATTTGGTGTTGTGGTCATTCTGGTTGTCCTGCTGGTGAGCATGGTATCCATTGTGTTATCAAGCAAAGTGCAAGCATTTATCTCTGCGCCACTGCTGATGCTTGCGCAAATTGCTAACACCATTAATCGGTTCAAAGATTATTCCTTGCGCGCGCGAACCGATAGACAGGATGAGCTCGGTCAACTTGTGCAGGCTTTTAATGGCATGTTGGACACCATTGAATTGCAAAATCGCGCGTTGTTACATGCCAATGAGCATTTGGAAGAAGAAGTGCAAACACGCACCAGTGAATTGCGTGCAACCAATCGCGAGCTGGAAGCTTTTACTTATTCGGTTTCACATGATTTGCGCTCGCCCTTGCGTTCGGTGGACGGCTTCAGTGCTGCATTGCTGGAAGATTGCGGTGCGCAATTGGATGACATCGGTCGCAACTACATTGGCAGAATACGCGCAGCCAGTCAGCGCATGGGGACGCTGATTGATAGTCTGCTGCACCTGTCGCGTGTGTCACGACAGGATATGCGTTATACCACCGTGAATCTTACGGAAATGGCAGATGAGGTCGTTGATAATTTACGCGCCAGTCATCGGGAACAGGCGGTAACATTTATTCGCGCTGATAGTTTAATGGCCAATGGCGACAGCGATCTTTTGCGTGTGGTATTGGAAAATTTATTGGGTAACGCGTGGAAATACAGCAGTAAAGTCGAGAGCCCAACGGTAGAGTTTGGGGTGCATGATCGCAGTGGCGATTTAGTGTATTTCGTGCGTGACAACGGTGCAGGATTCGATATGAAATATATCGATAAGCTGTTCTCACCGTTTCACCGATTGCATAGCGACCATGAGTTTCATGGGTTGGGTATTGGTTTGGCAACGGTGGCGCGGATTGTGCATCGACACAGCGGAGAGATTTGGGCGGAGGCACAGGTGGAGCAAGGTGCCACTTTTTATTTTACTTTGGCGCCATCAGTTAATGATTATTAGGGGAGTTTTTCCCACACACCCTTGAGCTCATCATTCCAATTCCGTGCATTGAGATCGCCTACATGCTTGTGGCGAATGATTCCTGATGAATCTACAAAATAGGTTTCTGGCGCGCCAAATACACCAAGGTCAATTCCTAGCTTTCCTTCAGCATCGACAATCACATCACGATAAGGATCACCTTTTTCTTTTAGCCAAACTTCAGCAGCAGGGTTGCTGTCTTTGTAGTTAATGCCATAAATGGGAATGTTTTCATTCGCGAGCTGCATTAAAAAGGGATGCTCAACACGACAGGTAATACACCAAGTTGCCCATACATTGACCAATACCTTTTGCCCGTGCAGATTTTTTTCTGTCAGCGTTGTTTGGCTACGCAGTGAGGGTAAAGAAAAAACGGGAAAGGGTTTGTTCAGCAATGCACTCGGCATTTCCTTGGGATCTAAAGACAAGCCGCGCATGAGAAAAATGGCGAGCACAACAAAACCCAGTAGAGGGAGAAAGAGAGTGATGCGTTTTTTCATGAGGTGACATGCTCTTGTGCGGTGTGTTGGTGTAAGCGCACATTGCGGTAACGCTTATCCAACACAGCCAATACAGCGCCCAGAGCCATTAAAATTGCTCCCAGCCAAATCCAGCGCACGGCGGGTTTGATGTGCAAACGCAAGGACCAAGCGCTAGCGCTACCTGCTTCAGGCTGTAGTGCTTCTCCCATCGAAATATAAATATCGCGAGTGAAGCTAGGCCAAATTGCCGCTTCGGTCATCACTTGATTGGAAACAATGTAGGTGCGTTTCTCAGGTTGCAGGTTGCGTGATGTGGCGTTAGGCGCAATCACAGTAAAGTTGGCGCGCTGTGCTGTGTAATTGGCACCATTATTTTGCGTGAGTGAGTCAAAGCTGAAGTGATATCCAGCTAACGAAACGGATTCGCCGGGCGCGAGACGAATATCCTGCTGCTCGCTGGCCAAGGAAGTGAATGCAATGCCCATGGCACTAAATGCAATGCCTATGTGCGCAAGACACATGCCCCAATAGCTCGCGCGTAACGATTGCAGCCCTTGCCAAGGCGTGTGGGCATTGCGCAGTTTGTGGCGAATATCCATTAGGGTGCTAATGATGACCCACAAACCCAACCAAGCGGCGAGTACGGTTAATGCAGAAAATGGCAGAGCCAGTGCAAGTATCAGCAGTGGCGCAAACAACAGGGCGGCAATAAAGGGTTTTTTCATCCATTGAAAAAACAATTCTTTAAATGTATGTCGATCATGCCAGTGCAGTTGTACGCCAACAGGCAGCAGCAACAGAACAATAAACATTAAAGGAATAAAAAAACTGTTGAAGTAAGGAGGGCCGACAGAAATTTTCCCCCACTGCATGGCATCTGCCATCAAAGGGTAGAGCGTTCCCAAACAAACCGTCGCTAAAATGACGGCCATCAGGCAGCTGTTGAGCAGTACAAACATTTCGCGCGATAAAAAACGGTAGCCGGTTGAAGGTGTCGTCGGTGCGCGAAACGCAAAAAGTGTGAGTGAACAGCCGATCACAATGGCGAGAAACGCCAAAATATAATAGCCGCGCGTTGGGTCGCTCGCAAAAGCGTGAACCGATGTGAGCACGCCTGAGCGCACTAAAAATGTGCCGAGTAAGCTCAGCGAAAAAGCAAAAATAGAAAGCAGCAGCGTCCAACTAGAAAATAATTGTCGCTTATCGCTAGCTGCTAAAGAATGTAGTAGTGCGGTGCCAGCTAACCAAGGCATAAACGAAGCGTTTTCTACGGGATCCCAAAACCACCAGCCGCCCCAACCCAATTCGTAATACGCCCACCAACTGCCGAGTGCGATGCCAATGGTGAGAAATGCCCATGCGGTATTGACCCAAGGGCGCACCCAGCGCGTCCATTCATTGCTGACACTGCTGCGCAATGGTGCGTCCGTTTCTAGTAAGGCAGCAATGGCAAATGCAAAGGGAATTGCAAAACCTACATAGCCAAAATACAACATCGGTGGGTGAATGATGAGACCAAAATCTTGCAATAAAGGATTGAGGTCGCTGCCTTCTGATGGAATAAAAGGCAAGTTGCGCGTAAAAGGATTGGAGGTAAATAAGGTGAAAGCGCTAAAGCCCGTGGTGACTAAGCCGAGTACGCCGAGCACGCGAGCACGCAACACGATGGGTAATTTTGTGGAGCGCAGCGCAAACAGCGCCGACCAAAAACTGAGTATCAGCAACCACAATAGTAATGAGCCTTCGTGCGCACCCCAAGTGGCGCTAACTTTGTATTGCACAGGCAATAAGGTGTTGGAATTATTGGCGACATATTTCAGCGAAAAATCGTCAGTGACGAAGCTGTAAACCAGTGTTGCAAAACTACCGCACAACAATGCACAGCTAGTCAGCGCAAGAGGAGAGGCAATGCGCATCCAGCGCGAGGAATGCAAATAGGATCCTGCAATTGGCAGTACACCTTGCGCAATACTGAAGCAAAAAGCGAGGATGAGGCAGTAAAGACCGAACTCGGGAATCATGATGACCTACTGTGGATGAGCCGCCGGCTTCGGCCCCATTTTTTTCATGCTGTCGCGGATTTCCGGTGGTGTGTAGTTTTCGTCGTGTTTGGCGAGCACTTCGGTCGCCACGAATATTTTTCCGTCCCATTTGCCTTTGGTGATAGCTGCCTGTTCTTCGGCAAATAAGTCGGGGAGGATGCCCGTGTAAATGACAGGAATACTGTGTTTTCCATCGCCGATAGCAAACTGCACCGCAAGGCTATTGGCATCACGCTGTACGCTGCCTTTATCTACAAAGCCGCCCAAACGAATCGTTTTATCCAGCGGGGCTTTGTTGTTAATAATGTCGGCTGGCGTAAAAAATAAGTTCATATTTTCACGCAGAGCAAAAGTGATTAAACCAATGGCAAGGCTAGACGCAACGAGAATCGCAATCACAATCAGCAGGCGTTGTTTGCGTATGGGGTGCATGGATTATTCCTGAACTTGTTGCGCGATCTCCTTGCGCAAGGTTGTGTGTCGTTGAAGTGGTTTCCATACCATGACTAATAAAGTGATAAAGCTGATGCTGTAGGCGCTCCATACATAAAAACCGTGGCCGTGCATGTGGATTAGCTCTTGCAGAGTAGCGAAGTACATCACTGTTTCTCTCGTGAAGATGGCGCGTTAAACAAATCAATCAGCCAGCGACTGTTGCGTTCGTTCGACAAAATTTCACAGCGCAGGTTCAGCAACAACAGCACGGCGTACAAGCAATAAAAGCCGACGATCATCACCCAAAGTGGTTGCAACATAGAGGGGTCGATGGTGGAGGCAGATGTCAGTTTTAATGTGGCGCCTTGATGCAGGGTGTTCCACCATTTCACCGACATATAAATAATTGGAATATTGACCGTACCAACGAGCGCGAGCACGCTGGCAGCGCGGTTGCCGTTATCCGTGTTTTGATACGCGTTAGCGAGTGCCATCACGCCGAGATAAAGAAAAAATAAAATCAGCATGGAGGTGATGCGCGCATCCCACTCCCACCAAGTGCCCCAAGTGGGTTTGCCCCAGAAAGAGCCGGTGATCAGTGCAATAAAAGTCATTGCTGCACCGAGGGGAGCTGCAGCACGCAGTGCCCAGAATGCGAGCTTCATCCGCCACACCAAGCCAATACAGCCTGCAATCGCCATCAAGTAATAACCTGCGAGCGCAAGAAAAGCAGAGGGAACATGGATATAGATGATGCGATAGCTATTGCCTTGTCTCGCATCCTCCGGCGCAACAGCCAAGCCCCACACACTGCCGATTAGCAAGAGCAAGAAAGCGGCTGCACCCAGCCAAGGCAGCAGCTTGCCGCTCATGCGATAGAACCAAGGGGGCGACCCCCAGCGATGGAACCAAGTTTTTAACATGACGGGATAACAGCAGTGCGTTCAGTGGAGGGCAAAAAAAGCGGGCGCAGGATACCACAGGGCATAGCGTTAACCCTCCACGGCAATCCGCAAACCGGTGACCACCACCAGCGGCGTGAGCACCAGTGCCATTAAGTCAAACGCCGCGAGTATGGCTAATTGCCCCCAAGCAGGTGTGCCTGTTGCCGCTTGCGCAGTAGCGCTGGCTCCAAAAATCAGCACAGGGATATAGAGCGGCAAAATAATAACGGCAATCAGTAGCCCGCCGCGTCGCAGGCTGACGGTCAGTGCCGCACCAATCGCTCCGAGCAGGGACAAACACAGCGTACCCAGTGCCAGCGCGAGTAAGGCGGTTGGCATGGCAGCAACCGGCAGGGACAGCATGCCGCCGAGCAGCGGCGAGAGCAGCGCCAACGGCAGCCCAGTGAACAGCCAGTGGATCAGCACTTTAATCCACACCATGCCGTATAAATGTTCGGGCAACAGCAGGTATTGCTCCAGCATGCCGTCATCGTAATCGCGGCGAAATAACATATCGGCGGAGAGCAAGCTGGCGAGCAGGGCGGCCACCCACAACATACCAGGTGCCAGTGCTGCCAAGCGAGAGGATTCCGCGCTGATGCCCAGCGGCACCAAGGCAATCACCATCAAAAAAAAGGCAAGCGGGTTCATCGCGTCCGACAAATTGCGCCAAGCCAAACGCCATTCGCGTTGAAAAGTCGCGGCGAGAATACTCATGCAGCACGCTCTTTTGTCGGCAGTGCATCCAAAGACAAGGTTTGATGCACGATGCCGAGATTTTCGCTGCCGTGATGCGTGGTGAGTATCACACTGCCGCCTTGCGCGCAGTGTTGTTGTAAACGCTCGGCGATCACGGCAAAGCCGTGGGTGTCGAGTGCAGTGAAAGGCTCATCCAAGATCCACAAAGGTTGCGAGCTAAAAAACAATCGCGCGAGTACCACGCGCCGTTGTTGCCCTGCGGATAAGCGATAACAGGGGAGATGCGCTTTGTGTGCGATACCGAGTGTTTGCAGCGCGTGCTGTACTTGCTCTGCATTAGCGCCAGCAACGCTCGCATACCACGCAAGGTTTTCGTAGGCGGAAAGTTGCGATTTCAGGGCAGGCTGATGGCCGAGATAGAGCAATTGCTGCGCGTAGTCATACCAGTTGTCGCGAATAGTTTTTCCTTGCCAACACACCTCGCCACTGTATTGCGTGTTCAAACCGGCAAGCACGCGCAGTAAAGAAGTTTTGCCACTGCCGTTTTCGCCGGTGATTAACAGCAATTCTCCAGAGCTTAGTGCGCAGTCCACGCCGGAGAACAATGTGTGTTGTCCAACAGAAACACAGAGTTGTTTGAGTTGTAGCACGGACGAAATGTTTTTTGACATGTGCGGTATTGCTCAATCTTTGAAGTCGGGTTTGCGACCTTCTTTGCGTGCTTTGATTGCCTCTTCAAAGTTTTTGGTTGTCATGCGCACATACAATTGTGCGTGGCCTTCATGGTTCATGTGTGTGTGCAAATTGCTGGCTTGCAAGCCGGACCACAACATTTGCTTTGACAGCTCCACACCGAGATGGCTGTGCTGCATGATTTGCTCTGCCATGGCATAACAGGTGTCCATCAAGGTTTCAGGCGCTACCACCTTAGAGACAATACCAATGCGCTCGGCTTCTTCGGCACTCACATCACGCCCCGTGAGCATGATTTCAAAAGCGCGTGTGGAGCCGATGGCGCGTGGCAAGGTGTAGCTCAGCCCCAATTCCGCCGAAGTTAAACCGTTGTTGATGCCGGCAGCACGAAAGATTGCTTCGGTAGAAGCCACGCGGATATCCGTAATCATCGACAAACAAAAACCACCGCCAATGGCGGGGCCGTTGATGGCAGAAATTACCGGTTGGTGCATGGTTTGCACCGTGTGCATCACATCGTCCAAGACTTTCATGGCGCGGCGCGCAATGCCGGGCATGGTCAAGCCGTCAAAAATCGACAAATAGCCTGGGTCTTTGAGATCTGCGCCGGAACAAAAGCCCTTGCCTTCGCCCGTGAGAATAACCACACGAATATTGTTATCAAAACTGAGCTCTTCCAGTGCTTCCTTTAGCGGAACCATTACATCAAACGCCATGGCATTCATGCGCTCGGGGCGATTCATGCGCACCACGGCAATGCCGGGGCGGTCTTTTTCAATAGTGACAAAGTTGGACATACAATCTCCAAAAATAGCAGTAAAAGTCAGAGCAGACGCTTAGGGGTTTGAATGGGCGCATTATAGTGCTACTGTCTCAAGCACAGGAAAAATCAGGGATTTGCAGCACAGGGTTGGGGAAGCGCATGAACGGGAAGTTTAATAAGAGCGATCTGCAAGATTGGTTAAGTTACGCCCTGCGCGTTGTGCTGGTGGCCGTTGCTTATGTGGTCATTGCGCGCACGGTGCTGAGTATTTTTGCACCCGATAATATTGTTTCTCTTGTGTGGCCTTTGAGTGGCTTGGCTGTTGCGGTGTTGCTGATTGGCGGCGCGCGCTATTGGTTGGGATTATTTATTGGTGTATTGGCGGCCGTGTATTTGCAAGGCGCCGTCGATTTGCCGGTGGCGGTCGCTTTTGCAGTGGGTAATACCTTGGAATATCTGCTGGCATGGTGGTTATTGGCGCGTGTTTTTTGTATCAACACATCGTTAGTAGATACACGCGATTACTACTGCTTGGTCATTGCCGGTGCGGCGGCAGCTATCGTAAGCGCCACCTTTGGTATGGGTGGTTTGTGGTTGGCCGGACACATTAGTGATTACCAGCTGTTTTTCTCCTCTTGGTTTTCATGGTGGCAAGGCAATGTACTGGGTGTAATTTTATTTACACCCATGGTGTTGGTGTGGAAGGAAAAGCCAGAAATTGAATTGAATGTCAGCACAATCATTCGAGGCGTTTTGTGTCTGTCCTTGGCCTTTTTGTGTGGGCAGATCATTTTCCTCAATTGGTTTGAATCGATATTTTCCAGTTTTGCCAAACCTTTTTGGATGTTTATTTTTGTGATGTGGGCGGCGGTTCGTCTTGGTCGTCATGGAGCTTTATTGGTAATTGCTATGATCGATTTGCAGAGCATAGCCAGTATCATCAATCATAATGTTGTGTTTTCTGGCGACGAAAATGGACATTCTCTCCTTAACTATTGGCTCTACATGGTAGTTGTCACCATGGTGGGTATGTGCTTGTCGTTGGTTATGTATAGAAATCGTAGCAGTGAGCGAGAATTGCATGAAAGCGAGGAGCGTTGGAATTTTGCCTTAGAAGGTTCTGGCAACGGCGTGTGGGATTGGAATATGGAAACAGATAGAGTGCATCTATCTGCATATTTTATCCGCATGTATGACTATTACGGAGATAGTGTAGAAGCGACGCCAGCAGCTTGGTCTGAGTTAGTGCACCCCGATGATATGGCGCAAGTGTTGTTTGATTTTGATGAGCACATCGCAGGTAGGACGCCATTTTATGAAAATGAACATCGCGTACGCTGTAAGGATGGCACATACAAATGGGTATTGGATCGCGGCATGATTGTGCGCTACAGCGCGAAGGGAAAGCCGCTGCGAATGGTGGGTACGCATAGCGATATCGGCGACAGAAAGTTAGCTGAAGTGAGATTACTGGAAGCAAATTCACTGCTGGAGCAGAGGGTTGCTGAGAGAACCAATGAGTTGGAAAATGCCAAGCATGAAGCTGAGGCGGCGGTGCAAGTTAAAACAGACTTTCTCTCCAATATGAGCCATGAAATTCGCACGCCGATCAGCAATGTGATCAATATGTCAAAAATGGTGCTGGATACGGAATTAAATAGCCGCCAGCGAGATTACTTGGAAAAAATCCAAGTATCTGGGCGTATGTTGCTGGAATTGGTGGATGATGTTCTCGATTACTCGCATTTAGAGACGGGTAAGCTTCACCTTGATAGTGCGCCTATTGATGTTGTGAATATGATTGACTCTGTGGTGAGTTTGTATGCCGATAAAGTCAGTGCAAAAAACTTAAAGCTTAATGTGGATATAGATCAGCGTATGGAATTATCACTTATAGGTGATGGCATGCGTTTGAAACAGATGTTGTGTAATTATGTGAGTAACGCAGTAAAGTTTTCTGAGAAAGGGAATATCACAATCAGGGTTTTTGTAGTAGCAGGTGGTGCGGCTGATGTGCTCGTGCGTTTTGAGGTGCGCGATGAAGGTGTTGGCATTGCACCCAGCTTACAGAAGAAATTGTTTGCGGCATTTCAGCAGGCTGATATGTCGCTGCGGCGTAAATTTGGTGGATCAGGGCTTGGTTTGGCAATCAATCGGCGTTTATCAGCAATGATGGGCGGCGAGGTTGGTTTTGAGAGCCAAAGTGGCAAAGGCAGTACTTTTTGGTTTACTGCAAAGTTGGCACGAGCTGACACCCACGAAGTGCAGGAAGAGCAACCCGAAACAGCGCGTAGACCGATGGTCGAGCAGCGCCTGCAAGGTGTCAGTGTGTTGTTGGTGGAGGATGATCACTTTAACCAACAGGTGGTACAGGAATTACTGGAGATATCAGGTGCCGAAGTCACGGTAGCAGGCAATGGCCAAGAAGCGCTGCAGTGTTTAAGTAATCGCAAATTTGATTGTATTTTGATGGATTTGCAGATGCCAGTGATGGATGGCTTGGAGGCCACGCGCTTGATTCGTGCAGATGAAGAATTGCGCGACAGCCTAATCATCGCGATGACGGCGAATATTTGGGGCGACGGTATGGAGCGCTGTTTTATCGCTGGCGTGAATGATTTTCTTGCCAAGCCTGTACAACCCGAGTTGATGATACAAACGGTCGCGGCGTGGTCTACCTGCAATCGTGTGAATCCTGTAGATATCGTGCTGCTAATGGACGCGTTCGATAACAATGCCTCCGAAGCCATTAATGAGGTGGGGAGGTTTATTCGCCATTCATGGGGCGAGGTAGGCAAGCTGCGCCGTGCCATTGAAATGCAGGATTTTGAGGGGGCGTGCGCGCTGGTTGAAGTGCTTCAGCAATCAGCGCACCGTATCGGCCTAGGTAGCTTTTCCACGGCTTGTAATTACATCATTAGGCCTGGTAACCAGCAGCAGGTTTCATCTTTGTCCCTGATGTCTTGTGTGCGCCAGATTAGCCGCATTCTGGAAAGAATTACCCAACAGCTGCAGTTGAAAGGCTAAAATGCTCGGCTGTGGAAGTTCAGCCGGAGTAGCGCTGTGAGAAAGACTAAAATTATTTGCACCATCGGTCCTGCAACCGAGTCTTATGACATGCTGAAAAAAATGGCACAGGCAGGGATGAATGTGGTGAGACTCAATATGTCGCACGGCGACCACGCCTCGCACGCCAAAGTCATCAAAGCAATCAAAACACTCAACAAAGAATTACAGCATCCCATTCCTTTACTCTTGGATACGCAAGGGCCGGAAATTAGAACCGGCACTTTGAAGAATGATTTGGAATTAAAGCGCGGTGATATTATTTCCGTGTCTGCACGGGCAGATGATGTGGAATCCACTTCGCTGAATATCAACTATCACGATTTGATCAATGATGTAAAAATCGGCGACAAGATCACTGTTGATAACGGCATCATCAACCTCGAAGTGCTGGAAATCCAAGGGCGTGTGATGCGCTGTAAAGTGTTGGATGGTGGTCGTTTAAAAAGCCGTCGCCATGTAAACCTTCCTGGTATTCGTGTCAATTTGCCTGCGATCACGACTAAAGATCGTGATGATATTTTATTTGGCATGAAGCAAGAGGTGGATTTTATTGCACTGTCTTTTGTGCGCGAAGCCAATGACATTCGTGAGCTGCGTAAATTGTTGGGCAGCAAAGCTGACAAAATTAAAATCATCGCCAAGATTGAAGATCAAGAGGGCGTGAAGAATATCGAAGAAATTGTTGCAGCCGCAGATGGCGTAATGGTGGCGCGCGGTGATTTGGGTGTTGAGATCAATATTGAAGATTTGCCTAATGTGCAGCGTACGATTGTTCGTTTGTGCAACGAGCAGGGAAAACGCGTAATTGTGGCTACACACTTGCTGGAGTCGATGATTGAAAATCCTATTCCAACACGCGCAGAGGTAACGGATGTTGCTAATGCGATTGAGGAAGAAGTTGATTGCATCATGTTGTCAGGTGAAACCACGGTAGGTAAATATCCCATTCGCTGTGTGGAATACATGGATCGAATTGCTCGCGCTACAGAAAAACTACCTGGTTTGCGCTTCTGTGACAGCTTGATCAAAGATAGCGATAAACAACATTTGGCGCACTCTGCCGTGCATTTGGCGGAAGCTATGGAAGCGCGCGGTATTGTTGTCATTACACGCCGTGGTGTGATGGCAAATTTGGTAACGAATTGCCGTCCAACAAAAACCACCATTTTTGCATTTACCAATGATGGTCGCACACGCAGACAAATGAATTTGAATCGTGCCGTGGTTGCTCATCGCTTGGCTTTCTCCAGTGATCCGGAGAAAACATTGGCTTCTGCGTTTGAAATTTTGAAGCGTGACGATGGTTTTCAATCAGGAGATAAAGTAGTTGTTATTTCTGATGTGATTTCTGGTTTGGGTGTTGATGCCATCCAGATTCGCAGCGTTCCCTGATTGAAGAAAGAATAATTGCTATGACAACCGAGTCTATAGAAACAAATGAGCCAATGTCCTCTGTGCAGGATGTGAATGCTGTAAAGGCTTTGCCGGAGCAGACGGAAATGCCGTTTGCTATTGTGCACGGCAAAAGCATTACCGAGCTGCCGAAAGATCTTTATATTCCACCGGATGCCTTAGAGGTTATTTTGGAGGCGTTTGAGGGGCCGCTTGATTTGTTGCTGTACCTGATCCGTCGCCAGAATCTCGATATTTTAGATATCAATGTTGCTGAAATTACGCGCCAATATATGCAGTACATCGAGCTTATGGATGCTATGCAGTTTGAATTGGCTGCCGAGTATCTGTTGATGGCCGCTATGTTGGCAGAAATTAAGTCTCGCGTATTACTGCCGCGTTCATCGGAAGCAGAAGAAGATGAAGAAGATCCGCGCGCGCAATTAATTCGTCGTTTGCAAGAATACGAGCGTTTCAAGCAAGCGGCAGAAGATTTAGATGCCTTGCCGCGCGAAGGGCGCGAGGTGTTCCCTGGTGGTGCCGAGCCGCCGGAGCGTGAGAGTCGCCGCGCCGATCCTCCAGTCGATATGAAAGAGTTGCTGTTGGTGTTGGGTGAAGTGCTGCGCCGTGCAGATATGTTTGAAAGTCACCAGGTGGAGCGCGAGCGTTTATCTACGCGTGAGCGCATGTCACAGGTGTTGGAAAAATTAAAAGGCGGCCAGTTTATGCCGTTTGTTACGCTGTTTACTGTGCAAGAAGGTAAGTTGGGTGTTGTGGTGACTTTTCTTGCCGTGATGGAATTGGTGAAAGAGTCGTTGATTGAGCTGTTGCAGACAGAGACTTACGGTCCTATTCATGTCAAAGCAAGAACGAATTGATAAAAATTAACGAAAAGTGATGAAAGTATATGAGTCAGTTTGATAAAACATTGCTCAAGAAAATTGTAGAGGGTTTGCTGCTTGCGAGTAACGAACCTTTGTCTGTGAAGCGCATTGCCGAAGTCTTCGCTGATCAAGAAGTATTTGGCGATGCTGAAAAGCCAGATGCAGAAGAGATACAGGCGGCGATTGAAGAAATTGCCGCGGATTGTCGTGATCATGGTTTTGAACTGAAAGAGTTGGCTAGTGGCTGGCGCTACCAAGTTCGACAAGAGTTGGCACTGTGGGTTGGCAGATTGTGGGAAGAAAAACCTGTGCGCTATTCGCGCGCTATTTTGGAAACCTTGGCGCTGATTGCCTATCGCCAACCCATTACGCGTGGCGATATTGAAGAGATACGCGGTGTTGCGGTGAGTACGGCGATTATCAAAACCCTGATGGAGCGGCAATGGGTGCGCATCGTTGGGCATCGTGATGTGCCAGGCCGTCCAGCCTTGTACGCCACCACTCGTCAGTTTTTAGATTATTTCAATTTGAAAAGTTTGGATGAGTTACCGTCTCTGAGTGAAATTCGCGATCTCGACAAAATTAACGCGGAATTGGATTTTGGTCAGGAGCAACAGGTAATTGAAGCGCTGGCGCCGCGCTTGGCTGAGCAAGCTGGCGGTGAAATAGTTGAAGATGACGGTGTAGATCTACCTGGTGTTGATCCTTCTGTGGACGATGTGTCCGATTCTCAGGTGCTACACTGATGTCTGTCTCGAAGAAATACCCTCCTGATACAAAAAAAGCTGCGCCACCTCGCGCGAGCAATAAAGCAAAAGTTAAAAAAGAAACTGTTGAGCCGAGTACAGAAAAATTACAAAAGCTGTTGGCGCGCGCTGGTTTTGGCTCGCGTCGAGAATTGGAGACATGGATTGCTGAAGGGCGAATTACCGTCAACGGTAAATTGGCAACTTTGGGAGACAGAGCTGCACTGACCGACAAAATTTGTGTCGATGGTAAAAATATTTCTGCGGCGCGTTTGGCTGGCCCGCGTGTGCGTGTGTTGCTTTACAACAAGCCCATCGGTGAGATTTGTACGCGCTCAGATCCTGAAGGTCGTCCCACTATTTTTGAACATCTGCCAACGCTGGAAAAAGGGCGCTGGATCGCAGTAGGGCGTTTAGACATCAACACCAGTGGCTTGTTGATTCTGACTTCAGATGGCGAGCTAGCAAACCGTTTAATGCATCCCAGTGCGCAGATTGATCGCGAATATCTCGTGCGAGTGATGGGGGTTGTTGATGCCGATATGCTGCAGCGTTTGCGTGAAGGCGTGGAGCTAGACGACGGCATGGCGCGTTTCACCGATGTGTGCTTGCTGCATAAAGAAGAAAGCGAAAGCATCAATCGTTGGTACTGTTGTACTTTGATGGAAGGCCGCAATCGTGAGGTGCGCCGCTTGTGGGAATCACAAGGTTTGAGTGTGTCGCGTTTGAAGCGCGTACGCTTTGGGCCGGTTTCTCTGGCGAATAAATTGCCGGAAGGTCGCTGGCAGGAATTAAAACCTGGCGAGGTGGCAATTCTGTATCAAGAAGCCGGGTTGCCTGTGCCGCCTATTTCTGCGCTGACACCGGCAGATAAAGAAGTAATGAAGCGAGAGCAGCGTAAGCCAATGAAATCTCGCGTTGAGGCAGAAAAGAATAGAGGCAGAAAGCCGCGTCGAACTATCTGACGCGGCGGTTTTACATTCTGCGAAAGAGTGGTTCTGGTTGATCCACTGAGCATTGGTAAAACTCTGTGAAATCATTCAAAGATTCAACAGCTTCCTCCAAATTGATGTGTTCAGCTAGCACAAAGCTGCTGAACCCACAGCGCTTCATGTAGCACATCTGTTCGCGCAACACATGACCAAAGGCGCGAATTTCTCCGTGATAATCAAAACGCTGACGCAATAAGCGCGCAGTAGTAAAGCCGCGACCATCAGTAAAAATCGGGAAATGAATTGCAATCAGCGGTAACTGTTTTAACTTGTCAGTCCACGCTGTATCTGGAAATTCATCACTGTCGAACCATACGGCAATATCTTTGCGTGCAGTTAATGTGGATTCCAGTGTCAGCCATAAAGTTAATGGCAGAATCAGATTGTCACCAGCGGGTAACTCAGTCGTTTCTTTGCTGATGAGTTGCCATTTGTTAGCAACAACTTGTCCGTCTTTAATGATGCGCTGTTCAGGCATACGCACGCTCCTTGAACAAATCAATGCCGATACGGCGATAGGTTTCCAAGAAACTTTCACCGTCGATGCGATTTTCTACATACACATCTAGAATTTTTCCAATCACTGCGGGTACATCTTCTTGTGAAAAAGAAGGGCCGAGAATATCGCCCAGCGCAGCCTGTTTGCCTGAATCGCCACCAAGTGATATTTGGTAAAACTCAGCGCCTTTTTTATCGACGCCTAGAATGCCAATATTGCCTACATGGTGATGGCCACAGGCGTTCATGCAGCCAGAAATATTGAGCTCGATGTCGCCGAGATCGTATAGATAATCCAAGTCATCAAACTTTCTTTGAATGGCTTCGGCGACAGGAATGGATTTGGCATTGGCAAGTGCGCAATAACTGCCACCTGGGCAGCAAATCATATCGTTTAATGTGCCAATGTTTGGCGCAGCAAAACCGAGTGGTTTGATTTTTTGCCAAAACTCAAAGAGGCGACCACCTTCAATATCTGCTAACACAATATTCTGATTGTGTGTGGTGCGTGCTTCACCAAAGCTGTATTCGTCAGCAAGGTCGGCGATGGCTTCAAATTGTTTATCGGTTACATCGCCGGGAACAACGCCGGTTGGCTTGAGCGACAAAGTGACAATGCGATAGCCCGCTTGTTTATGTAAAACCACATTGCGGTTCATCCAGTTGGCGAAGGCTTTGTCATTCGCCATTTGTTGTGCCAATTGCTCACTAACAGAGGACTCATCCAGTTTTTTGTAGTTTGGTGCGGTGAAATGTTGTTTAACGCGGTTGATTTCTTGTTCGGTTAAGGTGGCAGGACCATCTTTTACCAGCGCCCACTCTTGCTCTACTTTGGCGGCAAATGCTTCTGCACCCAAAGCTTTTACCAAAATTTTAATGCGTGCCTTGTGTTTGTTATCGCGACGACCTAGCAAATTATAGGTGCGGATAATGGCTTCCAAATAAGTTAGTAAATGCTTTTCAGGTAAGAACTCGCGTATTAGTGCTGCTATGCAAGGTGTGCGACCTAAACCACCGCCGACAAACACGCGATAGCCCATTTCACCCGCTGCATTGGTAGTGAGTTCGATAGCAATATCGTGGATCAGAATCGCTGCGCGATCTGCAGTTGCGCCATTCACTGCAATTTTAAATTTGCGTGGCAAAAAGGCGAATTCTGGGTGGAAAGTTGACCACTGGCGAATGATTTCACAATAGGGACGAGGGTCGATTAATTCGTCGACTGCTACGCCAGCGAACTGATCTGTCGTGGTATTGCGTATGCAGTTGCCGCTGGTTTGTATCGCGTGCATGCCAACGGTTGCAAGTTCAGCCAGAGCGCTAGGCACTTCTTCCAAACGCGGCCACATAAATTGAATGTTTTGGCGAGTGGTGACATGGCCGTAGCCTTTGTCATAGTGGCGCGCAATATGCGCAAGCATGCGCAGCTGTTTTGATGAGAGTAGGCCGTATGGAACAGCGAGACGCAGCATCGGTGCGTGGCGTTGAATGTAAAGCCCATTTTGTAAACGCAAAGGTAAAAATTCGGCTGGTGCCAATTCACCTTTGAGAAAGCGTTCCATCTGCCCGCGAAACTGAACAACGCGTTGTCCAAGAATTTTTTGGTCAATTTCTGAGTAGGCGTACATGGTTTCTACACACCGTGGCTGTTATTGAGCAGTTTCTGTAGCAACATTTTGCGCCTTGCTGCGAGGATCATTTGCAGGGCGTTTGCGTTGTTGGCGCGACGGATCAGGTTGCGCCATTTCTGTCGGGATACGCGGCTCAGGATTGTTAGCAACACCGGCCACAATAGTGAATTCACGCGGTTCTTTGTTCGGGTGTAAGCGTGGATCGTTGCTTGCGCGCGTGCGTACGCGTGGCTCAGATGCAGATTTTTCAGCAGTAATCTCAGTTTTAGCTGGATCAGATTCTGGTGCTGCAACAACCGGTTCTGCTGGTTTTTGCGCAACAACGACCGGCGCAACTTTTTGTTCTGTTGCTACAGGTTTTTCGGGTGCTGCTTGGACTGGTTTATCTACTTGTACAGTGACGGTAGGAGCCGTAATTGCCGGCTCAACTACTGCGTGCTCAACGCGTGGTGCTTGCACTTCTGCTGCTGTTACAACTTCGTTGGTTGAGTCAGCGGGTAGCAAGGATTGCTGTTCAGCTACTGCGGCTGGGCGTTGTCGTTGACGATCATTGCTGCGTGGGCGCTTGCCAGAAGGGCGACGAGCCGGTGCGCCAGCGTTGTCTTGCGGTTGAGCTGTTGTATTTTGCTCATTGTTATGGCGCGGCTGTTCGCTGCGTGGCGCAGCTTGCTCACCTTGCTGGGCGTTGTTGGGGCGTGCAGCAGGTTGCTGTTGTTTTTGCTGCTGATTATTTCTGCGGTTTTGATCATTACGATTTTGATCGTTTTTGTGTTGATCGTTGCGCGGCGCATTATCGTCGCGGTCGCGCGAACGCTCGCGGTTATTGCGATTGTGCCCATTGCGATTATTGCCGCGACGGCGTTGATCATTGTTGCGCTCACGCGGAGCACTGGTTTTTTCTTGTGCAGGTGGCGCTTCTTCGACAGGTTTCTCACTTTCACCAAACAATTTGCCAAACAAACGCGTCATAAAGCTGGCTGCTTTTTTCTCGCTGTTTTGAGTGGCAGTGGGTTGCGCAGCTGGAGCGATAGCAGTTGGCTGTGGAGCCGGAGTGCTAGGCACCAAAACTTGTACTGCAGCTGCTTTCGGTGCTTGTGAAGCGGCAGAGGTGTCGTCAATTTCCTGCGGCGTAATATCGCTCAATTCAATTTCAAAACTGGTTTGCGCCAGTTGTGTATCGTCATCGCGCAAGCGTTGGATGTGATAGTGCGGTGTCACCATATCGGGATTTGGCACAATCACCACGCGGCAGTGATGGCGTTTTTCAATTTCACTGATTTGCTTTCTTTTTTCGTTCAGCAAAAAGCTAGCCACAGCAACGGGCGTGACAGCGCGCACTTCAGAGCTGCGCTCTTTTTGTGCTTCTTCTTCCAACATACGCAACAGGGCTAGTGCGATGGATTTTGTGCCGCGAATGGTGCCTTGACCATTGCAGCGCGGGCAGAGGTGGCCGGATGTTTCGCCCAGTGATGGACGCAAACGCTGACGCGACATTTCCAATAAACCAAACCGAGAAATACGACCCACTTGCACGCGTGCGCGATCCATTTGCAGTGCGTCGCGAATGCGATCTTCTACCGCGCGCTGGTTTTTTGGAGAGTTCATGTCGATAAAATCAATCACCACCAAGCCGCCCATGTCGCGCAAGCGCAACTGGCGTGCGATTTCATCGGCAGCTTCAAGGTTGGTGTTGGTAGCAGTTTCTTCGATGTCGCCGCCTTTAGTGGCACGCGAGGAGTTGATGTCGATAGATACCAAGGCTTCGGTAACATCGATAACAATCGCGCCGCCGGAAGGCAGTTTCACTTCGCGTTCAAAAGCGGTTTCGATTTGCCCTTCAATTTGATAACGATTGAACAAGGGGATGCTGTCTTGATACAACTTCACTTTGCTGTGGTAATTCGGCATTACCTGCTTGATAAAAGCGGAGGCCAGTTCGTATGCGCTGCGTGTATCAATAATTACTTCGCCGATGTCTTGGCGCAGGTAGTCGCGAATGGCGCGAATAACAACATTGCTCTCTTGGAACAAAAAGTGCGGCGCTGCACTGTTGTCCGCTTCGGTTTTAATGGAGTTCCAGAGCTGTAGCAAGTAGTCCAAATCCCACTGCAATTCCTCTGCCGAACGACCGATACCGGCGGTGCGCACAATCGTGCCCATGCCTGCGGGGAGATCTAGACCGGCCAGCGCGTCTTTTAAATCCGAGCGATCTTCGCCTTCGATACGGCGTGAGATACCACCCACACGCGGGTTGTTTGGCATCAGGACTAAATAGCGGCCAGCGAGACTGATGAAAGTGGTTAGCGCGGCGCCCTTATTACCGCGCTCTTCTTTATCAATTTGTACGATAACTTCTTGGCCTTCGCGGATGACATCGCGAATGTTGATGCGACCTTCAATTTCATTGGGCTGCTTGCTGAAGTATTCGCGACTGATTTCTTTTAATGAAAGAAAGCCGTGGCGCTCGGCACCGTAATCGACAAAGGCGGCTTCGAGGCTAGGCTCAACGCGAGTGATTTTTCCTTTGTAGATGTTGGCTTTTTCTTGACGACGGTTGGTGTGTTCAATATCCAAATCGTACAGTTTTTGACCATCAACAAGCGCGACGCGTAGCTCTTCAGGCTGTGTCGCATTGATTAACATGCGTTTCATATCTATTTGTCCTTTCAGGTATTGGCGTAAAGCCAATGCATAACTTATGCATTGCCCTGCAGGGACGGCTGGGAGAAGCAGTCGGGTTCCGTTTTTCTGTGGCGGCGCAGGAGCGTCTTACTGCAACAGAGAATAGTGCGGAATGGTCTTGCTGCTTTTGTGTAACGCCCTGTGCAAATGCAAAGTAAGGAAGCACAAGGCGAGAAAATCAGTCATCACTACAGGGTGGGCAATGCGGTTTGCCTGCTGTACAGGCGAGAATCCGGTAACTGGCAGCGTGTCTTGTCGGAGCTGCGCGATACCACCCTTGTGCCCCAAGCGTCGGTATAGGTGGCCGACAGCAATTTTGGGCATCCCACTATAACAATGTTCGCTAACCTATTCAATTACAATGAAAAAATAGGGTCTTTGGTCTTGGCAAGTCCAAGCCCTCTGCTAGACTGAACCCAACCACGCTGGAGCACATAAGGAGGTGTTTGTGGGAGTCAGCGATAGGCGCAGTGCAGGTCGGCCTCGCAGCCAAGCGAGTCATACAGCCATACTTGATGCGTGTTCGGAGCTGTTGGATAGCAAGCCCTACGGTGAGATCACGATAGAGGCAATTGCCAGCTTGGCAGGTGTCAGCAAAGCCACAATTTATCGTTGGTGGCCGAGCAAGGTGGCTCTGGTCATTGAAGTACTGACCGAGAAAGCGCTGCACATGCCGCAAATTCCTTTTGATGGCCGCAATCTGCGTGATCATTTATTGGCTTGTCTCAAAGGCGGTTACAAAACCTTGCTGCGTGGACGCATGACCCCTGTGCTGCTGGCTGTGTTGGCCGAATGTCGAACGGATGCCGCGATGTTGGATCTGTTCTACAACAGTTTTTTTGCACGCTTGCAGGCCATCGGCTTGCGCGACTTACAGAAAGCTGTGGAAACGGGTGAACTGGGAACCGCCGTGCGGCTGGATGTGCTGCTCGACCAACTTTGGGGGCCGCTGTATTACCGCGCATTGATTGCTGGCAAGCCTGTGGATGATGTCTACCTCGAAAGTCTGTTAGTTAATTTATCTGCGCTCAATTAGCGTCTGAGCCAGTTTGTTGCTTCCCCGCTATCCCCCCACAAGGCAGAGCAATTCAGTTAGAATTGCGCGCTTCATTGCAGCCGTGTGTCGCTGCGCGCAGTAATTTAAGTAGTAATCAAATGTAGTAATAAAAGGAACATGCCGCATGGCTGATCTCGCCAAAGAAATTCTGCCCGTCAATATCGAAGATGAATTGAAACAGTCCTACTTGGACTACGCGATGAGCGTCATCGTGGGGCGTGCGTTACCCGATGCGCGCGACGGCTTGAAGCCGGTTCACCGCCGCGTGTTGTTTGCGATGAGCGAGTTGGGCAATGCGTGGAATAAGCCTTACAAAAAATCGGCGCGTGTGGTCGGCGATGTTATCGGTAAATATCACCCGCACGGTGACTCTGCGGTGTATGACACCATCGTAAGGATGGCGCAACCGTTTTCCCTGCGTTATATGTTAGTACATGGGCAGGGCAAATTCGGTTCGATAGATGGTGATTCGCCAGCGGCCATGCGTTACACCGAAATTCGCATGTCTAAAATCGCACACGATTTGTTGGCGGATTTGGATAAAGAAACAGTCGATTATGTGCCTAACTATGACGGCACGGAATTGATTCCTGAAGTGATGCCTACACGCATTCCCAACTTGTTGGTGAATGGTTCGTCGGGTATTGCAGTCGGTATGGCGACCAATATTCCGCCACACAATATCGGAGAAATTGTTAACGCTTGTTTGGCCTTGGTAGCCAATCCTGATTTATCGATTGATGAATTGATGGAGCATGTGCCGGGGCCAGATTTTCCAACAGCGGGCATCATCAATGGCAAGGCAGGCATCGTCGAAGCGTATCGCACGGGGCGCGGCCGCATCTATGTGCGCGCGCGAGCAGTGGTTGAGCGCGATGAAAAATCTGGACGCGAAACAGTTATCGTGCATGAATTGCCTTATCAAGTGAACAAAGCGCGCTTGATTGAAAAAATTGCGGAGTTAGTGAAAGAAAAGAAAATTGACGGCATTTCAGAATTGCGCGATGAATCTGACAAAGACGGCATGCGCATTGTGATTGAATTGAAGCGCAATGAATCAGGCGAAGTTCTGTTAAATAATTTGTACTCACAGACACAAATGCAAACCGTGTTTGGTATCAACATGGTGGCGTTGATAGACAACCAGCCGCGCACGCTAAATCTGAAAGAAATGCTGGAAGCGTTTGTGCGCCATCGTCGTGAAGTGGTAACGCGCCGTACCGTGTATTTACTGCGCAAAGCGCGTGAACGCGGTCATATTTTAGAAGGCTTGGCCGTTGCAATTTCCAATATCGACGAAGTGATTGAGTTGATTCGTCAATCGCCCACACCGGCGGATGCTAAAGAGCGTTTGATTGCGCGCGGCTGGAAGCCCGGCACAGTGGCGCAATGGCTGGAAAGAACAGGCGATGCAGCCTGCCGCCCTGAAAACTTAGGCGCAGAGTTTGGCTTGCGCGCAGGCCAGTACTATTTATCTACCGAGCAAGCACAAGCGATTCTGGATTTGCGTTTGCATCGCTTGACCGGCATGGAGCACGAAAAACTGCTTGCCGAGTATCAAGAAAAACTGGCGCAAATTGCCGAGTATTTGGATATTCTGGGTAGCTATGCGCGTTTGATGTCGGTGATTCGTGAAGAGCTGGAGCAAGTGAAAAGCGATTACAACGACAATCGCCGCACAGAAATTATCAGCTCGCAATTAGATCTCACAACAGAAGATTTGATCACGCCAGAAGATCGTGTGGTAACTATTTCACACGGTGGTTATGCCAAAGCGCAGCCGCTGGAAGTTTATCAGGCGCAAAAACGCGGCGGCATGGGCAAATCCGCCACCGCAGTAAAAGATGAAGATTTTGTTGAGCACCTGTTAATTGCTAATACGCACGACACTATGCTTTGTTTCAGCAACATGGGCAAAGTGTACTGGTTGAAGGTGTATCAAATTCCGGTTGCAGCACGCGGTTCGCGCGGTCGACCGATGATCAATTTGTTGTCTTTGGATGAAGGTGAGCGCATTACTTCGATCCTCACCATTAAAGAATATACCGAAGACCATTTCGTCTTTATGGCCACGGCCAACGGCACCGTGAAGAAAACTTTCTTAACGGAATTCTCGCGTCCGCGTTCTGTAGGGTTGCGTGCTGTGGAATTGGACGAAGGTGATGTGTTGGTAGGCACAGCTATCACCAACGGCAAGAACGACATCATGCTCTTTGCCAGTAACGGTAAAGCGGTGCGCTTTGAAGAGGATGATGTGCGCGCCATGGGTCGCACCGCGCGCGGTGTACGCGGTATTCGTTTGGCGGATGGTGCGCGCATGATTGCGCTGATCGTACCGGCAGAAGGCGGAAAAATTTTGACCGTGAGCCAAAACGGTTACGGCAAGCGCACAGAAGCTTCAGAGTTTCCAACCAAAGGTCGCGGTACGCAGGGCGTAATCGCTATGCAAACTTCTGAGCGCAACGGTGATGTGGTCGGCGCAGTGCAAGTGTTTGACGGCGATCAGTTAATGCTGATTTCGGATCAAGGCACGCTAGTGCGCACACGCACCGATGAGGTCGCGATTGTCAGTCGCAATACGCAGGGTGTGCGTGTAATTCGTCTGAAAGAAGATGAGCATTTGGTGAGCATTGAACGCATTGCCGAAGCGGATGATGCCGATGCTGATGAAGCCGCTGAATAGTTCGAGGTGAATGCGCAAATGAACAGAAAATTTAATTTCTGTGCGGGCCCTGCGGCTTTGCCAGAAGCAGTTCTGTTGCAAGCGCAACAAGAAATGCTCGACTGGCAGGGGCGTGGGCTTTCCATCATGGAAATGAGCCACCGCTCCAGCGAAATGATGAGCGTAGCCGCAGAGGCAGAAAACGATTTGCGTGATTTATTACACATCCCAGAAAATTACAAAGTGCTGTTTTTGCAGGGCGGTGCTTCCATGCAGTTTTCTGCTGTGCCGCTCAATCTATTGCCGGTGGACGGCAAAGCAGATTATTTAATTACAGGGCAGTGGTCAAAAAAAGCGTATGAAGAGGCGGCGCGTTTGGGCGAGGCGCATGTCGTCGCCACATCTAAAGGCAGCAACTTTTCTACCATTCCCACCGTTGCAGATTGGCAACTCAATAAACATGCTGCTTACTTGCATTACACGCCGAATGAAACCATCGGTGGCGTGGAGTTTCATTGGGCGCCTGAAGTGGGCGATGTACCTTTAGTGGTGGATATGTCGTCCACGATTTTGTCGCGGCCTATTGATGTGTCGAAATTTGGCGTGATTTATGCGGGAGCACAAAAAAATATTGGCCCTGCAGGTTTGGCGATTGTGATAGTGCGCGAAGACTTGCTCGGCAGGTCGCGTGCGGATATTCCCAAAATGCTCGACTGGAAAACAGCCGCCGACAACGATTCCATGTACAACACGCCGCCCACTTACTCGTGGTACCTCGCCGGTTTGGTATTTAAGTGGCTGAAGGCGCAGGGCGGTGTTGAAGGTATTGCCAAAATCAATCAGCGAAAAGCAGAAAAATTGTATAGCTACATTGATAACAGTGGCTTTTATAAAAATCCCGTTGAGTTGCAAAGTCGTTCGTGGATGAATGTGCCGTTTACCTTGCCCAATGAAAGTTTGGATAAACCTTTTTTGCAAGAAGCAGAAGAGGCGGGTTTGCTAAACCTGAAAGGTCATCGCTCGGTGGGTGGTATGCGCGCCAGCCTCTACAATGCCATCAGCGAAGAGGCGGTGGATGCTTTAATTACACACATGCAACATTTTGCTCAGCGTCACGCGTGAGGATGAACCATGACGAGTAGCTTGCAATCGCTGCGCGATCAAATCGATCAACTGGATGCCACGATTCAAAACCTAATTTCTGAGCGCGCGCGCTGTGCGCAGCATGTGGCAGAGATTAAAAAAGCGGAAGGCAGCACAGACACAGTTTTTTATCGACCTGAGCGCGAGGCGCAAGTGTTGCGCAAAGTGATGGAGCGCAACCAAGGGCCTCTCGATAACGAAGAAATGGCGCGCTTGTTTCGCGAAATCATGTCTTCCTGTTTGGCTCTGGAACAACCGGTGCGTGTGGCCTATCTTGGCCCGGAAGGCACTTTTACACAAGCGGCAGCTTTGAAGCATTTTGGTCACGCCTGCGTCAGTGTGCCGATGGCAGCGATTGACGAAGTGTTTCGTGAAGTGGCGGCGGGCGCGGTGAATTACGGCGTGGTGCCTGTGGAGAACTCTACCGAAGGTGTAGTGAATCACACGCTGGATAATTTCATGGAATCATCCGTGCATATTTGCGGCGAAGTGGAGTTACGCATTCATCAGCATCTTTTGGTGTCTGATGTCACCAAAACCGAAAATATCACGCGCATTTATTCGCACGCGCAGTCATTGGCGCAGTGTCGCAAATGGTTGGATTCACACTTTCCGCAAGCGGAGCGTGTGGCCGTTTCCAGCAATGCAGAAGCCGCACGCCGTATTCAAAGTGAGTGGAATGCAGCGGCGATTGCAGGTGATATGGCGGCAGATTTGTACGATCTGAAGAAGCTGCATGAAAAAATTGAAGACATGCCCGATAACTCCACACGCTTTTTAATTATTGGCACACAAAAAGTGCCAGCCAGTGGTGACGATAAAACCTCGATCATTGTCGCTGTGCGCAACAAGCCGGGCGCGCTCTACCATTTGCTGGAACCTTTTCATAAAAACGGTATTGATTTGACGCGCGTAGAAACGCGACCTTCACGCAACGGCGCGTGGAGTTATGTGTTTTTTATCGACTTTTCTGGTCATGCCGACAGCGACAAAGTCTCCGCTGTGCTGGAAGAAGTGGCGGGGCAGTCTGCTGATTTGCGGATTCTTGGCTCGTATCCACGCGCTGTTCTCTAATTTTTGTATCCACGCGGTTGCTCATGAAAAACATTGCTGCTCTTGCTGTATCCGGCGTACAAAAATTGTCTCCTTATCAGCCGGGGAAGCCGGTGTCTGAGTTGGAGCGCGAGCTGGGTATCACCAACATCATCAAATTAGCCAGCAATGAAAACCCGCTGGGAGTGCCGGAATCTGCTGTCGCGGCTATTCAAAAAAGCCTTGCAGATATTGCGCTGTATCCTGATGGCTCGGCTTTTGATCTAAAGGCAACGCTTGCCAAAAAACTGGCTGTGAATGCCAATCAAATCACCGTGGGCAATGGCTCCAATGAACTGCTGGATTTGATTGCGCGTGTTTTTTTATCGCCAGAAAACAATGCGGTCATTTCTGAGTTTGCATTTGTGGTGTACGCCATTGCCGTGCAATCGCTAGGTGCGGAATTGCGCGTAGCACAAGCAAAAGATTTTGGTCACGATTTGGATGCCATGGCGAAGCTGGTGGATGGCAACACGCGCATGGTGTTTATCGCCAACCCCAATAATCCAACCGGCACTTGTCTTGGCATCGCAGCAATTGAACGCTTTTTGCAAACCGTGCCTAGCGATGTGATTGTGGTGTTGGATGAGGCATATCACGAATATGTTGGCAGAGAAGATTACGCCAGTGGTCTGACGCTGCTCGATCGCTATCCCAATTTAATCGTGACCAGAACCTTTTCCAAAGCCTACGGTTTGGCTGGCTTACGCGTGGGTTACTGTATTTCCAGCGGAGAGATTGCTGATTTATTAAATCGTTTGCGTGAGCCATTTAATGTCAACAGTCTGGCCTTGGCTGCTGCGGAAGCTGCACTGCGCGATGATGCTTATTTACAGCGCAGTGTGGATACAAACAAGCAAGGCATGCAGCAGTTGGAAGCAGGTTTGCGCGAGCTGGGGCTGCACTTTATTTCTTCATCAGGAAATTTTATCGCTGTTGATTTTGCGCGCGACGCAGCGCCGCTGTATCAGGCATTTTTGCAAGAGGGCATTATTGTGCGCCCGATTGCTGTTTACGGCATGCCAACTTGGTTGCGCGTTTCTATCGGCTTGCCAGAACAAAATGCGCGCTTTTTGCAGGGTTGCCGCAAGGTGTTGTCGCTATGAAATCGCGCCGCATTTTGGTGGTGGGTTTAGGGCTGATCGGTGGCTCGCTCGCGCTGGCCTTAAAACAGCGTAAAACTTGCTTGGAAGTATTGGGCGTTAGCCGCAGCGAGACCACGGTTGAAAAAGCACTGGCGAAAGGTGTGATTGATCGAGGCTCAACTTCGCTTGCGGCTATGCTGCCTGTATTGCAGGCGGGTGATATTGTGGTAATTGCCACACCCACGCTCAGCGTAAAAAATATTTGCGAGCATTTGAAAGATGCTGTGCAACAAGGCGTGTTGATTACCGATGTCGCCAGCGTCAAAGGCTCGGTGGTGCACGATGCGGAAGCGGTTTTTGGCTGCTTGCCTAAAATTTTTATTCCTGCGCATCCCATAGCGGGTTCTGAAAAAAGTGGTGTAGAAGCTGCCGATGCCACACTGTTTGTTCAGCATCAGGTAATTTTAACGCCGCTGCCCAATGCCAATGCTGCTGCCGTGCAGACGGTGATGGCAATGTGGCAAGCCGTTGGTGCTGAGCTGTCATTGATGTCTGTCGCAGAACACGACAGTGTCTTGGCTTTGACGAGCCATTTGCCGCACATGTTGGCCTACACCTTGGTGGATACTTTGGCGCAGCGTTCGCAGCAGCAGGAAATTTTTCGCTACGCCGCAGGCGGTTTTCGCGATTTCACTCGCATTGCTGGTAGCGATCCCACTATGTGGCACGACATCGCTTTGGCAAATCAAGATGCGTTGTTAAACGGTTTGGATGATTTTGAAAAACACTTGCGTGCGCTGCGTAGTGCCATTGAACGGAGCGATGGGAAAGCACTGCACGATGTGTTTACTCGCGCCAAGCAGGCACGCGACCAGTTTGGTGAAATGTACGCTGATCGCCAAAAGAAAAAACAATCTGATGTAGAGGGTAATCTGTGAAATATTTGTTGCAGCCTAGCAGTCATTTGCGCGGCGCGTTTCGTGTGCCTGGTGATAAATCTATTTCACATCGTTCCATTATGTTGGGTTCGCTAGCAGAAGGTGTAACGGAAGTTGAAGGTTTTTTGGAAGGCGAAGATGCGCTGGCCACGCTGCAAGCATTTCGTGACATGGGTGTAAAAATTGATGGCCCAGCGAAAGGGCGCGTGACAATCCACGGTGTATGTTTGCACGGTTTACAGCAGCCCAGCAAAGCACTAGATCTTGGCAATTCTGGCACCTCCATGCGTTTGATGGCGGGCTTGATGGCGGGGCAACGCTTTGATGTAGAAATGATCGGTGATGAATCTTTATCCAAGCGCCCGATGGAGCGCGTGGCAAAACCGCTGCGCAGTATGGGCGCGGTGATTGAATCCACAGGCGATAAAGGTACGCCGCCACTCGTTGTGCGCGGTGGAAAAAAACTGCATGGCATTCACTACGATATGCCCATGGCAAGCGCGCAAGTGAAGTCCAGTATTTTGTTGGCGGGCTTGTACGCAGACGGTGAAACTTCAGTGACGGAACCTGCGCCTACGCGCGATCACACCGAGCGCATGTTGCAGGGGTTTGGTTGTCAGGTAAGCGTAAACGGCGCGACCGCTACTGTGCGCGGCGGACAAACACTCAAAGCAACACAAATTGATATTCCGGCCGATATTTCTTCGGCGGCTTTTTTTATGGTCGGTGCCAGTATTGCGCCCAATTCAGACATTACTTTGCAGCATGTCGGCATCAACCCCACGCGCACGGGTGTGATTGATATTTTGCGGTTGATGGGTGCCAACATCGAGCTGTTGAATCAACGCGAAGTGGGCGGCGAGCCGGTGGCGGATATTCGTGTGCGTTCTGCGCAATTACGCGGCATTGAAATTCCAGAAGAATTGGTGCCCTTGGCCATTGATGAATTTCCCGTGTTGTTTGTGGCAGCCAGTTGCGCCGAAGGTAAAACCGTTTTGCGCGGCGCAGAAGAGTTGCGCGTGAAAGAATCGGATCGCATACAAGTGATGGCTGATGGCTTGCACACACTGGGGGTGGATGCGCAGCCAACGCCGGATGGCATGGTGATTTACGGCGGCAAGATGGGCGGCGGCACGGTGTGGAGTCATCACGACCACCGCATCGCCATGTCCTTTGCCATCGCTTCGCTGAGAGCCAGCGAAACCATCACCATTGAAGGCTGCGATACCGTGGCGACTTCCTTTCCGGGCTTCGTGGAGTTGTCCAAAATGGCCGGCCTCAACATTCAGGCGGTGGTCTGATGGTGGCAGTGCCTATCATCACGATTGATGGCCCTGGTGGGTCGGGCAAAGGCACAATTGCGCAGTTGCTTGCTGACCGTTTGGCGTGGCACTGCTTGGATAGCGGCGCTCTGTACCGCATCGTGGCGGTGGCCGGTACACAACAAGGGCTTGCTTTGGATGATGAGTCGTCTCTGATCGCTTTATTGCCCAGTTTGGACATTCGCTTCGCGTCAGAAAATCATATTTGGGTTAACGATGTGGACTTTGGCAGCATCATTCGCGAAGAAGCGGCAGGGCTGGGAGCTTCGCAGGTGGGTGCGCTGCCTGCCGTGCGGGCGGCGTTGCTGGAGCGTCAGCGCCACTTTGCCCAATTGCCCGGCTTGGTGGCCGATGGGCGCGACATGGGCACCGTGGTTTTTCCGCAAGCGCCTCTCAAAATCTATCTCACGGCCAGTGCTGAGGAGAGAGCGCAAAGGCGCTATAAGCAGTTGATAAATAAGGGGCAGAGTGTTAGCCTGCCCGCCCTTCTTGAAGATATCCGCGCTCGTGATGAACGCGATATGCAGCGCGCAGTAGCGCCGTTGCGCCCAGCCGATGATGCTATCGTGATTGATAGCACCGCGATGGGAATTGAGGAGGTAGTAGATACTGTTTTGAGTCTCGCCATGCAAGGTGGCCTGACGCAGGCGGCATCTTTCGGCCAGTGAAGTTTGCCACCAGTCCTGTGTGCTTTTTAGTAAAACAGGGGCGACTACGCTGTTCATTATCAACCCGCATGTACTGGCTTGCGGTTATCAATAGATCGCATGCGCGATCAGCACAGGTGTATTAATGGAAAGTTTTGCAGAACTCTTTGAACAAAGCCTCAAAACCGTTGAGATGAACCCCGGTTCTATCGTTACGGGCGTAATTATTGATATCGACAGCGATTGGGTAACCGTACACGCTGGTTTGAAATCAGAAGGCGTAATTCCTCGCGTACAATTTTTGAATGAGCGCGGTGAGTTTTCGTTGCAGATTGGCGACGAAGTACAAGTGGCGCTGGAAAGCGTTGAAGACGGTATGGGCGAAACCAAACTGTCGCGTGAAAAAGCCAAGCGCGTTGAAGCGTGGAAAATATTGGAAAAATCTTTTGCTGCTTCTGAAGTAGTAGTGGGTTTGATCAACGGCAAAGTCAAAGGCGGCTTTACTGTGGATATTCAAGGCATTCGTGCATTTTTGCCTGGTTCTTTGGTGGATGTGCGTCCTGTGCGCGACACGCTGCACATTGAAGGCAAAGAGCTGGAATTCAAAGTTATTAAACTCGATCAAAAACGCAACAACATCGTGGTTTCTCGCCGCGCTGTGTTGGAAACTTCTAACAGTGCTGAGCGTGAAGAATTGCTGGCCAATCTGCAAGAAGGTTCGCAAGTTAAAGGTGTGGTTAAAAACCTCACCGATTACGGCGCGTTTGTTGATTTAGGCGGCGTGGACGGCTTGCTGCACATCACCGATATGGCCTGGAAACGCATCAAACACCCAAGCGAAATCGTTGCGGTGGGTGATGAGATTGATGTCAAAGTTCTCAAGTTTGATCGCGAGAAAAACCGTGTTTCTCTCGGCATGAAACAGTTGGGCAATGATCCATGGATCATCATCACCAACAAATACCCAGAAGGCACGAAAGTACGCGCCAAAATCACCAACCTCACTGACTACGGCTGTTTTGCTGAGTTGGAAGAAGGCGTGGAAGGTTTGGTACACGTTTCTGAAATGGATTGGACCAACAAAAATGTGCATCCTTCTAAAATCGTGCAAGTGGGCGATGAAGTGGATGTTATGGTGTTGGATATCGACCAAGAGCGCCGCCGTATTTCTCTCGGCATCAAACAGTGTCAAGAAAATCCTTGGGATGTGTTTGCGCGCAGCTTCAACAAAGGCGACAAAATCAGCGGCAAAATCAAGTCGATTACTGATTTCGGTATTTTCATCGGCTTGGATGGCAACATCGACGGCTTGATCCACTTGTCTGATATTTCTTGGAATGAAACCGGCGAAGAAGCTGTGCGTAACTTCAAGAAAGGCGATGATCTGGATACCGTTATTCTGGCGATTGACCCTGAGCGTGAGCGCATTTCTCTCGGCATCAAGCAGTTGCAAAACGATCCATTCTCCAACTATGTGGCAGAAAATGATCGCGGCAGCATCGTCAAAGGCACCGTTATTTCTGTGGATGCCAAAGCTGCTGTTGTGAAATTGGCTGACGATGTAGAAGCTACTTTGAAAGCATCTGAAATCAGCCGCGACAAAGTGGAAGATGCACGCAACGCGCTGAAAGAAGGCGATGAAGTTGAAGCGAAAATCATCAGTGTGGATCGCAAGAGCCGTAGCATTGGTTTGTCTATCAAGTCGAAAGATGTGGAAGACGACAAAGATGCGCTGCGCGATCACAACAAGAAGGAAACGGCAGACCAGCCAGTTCCAACGACGATTGGTGATTTGATCAAAGCGCAGATGCAGAACCAGTAATGCTGTTCTTCCTGTGAGGAGCTGATGGTGGAGAGAAATACAGTTACCAAATCAGAGTTGATTGAAGGCATAGCAGGGCGTTATGAGATGTTGTCATCTCGCGATGTAGAGCTGGCTATCAAGACGATGATTGATGCCATGGCGAATGTTCTGTCGACTGGCGGCAGAATTGAAATTCGTGGTTTTGGTAGCTTTTCTCTGCACTATCGCGCGCCCCGTATTGGGCGCAATCCCAAAACAGGTGATACTGTAAAACTGACAGGAAAATATGTACCTCACTTTAAGCCAGGCAAAGAGTTGAGAGACAGGGTGAATGACAGTTTGCGTGGTGATAGTATTTGAGCTGTGCGCTGTCTGATTTTTTCTGTGATGTACTCGCAAACGGCATGTGGCAACCACCGCATGCCGTTTCTTTTTGGCGGTGATTATTTGAAGGATAAGCTGCTATGAAAAAATGGTTTTCGAAAGTGCTGTCACTCGTGGTGCTAGCGGCGGGCGCGGTGATTGGGGTCTGGTTTTATCTCGATAATATGGAGGCTGTAACTGTTCATTGGTTCGGTTATCCCATAGAAAATATTCAACTAGCTTTGTGGCTGCTGATGTTTTTTGTGGCTGGCGCTTTATTGGGCTTGAGTGTGAGTGCAGTGCAGGCAATGCGGCATCAAGTACATGTGAAAGTGCTGCGTAATCAGATAAAAGCAGCCAAGCAGAAAAGTGGCTCCACAATTTAATGATTCCATAGGTAAGAGAAATGTCTGGAAATAAATCCCCAGTTGTTGTGGCTTTGGATGTGCATAGTGAGCGCAATGCCCTAGTAATTGTTGATCAGCTAAATGCGACAGACTGTCGGTTGAAAGTAGGAAAGGAGTTATTTACCGCCTGTGGTCCTGCGATTGTTAAGCAGTTGGTGCAGAGAAATTTTGATGTTTTTTTGGATTTGAAATTTCACGACATCCCAACAACCGTTGCCCAAGCACTGAAAGCTGCGCGCGATTTGGGTGTGTGGATGGTAAATGTGCATGCCAGCGGTGGCGCTAAAATGTTGGAGGCGGCGCGTGCTGCGTTGTCAGATAAATCTGATCCATTGTTAATCGCGGTAACCGTTTTAACCAGTATGGATCAGCAAGATTTGCAGCAAATTGGTGTGGAACAATCGCTGGAAAGCCATATTGTGCATTTGGCTGGTATGGCGGCCAATGCCGGCTTGGATGGGGTGGTGTGTTCAGCTAAGGAATCAACGCTGCTGCGCGAGCGTTTTGGCAGGGATTTTTGCCAAGTTACACCGGGCATTCGACCTGCGGGCAGCGCGGCAGGAGACCAATCGCGCATCATGACGCCGCGCGAAGCGCTGGATAACGGCAGCCATTATTTGGTGATTGGTCGTCCTATTACGCAGGCAGAAAATCCTGCGGCGGCGTTGAGTGCCATCAATGCCTCTTTGCGGTAAACGCCTTTGTAAGCAGTGTCTTACATCGTTGAGGATATGGCTGACAGACACTCATTGAAATTTTAGTAATAATAAATGCGCAGGGATTGCATTTAATTTCTTACAAGGAGTTTTTATGAACATGATTAAATCTTTCGTGGCATCTGTTCTTGTGGCATCGGCATTGACGGCTGGTGTGGTCCACGCAGAGCCAACCAAAAACACCAACCAACCTGTTGCTACTGCAGCACAGCAACAAGCAGCATCCGCTATGGTGAATATCAACACGGCAGATGCGACAACGCTGGCAGATAAGCTGAACGGCATTGGCATGAAGAAAGCGCAGGCAATCGTTAGTTTTCGTGAGCAGAACGGCGCTTTCAAAAGTGTTGATGATTTGGTAAATGTGCCAGGTATTGGTCAGGCTACTTTGGAGAAAAACAGAAGCTTGATTGCAATTTAATATCGCTCACTTATCACAATCCCTGTAAAACCCAGCGCGCTGGGTTTTTTATTGCCTGTGATTTCCTTGTAGCGCATTGAGCAGCGTTTGCACTTTGGTGAGCGATTCTTGGTATTCATTGTCACTTTCAGAATCGGCAACAATACCACCACCACCCCAGCAAAATAGGTTTCCTTCATTGAATAGGAGTGTGCGAATCATGATGTTGCTGTCCATCGCGCCGTGTGCGGAATACAGCACAATACTGCCGCAATAGATGCTGCGACGATGTGGTTCTACTTCATCAATAATTTGCATGGCGCGTAATTTGGGAGCGCCCGTTATCGAGCCGCCGGGGAAGCAGGCTTGCAGCAAATCTGCACCGTTGTATTCCGTGTTTAGTTTTCCTTCTATCGTGCTAACCAAATGATGCACATTTGAAAAACTTTGCAGTTCGAATAGTTTTTTTACATTCACGCTGCCAATTTCACACACTTTGCCAAAATCGTTGCGCAGTAAATCCACAATCATCAGATTTTCTGCGAGGTTTTTTGGGTCTTTTTGCAGTGTAAGTGCAGCTTGTTGGTCTTGCTGGGTGTCAGCTTGGCGTGAAATTGTGCCTTTGATCGGCTGGCTTGTGGCTACGCCATTGGTATCCAATTGCACAAAGCGTTCAGGTGAAAACGACAGGATGGCATTGTCCTCTCTGCCATAAATGGGAATAAACGCACAAAACGGTGATGGCATTACTTCGCGTAGGTGTTGATATAACTCCAGAGGTGTTTGTGTTGTTCTACAGGAAAATCGTTGTGCAAAGTTGATTTGATAGCAATCACCTGCGCAGATGTACTCCTGTATTGTGGAAAACTTTTCCGTGTATTCAGATTTCGCCATATTGCTAACAAATTCAGATGAAAATCTCTGCTCTAAGTAGTTGTTAGTGCTTGATGTATGGGAAAGCAGAATCGTGGGTAATGTTTGTGCAATCTCTTTGTTGCATTGTGGATGAATCAGTAGCCAGCTTTGTTGCTTTTTGTGGTCTTGAATGCACGCCCAGCCGTAGAAACTAAATTGCATGTCAGGGATATCAATATCTTGTTTTGCGCCGGTTGTTAGCGGCGCATATTCTCTGGCAAGGTCATAGCTGCAATAGCCAATCAGCCCGCCGCAAAAAGGCAGCTCATGTTGGGTGGCTGCTGAAAAATCTACATTTGTTGTCAGCATTTCTATGACAACTGCGTGCAAAGTAGAGAAGCTATCGGTCGAGGAGTCGACGGTTGGTTTTGTGCCAAACCATTGAATGCTTCCGCCGTGTGTCTGCAGAGTGAATTCGGGGGCAGCGGTGATGATATCGAACCTGCCGCGCGGCTCCGTTGTTGATGTTGCGCGTTGAGGCGTAATGTCGCTTTGCAAAATCAGCGGCATTGGCAGCTGTGCAGCGATAGTGTGAAAATACTGCAAGCTGTCAGCGAGATACGGTAGCGGATGCAGTACAAGTGCTGGGTGCTGCTGTGTGGAGTTCATGAGGTTTAAATAACAATCGATAGGATTTTTATGCGATTTATCGCGCTAGAAAAACTGCATCGTATGCATGATGGCTACAAACGCGCCGTTATGGTGGACGGGCGCAATCTACTGCTTTTTCAGTGTGATGACCAGATTCACATTGTCGATAACATATGCCCTCACGCCGGTGCTGCGCTGGACAGAGGCAGCATACGCAGCGGACAGCTTATTTGCCCTTGGCATGGCATTGCATTTGATGTGCGCACAGGGCAGGCAGCTACTTGCGGTCTGCAACTTGTAAAATACACGCCCGCGTTTGAACAGCAGAGCGTCGGCATTTTGGTTGATTGAGGAGAAAACATGATTTCCACGCCCGATTTATGTGATGCCCATGAGCAAGACATCACTGTATTAGAGCCGCTGTTTGTTAGCTATGGCGGCCGCGAGGCTTTTGGTGGGCAAATTGTCACCGTGAAATGCTTTGAGGATAACTCAGCGGTGAAAGCGCAATTGGCCACAGCGGGGCAGGGCAAGGTATTGGTGGTGGACGGGGGTGGCTCCTTGCGCCGCGCCCTGATGGGCGATTTGATCGCCGCCAGCGCCGTTCAGAACGGCTGGAACGGCGTGGTGATTTACGGTGCCATTCGCGATGTGGATGCCATTGCCGCTATGGATTTGGGCGTGCATGCACTGGGCTGTATTCCGCTCAAAACCGAGCGGCGCGGCTTGGGTGATGTTGGCGTATCGCTAAAGATAGCGGGAGCAGCCATCAACAACGGTGAATACCTGTACGCAGACAACAACGGCATTATTCTTTCGTCTAAGCCATTGTTGTAGTTTGTTTTTGTTGACTATTAGCAATCTGCTCATAGAATACGCGGCTCGCCTTGTTGTTTAAGGCTGTCACTTTTCGCGGAAATAGCTCAGTTGGTAGAGCACGACCTTGCCAAGGTCGGGGTCGGGAGTTCGAGTCTCCTTTTCCGCTCCAGTTTGGCGCGGTGGCAGAGTGGTCATGTAGCGGACTGCAACTCCGCGTACGCCGGTTCGATTCCGACCCGCGCCTCCATCTACCCCTCCGGGGATGTTCGTAAAAGCCCGTAACTTACTGATTTAACACTAAATAGTTGCGGGCTTTGTTCCTCTTGGTTCGCCAAAGTTCCTTTACTTCCGGCAAGTGTGTGGGTATTTTTGTGGGTATGTCCTCAAGGCTGATACCTACATACCCTGATCCTCCACTTACAGCACTGTGCGTGACAACTGGGCGGGCTTGGTGGTGCCGGGGTGATAGCTCAGGCTGGCAATCACTAGTAGACTAGCAGCCCCCTGTTTTTACAGTTAAATGGAGAACTCTCATGGCCTTCGAATTACCTGCACTGCCTTACGCAAAAGACGCACTGGCACCGCACATCTCTGCTGAAACGCTGGAGTTTCACTACAGCAAACACCATCAGGCTTATGTCACCAACTTGAACAATTTGGTGCCCGGTACAGAATTTGAAGGTAAGAGCCTCGAAGACATCATCAAAACTTCATCAGGTGGCGTTTACAACAACGCAGCGCAAATTTGGAACCACTCGTTCTACTGGAACTGCATGAAGCCCAACGGCGGCGGCGAGCCAACTGGCGCATTGGCTGATGCCATCAACAAAGCCTACGGTTCATTTGCCGCGTTCAAAGAAAAATTCAGCACCATGGCAGTGGGCAACTTCGGCTCCGCGTGGACGTGGTTGGTAAAAAATGCCGATGGCTCAGTGGAAATCGTCAACATGGGTGCTGCTGGCTGCCCGTTGACTGAAGGCAAAAAACCCTTGCTGACCTGCGATGTATGGGAACACGCTTACTACATCGACTACCGCAACCTGCGCGCCAAGTATGTGGAATCGTTCTGGAGCTTGGTCAACTGGGATTTTGTGGCCAAAAACTTTGCTTGATTTTGCTTGGCAGTAAAACGCGAGCAGCAGCGCCCCTTATTAGGGGCGTTTCTGTTTGTGAACGTATGGTTTTTATGTGCAGGATTTTTTCATGTTGATTACACCGCGTCGCTCTGTGTTGTATATGCCCGCTAACAATGCGCGCGCCTTGGAAAAAGCGCGCAACTTGCCGGCAGATTGCATCGTGATTGACCTGGAAGATGCCGTATCGCCCACAGCAAAAGCAGAAGCGCGCCAGCAGGCGGTAGCGGCAGTAAACACGGGCGGGTTCGGTCGTCGCGAAGTGGTAGTGCGCATCAATGCACAAGGTACGCCTTGGTTTGAAGATGATTTAACGGCCTGTGCCGCCAGCGCGGCCAAAATTGTCGTGTTGCCCAAAGTAGAAACAGCAGCAACCGTGCAAGCAGTTGCTGCGCGTCTGCCTGAACACATTCAACTGTGGGCGATGATAGAAACGCCGCGCGGTGTGATGAATGTAGAAGCCATTGCGCAGGCACACCCGCGCTTGCAGGTGTTGGTGATGGGCACATCGGATTTATCCAAAGAATTGCGTGTGCCGCCGCGAGCAGATCGCATGGGTTTGCAGTACGCGCTCGGCCGCTGTGTGTGTGCGGCGCGCGGTGCGGGCATCGATATTATCGACGGCGTGTATTTGAACTTTCGTGACGCTGAGAGCTTCGCAGCCGTGTGTGAGCAGGGCAAGTGGCTGGGGTTTGATGGCAAGTCGCTGATTCATCCCGATCAAATTGCGGTGGTCAATCAAACTTTTGCTCCGTCTCCTAGCGAAGTTGCCCATGCGCAGAAAGTGCTGGATGCTTGGCGTGCGGCAGAGGTCGAAGGTTCGGGCATGGCGGTACTGGATGGCAAGTTAATCGAGAATCTGCATGCAGCGGAGGCGGAGCGTATTTTGCTGTTGCAGCAGGCGATTTCAGCCAATCAATTAATTTGATGTTTAACATTAAGTTTTATATATAACATGTTGATTTATATTAATGTTTCGCACTGGGTTGCTTCGTGCTATTAGCAATAAATAACATTAGATATAGTTTGCAACTATTTGTTTTTATTTGATTTATAGGTGATGTATGAAAATGTTGCATATGCCATCGCCAAACGAAGCGCTGCCAGGGCGTAACGCGCTGATGCCGGTGCCTGCGCACCACGCAGTTTTAGGCGCGCCCATGCAGCCACCTTTCCCGCGAGGCTACCAACTGGCCATGTTTGGCATGGGTTGCTTCTGGGGCGCGGAGAAGAAGTATTGGCAACTGGCTGGCGTTTACACCACGGCGGTGGGCTATGCCGGTGGCTTCACGCCCAATCCGTTGTACGAGGAAGTGTGCAGCGGGTTGACTGGGCATAACGAAGTGGTGCAAGTGGTGTTTGATCCGGCAACCATTAGCTTTGAGCAACTGCTGACTGTGTTTTGGCAGGGGCATAACCCAACCTTGGGTATGCGACAGGGCAATGACATCGGCACGCAGTACCGCTCAGGGATTTACTGCTTCGATGCCAGCCAACTGCAAGCGGCACTGGCGAGTGCAGAAAAATATCAGCAGGCTTTGAATGAGGTTGGCGCAGGGCAGATCTCCACGGAGATTCTGAGCGCGCCGTCGTTCTATTTTGCCGAGCCTTACCACCAGCAATATCTGACCAAAAATCCTACCGGCTACTGCCCCAATATCACTTATCAGGCTACGGGGCTGCCGAGCTTCCCATCCTGAATGTATTGAAAGGCTTCCAAACATTGCGTCATGTGTTGGCGCTGGGCTGGGGTGGCGTGTTCGGTAAAGCGAGGGTGGTAGATACCGCCGCCACCGGCCATATCGAGATACATTTGGGTCAATCTAGCGAGTTCAGGCAGATCTTCATCCGCAAAACGCTGCGAGGCGCAAATGCTCATCATCCTGCGATCAGCTTGTGTGTGATTGGTCGCATGTTTGAGGCGGTAGTCAAACACCAAGGCATCGCCGGGTTGGGTGGGGATGCTGATGCTAGGTACATCGTCTTTTTCTAGCCCGAGGTGCTGCTCGTGTTTCCACACATAGCGCTCACATAAATTGGCGAATTTATCGCCAAATAAATGGCTGCCAGGGATGGCGCGAAAGCCGCCGTTATTGGCATCCAGCGGCTCTAAATACAGCAAAATTTTTACATGGCGATATTTGAAGAATGCACCGTACAAATCGGAGTGCCAGTAGGTATCGCCAGTGAAGATATTGCCGTCGCTGGCGCGGTAGAGATAATCCGTGCCCAACAGGTCGCAAAAAATACCGTCAATAACAGGGTGTTCTAGCAGGGCGGACAACTCTGGGCGGCGCTCAATAAATTGCAATAAAAAACGGCGCGATTTCATGTAATGCGCTTCGTGCCGCCAATCCACCACTTCTTCAGGGTTGTGCTCAAACAGTTGGTTGAAGACCGTGGATACCTCTTCAATGCAATTTTTCAGCAAACCTGGAATCACTAGATAACCAAATGTATCGAAGAAGTTTTTTTGTTGGCGGGTCAATGTGAACGGTGCGGCGGCGGTCATTGTGCATTCTCATCGGCAGGCGGCGCTATTGTGCAGTGCGCGCGGCCAATCGTGGATTGATGCTGGTCAAGCTACCATGTATTCAAAGAGCGGGGCAACCACTTTTCAAGGCGCAAGCTATTGAATTTATGGCATTTTGTTGCGTTGAATTTAGTGTGCGCTTTCGGCATGATGGCTCGCTTTTTCGCAATTAGGCCGCTATGCCCACACTCGCATCACAGAGCAAAATTGTCATCACCGGTGCTGCCGGTTTGGTGGGGCAGAATCTGTTGTTGCTGCTGCGCGAGAAGGGCTATCGCAATATGGTGGCGATAGATCGTCACGCAGAAAATCTGGCGATAGCCGTAAAACTCAACCCCGATTTACAAACGCTGTGTGCGGATTTGGCAGAAGCGGGTGAGTGGCAACAGTGCTTTGCTGGTGCCGAGGCCGTGATTCAATTGCACGCGCAAATCACTGCGCTGCACGACGATGCGTTTGAGCGCAACAATATTGCTGCCACGCAACAGGTGTTGGCTGCCTGTCGACAACACCAAGTGCCGTATTTGCTGCATGTCAGTTCTTCGGTACTGCATTCTGCGGCAGATGATGCGTATACACGCACCAAACGCGCGCAAGAGAATCTAGTCAAGCAGTCTGGTATTTCACATTGTATTTTGCGCCCGACCTTGATGTTCGGATGGTTTGATCCTAAGCATTTTGGTTGGCTGTCGCGCTTTATGGAGCGCACGCCCATTTTCCCCATTCCAGGTGATGGAAAGTTTATTCGGCAGCCGCTGTATAACCGCGATTTTTGCCGCGTGCTATTAGCTTGCTTGGAAAGCAGTAGGGAAGGTTTGGCTTATGACATTGTTGGCAAAGAGGATGTAGACTACATCGCCATCATTAAGGCTATTAAAGAAATAAAAGCCTTGCGTACAATTATCCTGCGTATTCCCTTCGGCTTCTTTGATGTGTTATTGCAGTTAGCTGCAAAAATCATGCGGCAGCCGCCATTTACCAGCGCGCAACTGCATGCCTTGGCGGCTGGGGATTATTTTGTGGGCGTGGATATTGAACAGGAATTTGGCGTAACGCCCACGCCCTTTCTGCAGGCGATTAATGAAACTTTTACACATCCTGTTTATTCAAAAATTGTTGTCAAACGCTGAAGCCAATCCATGATAAATGAGAAAAAGAAAATTGCAGTGTTGGGCGGAGGGCCGATGGGCTTGGCTGCTGCATGGCATTTGCTGAAGCAGGGGCATCAGGTGAGTTTATTTGAAGCCGGTGATCGCTTGGGCGGCATGTCAGCTTCGTTTGATTTTGATGGTCTGCCTATCGAGCGGTTTTTCCATTTTTTATGCACGACGGATTATGATTATTTTCAACTACTGGAAGAATTGGGCATTGCCGACAAGTTGCATTGGGTGAATACCCGTATGGGGGTATTTCATCAGCAGAAACTGCATAACTGGGGTGAGCCGTTGGCCTTGTTGAAATTTCCAGGCTTGTCCTTGCTGGAAAAAATTCGCTATGCCACTCAGGTTATGTACTGTAAACACCTGAAAGATTTTTCTTCGCTGGATAAGAAAACCGCAACGACTTGGCTAAAAAATATGCTAGGTGAGCGTGCGTATAAGATTTTGTGGGAGCCGCTGTTATCACTGAAGTTTTATCAGTTCAAAGAAGAAGTGTCTGCTGCATGGATAGCTGCGCGCGTGCAGCGTGTGGCGCACAGTCGCCAAAGTCTATTCAAGGAGAAGTTGGGTTACCTTGAAGGCGGCTCCGATGTTTTTTTGCTAGCTATAGAGGAGGCCATTCGGAAGCGAGGTGGACATATTTATGTCGGCACGCCGATTGACAAGATACAAGTGGAAGATGGGCGTATTGCCGGTTTGGTCGTGAAAGGTGAAACGCAGATATTTGATGCGGTGATTTCCACCATTCCTCTACCTTATGTCGCGCGCATCGTGCCAGATTTGCCGCAGGAAGATTTGCAAAAATTAGCGGCGATTCGCAATGTAGGTGTGGTGACAGTAAAACTGAAATTGAAGCAGTCACTCACGCCGTATTTTTGGTTGAACATCACCGACACACAGTACGGCATCCCTGGCATTATTGAATACACGAATCTGAACCCTTTGCCAGATACCGTGGTTTACATTCCCTATTACATGCCACAAGACCATGTGAAATACAGCTGGGACAGCGAACAATTTCGCAGTGAAACCATCCGCTGTTTGCGCGATGTAAATCCCAATTTTGACGAAAGCTGGATCAAAGCGCTGCATATCTCGCGTTATTTTTATGCGCAACCGGTTTGTACGCCAGCCTATCTCAGTACGCTGCCGCCTATGCAAAGCCCAATTGGCGGATTTTTTATGGCGGATACCAGTTATTACTACCCGCAAGATCGATCGATTACAGACAGTATTCGTGTGGGTAAACAGCTGGCTGATTTAGCAGCGCACGCTGCGGATGCATAATTAAAATGGATAAAGCATTACGAAAATTAGTGGGCGAGTTTTTATCTGTCCAGTTTGCGCGATTCTTTTTTTCTGCTTTAGCCGCGGCGGCAGTCAACTTTGTTTCTCGCTTGTTGCTGGATCCATTTGTTGGATATTCATACGCGATTGTTCTTGCCTATATTATCGGAACTGTTTTTGCTTTTTTTATGTATCAGCGCAAGGTGTTTGGGCAGGGCATTCGTCCGCTATGGCAAGAAATTGCCCTGTTTGTTTTTGTTACTTTGGCCGCTATTGCGCAAACGCTGATTGTTAGCGTGGTGTTGGCCGATCATCTGTTTCCTGCTATTCATTGGAACTGGCACCCGAAAGAGATAGCGCATGTGATAGGCATGGGTGTGCCGATGTTTAGCAGTTTTTTGGGGCACAAATACCTGACTTTTGGTCGGAAAGTCATACCGGATTAACACTTTCATAAACCTTCATAGGATAAAGCAATGTTGCACCCACACTTTCATGCCAAAAATCGCCCAGAACATCCCGCCGTGATTATGGCGAGCACAGGAGAAACCGTTTCGTTTGGGCAGCTAGAAGCCCAGTCTAATCAAGTGGCGCATTTAATGCGCAGCCACGGTTTGCAGCGCGGTGACCACATCGCCTTTTTGTTAGATAACCATATTCGTTTTTTTGATCTCGTTTGGGGCGCAACACGAGCAGGGTTGTATTTCACACCGATCAGCTATTACTTACAGACGGATGAAATGGAATACATCATCAATAACTGCCATGCCAAGGTTTTGGTCGTGGCAGAAAAGTTTGCTGACAAAGTGAAGCCGTTGCTAGGGAAATTGCCTGAAGTAAAAGCTTGTTACATGGTTGATGGTGAACAGCAAGGCTTCCAATCTTTTGAAAAAGCCTTGGCTGCGCAGCGGACAACATCGATTGCCGATGAATCCGAAGGGCGTGAAATGTTGTATTCATCGGGCACAACAGGCAGGCCGAAAGGCATTAAGTTTCCGCTGAGTGAAGGTGGTTTGGGTGAGGCACCGGATATTGTGCGTTCAGTGGGTTTGGCACAATTTATGGGTGTGAATCACGACACGGTTTCCTTATCAACTTCGCCGCTGTATCACTCAGCGCCATTGGGTTTTGCCACAGGCTGTCATCGTCTGGGCTCCACTGTTGTCATCATGGAAAAATTTGATGAAGAAAAAGCTTTGCAATTGATTGAGAAATACAAAATTGCGTACAGCCAATGGGTGCCAACTATGTTTGTGCGCTTGTTGAAATTGCCTGAAGCAGTGCGCGAAAAATATGATGTTTCCAGTATGAAATTTGCCATTCACGGCGCTGCGCCTTGCCCAGTAGCCGTGAAGCAACAAATCATGGCGTGGTGGGGGCCTGTGTTGTGGGAGTTTTACTCTGGCTCTGAACGCAACGGTATTTTTATGGTTAGCCCGCAAGAGTGGTTGGCGCGTCCTGGCACGGTGGGGAAATGTGTCGATGCACAAGTTCACATCGTGGACGACGAAACCGGTGAAGAATTGCCGGCAGGAGAAATAGGCACAATTTACTGTTCTAAAGGCGCGCATTTCGATTACCACGGCGATGCAGATAAAAAGCAATCCATCACGATTCGCGACGGCTGGACAACAATTGGCGATGTTGGTTATCTCGATGCCGACGGCTATTTGTTTCTCACCGATCGCAAGTCCTACATGATTATTTCTGGCGGGGTAAATATTTATCCGCAAGAAACAGAAGATTGTTTGATCACACACCCTAAAGTATTTGATGTGGCTGTGTTTGGTGTGCCGCACCCAGAAATGGGGGAAGAAGTTAAGGCGGTGGTGCAGCCGGCGCGCTGGGAAGAAGCCGATGCGGAGCTAGAAAAAGAATTGATCGAGTACTGCCGCTCAAAAATTAGCTCGATTAAATGCCCGCGCAGCATTGATTTTGAGAAAGAATTGCCGCGTGAAGAAACAGGAAAAATCAAAAAACGCTTGATGAAAGATCGTTATTGGCAAGAAGGCAAGGCGATCAACTGATTGCTATGAAAACTCCACGCTCGATTGATCTGGTGCTGTTTGATTTTGGCGGTGTTTTTACAGAGTCGCCTTTTGCTGCTGTGGAAAGCATGGCCAGAGAGATGGGTGTGGATACTGCACAGTTTTCTGGGTTGATGTTTGGTGCGTATCATCAAGATACCGATCATCCTTGGCATCGACTAGAGCGTGGAGAAATCAGTTTTGATGATGCACGCGCAGGTATTATGGCTTTGGGTGAAAGTGCTGAGCTAACCGTCGACCCGTTAGATTTATTAGTACGCATGGCGAGTGGCAATTTGATGCGCGAACCGATGGTTGCTTTGCTGCGCGAAGTAAAAACTGCAGGCTATGCCACGGCGATCATCACCAACAATGTGCGCGAATTTCGCGATGGTTGGCGTTCGCTGATGCCTGTTGATGAATTAATCGATCAAGTATTTGATTCTAGCGAGCTTGGTATGCGCAAACCGGATGCTGCGATTTATCAACACGCGTTGGTAGCTATGGGTAATGTTGCGCCACAACGCGCAGTGTTTCTTGATGATGTTGAGCAAAATGTTTTGAGTGCAGAATGCCTTGGGATACATGGCATGCAAGTTACGAATGATTTTCATGTCGCCATTCATGAGCTCCGTGCATTGCTCACGCTTTCCCCAAATACGCCTCAATAACCGCAGGGTTTTGTTGCACTTGTTCTGGCGCGCCTTCGGCAATTTTTTTTCCGTAATCCAACACGGTGATGTGGTGACATAACTCCATCACCAGTTTTACATCGTGTTCTATCAGCAAAACTGTGATGCCATCGCTGCAAATTCGTAACAGCAATTCGCGCAGTGCTTCGGTTTCGGTAGGGTTCATGCCTGCTGCAGGCTCATCCAATGCCAATAGCAGGGGATCGGTTGCCAAGGCGCGTGCTATTTCTAAGCGCCGTTGGTAGCCGTAAGACAAATCTCCCGCGCGTTTATCGTATAGCGACTCTTGCAAGCCAACATAAGTCAGCAGTGCGATGGCGCATTCACGAATGGCTTTTTCTTCATGGCGCGCTGCTGAATGACGCAACACAGCACCCAGTGCTGCTGTTTTTGTGCGTGCATGACGGCCAACCATGACATTTTCCAGCACCGTCATGTTGCTAAATAAACGGATGTTCTGAAAAGTACGCGCAATACCTTGTTCAACAATGTTATGAGGTGGCGCATTCAGAATATTTTTTGTACAGCAACATTTTTCCGGTATCTGCTTGATACAGGCCGGTAATAATATTGAACAGCGAAGTTTTACCCGCACCGTTTGGACCGATTACGCCATAGATACATTTTTCTGGCACAGAAAAGGAAACATCGTCCAATGCCTGCAAACCGCCAAAGCGTTTGCTGATATTGCACACTTCCAGTAATGGTTGCATTTCAGCGACTGCCAAAGCGTGCAGGCCACAAACCTTGTGGCTTATATAGCATCGTGGCAACTAGCGTTACCCCAAATAACAACATGCGCAAATTTTCAGGATCGATCACGGTACGACCCAGCAAAGAGTTTTGCAGAGGCACTGCGACATCACGAAAAATTTCTGGTGTGATCGTCAATAGTGCTGCACCTAAAATCACGCCGGCAATATTGCCCATGCCACCGAGCACCACCATGCACAGCACCATGATGGATTCGAGCAGCACAAAACTTTCTGGGCTGACAAAACCTTGAAAGCCGGCAAATAAACCACCCGCCACACCGCCAAAGGAGGCGCCCATTGCAAAGGCTAATAATTTGATATTGCGAGTATTGATGCCGCAGGCTTTCGCCGCCATTTCATCTTCGCGCACGGCCATCCATGCGCGACCAATGCGTGAATCTTGTAATCGGATTGAAATAAAAACGACAAGGCAGGCTAAAAATAAAAACAAATAGTAGTAGAGATAAACAGAAGTAATACGCAAACCAAAAAGCTGAAATGGCTGCACAGTAAACAAAGGATCAATCAAATTGATGCCTTGCGGGCCGTTGGTGAGATTAAAGGGGCGATCAAGATTGTTCATGAATAAACGCACAATTTCGCCAAAACCCAGTGTGACAATGGCGAGATAATCGCCACGCAAACGCAGTGTGGGTGCGCCGAGCAACACGCCAAATATACCAGCCACCACAGCACCTAATGGCAAAATAACAAACGGAGACCAGTGCAATCCTAAATGCGGTGAAGCGAGCAGGGCGTACACATAAGCTCCTAATGCATAAAACGCGATGTAGCCGAGATCGAGCAACCCCGCGTAGCCCACCACAATATTCAAGCCCAGTGCGAGCATGGCGGAGAGCAGCACAAAATCTAGCGTGCGTACCCAGCCGCTGCCAAAAGCGGCGCCGGTTAAAAAAGGCAGCAACAGAGCGGCCAGCACTAGCAAGCCATAGCCGAGCCACACTTTATTGGGGACGGTGGCTTTCATTAGGCGCGCTCCACGGTGTTTTTGCCGAGCAAGCCGGAGGGTTTTAGCACCAACACGCTGACCAACACCAAAAAGGCGAAAATATCCTGATAGTTACTGCCTAAAACACCGCCGGTCAGTTCGCCAATATAGCCCGCGCCAAAACTCTCAATTAAGCCGAGTAGCAAGCCGCCGATCACCGCACCCGCTAAGTTACCGATGCCGCCCAATACCGCGGCAGAAAATGCTTTCAAGCCCAACATAAAACCCATGTAAGGGTCGGCTTGTCCATAATTCGCCGCTACCAAAAAGCCAGCCAGTGAACCCAAAGCTGAGCCAATGGCAAAAGTGGCGGCGATCACGCGGTTGATATTGACCCCCATCAACTGCGCCACTTGGCTGTCTTGCGCGGTGGCGCGCATGGCGCGTCCCAACGGCGTGCGGTTCACCAGCAGCCACAAACCACTCAGCACCAAGGCGGAAACCAGCACGATGGCCACTTTGGTGGGCGTTAGGCTGGCGTGCATAAAGGAAAAAGGTTGAGTAGACAGGATGTCAGGAAAGCGTTGATAGCCGCGTCCCCAAATCATCATTGCCACATTTTGCAGCACGATGGACACCCCAATTGCCGTAATCAAGGGTGCCAAACGCGGTGCATTGCGCAGCGGTCGGTAGGCAATGCGTTCAATCCCCACGCCTAACAACATGCAGGCGGGCAGGGTAATCAGTAGGGTAATGCCAATGCAGAGCGCAGGTGGTAGACCGGCAATATTCAGCAGCACATTCAGCAGGGTGATGGACAGCATGGCACCCATCATGGTGACTTCACCGTGAGCGAAGTTGATCAGGCCGAGGATGCCGTACACCATGGTGTAGCCGAGAGCGATCAGAGCATAAATGCTGCCCAGAATCAGACCGTTGGCTAATTGCTGGGCAAAGATTTCCATTGTTGATAGGCGTTATTCTTATTGATCGCTGGCAGTTTTGATGAACTGCCACTGCCCGTTTTGTGCCTGATAGATAGAAACGGGGCTATTAAGTAGATCGCCTTTGGCGTCAAAGCGAATAGCAGAAGTCAGCCCAGCATATTCCATCGTCGCCAACACAGGGCGGTACTGGGCGGGGTCAATGCTGCCCGCTTGTTGCATGGCTTTAGCCATCATATTCATAGCGTCGTAAACATAGGGCGCGTAGAGCTGGATCACGCCGTATTTGGCTTCAAATTTTTGTTTGAACTCTGGACCGCCTTTCATGTTCGCCAAAGGGATGCCGGGCAGGGAGCCGATCACGCCTTCAGCATCATTGCCAGCTAGCTTGAGAAACTCTGCGGTGTAGATACCGTCACCGCCCATAAAAGGCATGGTGATGCCCAGCGCGCGCAGCTGCTTCACCATCGGTGCACCTTGTGCATCCATGCCGCCAAAGAACAGTAGTTGTGCATCAGAGCCTTTGATGCTGGTGAGAATGGCGTTGAAGTCGCTGGATTTGTCGGTGGTAAATTCGCGTTTGACAATGCTGGCACCTAGCGATTCAGCTGTTTTGGCAAACACATCCGCCAAGCCTTGGCCGTAAGCGGTGCGGTCATCAATGATGGCCAGTTTTTTGATACCCAGTGTTTGCACGGCGTAGCGCGCCAGTTGTTTGCCCTGTTGGCTGTCATTCGCCATCACACGAAACACGCCAGGAAAGCCCTGCTCGGTGTAGGCGGTAGCCGTGGCAGAGGGAGAAATTTGTACTAAACCGGCATCGTGATAAATCTTGGAGGCAGGAATAGTGGTACCTGAGTTCAAATGCCCGATGACACCGCTAACACCGGCATCCACTAAGTTCTGCGCGACTTGCGTGGCCGTGCGCGGATCGGCCATATCGTCTTCGGACATCAGCTCAAAGCGCGCCTTTTTGCCGGCAATCATGAAGTTTTGGCTATTGAGTTCATCAATCGCCAAGCGGATGGCGTTTTCATTATCTTTGCCGAGGTGGGCTTGCGGCCCTGTCAGCGGGGCGGCATGACCGATGCGGATATTGAGAGTATCGCTGGCGGCACTGCTATTGGGGGTGGTGGAGGTTGGTGCAGGTGATTTGCCACAGCCCGCTAATACAGAGAGAGAAGCCAAGAGCGCACAGGCGGCCTTCATCGATACACGCATGAGAAAAGTCCTTGACTTTCAAGATGCGGGATTATCCTTTTTTCTCAGCCCGAAAACTACGATATTTGCAAGTATTCTCAGCCTTTCCTTTTGAAAAAAAATACAGGTAGAATGCCCACTCGAAATCGGCGCAGTTATACAAATACAACGGCTGCCGGTCTTGATAACCCCTACGGAGCAAACTAGAACCATGAGCAGCATTGAAGAACGCGTTAAGAAAATCGTTGCAGAGCAACTCGGTGTAAAAGAAGAAGATGTTAAAAACGAAGCCTCTTTCGTAGAAGATCTCGGCGCAGATTCTCTGGACACTGTTGAGCTCGTCATGGCTCTGGAAGAAGAATTCGACACAGAGATCCCAGACGAAGAAGCTGAAAAAATCACTACCGTTCAGTTGGCTATTGATTATGTCAATACGCACCTGAAGTGAGATTGAACCGCTGTAGCGGTTCGGCTCGATCAGCTATAAATTGAAAAGCCGTTACTTTGCAGTGCGGCTTTTCTTTTGGGTCAAAGCATAACGAAGGAGTTTTGCGTGTTAGGCAGAAGAGTTGTGGTTACAGGTCTGGGCATGGTTACGCCATTGGGCAACACCGTCGCCAGTACATGGGAAGGTATCTTGGCAGCTAAAAGTGGCATCGCCACCATTGAACACTTTGATGCCACACCGTTCACCACACAATTTGCCGGCAATATTCGCGGTTTGGATATTGAGCAATACATGCCATTAAAAGATGCGCGCAAGATGGATGCGTTTATCCAATACGGTTTAGTCGCCAGCATGCAAGCCGTGGAAGACAGCGGTTTTGTGGTGACGGAAGAAAATGCCGATCGTTGCGGTTCTGCTATTGGTTCCGGCATCGGCGGCATTGGTGCGATTGAAGAAAACCGCGACTTGATTAACACCAAAGGGCCGCGCCGCATTTCACCGTTTTTTGTGCCGGGCAGCATCATCAATATGGTCGCTGGTAATTTGGCAATTAAATACGGTTTACGCGGTCCGAACATTGCCGTCACAACAGCGTGCACAACGGGTACGCATAACATCGGTTTGGCTGCACGCATGATTGCACTGGGCGAGGCCGACATGATGGTCGCCGGTGGCGCAGAAATGGCTTGCACACCTGTGGGTTTGGGTGGCTTTGCTGCCGCGCGCGCATTGTCCACTCGCAATGATGCGCCTACCACAGCGAGCCGCCCTTGGGATAAAGACCGCGACGGTTTTGTTCTGGCAGACGGCGCAGGCATCGTGGTGTTGGAAGAATACGAAAGTGCCAAGGGGCGCGGTGCAAAAATTTATGCCGAATTGTGCGGTTTTGGCATGAGTGATGACGCCTATCACATGACTTCGCCACCAGAAGATGGCAACGGCGCGGCACGCTCAATGATGAATGCCTTGCGCGATGCAAAAATTAATGCAGCTGATTTGCAATACATCAACGCGCACGGTACCTCCACGCCAGCGGGCGATATTGCTGAATGTCGCGCAGTGAAAAGTGTGATGGGTAATGCGGCTGCACAAGTGGCGGTGAGCTCCACCAAATCCATGACCGGACATTTATTGGGCGCAGCCGGCGCGATTGAGGCCATTTTTTCTGTATTGGCAATTCGCGATCAAGTCGCACCACCCACCATCAATTTGGACAACCCAGATGAAGGTTGCGATTTGAATTTTGTGCCACATCAACCACAGGCCATGAATATTCGCTACACCATGTCCAACTCGTTTGGTTTTGGTGGCACCAACGGCACTTTGCTGTTCGGAAAAGTCTGACGCAGGCGGCGGTAAGCTCAGATGCACGCTGCCGCTGCCATTCCAAACGCCTGGGAGCGAGCCGTCTCTTATGGCGATGGTTTTTTTGAAACGATACTTGTCATTGACGGTGCTGCGCCTTTGTGGGCGTTTCATCGTGCGCGTTTAACTGAAGCGGCAAAACGACTCAACATCAACTGCAATATTGCCGCGATAGAAAAAGATTTTTTTGCCTGCGCCATGAAGCACAGCAACTCGGTGATAAAAATAGTCATTGCGCGCGCAGGTGGTCAGCGCGGCTATCGTGCGCAAACGGCAACGAATGTCACGGTAAGCATCAAAGCTTATTCCGCTCCACAATTTTCTAAACAGCGTTTAACACAAGGCGTGGGTTTGCAGTCGTGCCAGCAACGCTTATCAAGTAACCCAGCCTTGGCGGGTATCAAACATCTGAATCGCCTGGAGCAAGTGCTGGCCGCCAACGAGCGCGATGAGCGGCTGTATCAAGAAGGTTTAATGCTGGATGAAAGCGGCAGTGTGATCGAAGGTATCAGCAGTAATGTTTTTATTTTGCACGATAAAACATTGCTTACGCCTAGCCTAAATCATTGTGGTGTAGCTGGTGTGATGCGCGCAGCGGTGATGCAGCAATTTTCTGCACAAATGGCACTACCAGTACAAGAAATGCGTTTGACACTGAACGATTGTTTGGCCGCCGATGCGATGTTTATCTGCAACAGCGTCATCGGTATTGTTCCTGTGCGAGCTATTGGTGTCAGTAAAATTAAAATGAATCTCAAAATGACTGAACAATTCTGGCAGCAACTGTCTGTGTTGGGTTACACGAGGCTTTATGTCTAAGTTTACGGCTCGCTATGTTATCCAAACACTGGTTTTTGCCGTCATCCTGACGCTGTTGTACGGCGTATGGGAGGTTAATGGAACTCTGTATCGACCGATAAAACTTGCCACGCCGACACAAACAGTTCTGGTCGGGCAGGGTGAAACGCTGACCAGTATTGTGAACCGCTTGGCAGAAGAAGGGGTGGTGCGGCATCCGCGCTGGCTGTTGGCGTATGCACGCTGGAAAAATCAAACGCATATTCGTGCGGGTGAATACGAATTGCAGCAGGGAGTTACCGGAGAGACTCTGTTACAGATATTGGCGTCAGGAAAAGTTATCCAGTATCAAATTACTTTTGTAGAAGGCAATACTTTTGCTGATGCACTAAAACAACTGTCCGAACAAAAAAAGCTGATTGATGATCTAACGAATCTCAGTGATGAGGCTCACAAGACGCTGTTAGGATTTACGCGCCAGCAGGCAGAAGGCTGGTTATTTCCTGATACTTATAGCTATGTCAGTGGTATGAAAGTTTCCGATGTGCTGCGTGTTGCACACAACCGCATGAATTCCATTTTGGATGAAGAGTGGAAAAATCGTGCGTCAGACTTGCCATATAAAACGCCGTACGAAGCACTGATCATGGCCAGTATTGTGGAAAAAGAAACCGGTGTAGCTGATGAAAGAAAACAGATTGCCGGTGTTTTCGTGCGGCGCATGAAAAAAGGCATGAAATTACAGACAGATCCGACTGTTATTTATGGCTTGGGGAAAAACTTTAATGGCGACTTAAAACGCAGCCAACTCAAAGAGTACTCGCCGTGGAATACTTATGTGATAGACGGCCTGCCTCCCACGCCAATAGCCATGCCTGGGCGCGCCTCCATCCATGCAGCGCTGCATCCCACCGACAGCGGTGCATTATTTTTTGTGGCGCGTGGTAATGGCACGCACACTTTTTCAGAAACATTGGAGCAGCATCAGAATGCCATCAATGAATTTCAGCTGCGCCGCAACGACAATTATCAATCTGCACCGCCGCTACCAGCGTCGAACGAAGTGCCTGCCGTGAACAAGGAAGCAGCGCCATGACATTATTAGGAAAGTTCATCACTATTGAAGGCGGCGAAGGCGTTGGAAAATCAACCAACATCGCTTGCGTGGAAAGTTTTTTGCAAGCACAAGCAATTTCCTATGTTAAAACGCGCGAACCGGGTGGCACACCGCTGGCAGAAGAAATTCGCAGTCTGTTATTAGCGCCGCGTGATGAGAAAGTCTGCGAAAAAACAGAATTATTGTTGATGTTCGCTGCCAGAGCGCAGCATTTGCAACAAGTGATACTGCCTGCATTGCAACGCGGCGAGTGGGTGATTTGTGATCGCTTTACCGATGCCACTTATGCCTATCAAGGCGGCGGTCGCAAGCTGTCATTGGATACAATTGCCACCTTAGAAACCGTCGTGCAGGGCGGTTTGCAGCCGGATTTAACGCTTTTACTAGATGTGGATGTCGGCACAGGGTTGGCGCGTTTAGGTAATCGTGAACAGATTGATCGTTTTGAACGCGAGCAGCAGGATTTTTTTGAAGCCGTTCGCGCCATGTACCATCAGCGCGCAAAACAATTTCCCGAACGCTTTCGCATTGTTGATGCCGGACAGTCGTTGGAAGTCGTGCAAAAAAATATTATCCATTATTTGCAGCAATTTATTGCGAGTAGCGCAGCGTGACTAACGCAAACAATTTGCCGGTTTTAGCGCCACTGCCATGGCAGGCTGACTTGTGGTCGTCACTTATTGAGCGACACACACAAAATCGTTTACCGCACGCGTTGTTATTACATGGTGTAGCAGGTATCGGAAAAGGGCGTTTGGCGCGCTTATTGGCTGCGTCTTTACTGTGTGAAACGCCTAAGCAGAACCTACCGTGTGGTGGCTGCCATGCCTGTCAGATGGTTGTAGCAGGTTCACATCCGGATTTTTTTCTGGCAGATGCAAGTTACGGCACCGCCGTTAACGATGAAGATGACGATAAAAAAAGTCGCAAGGCTAAAAAGAGCGTTGCGCCCAGTCGTCAAATAAAAATTGATTGTATTCGTGATTTAATTCACTTCAGTACACAATCAGCGCATCAAGGTGGTAAACGCATTGCTCTGATTGAACCTGCAGAATGGCTCAACCACAATGCAGCCAATGCACTGTTGAAAACTCTAGAAGAGCCGGGCGCAGATACGCACATCATTCTCATCTCGCATCAGCCATCGCGTTTATTGCCCACACTGCGCAGCCGCTGTCAGGCTTTATTTTGTCCGACACCTGATCACGAGCAGTCTTTGCAATGGCTGGAACTGCAAGGGATCAGTGCAGAGCGCGCCAACACAACGCTGGCATTTACTGCACTAGCGCCGTTAAAAGCGCTAGCGGCGGCAAACGACAACCAGGACACACTACACAAAGAAGTTATTACTGCTTTGCAGGCTTGTCGTCAGAATAAAATGGATTATTTGACCACAGCAGAAACGCTGGCAAAACACGACACACTGTTGGTGTTGGATTGGTGGTTGTCGTTAGTGCATCAGCAAGCCAGCGCACAAGCGCTAGCATCGACGCTAATTTTTTACGACGCATTATTGGCTGCACGCCGCAAAGCATTGAGCACGGCCAACCCCAATGCGCGCATGTTATTTGAATCGCTATTAATTGCATGGATTGCACCGCACTCAAAAATAGGTGGAACATGAAAAGACCGGTATGGCTGTTTAGTATGGACAGCGAAAGATTCTCCGCAGCGCCGATGACCACCGGTGGCCTCAAAGCCTGTTTTCAAAAATACGGAAAAACAGCAGGAGAAACAGAGATTGAACTCGTGCATTTTTTGGTGCGCGAAAATATTGAGCCATGGTTTCAAGGACAATGGTTGACGCAATGTTTAGCTACCGCCAATGCTGCGCTCGCAGTAGGGTTGCAGCCAATAGTTGGCTTTAGCGTGTACACATGGAATGCGGCTGAGTTTATTGATTTGATCAAACGCATTCGTCAGAGCTGTCCTGGCATTTGGATCATCCTTGGCGGCCCGCATGTGCAACAAGTGGAAGATTATTTATTGATCGACCCTGTCGATGCAATTGCGATGGGTGAGGGTGAATTTACTTTTGTCGAATGGCTAGACAAAGCCCATTTAGAAAACTGGCGCAGCATTGATGGCTTGGCTTTTGTGGAAGAAGGCGCGATTGTCAAAAATCCTGCGCGCGCACGCACCACGGACTTATCGGTATTTCCATCGGCCTTAGAAGTTATTCCTTTAACCGATGATGAAGGAAAACCCTTATATGAATCTGTAGCGTATGAAACCAGTCGCGGCTGCCCATTTAAGTGTTCTTTTTGTGAGTGGGGCACGGGTATGCTCGGCACAAAAATTTATCAGTTCCCGTTGGAACGCACGCGCAGCGATTGGGAGAAGATCGTCAATGCTGGAATTGCTAATATTTGGTTGGCTGATTCCAACTTTGGCGCGCTGAAAGAAGATATTGAAAAAACGCGCATCGCCTGCGAGCTGAAAACAAAAACTGGCTTGCCATCAACATTTGCCACTTCGTGGTCCAAAAAACACAACCCGCGTGTACAAGAAATAGTGCTGATGCTAAATCAGCACGGTTTATTGCCACACTATCAATTGGCACTACAAACGCTCACGCCGTTAGCGCTGGAATTGTCCAACCGTAAAAACATGGCCGCCAATGAATACGAGCCAATCGCCAAAGCGATGGCAGAAGCAGGTGTGCCGATTGCGGCAGAACTAATTTGGGGCTTGCCCGGCGATAACTTGGCTGACTTCGAACGCAATCTCGATAAACTGATCGCCACCTTTCCGAATGTAAATATTTTTACTTACAACTTGCTGCCCGGCACTGAGTTTTATGAAAAGCGTTTTGAATATCAAATTGAAACCGTGCCGGTGGCGGGTTATGGTCGCGCGAAAGGTGAATATGTCATCGGCTGCCACACTTTTAGCGTAGAAGAAGGCTTAGAAGGCTATTTCTTGATTGCCGCACATATGGTGTTGGTACACGGCACTTTGTTGCCATTTACCATTCGCTATTTAGCCTTGGAAGCGAGTATTCCTGCATCGCCTTTGCTGCGTGCGATTCTGAAAAAATTGCTAGAACATTACGGTCACATCATCACCTCGTCGCCTGTCAATGAAATGACTGTGCACGATAAGCTGCAAATCTATGAAAACCGTGCCGAACTGTATGTGGCGCTGTTTGATGATATCGACAATAGCTTCCATATCATCAGTGCAGCGATTCATGAATGGCTGGATGCCCACGATGCAGAACCGGCTTTGCACAAACGCGTTGATGTAATGTTGGCACTAGATAAAGCACTGTGTCCCCGTAAAGGCAATCCGTCTACAGAAGTGCACCATTTTGCTGCCGATGCCCCGTCGATTATTCGTGCCTTAGAAGCGATGGATCTACCTACTGTCGATGATTTTATGGCTAATAGTTCGTTGCGCGTGGCGTATCCGGGCGGTGTCGGTACAGTGCTAAAAGATCCCGATGGTGGCAGCTGGATACGCGGCGATTGGTCAGTGGCTACCGAAGTGACCAGGGAGATGGCTGCTGAATCGGTGGTAAACCTTTTTCTCGGCTGATTAGCTATTGCTAGTCACAACAAGCACCAGCACAATGGCCTGAGGCTAGATCATACCAACAACAGGTGACACACCACATGCAAAACACGATCCTTTTGGTGGAAGACAACGCGGACGATGAGATTTTGGCACTGCGTGCGCTGCGTAGTTGCGAGTATGTACAGGAAGTAGTGGTGGTTCGTGATGGCGCAGAAGCCTTGGACTACCTGTTCGGCGGCGGCCAATACAGTGAGCGCGACACCCGCGAGCAGCCACGCCTGATCTTACTGGATATGAAACTCCCCAAGCTTAATGGCTTGGATGTGCTGCGCCGTGTTCGACAGGATCCGCGCACACGCTACCACCCTGTGGTGTTGATGACATCTTCGCGCCAAGAAACCGACATCATTGCCGGCTACAGCTTGGGTGCGAACAGCTATGTACAAAAGCCCGTTAACTTTGATGAGTTTGCTGAAGTTATTCATGATTTAGCGAAATACTGGATACAAGTTAACCGCACACCCAATTTATCCATTAATAGCAACTGATCTGAACACAAAGAGTTTGAGACTGTATGTATCTGAATGTTCTGATAATCGACGACAGCGAAGACGATACGCTTCTGCTTGTTCGCGAATTGAATAAAAACGGCTATGTGCTGCAATTTGAGCGTGTTGATAGCCTTGCTGCTTTAGAAAAGCACTGGAACAACATCATTGGCAATTAGTTATTGCCGATCACACACTGCCTGGTTTTAACTCTACCGATGTTTTGGATAGGGTAAAAAATCCGGCTTGGATGTTCCAATCATTATTGTTTCCGGCACGATTGATGAAGTTGTCGCCGTGAATGCCATGAAAAGTGGCGCAAATGACTACATAATGAAAGATCGCTTGGCGCGTTTAATTCCTGCCATTGAGCGCGAACTGCGCGATGTGGAAACACGCAAGGCGCGCAATCAAGCAGAACAAGCGTTATCACATATTGCCTATCACGATTCGCTCACCAATTTGGCAAACCGTTCGTTATTGAATGACCGCTTAGAGCAGGGCTTGGTGCGTGCACGCCGAGACAATACTTTGTTGGCACTACTGTTTGTTGATTTGGATCGTTTCAAAATTATTAATGACACCTTTGGACATGTCACTGGTGACATGTTGTTGCAAAGTGCTGCCGATAGAATTCGAAAAGCCACTCGCCGACAAGATTTGATCGCTCGTTACGGCAGTGATGAGTTTGTCATCCTGATGGAAAACTTAGAGTCAAGAAATGAAGCTGCTGCCGTGGCGCAAAACATTATCGAATCCCTGTTAAAGCCATTTAACATCAACCGCCACGAAATGTATGTCGGCTCCAGTATCGGCATTGTGTTTTCTCGCGACTGCGATGGGCGTGGTGAAATGTTGATTCGTAAAGCCGATGCCGCAATGAGTCGCGCCAAAAGTTTAGGTCGCAACAAATATCAGTTTTATGTGGCTGAGTTGGGCGATGAGTCCGAGTCGCGCAACCAACTGGAACAAAACTTATACCAAGCACTCGCGCGTGCAGAATTTGAATTGTTTTATCAGCCACAGGTGCATGTTGAAACCGGTTTGCTACGGGGGGCAGAGGCCTTAATTCGTTGGCGGCATCCCACTTTAGGCTTAGTGCCACCCGCGCAATTTATTGACCTGCTAGAAGAAACCGGCTTGGTGTTACCTGTGGGTGAATGGGTAATGAAAACTGCCGCACAGCAGTGGTCAGATTGGCTGCAGAGCGGGCTAATTTCTGAACGCCATGTCATTTCCGTCAATATCTCCTCCTATCAATTCCGCGGTGCGGATTTAGTTTTCTCTGTTGGCAATATTTTGGCTGAGACGGGATTGCCAGCACATATGCTGGATCTGGAGCTCACTGAGGGAACGCTGATGGAGGACACGCTGTTGAGTCAGCAAATCCTGCAAACGCTGAAAGAAATGGGTGTGAATTTATCCATTGATGATTTCGGTACGGGTTATTCTTCTTTGAGTTACCTGAAGAAATTTCCTATCGATTATTTAAAAATCGACCAGTCGTTTGTGCGCGATCTCATCAACAACGAAGATGATGCGGTTATCGCCTCTGCAATTATTGGCTTGTCGCACAACCTGCACATGAAGGTGATTGCGGAAGGCGTAGAAAGTCACGAAATATTGCAGTTCCTTGCTGGAAGAAAGTGCGATATTTATCAGGGCTACCATTTTTCTAAGCCGGTCCCCACTAGCGCGTTTTCAGACATTTTGCACGCTGAACAAAAACAAATCCAAGCAATGGGTTGATTTCTTATTGTTTGTGATAGGCAATCAAGGTCGCCGTCATAGCCACATTGAGTGATTCGATGCCATTCGCCATAGGAATGCTGATCGCTATGTGTGGCAGGGTGCGAATATCTTTTGATACGCCGTCCGTTTCATTGCCTAAAACGAAAATACAAGATTGATTTGTTTGGTGTGCAAATAAAGTTTGCTTGGCATCCGCAGCCATCAAACAAATCTGCATGCCATTACTGGCTAGTTTTTTCAGTGTGTTGGGTAAATTGTCACACACATAAATGGGCGTACGAAAAAAAGTGCCTGCGCTGGCTTTAATCACCAGTGAATCTAAACGCGCGCAACCTTGTTTGGGAATAATCACGCCGTCTACGCCGCCTGCTGCAGCTGAGCGCAAAATCATGCCTACATTTTGTGGATTGGTGATTTGATCCAGTGCTAAAAAACGCATACGCGCCGAGGGTAGAGGTTCATTGCAGAGTTTATCGATGTTTTGCAAATTGGGCATGCGAATATCCAGCGCAACGCCCTGATCTTGCTTGCCGTTGCGTGAAATACGCGACAGCGCCAAGCGTGTATGAAAAGCCTGTGGCACTTGTCGGTTATCCGCCAGCTTCAGAATGTCATCCAGCGAACCACCACTGCGGTTGGATTCTGCCAAATGCAATTTATACGGTTGGATGGCAGGATTTTGCAGCGCCTCCAACACGGGCTGGCGACCGTACAGCGTAAATAAATCGCGGGGGAGGGAGGTTTTGCCAGAATGGTTCATGCCTGCGTGCTCAACTATCAGTGTGGTTTGTGCATTCGCAGTATAAAATGGCGCGATCCCATTCTGTTGTTATCACGGCGAGTTTTTCATGAGCGAAAAGTTTGATGTCATTTTTATCGGCGCTGGCCCTGGTGGGTATGTCGGCGCTATTCGTGCGGCACAGCTGGGCTTAAAAACTGCCTGCGTGGAACGCATGAAAGGCAAAGACGGCAAATCCACTTTGGGCGGCACTTGCCTCAATGTCGGCTGTATTCCTTCAAAAGCACTGTTAGACAGCTCGTGGAAATACCACGAAGCCTGTGAATCTTTAGCCGTGCACGGCATTCAAACCGGCACTGTGTCCATTGATGTGCATGCAATGCAGCAGCGCAAAGACGGTATCGTTAAACAACTCACTACCGGTATTGCGCAATTATTCAAAGCCAATGGTGTTACGCATATCAAAGGTTCAGCAAAACTGTTGGCAAATAAAACTGTGGCAGTAACCACGGAAGCTGGTGAAGAAGTTTTTTATCAAGCCGACAACATTGTGTTGGCAGCCGGTTCATCACCCGTTGAAATTTCTGCTGCAAAAACAGACGGCAATTTGATTATCGACAGCACCGGCGCTCTGGATTTAAGCGCAGCACCTAAACGCCTTGGCATTATCGGTGCGGGTGTGATTGGTTTGGAATTGGGCAGCGTGTGGAAACGCTTGGGCAGTGAAGTCGTGCTGTTGGAAGCGCTGGATAATTTTTTGCCGAGCATGGATCAGTTCATTGCTAAAGAAGTGAAGAAAACACTAGGCAGACAGAGTTTGGATATTCGCCTCGGTGCACGCGTCACGGCAACAGAAATTGCGGATGAGAGCGTTAAAGTTTCTTATCAAGATAAAGAAGGCAATGCGCAGCAAGAAATATTTGATCGCGTGATCGTTTGCGTCGGTCGTCGTCCCAACACGGAAAACTTACTTGCTGATGGCTGCGGCGTGGCCTTGGACGAACGCGGCCGTATTGTAGTGGATGCGCATTGCGCAACGGCTGTATCCGGTGTGTGGGCGATTGGTGATTTGGTGCGCGGCGCAATGTTGGCGCACAAAGCCTCGGAAGAGGGCGTGATGGTGGCGGAGCGCATTGCCGGTCATAAAGCCGAAATGAATTACGCCTTGATTCCCAGCGTGATTTACACACACCCAGAGGTAGCCGCAGTGGGGCAGACGGAAGAGCAGGTGAGGGCAGAGGGCAGAGATTGCAAAGTGGGTCTGTTCCCGTTTGCAGCTTCCGGTCGCGCTCTGGCAGCTAACGACACCACGGGCTTGGTGAAATTGATTGCGGATGCCGAAACCGATCGCGTGCTCGGCTGCCACATCGTCGGCGCAAGTGCGGCAGATCTGGCGCAGCAAGTGGCCATCGCCATGGAGTTTGGCGCCACGGCGGAAGACCTGAGCCAGATGGTGTTTGGGCATCCCACACTGTCTGAAGCGGTGCATGAGGCGGCACTGGCGGCGAATGGGCGTGCCATTCACATCGCCAACAAGAAAAAACGCGACAAATAGCCGCCAATTTGCCCGTTTAGCGGTTGGGCTGCGGGCTGTCTGCGTGTAAAATTCGCGCGCGTTATTTTCGGGTGGTGGCTGTTTGTTTGGCTCACCAATTCACCTAAAAGCCGGCATTGCCGGATTCACAGAGAGCGGTAAAACATGAACCTTCATGAGTATCAGGGCAAATTATTGTTTGCTCAGTACGGCTTGCCCGTATCCAAAGGCCACGCGGTCAGTTCTGCGGAAGAAGCTGTGAAAGCAGCAGAAACCATCGGCGGCAGTGAGTGGGTGGTTAAGGCACAGGTACACGCTGGCGGTCGCGGTAAAGCGGGCGGCGTTAAGCTGGTGAAAACCAAGGAAGAAATCAAAGCTTTTGTGGATCAGTGGTTGGGCAAGCGTCTGGTGACTTATCAAACAGATGAAAACGGTCAGCCGGTTAGCAAAATTCTCGTTGAAGCCTGCACCGATATTGATAAAGAACTGTATCTCGGCGCGGTGGTCGATCGCTCAACGCGTCGCATCGTGTTCATGGCCTCTACTGAAGGCGGTGTGGAAATTGAAAAAGTGGCGCACGAAACGCCAGAAAAAATTCTGAAAGCAACGGTTGATCCTTTGACAGGCGCACAGCCTTATCAAGGCCGCGAACTGGCCTTCAAACTCGGTTTGCAAGGCGATCAAATCAAACAATTCACCAATATTTTTCTGGGTTTGGCAAAACTGTTCCAAGAAAAAGATTTGGCGCTGATTGAAGTCAACCCGCTGGTCATTAAAAAAGATGGCAACTTGCATTGCTTGGATGCCAAGTTGGGTGTTGATGGCAACGCGCTATACCGCCACAAAGATCTGCAAGCAATGCACGATCCTTCACAAGATGATCCACGCGAAGCACACGCAGCTGCTTGGGAACTGAACTATGTTGCCCTCGACGGCAATATCGGCTGCATGGTAAACGGCGCTGGTTTGGCGATGGGCACCATGGACATCGTGAACCACCACGGTGGCAAACCAGCAAACTTCCTCGATGTAGGCGGCGGTGCAACCAAAGAACGCGTCACAGAAGCTTTCAAAATTATTTTGTCAGATGCGAATGTTAAAGCGGTATTCGTTAACATTTTTGGCGGCATTGTGCGTTGCGACATGATCGCAGAGGGCATCATCGGCGCGGTGAAAGAAGTGGGCGTTAAAGTGCCTGTAGTGGTGCGTTTGGAAGGTAACAACGCAGACCTCGGTGCGAAAAAATTGGCTGAATCTGGCCTGAATATTATTGCTGCAAATGATTTGACTGAAGCAGCGAAAAAAGTCGTAGCTGCAGCCGGAGGTGCCAAGTAATGAGCATTTTGATCAATAAAGACACCAAAGTAATTTGCCAAGGCTTCACTGGTTCGCAAGGCACGCTGCACTCAGAACAAGCGATTGCTTACGGCACAAAAATGGTAGGCGGCGTAACGCCAGGTAAGGGCGGCACACAACATCTCGGCCTGCCTGTGTTCAACACCGTTGCTGAAGCCGTTGCAGCCACTGGTGCGACAGCTTCTGTGATTTATGTACCAGCAGCTTTTTGCAAAGACTCCATTTTGGAAGCGGCAAACAACGGTATTCAGTTGATTGTTTGCATCACCGAGGGCGTGCCAACACTGGACATGCTGGAGTGCAAAATCGCTTGCGATAATTTGGGCGTGCGTTTAATCGGCCCTAACTGCCCAGGTGTTATTACACCGGGTGAGTGCAAAATCGGCATCATGCCTGGTCATATTCACTTGCCGGGTAAAGTTGGCATTGTGTCGCGCTCAGGCACTTTGACTTACGAAGCAGTGAAGCAAACTACAGATGCCGGTTTTGGTCAGTCTACTTGTGTGGGTATCGGCGGCGACCCAATCCCAGGCAGCAGCTTCATCGATATCTTGCGTTTGTTCCAAGACGATCCAAAAACCGAAGCGATTGTAATGATCGGCGAAATCGGCGGCTCGGCTGAAGAAGAAGCAGCAGCTTTCATCAAAGCCAATGTCACTAAGCCTGTGGTGTCTTACATTGCCGGTGTCACGGCACCTAAAGGCAAGCGTATGGGGCACGCTGGTGCAATTATTTCTGGCGGCAAAGGCACAGCCGACGAGAAATTCGCAGCATTGGAAGATGCAGGCGTAAAAACTGTGCGCAGCTTGGCAGAAATTGCCAACGGCTTGCGCGCCATAACCAACTGGAAATAAGCGTTGGTTAAGCAGCTCGAAAAAAGGCAGCGCAAGCTGCCTTTTTTTTGTATTCTCGCCAGATGAAAAAAGGTTTCCTACTAAGTTTTGCATCTCTTGTGTTGCTGCTGTCTGCTGCAGAGGCTAGTTTTTTCTTCTGGTTTCCGCGTGTATTTCCTACTAATTTTGCAATGTGGATGACAGATGAAGCCTTGCATCCATTACTGCAGGCATCTAAAAAAAATATTTTTCCCAGCCACTATATTGCTTTGTTTGGCGACTCCTATGCAGCAGGAATGGGAGATTGGGCTACCGAGGCGATGAACAAGCCTATGGCACGCTATAGCAGCGCAGATTTGCTGCACGAAGCAACGGGGATGGATGTTGTCAGTTTCGGTTCCGCTGGTGCAGGCAGTGTGCGAGGAATTGTCACGGAACCCGTTACGCAGCTGACCTATCTGAGAAAATATATCAACGTGCAATTGGAATCGCCGGAATGGGTATTGATTTATTTTTATGAAGGTAATGATCTCTACGACAACGCAGCGTATTTTCACTACAGTTTTCCAAAGTTATTTGATATTGATAAACAATTTAACGAGAAAACCTACCAGCAATATTTAAAAGAATTTGCTATTGAACGCGATGAAACTATACGTATCGCTGTAGCAAATGACAGATTAAAACATTGGCCTTTATTAGACCAACTCAATCAACTGTTTCGTTTATTAATGGGGTTGCCGCAGCGTTCGATCGTTGAAAAAGATACTGCCTTTGACCCACCTTGGATATTTGGCGGCGCAAGCACGAAGTCACCAGGCGTTATCAATAAAGCCCTAGTGGATAAAAAGACAGTACAGCTGCCGGATGCGTTGCAGGGGCCAGCCTTGGCGCTAACTGAAATGGAATGGAAACAGGCTTGGTACGCTTTTGATCAGTCTCTGCAATACGCTCGTAAAGCACTACCCAATAGTCAGATGGTGCTGGTTTATATTCCTTCAGTTTTGTCCATTTATGATTTGCAGTCACGGGAAGTGTCAGTACAAACCTACGAACGCAGAGCGACGGTTTTTCCTGCGCAACAGATGGTTACGCAATCAACCCTGATGCGATCCACATTTCAAACGCTGGCTGCAAAACATCAAATTCCTGTTATTGATACTACTGATGCATTGCGAATGGTCGGCAAACAAGAATTGCAGCATGGCCCCAATGATTGGAATCATTTAAATGAAACAGGCTATCGAACTTTAAGTAACGCGATACTTCAACAGCTTGAACCTTTGCTTGCTAGAATGTCCAAACAGGCAGTTGTGATCAAACAACCGCCAAAGTCCTGAAACCAGCGCTTGGCGCAACACTCTCTAAAGTACACAAACTACGCATAATCTATATTATGTTAAATTTTAACCCATGTTAGATAATGCAGATTCACCTCGACAAAGGTACCCACAATGAACCGCGTCAGCCGTACAGTCGCCTTCTCCCGGTTGTTGAAATACAGTCAAGCAGCTTTAACACAAAGCATGCTAGTCGTTGCTTTGTCGATGGGCTCACAGGCTTACGCAGCGGCAACGCCAGTAAAAGCAGCTTGGGTTGAAGACGACTTGCAGCAGTCTCTAACCAAAGAGATTGTTGAAATGATGCAGACGCAGCATTTTAGAAAGATGCCGCTGGACAACGCATTGTCCTCGTTATTGCTCGATAACTACCTGAAGGTATTGGATCCCAACCGTATGATATTTCTGCAAAGCGATATCAATGAGTTCAACACCCAATACCGCAATACTCTTGATGATGATTTAGATTCAGGCAAATTGGTCGGTGCTGAAGCTATTTACCAGCGCTACTACGACCGTTTCTCCAGCCGTTTGCTCTGGGCCGCACAACAAATTGAGCCATTGGTTAAAAATGAGAAATTTTCTGGTGAAGAAGTAATACAAACGGATAGAAAGAAAAGTTCTTGGCCGGCAGATCTAGCAGCTGCCGATGTGTTGTGGGGAGAATATCTCAAGAACGATATCCTCAATTTACGCTTAGCCGATAAGCCAACTGACAATATTGGCACCACCCTACTCCGTCGTTACAAACTGCAATTGGAGCGTCTAAATCGTCAAACGGCGATGGCGAATTATGAAATATTTATTAATGCATACACAGAATTGTACGACCCACATACCAATTACATGTCACCTAAAACCACAGAAGATTTTGATATTTCAATGGCTCTGTCTTTAGAGGGCATTGGCGCTGTGCTTGAAAAAGAAGACGAAAATACAAAAGTGTCTCGCCTCGTTACAGGCGGACCTGCTGATAAAGAAGGAGAACTAAAAGCAGGTGATCAAATTACAGGAATTGCTCAGGGACAAAAAGGAGAAGAATGGGAAGATGTCATTGGTTGGCCACTGGATGAAGTTGTCGATCTTATTCGGGGTAAAGCAGATACCTGGGTGAGACTACAAATTAAACGCAATGGTCAAATCCTAGCTAAACCCATAACGATTCGTCGTGAAAAAGTAAAGCTGGAAGATCAAGCGGCCAGCCAAAAAGTTATTGAGATTCCCAACGGAAATGCAGAACCTAAAAGTAAAATTGGCATTATTACAATTCCTGCTTTTTACTTAGATTTCGATGCTTTGCGTCGAGGTGATGCTGATGCAAAAAGTACAACACGCGATGTGGCAAAGATACTCAATGAATTACTTGCTCAAAATATCGATGGCATCGTGATTGATCTGCGTAACAATGGCGGAGGTTCTTTATTAGAAGCAACGCAGTTGACAGATTTATTTATTGATCAAGGACCAGTCGTGCAAATTCTATCGGCTGACAATCATGTTGACAGAAGAAATCGTGCTGTCGGCACCATTAATTACAACGGCCCGCTCGTCGTTCTAGTTAATCATCTCAGCGCATCTGCTTCAGAAATTTTTGCAGGTGCCATTCAAGATTACCAACGAGGCTTGATTGTTGGTGACCAAACCTTTGGCAAAGGAACAGTACAAACGCTAGTTCCTATGAAGGAAGGAAAACTAAAAATTACCGAAGCAAAGTTCTATCGCGTCTCTGGCGATAGCACGCAGCATCGTGGGGTGGTGCCTGATATCAACTTCCCTGCCCTGCTGCCATACAGCGAAGTTGGAGAATCTGCCTTGGAGCGTGCCTTGCCTTGGGATCAAATTCAACCGGCGCCGCATTATCGCTTTTCAGATATCCCTGCATACATTCCTGAAATCCAAAACAATCATGAGCGGCGCGTGCTAGATAGTGTTGAGTACAAATTATTGCTGGATAGGCGTGAATGGGCTGACGCTTTGCGTGAACGAAAGACACTTCCCTTAAATTTTGCAAAGCGCGAGCAGTTAAAAGCGACTGATGATAAGCAACTAATTGATTTTGCAAACATTTTGCGAACAGCCAAAGGTGAAAAGCCGATTAAAACCATTTTAGAAGTGGACGAGGAAGCGCAGAAACGGCGCGAAGCAAAAAATCCCCAAGATGATTTCTTGCTAATGGAAAGTGCCAATATTCTGAACGACTGGATTGGTTTGCAGAAAAAGAATCGACAACTCAGCGTTGCATCAGGTTCAACGCCTTAGGATTGTTTGTCGTTAGCGCTAAAACTCCAGTGCAGCGGGCAACGATCAGACCTGCCGGCAACAAACTGTGCGGGAATATCAACCCTGCGCAGTTTTTTCCCGCAGGCTTCACCTTTGGCCGCTGAAAACTCACAGCACACAGGATTGTTGTAGTGTGTCAGCCAGCCGCGATAATCCACCTCAGATACTTTGCAGATATTCGCTGCGTAGGCCATGGGGTTTTCAAGATAAGTGCCAATATCCTCAAGATCAATGGCAATATTGCCTGCACCTAAGTGGTAAGCCATAAAGGTTACCTTGTTGTCGCGTAGGCGCGTTATAAACTGCTCCCCTGCCTCTTTAATGAGCTTGGCGTGTTCATTGTGCAACGCATTAATTTCATCACTGAGTACAGATTGCTGCTCCTTGTTGTAGGAAATTTCAATGTCTTTTGCATCAATCTGCGCCTCTAATTCCTTCACGATTCCCTGAATACGCAGCTGCAGCTCGGATTCAAAATTAGCTTTTAGCAGGTCGATTTGATGCCCTTCCACCTGTTTGGTTTCTGCCAGCTGCACATGAAAGGATTCGCGCAATGTATCAACCATTTGTTGTTGATCTTGTAACTGCCTACGCAGCGCTTCAGTGGCTTGCCGCTCATTCTCACTAACTTCCTGCATTAGCAAAAATTGTGATTGCATTTGTCGCAATTCATCGCTGTGCAACTGCGCTGTTTCACGCAAAGCATCAGCTGCTTTATTTTTTTCTGCAATCAACTGCAACTGGTATTGACGCTCCAAGTCATTCAGTTGCTCAGAATTATCCATAGCAACTTTTTTTCGAATGTACTGAATCAATGAATGCGCTAAGGATTTATCAGCATCACTGATATCATTGTTTCCCATCCCCGTGCCAGCGACTAGCGCATCACTATTTAATACGGGTATCTCAAAAGGCAATCGATTTGAGTCGTGAATTTCATCAATATCAAAAGACAACTCTTTAAAGCCTAGTCTGTTCTGCTTAATGAGATCTCGCAGCACAATAAAAATATTGGGCTGCTGATTCATATCAGGATCCCAAAGATTTTGCACATGCCAATCCACAGGACATTGGCTGCGACAACAAAGCCGTATTGGCCCTGCCCCCAAATCTGGCCCCAGCTCTGCTTGTTCAATCAACTCTTGTAGCGGGATATTCCATTTGTTGTCGGCATTGCCGGTGCTGTCAAAATGCAGCATGAAAAAAATGGCAGAAATAATTTTTAGCTGTCCATTGATACCTACGCACACAGCCTGTACATCTTTCTCGGCATAACCTGGAATGGGAACAAAATTATCGAGAATAGCTTCGAATTCGGTGAATAACATTTCACGATCAACGCGCCCGTCGACAAAGAAAATAACGGATTGGTACTCCCCGCTGGTATAACCTGAAAACATACAATTTCCCTTGAGCGCCCTTGTATAATGACTGCCAATCTTCAGTGAAAGAAATGTACAGCCATGAAATCGGTCGAACTGTTATCCCCCGCTGGCTCCATCAGAAACATGCAGTACGCCTTTGCCTACGGTGCCGATGCAGTTTACGCGGGTCAACCTCGCTATAGCCTACGGGTAAGAAACAATGAATTCAACCAGTTAGATAAAATGGCTGAAGCCATTTCTATGGCTCACGCGCAAGGCAAGCGCTTCTTTGTCGCCAGCAATCTCGCACCGCACAATGACAAAATCCGCTCCTACTTGCGCGACATGGAGCCTGTTATCGCCATGCAGCCCGATGCTTTGATTATGTCTGACCCAGGCTTGATTATGATGGTGCGCGATAAATGGCCAGATATGCCCATCCATCTTTCAGTGCAGGCCAATGCCGTGAATTGGGCCGCAGTGAAATTCTGGGAACGACAAGGCTTGCAACGCGTGATTTTGTCGCGCGAATTGTCATTGGACGAAGTGGAAGAAATTCGCCAACGATGCCCTGATATCGAGTTGGAAGTTTTCGTGCACGGCGCACTGTGTATCGCCTACTCCGGTCGCTGTTTGCTGTCGGGCTATATGACACACCGCGACGGCAACCAAGGTGCCTGCACCAACTCTTGTCGCTGGAAGTACGACACGCACGAAGCTACGGAAACTGCTGAAGGTGATATTGTCGCCACCAATCCTGACATTCAAAAACAGATAGCAGAATCAAGCAAAAATTTAGCTTCCTCATTTCAAGCTGTTGGCGAAGTTGGCAGTTGGGATCCTTCCGTCAGCCCGACAGACAGCGTGAGTAGAGGTAAGTTATTAAATATCGAAGACCGCGTATTTCTTTTGCAAGAAGAAAACCGTCCGGGTGAATACATGCCTGCCTACGAAGATGAGCACGGCACTTACATCATGAACTCCAAAGATTTGCGCGCAATTCAGCATGTCAAACGCTTAATTGATATTGGCGTGGATTCTCTCAAAATTGAAGGCAGAACCAAATCTCATTTTTATGCCGCGAGAACAGCACAGGTTTACCGTGAAGCGATAGACGATGCCTTGGCTGGCCGTGAATTTAATATGGGCTTGATGGATAAGTTAGAAAGTTTGGCCAGCCGTGGCTATACCGAAGGTTTTTACCGCCGCCATCTTCCTAAGGAATATCAAAATTACGAAAACGGATTTTCAATTTCGACTAAACAGCAGTTTGTCGGTGAAGTTATCGGCAAAGATGAAGTCACGCACGAATGGATTATTGACACCAAAAACAAATTCTCTGTCGGCGATGATATTGAGCTGATGCTGCCACAAGGCAATCAGGTCTTTCGTTTATCATCCATGAAAAACAAGCACGGAGAATCTGTCGATGTTGCGCCAGGTTCTGGCCATCAAGTCAGAATCCCAATGTCTGATGATTGTGCTCCTGATTTTGGCTTGCTGATGAAAGCGATTTAAGCGAATCAAAATATATGTCACTTCAGAATGCGCAGTACATTAACTTTGGAACATTTCGCAAAGATGGACGCTGCGTTGAGACGCCAGTTTGGTTTGCGCAAGTTGACTCTGTTTTATACGCCTTTACCAATAACCAATCTGGCAAAGTAAAACGGTTGCGCAACAGCTCGCAATGCCGCATTGCTCCTTGCACATTTAGCGGCAGTGTCACGGGTAGTTGGCAAAATGCTACCGCTATACTCCTAAACTCTAAAGAAACAATTAAGATTGCTCATGCTGCACTGCGAAAAAAATATGGCTGGCAAATGTTGGCCTTAGATTGCGGCTCTACCCTAGGTGGGAAAATCAAACATCGCAGTTATATCGAAATTCATTTAGCGGAGAACAGCAATGATTGAGCGCACGCCCCTGCGAATATTCATTGCTTTATTTCTCTTTCTTTTATTACCTTTAACTGCAAACGCCAGCACTTGCTCGGCTGATTCACATTGTGTGCGCGTAGGAACATGGAACATCGCATGGTTGGGCGGTGAAAAACGCGATCAAGCCTCTGACAGCAAATCCATTCAAGCCATGGCCGACATGATTGCTCGGCAGTGGTCAATTGATTTAATTGCGTTACAAGAAATCAATACGCAGCTGGATGGCGAGTATCGCGGCGACAGCTTTACAACGCGTCCTTGGCGCGAGTTGCGTTCTGCATTGGAAAAATACGGCTACAACACTGCATCGGGTAACAGCGGTCAAGGACAACGCATAGTCTTGGCTTGGCGAAAACCAGTGCAATTGGATAAATCGGTTGCAGAGCTTAATGTTCCTGACAGCTACCAAGTTAATGAGTGGTGTCGCTCTTCTAATTTGCGCCGCCCATTGGCGGGGAAATATCACGCTGGAAAGTTTGATTTTTGGTTTGTGGCCCTGCATCTAAAGTCAGGCTTTGGTAATCGCGGGCATTGCTCGGATGATGTGCGAAGCCAACAGTCCTATTACCTTGCCGGTCAGTTAAAAAAACTGGAATCGTCTGATCAAGATATTCTCGTTGTTGGGGATTTTAATACTGCCGGCAGCAATAAAAGTCTGAATGCTCTTTTAATATTGGCTTAGAAACCACTACTGATAAAAATGATCGTAGCGCAGATAGCTACAACAGATCACAAGGAAAAGGCAAGTCTGGAAAAATGTTAGACCACATCATGTTAAAAAGAAGTGACACCGGCGAATGGATAAAAAAATCCACCGTAATCTACAAACCACAAAACTTAGAAACTTTTACGCGGCAGTTTTCGGATCACTTTCCTGTATGGGCTGATTTTGATACAAGCAAAGATGATGACTGATAATTGGCGATTACCTTGTCCATTACTACGCCACCGTCAAACTTTGCATCTAACGCCGCAATAAACGCATAAACACCAGCTAATTTTCTGGCAACCAACATGAAATCCACACCTGGAAAAGAAAAATTTTTGCTGAATGCAGATTGCAAAGCCTTTTTTCCCATCCTCTCTGGCAAGCGTGCGTCGGCCCACCTGTAGTTTCCTTTTGCATCCAGTGCGTAAGATGGAATATCCCCCCCCTGCTCCAACCTGCGCTTATAGTTAAGCGGCTCAATAAGCCCCATCAATACCTCACAGAAATCGGATTGGACATCATTAGGTGTATCTTCAGAGATAAACCCCGCCTCCTGCAGTGCAGCACACAACAATTCTTTATCATCGGCGTATGCGGCAAGTAGCATTTTGTGCAATGGCTGTAAAAGCTGATCAGAAATTATTCGCACAGAACCAAAATCCAACAAAACAATGGCATCTATCTCGCCAGCTTGGCGGGCAAGTCGGATACGATAATTTCCCGCATGAGGATCCGTTTGCATTTCGCCCCACAGCAGAATTTCAGTCAACAACAGTTCTAGCATGTTGGCAGCTAGTTGATTGCGCCTCTCCTGCGTTAGGCCTGCTATCGCAATGTCATTTTGAGAGACCCCTTCTTCAAAACTCATCGCTAACACAGATGACGAGGAATACCTTTCGTACACATCAGGCACAACAAAGCGCCGATCATCTTTAAGTCGTTTTCTCCAGCGACAGATTTTATCGCTCTCAATCTGCAGGTCGACTTCTTCAAGCAAAATTGAAAAGATAGCGTTTAAGCGCTGCGTCATCTCATTTCGCTGCTGTTTTTTAGCAAGCAAGACTAAGGCAGCTTTTAAGGTTTTAAAATCTGATGCCAGTGTTTCTTGTATTTGCGGGTACAACACTTTCAAACAAATTTCTTGCTTGCTCAATTTGATCGTCGCACGATGAACTTGCGATAAAGACGCAGCAGCCAAGGCCTTCTGTGAAATATCCAGTTCAGTCGTGTCGGCACCCAATGTTTCATTGATCACTGAAAAGATAACAGCCCAATCCAGCGCTTCGGTATTTGCCTCTAAACTATGTAGAGCCGACGCTAATGGTTTTGGCAGACAATAATCACCATAGGTGGTTAATATTTGCCCGAGCTTTACCACACCGCCCTTTAGTTGACCAACTTCTTGCACCCACTGCTGTGCTTGTTGTGCTGCAATCTCGTCTCGTGCTGCTGTGCGTTTATCTGGTTCCGCAATAGACCAAGTGCCAGCGTGTGCCGCTGCCCAACTCCACCCTGCCTTAATTCCCGCATTGGCAAGATGAAACTGTCGAGATAACGAACCGCTGCGTATTCGCTTCACTCGTGGTTGCCAAAAATCTGGTTGTAATACTTACCGCAAAAATCCTGAAACTCTTTTTTGCTGCTACCAAGGTATGGGGAGATAAGTGACAGTATTTGAAATACTCCTTTATTGATGATGATCTCTTCGTTTTGTTTTTCATCACACAAGATGGAATATGCGATCCAATATGTTGCCGTCATAACAACATTACTGACGAGGATATCGATATCCTTTTTATCCATGACAAGAATATTGGCGTCGTGCAAAGAAGCAATAACAGTTTTAGCCGTTTGATATTTCAGATTTAACAAGCGCCGAAATTTCTTCCCCAGCACTGGGTATCTGAATAAAAGATCATTTACATTGTGATAGATGAAGCGATATTGATAGATTTCTTCAAAAATCACATGCAAGTAATACCAGCTATCCTCAACCTTCAATTCCTTCTTGATAGGCGCATGAAGGATCTCAGTAAATCCTTCTTCAAAGCGAGAAAACAGCAGGTCAATAATGACCTCTTTCCCCTTGAAGTGGTAATAGAGATTCCCTGGGCTAATTTCGAGTTCGTTGGCTATATCGACGGTGGTGACATTCGGTTCACCCTCTTCATTAAACAGCAGAAGGCTGGCCTGCAGAATTTTCTCACGCGTTTTCATGGCTACCCTATTGCTTCTCGTTAACTCAGGTGACTAATATCGAAAATCCATAAAAAAAAAGCAAGGCTCCGAGACGGAAACCTTGCCAAAAGTGGATCAGACAAACAGGAAGGGTTGTCTGTCCAGGGCTAGAAAAGAAAACTTACTTGGCTTTTGCTGCAGCTGCTTTTGGTTTTGCAACAGCCATGCTGTCCAACAATGCATCCAACTTGTCTGACAAAGCGTCAACCTTTGCATTAACTTCATCAATTTTTGCGTTGTCAGCGCCAGCGAAGTTCAGAGAGCTCATGTTAACGCTGCTACGAACTTTGTTAATGCGATCTTCGATTGTTGCAGTTGTTTTGTTTTTAGCATTTGAAAGCTTGGCTTGGCTTTCGCTATCCAACTTACGACCGAGCTCAACCAAGTCATCAAATACTTTGCTGGTTTCTTTGCTTACTTTGCCATATTGGGTTACAGCTTCATCAAAAGCTTTGCCGTATGCGCCCAAGCCTGCCAACCAAATGCTTTTTGCCACTTCACTGGCTTTGTCAGCAATGTTTGCATCCTTAGCGTCTTTCAGAATTTTCTTGGACATAAATATCTCCGTTTGTCTGTGGGTTACTGTTTTGACCGGAGGCTAAATCAGTGAGCCATTCCTAAATCAGGCCTGCATCCTAGAGGTAAAAAATAGAATAAACATACTAAGTTTCACTTTTTTGAAGCTCATTCACCATGCACCAAATAAGACCGTTCGAGTATACTGAAACTGCGTCAATGAGTACCTAACCATGCCCAAAAAGAAAATTGCAGCCAACTTACAACCTCCAGCTTCACCTTCACGCTTGCTGACCACGCAGGAAGTCATGCGTCATTTGCATGAGGAGCATAAATACATTTCTCGGTTGCTCTATGTACTGCAAGAACAGCTTGAATTGATTGAAGCAGGCGAAATGCCGGACTTAACTGTGATGCATGACACAGCTAGTTATATGCAGGATCACGCAGACCATTCGCACCATGCCAAAGAAGACATTATCTATCGCAAATTATCTGAGTGTGGGGATGAGCAGAAAGCAGCAGCAGTTACGCTGTTAATGGATCACGAGACTATCAGTAAAAAATCTGAAGCACTGGTTCGAAGTATCAATGAAGCGCAGCTTGAGCTTTCAAAAGACAATCAGAAAATGCTCCACTTACGCTGTGAAGACTACATTGCGAGCATGAGGAAACACATGGACTACGAGGAGAGCCAGGTCTTTCCTTTGGTGTTGGAATCTCTCTCTGCAGAAGATTGGGCTGACATCATCCAAGACATCCAGCCTGACGCAGACCCTCTATTCGGTAGCACCATAGAACAGCGCTATGTACATTTGCTCGAGGCTGTCAATCGCGTCATGGAGCGTGCCGCAGAGGATGTCGCCATGGCCGAGTTAGTCGGCTTAGGAGCCGCCATGGAAAATTTTGGGGTTTTTTCTCGCTTCGGCAACGCCATGGCAAAGACCATCTCTCTGCATTTCAAACAAGCCTACGCCGGTAATATGGCTGCTTGCCGCAAGCTATGGCAAGCGCGTTCAACCAATATTGGAGATTACGGTAGCGTTACCGTGGACTGTCTACTTAATAACTACGACGCCTGTGTAGATACCCTAAAAGACATTGGGCAGTTATTACGCAGTGCCCGCACACAAATTGCCGAACCGTATACAGCTAGACTTCGGATCTACCATGAAATGACTCGTCCACCCGCTCCTTCCGTCCGCAAGCGAAAGAACACGCCAACCGTGGAGAAATAGCATGATTCACACAATATGTAGTATTCTCTCAAGGTTTGATGCACTAAATGTTAAAAATAGAAAACCTTACCTACACCATTACTGAGTAAGATGTAGAACCTATGGCTGAACCAATGCACAAAATGACGCTCGCAAGCGCCTTGATGGAACTGAGAGCTCCCGTAGAAGCACTTTCCCTTTTCCCAACGCTCCCCTTATTACGCAAGCTTGCCCCGCGTGGTAATGGGCAACCTGTATTAATACTCCCTGGTTTTCTTGCGACGGATAACAGCACCTACATCATGCGCCGCTATTTAAAACGGCAAGGTTTCAATGCGTACGGCTGGGATTTGGGAAGAAATTCAGGTTTGCGCAATAGCACCTATCAAAAACTGGAACAGCGCGTTATCGAAATGTACGGTCAGCACCAGGAAAAAATTAGCCTGATCGGTTGGAGTATGGGTGGTATTTACGCACGCATTCTTGCGCATCGCCTGCCAGACTATGTGCGCCAAGTCATTACTCTTGGGTCCCCTTTTAATCTGGCGCAGCCAAAAACGACTAGCGAAGTAGGTGAAGTTTCCAGCTCCTTACTGAAAATTTATGAGCGATTAAACCCCAATGCTAGCCAAGATGAATTATTCACTGGCGTGCCCATCTGGGAATCGCCCCCACCGGTTCCTTCAACTTCGATCTACAGCGAAAGTGATGGCATTGCTGCATGGCGCTGCTGTGTGGACCAAACCGACAACTCCACCGAAAATTTACGCGTCATTGGCAGCCACACGGGCATGACACACAACCCAATGATTTATTACGCAGTCTCAGAACGATTATCGCAAGCAGATAACCAATGGCGACCATTCGACTCTCATTGGGCGCATCGCTATTTGTTTTTACGCGCTTTTAATAACAAAGCAACCCCTAATGCAGCGCAATCAAACAACGCGTCTACCACCTAAGTAGGGCATTTATTTTATGAGCAGCTATCAGGCCACAGCATTCAAACTGGTGTTGCGCGTGTTGAAAAAGCGCATGTTCTCTAATACGGATCATGTTGCTCTGCGTCGTTTGGTTAATAACTCTTCACGGCGCATGCCCAAGCCTCCCGCGGATATTGATTTTCGTTCAGAAAGAATTGATGGCATTCCTTGCTTGTGGGTTAAAGCAATGGGAGCAGAGCCTGAAAAATTAATTTTGTATTTGCATGGCGGCGGTTACATTTTTTGTTCTGCACACACAACACATAAAGATATTCTTTGGCGTTTATCTGTTGCATCAAAATGCAGAGTTATTGCCCCCGATTATCGACTCGCGCCGGAACATCCCTACCCTGCTGCTTTAGAAGACTCGATAAAAGTCTATCGCTGGCTGCTTGATCAGGGTTACAAACCTGAAAACATTGTGATCGCTGGTGATTCCGCTGGTGGTGGTCTTACATACGGCACTGTATTAAAAATTCGCGACATCGGTTTGCCATTGCCTGCAGCTACAGTGGCGATGTCTCCTTGGACTGATTTAGCTGTTACGGGCGAATCCGTTATTACCAATTTGAAACGCGATGCGCTAATTCCTGGTGACGGCCTACCCGAAGGCGCGCAATATTACTTAGCAGGCGCATCCACGCGCGATCCTTACGCCTCTCCGCTTTATGGAGATCCAACAGGGTTGCCCCCTACACTCATTCAAGTGAGCAAAGACGAGGTATTGTTGGATGATTCTCGCAGGCTAGCTGCGAAGTATCGTGCCGCTGGAGTGCCTTGCGAACTAGAACTTTGGGACGGCATGCCGCATGTGTGGCAAACACTGGCGATGTTCATCCCTGAAGGCAAAACTGCCATCAATCGTATTGGTGCTTTTATTGCCAAACATCTACACGATAAAGATACTGCTTAAGCTTTTTCTGGTAATGCGGCCGCATACAACTCATCGAAAGATTCTCGCAAGCATTGCGCGTAAAAAGCAGGATCTTCCATTTTTTGCCTGTCGGCTGTGAATGCAATTGTTAAAGATTGCCATGTACTCGACATGGTGTGAAACAACCCCGTATTGGGCATTAAAGGTGCCATACCAAAGGCATCCACCATTTTCGCTCCGCAAAAATACAACGGCTCAGTAGAGCCAGCGAGGTTAGCAATAATGGTGTTACTCGCTGGAGGGAATTTATCTAAAACACCTGATTCAACCGCAGTTTTTACCCCCCAAGCCACTAAACCTGGGTACATGCACCCCATAGCATCGGATACCAAATTCTTGCCTACGGCATTGGCATAAGCTCTGCCAGCTTGTGATTCTTTGCGAACTTTTTTTAAGCGCTCTAGCGGATCCTTAACATCAGTACGCAAAGCCACATTTGCCAAGCTGATTTTTTCATTGCCAGCAACCAACTCACTTTCTTCTGTTTTCTTTACACTCAATGGAACAGCGGCAACCAGAGAATCTTCTGGCATTTCCGCTTTAGCCTGCAAATACCGGCGTAATCCTCCACCAATCACACTCAGCGCGACATCAGTAACGGTTGCGCCATCAACTTTTTTTCGAATTTTATGAATATCCCCCAAGGGAATATTGACGCGATCTACAACTCGTCGCGGTGAAACAACACCATTAAATCGCGTTTTATTTTTGTGAAGCTGCTTTATTTCACGCGACTCTATGCCGCGCATGATGGAGCTATACATCCCCAAAGCACGCCCAACCATGCGAATAATATTCCCAGTTTTATAGATATTATTCAGCGCGGCGCTAGCCAATATTTTTGGTAACCGCACATCAGATTCGTATTCAACAAATCGATCAAAGTCAGCCTCCACCGCCTTTAAATGATGAGAGCCTTCGTTCATTACTTTATGCAGGCTGTTGAATACTTCCATAGCTGTTTTTCCATCCATCAGGGCGTGATGAATTTTAAATAACACAGCAAAACAACCCGCTGGAATACCTTCAATCTGATCCAAACCATCAATGACATGCACCTCCCAAAGCGGGCGATTGCGATTTAATGGTTGTGCGTGCAAGTTAGCAACCATGGAGCACAGTTTTTGCCAATTACACGGCTTAGGCAAGGCGATATGACGGACATGGTAGACAAGATCAAAGTGCTGGTCTTCCACCCAATACGGCTGATCCACATTGAACAGCACTTCCATTAACTTACAGCGCAACAAAGATAAGTCGCCCTGCGTTCTAGCTTCAAACAGGCGAATAATGTCTTTAAATTCCACACCTTCACTTTTTGATGATGGATCGTAGATAGCCAACATGGACATATGCATTGGCATCCCATGCATTTCTGCATGCAGGAAAAGCGCGTCCAAGCCACTTAATTGCTTCATAAATACCGTCACCAAAAATGTATCAGGGAAATGCTACTGCAGAAAAATTTTGCGATTTTTCACTTCCGACAATGCGCGTTTTAAGACACGCTCAATTGACGCTTCAGCTGCAAAACCCAAGCGTTCAGCAATACTATGCTTTTCAATCCAGCCAATATGATAGATATCCGCATCTGGATGGCGTGAAAAAATATACTCTTCACTGGTTAAAATTTTATCAGCAAGGCCCAGATCAACTGCTTTTTACCAAACCAAGTCTCACCAGTTGCCACAATATCCATATTGAGATCAGGTCTAGAAGCTGCAACAAAATCCTTAAATAAATCATGTGTTTCTTGAATTTCTTGCTGGAATTTCTCTCGGCCCTTTTCCGTGTTCTCACCCAGCATAGTCAGCGTGCGCTTATATTCACCCGCTGTCAGCACCTCATAATCTACATCGTGCTTCTTCAACAGACGATTAAAATTAGGGATCTGCGCTACCACGCCAATAGAGCCAATAACAGCAAACGGCGCCGAGAAAATCTGGCTACCAATACATGCCATCATGTAACCACCACTGGCAGCAACCTTATCAACACAAACTGTCAAAGGGATAGATCTATCACGAATGCGTTGCAGTTGCGAAGCAGCGAAGCCATAGGAGTGCACCATACCACCTGAACTTTCTAACCGAAGTACCACCTCGTCTTCTGGTTTTGCCTGCGTCAAAACCGCGGTGATTTTCTCAGATAGCATTTCCGCATCAGATGCCTTGATATCGCCCAAAAAATCCATCACAAACAAACGCGGCTTACGCACGGCGTTTTCTTGGCCTTTTTTGTGTTTGGCTTTTTCAGCTTTCAGCTTGATTTTATTGGCTTTCTTTTCTGCTTTTTCTGTCGCCTCATAATCTGCCTCTGAGAGGATGGCCGCCTGCATGGCATGGGAAATATCCTCATATTTTTCATTAAGGCTTTTAATTTCCACATAGCCCTGCTTCTCCATTTTTTTTAGGCGCTGTGTGGTAGAGGTTAAGGTAACTAGTAGAAAACCTATAGCTGCCACAATAGTGACAGTCTTTGCTAAAAAAATGCCGTACTCAAACAAAAAATCCATAAAACCCCAAGAGTCAATTACCAGCTTTTCATGGCGTTTTTAGCCGCATCGTTTACCGGATTGGCAGACAAATTCTGACCGGCAGACACCACCTCATAGATTGCACCATCAGCTATTGGTGCAAAGCCTAGCGTTGCCGTATGAGCAGTAACAATAGGCAACACATAGGGGTAATTATTTAGAAAGCTCCATGTATCAAATATGCCCGCCGAAACTAAAGCCTCAGGTTGTTTCTGCCCAACCATTTTATCTAGCTGCAGCTCAATGAAACGACCAGAAATATTTTGCAACTGATAACCAGAGCGTAAGCCAACAAAAGCAAGCAATGGCGGCCATGAAAAACTTCTTGCCGTTAGTTGCCATTGCTGCCCTTCAACTTCGCGGCTATAAAATGAGCCGGACGGCTCTTGTAGTTCAACAATATAGTTATTGGCATCTTTTTTACGGAAACTGACAGTAGCTATCACATTGGTGTCGCTGGTAGCCGTGTTGTAGCTAAAAACATCCGCTCCAGCCAATGCCATAAATCCTGCTGTCGCTGCTAACAACAATCCTACGCAGCCGCGGATAAAACCAATTATCCATTTCTTATTGCCTAATAACTTTATGGAAAAAAAAACAGCTGCAGCCGAGACAACGAAAAGAAGAACAGCGACTATCTGATAAACCATAATTTACTCCTTAAATACGCCGCAATTAGTTAACCGGAAATCCTAAGGCACCAACACATTCTTCGGCAATTTCCAGTATAGAGTGATCTTGCTTATGAACGGCAATATAAGCCTCAAGAAAATATTCAATACTCATCACAGCGTCTGCAAAAGTATCCATCAGCTGTTGAATGGCGCCGCTCGCGTCAGCACGAATTAATTTCGTATCAACAAACTGAGCACAGGACTCTACAACCTTTGCCGCGCGTGACATATTCATCAGAATCAAGGCGCCACGCACACTGTTGAGGCTTTTGCCCAAGTTGGCAATATAAGCAGGGTCATAGCCCGATTCGGCATAAGAAGCCATGGCGCGCTTGATCAATGCCAAACCGGATTGTGCCTCATCCAATACAACTTTCTCGGCCTCTGCCAGCTGACTTTGCGCGATGATGGTATCTTTACTCAAGGCATTGGTTTCGGCCAATTTTGCCTGCGACAAGTTGATGTTTTGCAACGCAGAAACTGTACTTTCGATATAAAGCAAGGTGTCCGCCACCTCAACCAGCTGCGCGTTATCCGCTGCATGTTGCTCTTGTTCCCACTGACTGATCTTTGCCACTTGGTCGCGTAACACCTGGCCTGGAGATACCAATCCAACCACAGACAAGGTATCTGCAACTCGTGTGAGAGAGGCAATCATATCGGGATAAGTAGTAACGATATCACCGCCACCTTGCGCTGCCATTTCAAGCGCATTTTTACTAGAGCGCAACTCTTCTTGAATAACTTCAGCGACCGATTGCACAGTAGACAATCCAGGGCCGCGCAAATTATTAAGCTCTTCTTCGACATCTGCTTCTGAATATCCCAACGGCGTAACAGCAAACGCAGATCGCACAGCTTTTGCCTGCGCAGAATCAGAAGCAGATACAGCAACGATATAGACCAACGCGCGCAGCAATTCTTCATCAATCGGCGTATCAAAAAATGACTCGCCCTGCTGTACCATTTTCTTCAATTGACGATCAACCGCCGACAGCAATATTTTTCGCGCGTTAGGCAGCGCCATTTTTTTCTCACGAATAACAGAAAGTGCAACGGCTGCCGCCCATAGAATTTTGCCAAACGGCTTGCCGCCACTGATCGCATCCGTTCTTTCCAATGCGCGCTGCATTAATCCAAGCGAATAATCCGCATTCTGCCCTTGCAACACGCCCAGCAATCCCACTTGATACATATGCCGAAAACGGCGTCCTGCATCTAGCGTATACGGCGCAGATGAAGCAATTGCATGCTCACCACCTTGTGCATTCATTATCAAAAATTGGCTTTCAGATAACGGCGCTATTTTTTTTGCAGCGCGAATATCATTGATAAATGGCAACAACAACACAGGCATGGATTTTTCAAATTGCTGCACATATTCAAAATAACGCGTCGCAACAAAGGATGCTGTGCTGACAGCGGACAGCGCGGTGTCGTAGGAGGCATCGGCATTGGGCGGCAGGTTCTTTAATACATCAATAATTTCTACTGTGAGCAGATCAGCGCCCTGCAGCTGAACGATGCGAAACACACCATCAATTTGCTGAAAACTCTCTAGCGCGGCATCCACTAAATCTTGTCGATCGCGTGCTGAGATGTATTGTTCTAACTGATTGGTTGCCAGCTGGATTGTGGCTAGAAACTCGTTTTTAACGATATTCAGGGAAGTGAGATTAACGGCTCGTTGATCAGACACGCTGGCATCCTGATAGCTAGTTATTGGCAGGCATTCCAGCGCTGTGCGCGTGGCGCCATTTTCTTTTAATAATCCGAAGATTAGCGCGATTATCTAGGCGGGGTATCAGGATTTCAAGCACCTACATCACAATCCTCAAGTAAGATGATCCGATGTAGGCGGAGAATAGAAGAAATATTGAAGAATGGTGCCCGAGGCCGGACTTGAACCGGCACGGGGTTGCCCCGAGGGATTTTAAGTCCCTTGTGTCTACCGATTTCACCACTCGGGCTTGCGTAGCAGGCGACTTTCAGAACGGCGCGCATTGTAGCAGAAGCAGCGCCGCTGGCTAGCCATTATGGGACGCTGTTTGCTCTTCCTTGCATAGCGCATACATTTGACTCAATCCTGACATGCGCTGTGTGGTTTTTTGAGCGACAACCTCCAACACGCCCTCACCGACCCAGAGATCAATTTGGGATTTTGCCCGTGTGATCGCCGTGTAAACCAATTCACGCGTCAGCACGGGATTAGCACGCGCCACTTCCGTATCAGCAGGCAGGACAATCATCACGCGCTCATACTCAGAGCCTTGTGACTTGTGCACGGTAATGGCGTAACAAGTTTCATACGCAGGCATCTGTGCACGCGAAATGGCTTTAATCGTGTTGTTAACAATAAAACAAGCTTTTAGCTGCCCTTCGTATTCCAACACCATTCCCACATCGCCGTTATAGAGTTTTCGATTGTGGTCATTCTGCGTGATCATCACCGGCTGCCCGGCATACCAAGCATCCAGATTGTGATTCAGTTTTTCTGCAATCAGGCGGTTGATACCGTCTACGCCATAAGGTCCCTCACGCAAGGCCGACAACAATTGAAACTGCGTTTGCTGCTGTAAAATTTCCAGTGGCGATAGTTTGTTTTTTAGTGCGTCTGCAATCCAGCCATAACCGCGTGCAGCTTGTTCTAGCCATACGGGCTTCCATGCGGACTGCGCATCAGATACATGCAGCAAGACACTCTGATTGGCGCGCATGTCAGGCACACGACCGGCATTAATTGCCACCGCGAGCTCACCAATTTCAGGCGAACTTTTATAGCGACGACTTTCAGTAAGCGACTGAATGCAGGGATTACCCTGCAAGGCTGTACAAATATCTGCCAGCACACTCCCCGCCTCCACCGATGCCAACTGATCTTTATCCCCTAGCAGTAAAAGTATTGCTGATTTTGGGATGGCATCTAACAAGCGATACATCATCGGTAAATCGATCATGGATGCTTCATCAACAATCAACAAATCACAGGCCAAGGGATTGTTCTTATGGTAACGCGGTTTTGGGCTACTGCCGTTCAAACCCAGTAAGGCATGCAGCGTTAAACCTTTGAGAGCATGTGTTGTTGTATCAAAATCTGCTCGCATAAGTGCGTTCATCATATTGTTGGCTGCTTTGCCTGTAGGCGCGGCTAACTTAATAACACATTTGGGATTCGTCTCTAACTCGTCTTTAATGCGCTGCGCCGCATTCCATGTTTTTCCCGTCCCAGGCCCACCGGTAATAATTTCCAAGCGTTTCTCGCGCTGCATAAGGAACAAATTCTCTGCCACAGCACAATCAAAAGCATGGTATTTCTGCAACCAAATATATTGACCATCCGGTGAAGCTAACAGAGGCGCTACGGAAGGTGTTAGCAACCGCTTTGCATCAGAAGCATTAATTCCAGCCAATATGTGTTTAAAAACTGGCTCTCCCAGGTGCTCGCAAACAGCGAGATCTAAACAAGTGTGCTTCAATGCAACAGCCAGGCTGGTCGCTTCTGCCAATCTGTTTACTGTTTCACTATCTTGTTTTGAAAGACCTTGGGCGAAATGTTTTACGACCCAATTGGCGAAATGCTGATCCAGTACGCGTGTTGTATTAAGCATGACTCAACACCTCACCTACAAACGCAGCATCCAACTGTGCAATCTGCTGTGCAGTAGGCCTTGAAAAATAGATGCCGTGTTGGGGATATTCCTGCAGCCCCATGCCGCGTAAAAACAAATAGAAGATTCCGCCAAAACTGTACTCGCCACCATCAAAAACATAACGACTTCCCAAGCGCTGTTTCATGTATCGATGTGCGGCTACTGAATAAATTAAATACTGCAAGTCATAACGGCTATCTTGCATAGCAAGTTGCATCGCAGCATTGTCATAAAAACGCGGCGACTTACCCAAGGTATTGGATTTGTAATCCATAACATAGATTTTCTTATCATGGATAAACAGCAAATCAATAAAACCCGTCATGACGCCATTGATCTGTTTCTTATGGTCTTTTCTAGCAACACCAGAAGAAGCGCCACACTGTAATTGCAGAACCTCATTGAGGTAAGAGATATTCACTTCACTCTGTTGGCTGCCAATCGCAAAGTCAAAGCCGCACTCAGGCAAAACATAAGCGCTTGAAAACAAGTCACCCAACGATGGAACATCACTGCTCAACGGTGCTGCCAAAATATCATGCATCCAATTTACAACTGCTTGTTGCTGCTCTTTTTGTGCTGTTTCTGCAGCGTCATCGGCTAAAGCACCTATCTGCTTAGTCAGGCCAAACGCTCGCAATTCTTGTGACACAGCCATTTCCAAGATTTCACCCTTGGCAACGTGTTCTAATATGTTGTGTAAACAGTCCCCTGTATTTGCCCCACCACGCAACGAGTAACGGATATTGTTTTTCCAATACAAGTCGGCCTCGATATCCATTAAACGCTGGAGATTATCCGGCTCTGCCAATGTCTCATCTTGCTTACTATCAGAAATGCTGTGCGTGTCTTTTTGGTAAGCCAATGCAGAATAGCTAGTGATCTGCCAAAAAGACGAGGGGAAAACAGCTTGCTGCACAGACAAGTCTTCTGACCTATTTTCCTGTGTGGGCGAGATATAAGTATCACTGCTTGCCTGCAAAACCGTTTCAAATGCACAAGGTGTATCACTCATGCGTTCCTGTAATTTTCCTTTGATAACATCCCAAGTCGGTGAAATTGCTTCTTTTAAATCCAACAAGTGAGCAAAGCAAGTTTTTGGAAAGGCGTGAATGAGGGACTTAGAATAGTGGGATCGACTAATGCCAATGTAGCATTGGTAAATGGCTCGCGTGATGCCGACATACAGTAAACGCATACTTTCTGCCATGCGTTCTTGTTGCATAGCAAGCGCAACTGCATCGCCATCCGCTTGAAAATCCAAAACAGATTCCCATCCTGCCTTCTCTTTTTGACGATGGTAGAACGGTGGATCTCTGCATAAATCCACATCCTTGGCACCGAAGAAAAATGGAATAAACACCACCGGATACTCCAAACCTTTACAGCCGTGCAGCGTCACAATCTTTATTAAATTGTCATCGCTTTCCAAGCGGATGCTTTTGGCGTCTTCATCTAGCGAAGAGTCATCAGACAACTGATCGGCATACCAATCAATCAAGCGCTCACGAGAACCTACCAACAAATACTGCTGCTGCAATAAATCACCCAGATGACGAAAATCTGTCATTAAGCGATCACAATCCACTTGCTCTGCGAATGCAGCACCGAGACCGTACTGATCAAATAACTGATATAACGCAGAAAATACACCTTGGCTTTGCCAGCACTTGCACAAACTTGAGAACTTCTCTATTGCTTTCTCTAGCCCATCATCTGTTTCGAGCGAATCCAGCAACACCGTACCAACTTGAAAGTGGCGCATCAGAGGCGTAGCGAGTGCAGATTTCAAATAGTACAAATTATTTGGCTCATCCATAGCGCGCAAAACAAACAATAGGTCTTTAGAAAAGAGACAACTGCTAAAAACACTGTCCTTCTGTGCTAAATATACGGCAGATAAGTTTTTCTTCGCTAACGCGCTTTTAACGGCTTTAGCCTGCTTGTAATCACTCACCAAAACAGCAATATCCCCCGCTTTCACAGGAAATTCCACGCCGTCCTTTTCTACCGTTGCACATTCTTTGCCGTGAAGTAGTGCCAGAATACGCTCCGCACAATCTTTGGCATAAACCGGCAATAAATTATTCAGTGTTTGACTTGTTTCACCCTCATAACCAACAAACACCAGTGAGGCCGGCTCTTTCTTGCCGACACGGTAAATACCACGCGATTGAGACACCAATCCACTATCAACAGGTGGCTGCTCACAAGAATATACGGGGGCGTACTCGATTCCTGCATAAACAAATACTGGCTGCTCGGCACACGCAGGGCTCGCTTCACCAAAGAGTGCATTAACACCTTCTATCACTCCCTGCTTGGAACGAAAGTTAATATCCAGCGCATGAATATTGTTAGGGTTTATTTTTGACTTTACATCAAGATATGAAAATACATCCGCCCCACGAAACGCATATATCGACTGCTTGGGGTCACCGATAGCAAACAAGCCAAGATCTGTTGAATTTTGATACAGCTGATCAAACATGCGAAATTGATCCGGATCGGTATCTTGAAACTCATCCACCATACAAACGGGGTACTGTCGTGTGAGTGCATTCCGCAATATATCTGCCGCCTGAGGATCCTGTAGTTTTTCGTTCAGCAAATGGATGACATCGTCCGGCTGCATCTGTGCCAAATCCATTTGCAAGTTTCGCTGTTGTAACAGCTCGAGCAAAGCAGAGAGACCAACGGATACTGATTTTTTGAATTCTTCTTCGTTAGCATTGAAATCAGATAGGTTTTTGACCCTGCAATACAAGTCCTTCGCCAATCCCGCTAGAGAATCAGCATTAGGCGTTTCCAATACCACACGCTGCGTTTTACCCAATTTAAAACTATCATGAATAACTGAAAATTTATCATTCATGAATTTAATACAGTCTTTAATGTTTCGACTCGACGACTCTCCCCCAATAGCCTGCAACGCCTCATTGATTAGCTCTGCATTTCCCTTTGCATTGGTATCCACATAACTCCATGACTTTGCCAGCCGATCACGCTCTTTTAGAAGGCTGTCTCGCCTTTTCTCATACTGAGCAACAGAGTCTTTGAAACTAATCGCGCTAGGTAAAATATGAATTCCCGATCGCTTGAGAAAAGCATTGATCGCAGCGGCGTATCCTCTACCGTTGACACCGCGTTCAGATAAAAACAACCCAAGATTGCTGTGCTCACCCACCGCCAATAGGCGAGTGATATCGCCTAAATACTGAGCGTCTCTATCGCTACCACCTATCGTTACTTCCACATCGGCCAGCGCACCGGTTTCAAACAGAAAAGTTTGAATCGCCCGCGCAGCAAAACTGTGTATGGTAAAAATGGCAGCATCATCTACCAGCAGCAATGCACTGTATAACCGCTCACATGCCAAATGGCGAGCAGTATCGTCTTTCAAACAGTCGCGCGCATATTGCTCAATAAATGCATCGCTACTGTTGCCACCACGAAAGCATTGCAGAGCCGCCTCAATTTTTTTACGGATTCTTCCGCGCAGTTCGTCTGTCGCAGCATTGGTAAAAGTCACAACTAGAATCTGATCGACCAACAAAGGCTGATTATTTGTCTGTGAGGGATGCGGCTCCAACAATAACCGTAAAAATAAATTCGCAATGCTGTAGGTTTTCCCTGTGCCAGCACTGGCTTCTATCAAGTGGCGGCCATGCAAGCTCACTGTAGCTGGACTAAAACTCATACCTGAACCTCAGATTCTTTCCATTGTTTCCAAGCATTCGTTACCGTGGACGCCGTTTTCAAAAAATCTTCATCTAACAAGCGTTGCTCAGACATGTAAAAGGCAACCGACTGAATATCACCAGCAAGACCTGCGCTGCCACCAGCATAACTGTCACCTTCCCATGCTTTGTTAATACTCGACTCCCATTTATCTCGATCGCTATCTTGATATTCCTCTTTGTACTTTAAAGAAACATCTGGCTGGAATGGCAAACCATATTCGCGATACTGCAGATACAGGGCAGCCAATATTTCCAAAAAGTCTTCATTAGCTTTATTAATTTTTAAAGCTTCACTCTGCACAGGCTTTCCTTCTTCCCAGAAGGCAGCTACGGACCGCTTTACACGCGGCATAGCAATAGCCGCAAAAGTAGATTGGATTGCCAGTTGAAACTCTTTGGCGTCACTTTTCTTGCTGGCGGTATGAAAGAAAAAAGTATCGCCAATGCATGACAACTCACCGCGAATAAGAAGAGATCCCAGCTTGGTTTTCACTTCATATTCACCGGCGTGAGTCACAGCTTCACCCAGCAGCGATTTCCTTGCATCCAGCCAGTATTCTGTAAGTTCTTTTTTCATTTTATTGCGCAAGCTATCGCTGCCATTGCCGAGTGGCCAACGCCCTTCTGCCGTCCATTGCTTTGCCAGTCGATCAAACAAGGCGTCAATACGCTGATTAAGCTCGACACCCTCCTGCGCCTCAGCAGTTCCCGCCAAATTCAACAGTGCATCTTTGACAGCCCAAGTATCCAGAGCATCATTCAAATGCAGAGTTTCGGCATCCGATACAGATTCATCATAGATTTTCAGAGAGACTTTGTTGCAGCGATCACGAAAGAACCACTGTTCTGGCTTTATAAAAAAGCGCACAAAACTCTCTAGCGAAACATCCAATGTCGTATTTGTTTTTTTTGATTTAACCCAAGAGACCGTTGATACAGGCGCTTTTCTCTCCTGCCTCTTATGCACTGCAATAACCAGCGCTTGCTTGTTAAAGGATTGCAGAAGTTCACTTTGTGATTTCTGAAAATATGCCACATGAAATGGCTGCAAGGGGTGCTCAATAATCAACTGTTTAATGAACTGCTTACCATCAGCATCATCCATCTTTGACAAACAGTAGCCATTGCGCAGATAGTCCATCAACTCTGCCAACACAACAGAAGGCTGTCGCTCTTCATTCTTGCGCTGATCTCTGCCGATATAGCTAACATGAAATACATCGCGCGCCGATAGCAATGCTTCCAAAAACAACCAACGATCATCCACGCGGCGTGAACGATCACCGGCTTGGTAATAATTTCTCATCAAATCAAAACTGGATTGCGTGCTGCGTTTAGGATAATCACTTTGATTCATGCCCAAGATATACACCACACGAAATGGCACGCCGCGCATTGGCATCAAGCTGCAAAACTTAATCCCTTCTCGCCACGGATGACCGCCCTGTGCAGGCGCCTGCAAAGTCGGCTGGATTAATGCGCGCACCACTGCGATGTCAATTTCTTCTTCACACCACGCTTGTGCTTTATTGAGTGCATAAATCTCACGGCGAATACCGCGCAGCGCTAGCTGCTCTTCGTCCGACTGCGGAACGATAAAAGCCTCCAATAATTCGTCGATGCGATCACACCAAATCACCGCACTTGCTGGCGTTGATAATTCTTTTCTAAAACGCAGCAAAGTATCCCAAAATTGTAAAAAGCTGTTGAGCAGTTCCGCGCTGCCGCCCTCTACTTCATCGAATGGCATCACAGGCAGGCTATCGCCTCCTAACGCCAAGGGCATGTCACCAGCTGACATGCCATAACCAGCCAACAAGCGATTAATGGCAAATTCCCAACTAAATTCACTGTATGCAGGAAGATCTTCTTGCTCACGATGCGAAGCATCCAAGCCCCAACGCACACCACTATCACGCAACCATTTTTTTAGCTTTTCAAATCCATCACGATCGATAGCGAAACGCGCTTGAATTGCAGGCACTTCTAGCAAAGCCAAAATATCGGCAAGTGGCAAGCGACTATTCGGCAATCCCAGCAATAAGTTCAGCGCATTTAAGAGAGGAACCTCTTCCAACCAACTGCGATCCGTAATGTGATATGGCAACACATTGGATGTAGCACCAAATACCGTATCCACATACGGCACATAAGGCGCCACTTGCGGCATCATCACCACAACATCGCGCGGTTTTAATGTCGGATCTTGTTTAAACATGGCGAGCAGTTGATCATGCAGCACTTCCACTTCTCGCAACGGACTGTGACAACTGTGAACCTGCACACTTCGCACTGCTTTTAAATCTTCGACTTCTGGAATAGGTTGTTTTTTGGCATCACGAATAAGGGCGCTTCTGAGTGCCATGCCACCTTGATATTGCAAATCTAGAATTTCTTGCTGAACACACCGCAGAAGCGTTGCTTTATCAGATTCGCAATAGTTTTCTACTTCATGAAACGCATATTGATCATGGCGCGCATACAAAGACTCAATAAACTCCCGCACCTGCTGCCCTTGACTCGCCAACAAAGGATTGCCGATCACACCGTCATTCAATGTGCGCTTTTGTAAATTTTTTCCAATGTTTTTGCCGACTGAATATCGAACCAATACTCACGACAAGGATTTAACACAAACAAATCAACAGGAATATGCTTGCCTAACAACATCAACATATCCACCAAATGCGGCGGCATAGAAGTTACGCCAAACACACTGAGACGCTGCAGAGGAATTGCCATCTGAATAGGCGTACTGTCTCGTTTGTCCAATGCTTCCAATAAAGACTTTTCTATCGCTGCACGATGCTGCTGCCCTTTAGCGATAGCGCTCCATAGTGTCCTTTGCCAAGCGGCATTGGCGTCTTCATTTTTTCTGACTTTCCCGCTTCCCACGCCAACATCATTACGGGGCGATAAATCAGATACTGATCGAACAAATCTGCCACTGCTGCTGACAGCTGATAGCGTTTCAGCGCGTAGCTTTCCTCACCTTGAAGATAATTTCGCACCGGCTTCATGGCAGCTTGCTGCAATATTTTTTTATCGCCGAGCAAACTATATAACTTCCATGTCATTTCCAATTTCGATAGCGGCGTTTCTTTGGGGATGTCATGGGAGACAACTGCGCGCGCCAGAAGCCAAAATAATTCATGTGGCTGAATAGCTCGCGTGTTGGCAGCAATACCGCAGTGCTGGGCAAATTGCAGGTGGAACCACTGCCCCATCACTTTGTTATCAACCAACACATATTCGGTAGCAAGCGGATCCAGCATGGGTTGTGACAAAGCAGACAGCGCCATATCACGCAGGGTTTCAATGCGGTTGGAAAAGTGCACGGTGACCGTCATTTCGCATCCTTGTTCACAAAAAAAACGCCCTGAATTCAGGGCGTTTTAGTCAGCTGCTAGATCGTGAGTTTTGACACAATCTGTAAAGTGGGCTTTTTTACCAAACCGTGAACTGAGTCACTCAGTGGAACTGCTCTTCTTCGGTAGAACCCGTCAAAGCAGTCACCGACGATGCACCACCTTGAATCACGGTAGTCATATCATCGAAGTAACCGGTACCCACTTCTTGCTGGTGAGCGACGAAGGTATAGCCTTTATCGCGCGCTGCAAACTCAGGCTCTTGCACCATTTCAACATAGGCTGTCATGTCTTCACGCGCATAGGCATACGCGAGTTCAAACATGTTGTACCACATGTTGTGAATGCCAGCCAAAGTGATGAACTGATACTTGTAACCCATGGCAGACAGTTCGCGCTGGAATTTGGCGATGGTGGCATCGTCAATATTTTTCTTCCAGTTGAACGATGGCGAGCAGTTGTATGCCAACATTTGATCGGGATACTGCTTTCTGATCGCTTCTGCGAAAACGCGCGCTTCTTCCAAATCCGGTTTTGCTGTTTCACACCACAACAAATCGGCGTACGGCGCATAAGCCAAACCACGGCTGATGGCTTGATCGATACCAGCGCGCGTGCGGTAGAAACCTTCGGCAGTGCGATCACCCACCACAAACGGCTTGTCGTTCGGGTCGAAATCAGAGGTCAACAAATCTGCCGCGTTGGCATCGGTGCGCGCCAGTACGATAGTCGGCACATCGGCCACATCAGCCGCCAAACGCGCAGCCACCAGTTTTTGCACCGCTTCTTGCGTAGGCACCAATACTTTGCCGCCCATGTGGCCGCATTTTTTCACGGAAGCCAACTGGTCTTCGAAGTGAACGCCAGCTGCGCCCGCTTCGATCATGGCGCGCATCAATTCATAAGCATTCAACACGCCGCCGAAACCGGCTTCCGCGTCAGCCACGATAGGCAGGAAGTAATCCACATAACCGGCATCGCCAGGCTTCATGCCCGCTTTCCATTGAATTTGGTCTGCGCGTTTGAAGCTGTTGTTGATGCGTTTCACAACGGCAGGCACAGAATCCACTGGGTACAGGGATTGGTCTGGGTACATGGTAGAAGCGCTGTTGTTGTCCGCAGCTACCTGCCAGCCAGAGAGGTAAATGGCTTGTACGCCCGCTTTGGCTTGCTGTACCGCTTGGCCGCCAGTCAGCGCGCCCATGCAGTTCACGAAATCTTTTTCAGGACGGAAAGCAGGCTTGGCGCCTTGAGTCACCATCTCCCACAGCTTTTCTGCACCGCGCTTGGCGATGGTGTTTTCCACTTTGATGGAGCCTCGCAGACGCACAACATCCTCTGCAGAATAAGGGCGTGTGACGCCTTTCCAACGAGGGTTTTCTGCCCAATCTTTTTTCAGGCGGGCAACTTCAGCATCGCGGTCGTAATTACCGATGGACATGGTGGTCTCCAGCAAGGTTCAGGGGTGGTGAAAGGAGGCGGCATTCTAGGGATTTCATGGCGATTTTTCCACCCAAAACCGCCTGTTTTGTAGATTTTTGCCGCCCCGTTCTGAAGTATTTTTACAACACGCTCTGCTATCATGCGCGCAGCACAAAAAACACCTGTTTTTCCGCTTTTTTCCCTTCGCAACACGAGCCATCGCTATGAGCCAACATACTACGCCGCGCATTTCTCAAGGCAATTTGCAAATTGCCGAACCACTTTATCGCTTAGTAGCTGATGAAGTGCTGCCTGATCTCGACATCAGCAGCGAAGATTTCTGGAGCGCGTTTGAATCCATCGTGATGGATCTCGGTCCTAAGAACAACATCCTGCTCGACAAACGCAACACGCTACAAAAACAAATCGACACTTGGCACCAATCACACTGCGACAAACCGCACGATCACGATAAATACAAAGCCTTCTTGGAAAAAATTGGCTACCTGATGCCAGAAGGCGCGGACTTCAGCATCACCACTGATCATGTGGATGAGGAAATTGCCACACTGGCTGGCCCGCAGTTGGTGGTGCCGGTAAAAAATGCACGCTATGCCTTGAATGCTGCCAATGCGCGCTGGGGTTCTTTGTACGATGCGCTGTACGGCACCGATGTGATTGACGAAGCCGATGGCTGCGAGCGCGGTAACAGTTACAACCCCGTGCGTGGCGCAAAAGTCATCGCCTATGTGCGTCAATTTTTAGATGAAGTTGCACCACTCGCCAACGGTTCACACGCCGACGCGGTGAAATACGCCGTTATCAATGCGCAACTGGAAGTCACACTGAAAAACGGCAACAAGATGGGTTTAAAAAAATCAGAACAATTTGCCGGTTATTGGTTTCGCAACACCGACGGCAATCCATCCAACCCTTCGCATGTTTTACTGCGCAACAACGGCCTCTACATTGATATACAAATTGATGCAGAACATGTTGTCGGGCGCGATGATCCTGCACACATCAAAGATGTGGCGCTGGAATCTGCCATCACCACCATTCAAGATTGCGAAGATTCTGTTGCCGCTGTAGATGGCGAAGATAAAACCGAGGTTTATCGCAACTGGCTCGGCCTGATGAAAGGCACGCTGGTCGATTCGTTTATGAAAAACGGCAAAGAAGTGACGCGCACTCTAGCGCCCGATTTGCACGCGCTAAACCCCAAAGGTGAACCGATTACGCTACATGGTCGCGCATTGATGTTGGTGCGCAATGTCGGTCACTTGATGACCAACGAAGCTGTATTGCTCAAAGATGAAGAAGTACCAGAAGGCATTTTGGATGCGATGATTACCGTGGCAATTGCCATGCACGATTTGAAAGCCATCGGCACGCGCAAAAATTCGCGCACCAATTCTGTTTACATTGTTAAACCCAAAATGCACGGCCCAGAAGAAGTGGCTTTTGCCTGTGAAATTTTTGGCCGTGTAGAACACGCACTGGGCTTGGCGCGCAACACCGTAAAAATTGGCATCATGGATGAAGAGCGCCGCACTACGGTCAACTTAAAAGAGTGTATACGCGCCGCGAAAGAGCGCGTAATTTTTATCAATACCGGATTTTTAGATCGCACGGGTGACGAAATTCACACCTCGATGGAAGCCGGTGTGATGGCGCGAAAAAATGAAATGAAACAAAAACCGTGGATCAGCGCCTATGAAAACTGGAATGTAGATATTGGGTTAGCTTGCGGGCTTTCAGGCAAAGCACAAATCGGCAAAGGCATGTGGGCGATGCCTGATTTAATGAAAGACATGGTGGCCACAAAAATCATGCACCCGATGGCGGGCGCAAATACTGCGTGGGTGCCCTCGCCCACGGCCGCCACTCTGCACGCTATGCACTATCACAAAGTGAATGTGTTTGAGCGACAAAAAGAATTACAAAATCGCACGCGCGCCAGCTTGGATGACATTCTCACCCTGCCTTTACTGGGCGATACCAAACTCAGCGAGGAAGATATTCAGCAAGAACTCAATAACAACTGCCAAAGCATTCTCGGCTATGTGGTGCGCTGGATAGATCAAGGGGTCGGCTGTTCAAAAGTGCCGGACATCAATGACATTGGTTTGATGGAGGACCGCGCCACGCTGCGTATTTCCAGCCAACATATCGCCAACTGGTTGCGCCACGATTTTTGTAAACGCGTACATGTGTTGGAAACTTTCAAACGCATGGCCGTGGTGGTGGACCGACAAAATGCAGGCGACCCCAACTACCGTAATATGTCACCTAACTTTGATGAATCCGTAGCGTTTCAAGCCGCCTGCGAATTGGTGTTTGGTGGCGTGCATCAACCCAATGGCTATACCGAGCCAGTTTTACACCGCCGTCGCCGCGAACTGAAAGCTTCTGCTGGGCAATAACGCCCAGCGCTTCTTCACTTCGCTGACGATTGCGCTTAGTTCACATCCAGTGACAACGCAGTCGTCAGCGAGGCTTTTTCTGGATCCGTATTCACATCCAGTACAAACACACGCTCCGGCGCAACGCCATTCTGCTCCACCAATACCGATTTAATTTGTGTGGCTCGCTCCAAAGCCAACTGACGCAATTCATCATCACTGACCGCCATTTTGTCGCGCGCTGTTTTCCACGCATGCTCATAAGCTGCCTGCTTTAATGCCGCATCATCCAACTGTTCGCCTTTTGCTGTGCGCTGCGCTTTGATTTTTCCTTGTAGGTCGCCGAGATCATAATTGCTCTGTTTTTTGTAATGGCGATTTAATGCACGATAAGCACCGCCATCTTCAACCGCAGCCGATGCGGAGAGGTAGGTTTCCATCGGCGCATTACTGTCTTGCTGCAAAATCATCGCTAATTTTTTATTTTGTAACGCAGCACGATCATCAGCTGGCAAAGCATTGCCCTGCACTGTAATGCGCAAATTATTGCGTTTGTTGAGTAAATCGGCCGCCATTTTGAGTTTTCCTAGCGATGCCGCATCCAATTGAGATTGACCTGCCGCAAAATCAATTTTATCGACGCCTTCCGCCGCTTCACCACCGCCGCCAGCCAGCGAAGCAATAGCCTTGAACGGTGAGGTCACCACTTTCATCACCATATTGCTCAACACTTTCCACAAAATGCCGCCGACAGAAAATTGCGGATCATTGAGATCGCCGCCCACTTCAAAACCCAAATCAATCACGCCGTTTTCATCGCGCAATAAAGCAATAGCTAAACGCAAGGGCAAATCAATGGCTTTTTGACTTTCCACCGATTCACCCAACTGCAACTGATTCATCACAATTTTGTTTTTGCCTTGAATCTTGTTATCAACCAACTGATAGTTAATATCCAGCGACAACTGCCCCTGCTTAATTTTGAATCCCGCATAAGTGCCTGAATACGGCGTGAATGTGGTCAGCTCTAAATTATTAAACGCAAATTGCACATCTAAACTAGGCTTCGCTGCCAAGGGGTTCATCTTTCCATTAATCGTTACCGGCGCGTAGCGATCCACTTTGCCTTTTAAATTGATACTGGCCTGCTTTTTAGCATCCGAGGATAAGTCTTTGATAGAGCCAGACAACTGACTCATTGCCACTTTGAAATTTGGCTTCATTGATAAATCCGCAAACCCCAAGTTGGCATTGCGGATATCTACTGTGCCAATTGCTAATTTCATTGGCGCAGCGGACTTTTCGGCTTTGGCCGCAGGTTTCGGTGCTGCGGCTTTTGCAGTGACAGCTTTGCTGGTCGCTGGTTTTGCAGCCACGAGCATTTTTTCAATATTGGTGGAGCCATCTGAGTTAATAACAAAACCAGTATCTGGTTTCTCTATCGTCACCTTCTCAATTTTTAACTCATTATTTGGTAACCGAAAGGAAAGCCCTGCGATATCCAACGCATCCCATTGCAACAAACTTTTATCGCCTTTTTGTTCTTTAACCGATAATTTCTTGATGCCTGCCGTGCCTTTGATTTCTATCACTGGCTTTTCCGCCGATTCGAAATGCACATCCAACGCTGCAGTTAGCGCACCATCCTTAATTTGTGCGCGAACGGCATCTTGCACATAAGGCTGAATTGTAGGCAACTGAAATTGCTGCAAGTCAACTTTTGTATCAGCAATCAATGGAGTTAATTGAAGCTGCGTATTAATCTGTAACTGGCCTACGGCAGCTTTGCTTTCATTAACTAAACCACTCTGAATCTGAACAGAAAAACGATCAGAAGACAGTGGCTTCCATTCATCAATACTGATCGTCAGTGGTGTCAAACCAAGCACCAGTGCCTGCGCAGGCTGTTCATCGCGAATATTGATGGTGTAGTTATTGAAGCGTATTTGATGCACCAAGACATCCCAAGGTTTTTCTGCAGCTGGCGTAGGTGCTGTATTAGCTGGCGCTGGCGCAGCATTAGTATCGGTTGGCGTTGATGCTGGAGGAGCAGCTGCAGGAGTAGGTTCTTCCGCTGCCGTTTGCGCAAATAAGTTTTGCAGGTTGGCAACACCCTGCTTATCTAAAACCAGATTCACCACGCCGTCATTGGCTTGAAAACTTCCAACCGTCACTGACTGTTGCAACAGGTTCACATTGACATCATTCACACCCAACAATGGCAGTTGAATCACCGGCGATTCCGCATTGTCTTTGCTGTAAATGCTTAAATCTTTCAGCTCCAAGGAAGTTTTCATTGCTTGCAAATCCAAAGCACTGTCCATTTGCACAGAAAACTGAGTCTTAAATGCCAGATGCGGCGCTTTCAAGTTGAAATTAACTGGCAACGACAACCACTGCCATGCGGGCGCAAGATCCAAATTGCTGATGGCAATATCACCATTCAATCGCAGTGGCTTCAGATTTTCCAACACGGCACCTAAGGTTACAGTGCCGCCTTGCTCATCTGCTATTTCCAACTCAAAGCGATTGGCGTGCTCTTTTTTCTTGGTGTAAAAATCGTTAATAGCAACCGTTGGCAATTCGACGCGCTGCTTAAAACCACCAGCTCTTGCAGCGTCACTGTAATCAATCAAGCCACCACTGATCTGCAAATTGCCCAACCATACTGCCGGCACTTCAGCTGTGCTTTCCGGCTCTTCTGCCGGTTTATCTGGCGACTGACTCGACAAATTAGCAAAAGCATCTAGCAGGGTAAAACCACCTTTGCCATTGGCATCCAATTTTATATAGGGCTTTTGCAGCGCAATTTCTTCAATGCCATAGCGCAAGCGAAATACGGACAACGCGCTGTAATTCACACTGAACAAATCAAAGGATAGCAGCGGTGTGCTATCGGTATCTGCAATTTTGAATCCTTCAATTTGCAGTTTTACCTTGTAAGGATTAAAGCGCACAGCGTGAACTTCTACGCCGCGCTGTAAATTTTCAGCAAAACTGTGCGTCAAATACCGCTGGATAGACCACGGCAGGATAAAAAATCCTAGCAGCGTGTAGAGAGTGATAATAGAAAACACTGTGATTAGCGTGCGACGGTAATTGCATGCCAGTTGCCGCGCTTTTTGTATCCAATCCTTGCTGTTCATCATCCTCTCTCCTTTGTTGCATTTAGTCGTGGTGATGCCCACCCTCACCGTGCGCATGGCCGTGGGCGATTTCTTCTTCCGTAGCGGCTCTAACGCTAACAATTTCAATATCAAATGTCAGCGTTTTTCCTGCCAAGGGATGATTGGTATCTACCTCGGCCATAAACTTGCCAGGCTTGATCACCGTCACTTGGCGCGGCCCTTCTTGCGTTTCCACCCACGCAATATCGCCAGCTTTTAATTTATTGCCGTTGAACTTCAGGTGTTTGATCGAGATGCGCTGTTGCAACTCTGGATTGATAACGCCGTAGGCGCGCTCGGGTGGCAGCGTGACGCTAACCGTCTCACCCGCTGCTTTGCCCACCAAGACTTCTTCCAACCCAGACAGGATATTGTCGTGCCCATGCAGATACGCAACTGGCTCTTCAGTGCGCGAATCTTCGGAAAAACTGCCACCCAGTTCTGTCAGACGATAATGAAAAACCGCAACGGTATCTTTGGTAATTTGCATGAATCTCTTCCTCAACAAACTGCTAAAATGCGCTGTCAGTATATGCGTTTTATCCCACTCGGTTTACTCATAGGAGCAAGCAGGCATGTTTAAAGTCAACGAATACTTTGACGGCAAAGTAAAATCTATCGCATTCCAAGGTGAACAATTACCGGCAACTGTTGGCGTGATGGCACCTGGCGATTATGAGTTTGGCACCAGCCAAAATGAAGTAATGACCGTAGTCAGCGGCAAGCTCACCGTCAAATTGCCCGGCAATGACACTTGGCAAACATTTGCCGCTGGCGAAGCATTTCAGGTGGCGGCCAACAGCAAGTTTCAATTAAAAGTTGCTGCGGATACCGCCTATCTCTGTACTTACGAATAATCGAGCTGTTATCAGCTCATGTACATCCCGCCGTTGACATGGATAGTCTCGCCGGTGATGTAGCCAGCAGGCTCCGACGCAAGAAACGCAACCACAGCGGCAATTTCTTCCGGCTTACCCAAACGCGCTAAAGGAATTTGCCCCAACAGCATTTGCTTTTGCTCTTCTGGCAATACATGCGTCATATCGGTATCAATGAATCCAGGTGCAACCGTGTTCACAGTGATATTGCGTGAACCAATTTCCCGTGCCAAGGCGCGCGCAAAACCGGCAACACCTGCTTTGGTTGCTGCGTAATTGCTCTGCCCTGCGTTGCCCATTTCACCAACCACGGAACTGATGCTGATGATGCGGCCCCAGCGCGCTTTGGTCATGCCGCGCAAACACGCGCGCGACAAACGAAATACCGAAGTCAGGTTAGTGGCGATCACATCATCCCACTCTTCATCTTTCATGCGCATCAAAATATTGTCTTTGGTGATGCCGGCGTTGTTTACCAAAATATCAATGTTGCCAAACTTTTCATTGATAGATTTGATTGCCGCATCCACGGAGTGGGAATCGGTGACATTCAAAACAACGCCATCACCTTTATAGCCACTAGCTGCTAAACGCTCTGCAATTGCTGCCGCACCCGATTCGCTGGTGGCTGTACCAATTACCGTAGCGCCCATTTTTGCCAATGATTCCGCAATGGCGCGACCAATACCGCGGCTAGCGCCGGTTACCAAAGCTACTTTGCCTTCAATGCTCATTTATTCATCTCCCGATATTCAGTTTTTCAAATATTTGTGCAAATTAAATCGCCAACAGCGCCGCTTCCAAGCTCGCGACATCTTCAATACCAAACGCCGTTAATTCTTTTTCTATGCGTGTACACAAGCCACACAGCACCTTGCCAGGACCACATTCAACAACCGTTTTAGCGCCTGCTTCAACCAATGCCTTCACGCAATCTACCCACAATACTGGATGATCAATTTGTTGAATCATCAGTGCTTTAATTGCCTCTGGGTCTGATGCAGTTTTGGCATTGACGTTATGTACTACAGGGATTGTCGGCGCACGAAAAACAGTAGCAGCAATATGTTTTGCCATGTTTTCTGCAGCAGGTTTCATTAAAGATGTATGGAAAGGAGCGCTCACCGGCAGTGACAATACGCGCTTGGCACCAGCGGCTTTCAACAACTCGGAAGCTTTATCGACAGCAGCAACTTGCCCTGCAATAACCACCTGACCGGGCGAATTAAAGTTGACCGCTTCCACTACACCCACTGCCGAAGCTTCTTTGCAAAGCGCAAGAATTTTTTCATCATCGACATTCAACACAGCAGCCATGCTGCCCTCGCCTTTTGGCACAGCGGTTTGCATATAAGCACCGCGTTTGCGCACCAAGTCTACGGCATCTGAAAAATCCAACACATTGGCACACACCAAAGCCGACCACTCGCCCAAACTGTGGCCCGCCAGCAACGCAGGCAATTTGCCATTTTTTTCTTGCCACACACGCCACAACGCCACGCTAGAAGTCAGCAATAGCGGCTGTGTTGTTTCTGTAGCATTCAATTGTTCTTGCTCGCCGTTTTGACACAGATCCCACAAGTCATAACCCAACACCTCTGACGCTTCGGCAAAAGTTTTCTGTACAACAGGATATGCAGCAGCCATCTCCGCCAACATACCAACTTTCTGTGAACCTTGACCTGAAAAAACAAATGCTAACTTGCCACTCATGTTTCACTCCCCCGCTTCAATAAGACAGATTGCAATTTTTCATTAATTTTTTTGGGAATATTCGCTTTGGCTTCAACACTTGCCACTTCTATGGCATGAAAAAATGCATTGGCATCTGCACTGCCGTGACTTTTTACTAGCGTCGAAGTAAAGCCTAAAAAACTAGCGCCATTATAACGCGACGGATTAATACTCGATCGAAAAGCATTGAGAATAGGAGCAACCAACACCCCCAGCACACGGAAAATCCATTTGCGCTTAAACGCTTGTGATAAATATTGGCGAATTAAACGCGCAGCGCCCTCACTGGCTTTGAGTGCGACATTACCGGTAAAGCCATCGCACACCGCCACATCAACCGTATCAAAAAATATTTGATCGGCTTCAATAAATCCTGTGTAGTGGAGCGCGCTGTCGGCTTGTAACAATGCTGCGGCCTGCTGCACTTGCTCGTTACCTTTAATATCTTCTACGCCCACATTGAGCAGTGCCACGCGCGGCTGAGGGATATTGAGAATCGCTGCAGCCAACACCGAGCCCATCACGGCAAACTGATGCAAGTTTTTTGCATCAACATCGACATTAGCACCGACATCCAATAAAAAAGTTTTTCCGTTGACGGTGGGAATAGGCGCACAAATGGCGGGTCGGTCAATACCATCAAACATTTTTAACAGATGATGGCCAATCACGAGCATCGCGCCTGTGTTGCCAGCGCTGACAAAACCCTGCACTTCACCTTCTGCCAGCAAAGCGATACCGCGATACAGCGAGGAATCTTTGCAGTTACGCAATACATGCAGAGGCTTGTCGCTCATCGCCACGGTTTGCGTCGTATGAACAATGCGCAAACGGTGATTGCTGTCGCAATGCAACTTTGCCAACTCCTTTTGAATGGCATCGTTATCGCCCAGCAACAATAAATTGATATCTGACAGAAACGACAATGCCCGCACACTGGCGGGCACTGTGACGCGAGGACCAAAGTCCCCACTCATGGTGTCAATGGCAATCGTGATCATCGGGCTTCAGCGGTTACGCTGTTTAACCGTTGTACGATTGCGCACCATTTTATTCGGCAGCAGAGTCAACCACTTTGCGACCGCGATAGAAACCATCAGCAGTCATGTGGTGACGACGGTGTTTTTCACCAGTTACTGCGTCTACTGACAATGTACTGGTGGTCAAGGCATCGTGTGAACGACGCATGCCACGACGAGAACGAGATTTACGACTTTTCTGTACGGCCATTTTAAAAAACTCCTACCGTTAAATAATGTATTGGCAAATACAGTGATGTTACTTGTCTGTTTCATCACTGCCCGCTTTCAGGTTTGCCAGCACCTGAAACGGGTTGGTTTTCTTCTCGCCTGCCAGTGGTTCGACCTGCGTTTCTTCAATACTCATCTGCGCCGCTTGGCAAGTGCCTGCTTCATGCGCTGCGACTATCGGCAGTGCTAGTAGCAACTCATCTTCCACCGTTGCAAATACATCCAGCACATCGCTTTCCATCAACACTGGATCCAGCGTGCGCGGCAATTGTGCTGCCTGCTCATCGCTCCACACCAAGGCTAGCGAGGTGTCGGCGCGCACTGCAACATCAACTTGCTCCAAACAACGCTGACACACCAGCGGCACAACAGCATCTACCGTGCCGTGTATCACTTTGCGCGACTGCGCGTCGAGCTCGAACTGCCAGTCGACACGCGCCTGACCATTCTGATGACACAGTTGCTCAGCGAGGCGCTCCAATCGAACAAACGACACTTCGCCTGACAAGCTACCACCTTGCTGACAAAGCTTTACCGCATCGATATGCGGTGGCAATGGCTGACTGGTTGGCTCACTGTGCATAGGCGGCGCATTCTATGGATAGCTCATTGATATGTCAAAGAAATTTGCCCTTTTCTGAAGGTCAAATCTCGATTTGCGTACCCATTTCCACCACGCGGTTGGGAGGAATCTTGAAATAGCTAGTAGCCGGCACAGCGTTGCGCGTCATTACGGCAAAGACCTTATCAAAAATGGCCGGCATGCCAGGATGTTTACTAGGAATTAAATGCTCCCTAGACAAGAAGAATGTGGTGTCCATCATGTCAAAAACCACACCGAAAGGTTCGCATTTCTCGAGTAAATGCGGCACATCGGGGCTTTCCTGAAAGCCGTAGGAACCTTTGATAGACAAAAAGCCCGGCGCCAAATCCTCCACAGAGATACGGTCACCTTCCGGCACAAACGGAATCTCTTGCGTGCTGATCGTCAGGAACACCACGCGTTCGTGCAGCACTTTGTTGTGTTTCAGGTTGTGCATCAGCGCATGAGGCACCTGCTCCAAGTTACTCGTCATAAAAACCGCTGTACCGGGCACGGTTGCAGGCTTGCCCAAAGACAGCGCCTCAATAAATGGTTTCAGAGGTTCACTCTCTCTACCCAAGGCATCCGCCAAGAAACGACGACCTTTGCGCCAAGTGAACATCAAGCCCATAACGATCACAGCTACCAATAGAGGGAACCAGCCGCCATCGGGGATTTTCAATAGATTGGGGAATAAAAATAGCGAATCGACAAAGAAGAATGCAGCACCTGCTAGCGTTACCACAGGCAACGGCCAACGCCACAAACGGTGTGCCACAAAACAGGCCAGAATGGTATCCACCATCATCGCCATGGTCACCGCAATACCGTAAGCACCCGCGATATTGCTGGAGCTGCGAAACTCCAAAATCAACAGGATGACGGCCAACATAATCAGCCAATTCATCATTGGAATGTAGATCTGACCAATCTCTCGCGACGAAGTGTGCACGATGCGCATGCGCGGCCAAAAGCCCATTTGCACAGCTTGTCGTGTTACGGAGAACACTCCAGATATTACTGACTGCGATGCAATAACCGTCGCACAAGTGGCCAAGATGAGCAGCGGCCACAAAAACCAATCCGGCGCCAACAAATAAAACGGATTGTTAATGGCTTCTGGATTTTTCAGCAGCAGTGCGCCTTGACCAAAATAGTTCAGCACTAGGGCAGGAAGAACAACGCTAAGCCAAGCAAATTTAATGGGCCTTCTGCCGAAGTGCCCCATGTCTGCATAGAGCGCCTCACCGCCAGTGACCGCCAATACCACCGCGCCAAAAGCCAGCAAACTACCCAACCCGTGTTCACGAAAAACACCAACGCGTAAAGCGGATTAAGAGCCGCTAAAACACCTGGGTTGGTGACAATGTTGGTCAAACCAAGAATCGCCAAAGTTGAAAACCAAACCAACATCACAGGACCAAACAGCGCACCCACACGCGCACTGCCTCTGCGCTGCAGCATAAACAAGGCAACGAGAATGGTAATTGCAATGGGCAGTGTGGCGTGGTGCAGTTGCGGTGCTACAACTTCCAAGCCTTCTACTGCAGAGAGCACAGAAATGGCCGGTGTGATGATGCCATCGCCATAAAACAAACTGGCGCCAAAAATGCCGGTCAAAGCCAAAATGCCTTTTAGCTTATCGCTGCGCACCCCTGTACTGCGCGACAGCGCCAACAGCGCCAATATTCCACCTTCACCATGGTTATCAGCGCGCATGATGAACAAAACATATTTGATGGTGACGACAATAATCAGCGCCCAAAAAACCAGCGACAGCACGCCCATAATATTGCCGCTGGTTAGCGCCAACGGATGATGACCAGAAAACATTCGCGCAGTGTATAAAGCGGGCTGGTACCGATATCACCATACACCACGCCCAGCGCGGCCAAGGCCAAGGTTTTTGTCGAATTGGATGAGGTGTTAGACATGCAATCCACCGTCGCAAAGAGGGGCGCATCCTAGCATGCGTTATACTGCCGGAGTACCGAAAACAACGACAAAAATATGCCCCGATTTGTAATAATTCCGACTCTCCTGCTCTGTTTTTTAGCGGGGTGTGACCAGCCAAAAATACCTTCCTCTACTGCCACGACCACCACCACTTTAAAAGCCAGCTATGTCGGCAGCGAGCAATGTCAAAACTGCCACCAAACCGAGCAACAGCAGTGGCGTGGTTCAGACCACCACCAAGCGATGAAGCTCGCCACATCCGAAAACATTGTGGGCAATTTTTCTGCGCCACCACTTAAACACCACCAACAAAAAACTACTTTCAACACTGTTGATGGTCAGTACCACATCCAAACCGACCAAGACACACCCACAGCCTCTGACCTCACCCTGCAATACACCTTTGGTGTTTTCCCTTTGCAGCAATATTTAACTGCACTGCCGAATGGTCGCTGGCAAAGCCTGCCCTTTGCCTGGGATGCACGCAGCACCGCACAAGGTGGGCAACACTGGTTCCATCTGTATGCAAACGAAAACATTGTGCCCAACGATGTGTTGCACTGGCGTTCACCATCTCACAACGCCAATCACATGTGTATTGAATGCCATACCACCGATTTCAAAAAAATTATCAAACCGATAGCGACTCGTTCCAATCGACATGGGTGGAAACTGGCGTGGGCTGTGAATCTTGTCACGGCCCTGGCTCCAAGCACCTCGCATGGGCAAAAAATCCCAGCGACGCTTTGTACAAAAACAAAGGCTGGGATATTGCACTCACTTCCGGTTCCTCTGCCTTATGGCAACACCAAACCGCAACCGCGAAACCATCGCGCATAGAAGCTTCCGATACCACACAAATTGAACGCTGCGCACAATGCCACAGCCGACGCAGCCGCATCGACGCCAGCAACGACAAAGAGAAATTTCTCGATGCGTTTATGCCTGCACTGCTAGACGAAACGCTGTATTTCCCCGACGGGCAAATTCAAGACGAGGTATACGAATACGGCTCTTTTTGCAGAGCAAAATGGCCATGCGCGGTGTAACTTGCAGCAACTGTCACAACCCTCACAGCGGCAAAGTTAAAATCGAAGGCAACGGTCTGTGCTTGCAGTGTCACAACGCGGAGTACAACACACCTAAACACACCCTACACACACCAGAAACAACAGGCAGTTTTTGTGTGGATTGCCACATGCCAACGCGAACTTATATGACGGTTGATACGCGGCGAGATCACAGCTTTCGCATTCCACGCCCAGATTTAAGTGCCACGCTAGAAACACCCAACGCCTGCACTAACTGCCACACCGACAAAACCAACGCATGGGCGACAGCCGCTATCGAAAAAAATGCAGGCGCAAGCTGGAAAACACCACACCACGGCGAAATTATTGCGCAAGCGCGATTAGCAAAACCCGCTGTATTTGATGATCTAACGCAACTGATACAAGACAACACACAGGCGCCAATTGTGCGTGCCACCGCTATGGGCCTGCTCACTAATTTTCCCACGCGCAATGCATTGCCACTGATTAATGACGCACTGAAAAACAATGAGGATTTAATACGCATCGGTGCATTGCGTGCCGCAGAAATTCTGCCGCCAGAGCAACAATCTTCCCTGTTGCCCTTGTTGAATGATTCTGTGCGCGCTATTCGTATAGAAGCAGCACGCCAATTGGCTGGCAACCCCATCACACAAAACAGCACCAGCTTTACTAAAGCCAGACAAGAATATATCGACAGTCAAAATATTGACGCTGATCGCGCCGCTGCGCTCACCAATCTCGCTGGACTCGCCATACGCGAACAACGCCTGCAAGATGCAGAAAACTTATTAAAAACTGCTATTGCGCGTGAGCCGTATTACATCCCGGCTTCTGTCAATCTGGCTGATTTGTATCGCGCACTGCAGCAGGAATCTGACGCAGGACGCGTCTTGCAAAACGCTATGCAGCGCGTTCCAAACAATGCCGATTTGATGATGTCTTACGCGCTGTGGCTGGTGCGCAGCGGCAACATCAATGCAGCGGTCGCTCAACTGAAAACTGCCACGCAACACACTCAAGATCCGCACATTTTCTACTTATATGCCGTCGCGCTGAACCAAATCGGCAAAACAGGTGAAGCATTTAGCGTATTAGACAAAGCGGCTGCAATGCCTATTTACAACCGCAATGTGCAACTCACACGCTTTAATTTGGCATTGGACAGCAAACAATATGAACGCGCCGAAAAATATTTACAGGCTTGGCAATTATTGGATCCGCAGGATCCCACCGTATTGGAAATAACGCAGCGGCGTTAAGGTGTATTTTTTGGTGGTTTGCGCAACAGCGGTGTGACATTGGATACTGATGCATCAGCATCCAGATTACTGGGATGACTGCGCCGCCAAACGGCATCGTGAATAGGCTGTTCAGTAAATTCGCCAATCACTTCGTTCAACAAGTTTTTAAGTGTTTGGCAATCACTGTCATCACAAGCCTGCTGAATTTTTTCTAGACAGACCAACAAATTGGGCAGCGACAAAAACTTTTCTTCCGCTCGCATAATCATTGGATGACCAGTGCCGGATACCCTATCCCCCAACACCAACTCTTCATACAATTTCTCTCCAGGCCGCAAACCTGTGATGGCAATTTCTATATCGCCAGTTGGGTTTTGTTCATTGCGTACCGTGCGCCCCAGCAGTGCAACCATGCGCTCCGCCAACTCCATAATGCGCACGGGTTTGCCCATATCCAATACAAAAACTTCGCCGCCTACACCCATACTTCCCGCCTGCAAAACCAGCTGCGCTGCTTCCGGTATGGTCATGAAATATCGAACCACTTCAGGGTGTGTTACCGTCACAGGACCGCCCGCGTTGATCTGCTCAATAAACAAGGGCACAACGGAACCTGAAGAACCCAACACATTGCCAAAACGCACCATGCAAAAGCGCGTACCCAGTTTGCTTTCTGCATATGCCTGACAAATTAATTCTGCACAACGCTTGCTGGCACCCATCACACTAACGGGGCGAACAGCTTTATCGGTTGAAATCAAAACAAAAGTTTCTACCGCATTTTCAGCAGCCGCTTTAACCAAAGACCAGGTGCCAATCACATTATTGCGCACACCTTCAATCATATTGTTTTCAACCATTGGCACATGTTTATACGCGCCAGCGTGATAGATCGTCTGCACAGAAAAACTTTTTATGATTTGCGCCATTTGCTGCTGATTGGCGGTGTTGCCAAGCAATGACACCAATTCAACTGGCTGCAAATGACTATTGCTCAATGTCTGCCGCAGCTCCATATCAATCTGATACAGACCAAACTCATTGATATCTACCAACAACAAAACGCGAGGGCTATTCAGCAGTATTTGTCGACACAGTTCGCTACCAATGGAACCCGCTGCACCTGTCACCATCACAACGCGATCACGAATACAGCTATCCAATAAATGTACTTCTGGCGCAACCGGCACGCGCCCTAAAATATTGTCGTACACCTGCGTTACATCGCGACCGCGCAGGGAGCTATCCAATAACTCCTCAATGCCCGGCACCATCTGGGATTTCACACCCATCTCAGCCAGTTCCTGCAAAATTTCTTTGCGGCGCTGCAAAGGCGCGGACGGCATTGCCAATAACACTTCAGTAATGCCGTAGCGTTCCAATAACGCCGGGATATTGACTGCGCCATATACCGGCAAGCCATCTAAAATCATTCCGTGTTTAGCCAAGCTGTCATCGATAAATAATACCGGCTTGTAATCGCGGCTGCGCTCTAATGCTTGATACACCTGTAAACCCGATGAACCAGCACCGTAAATGGCTACGCGCTCACGATGAATTTCTACGCCCTTGTGGTAATACGCACGGATTGCCATGCGTGAACCGCCAATAAAAATATAGGCAAAACACAAGTAGATAACCGGCACTGAGCGCGGCATAAACATATCGCTCATATAAGCAATAACAGCAATGATCAATGCAGAAATTAAAACGCCCTGCATCACAGCAAAAATAGCTTGCTGCCCCATGTAGCGAATAATGGAGCGATAAAGTCCTAAGCGACCAAAGGCAAAGAGCGTCAGCAACAAACAAAAAGCAAGCAGCCCATATTGTGAGATTTGTTGCGGCAGCCAGACTTCACCCAAGCGCGCCCAAAATGCAAATAGCAGCGCTACACCCAGTAAAGCGAAATCGACAAACAACATCAGTATCTGTTTGTAATACTGATGCAAGAAATGCGTTGTCGCTCGAAATATTTTCACATCTAACCTTTACTGCACACTGCCACTGACTTTCACTTGCCGCAGCTTGCGCTCAGACTGCAGGATGAGGGAACCGTAACACACAAGCCAAGCCAGTGGCAGCCCGATATTTGCCAGAGGATGCTGAACTGTTTGTTGGATGATTGCTGTAAAAGAGCACGACAGCATCAAAACAATATACCAACCGAGAACTTGGCGGTGGCTGTAACCCGCCAACACCCAGCGTTGATAATGGTGTTGACGATGCGCAAGCCACACTTTTTCCCTGCGATATAACCGCAAACCCAAGGTCACCGTCGCATCCACCCAAAAAGGAGAAAATATCAGCACGGGAACCCAGAGAGGATATAGATTTAGCTGCCAACCCTGAATGCTGAGCGCACCCATAAAAAAGCCCAGCACAGTGGAACCGCTATCGCCCATAAAAATGCGTGCCGGTGGAAAGTTAAAACAGAGAAAACCTACACACGATGCTGAAATAATGGCACTGAAAATTGCGAACGGTATTTGTTCTTGTGCTATCCCCAAAATGGCAAGTGTCGCAAAACCTATTGCCCCCATCGAGCCGGCAAAACCATCCATACCATCCATAAAATTGTAGAGATTGGTACACCACATCAGTACGACCACGCCGATTATCGGCCACAGCCACGGCAACCACGCGACACTGACATAAACCGACTCACTCCACACCAAACTTACAGCAGCTATAGCCTGCGCAACAAACCGCGATGCTGGGTGCAAACCACGCCCATCATCCAGCAAGGCAATAAACAATAAAAGCAGCGCAGCAATCATGTGATAAATGGAGAGCAAATCGCTCAATTCACTGCGAGTTAATAACACCGCACATAAAACACCCAACCAAATGGCAATGCCGCCTAAACGCGATACCGGAGCTTTGTGCAGTGAGCGTTCATTGGGGTGATCGAGCCAAATTTGTTTCCTGCGCGTCACAATCAAAAAACACAGGCAGGCAGAGGCAGAAAATGCCGCGAACAGTACTAACGCCAACTGTAGAAAATTCATGCCAAACACATTAACGCTGCGCCAAAATCATATTCGGCAGTTCGCGATAAAAAGTGGTGCTAGGTACCCACCCCAATTGCCGCAACTTTGCTGAAGAATACATGGCGTTTTCTGTTAATCGCTTTACTGCCCCACTATTAACTGGCAAGTGAATACCCAACTTTTCTACTGCATCTCCCACAACACCAGCCGCTTTTAACAATGGCAAAGGAATGTGCCATGTTGCTGGTTTTTTATCGTGTGCCGCACGAATAGCCGCATACAAATCACTCACGACATAAGACTCCCCATCGGCAACAATTAGCGGCTGGTGATTGGCAGCCTCCTGAGTAGCTGCCAACAACAAGGCTTCCACCACATCGCCAGCAAACACCATAGATCGTTGCGCTTTGATATCAGCCAATGGCGGAAAAAATCCCCTTTCCACAGCCTGAATCATTTTTTGCAGATTGCCTTTTACACCTGCACCGTACATCAAACAGGGGCGCACAATAGCAAGTTGTGAAATACCCAACTCACCTAATGCAATTTCTGTTTTTCGTTTCCAATAACCGTAAGGCTCAATAGGCCACGCATCCCAGTTTTCATCTGCTATTTTTTCTGCCGGATCCGCTGCCGCTTTCGTGGTGCTAACAAATACAAAGCGTTTAACACCCAGCGCAGCGGCCTGGCGAGCCATATTGATAACCGCAAGGTGATCTGTTTGATATTGCTCTGGCGCAGCAGAAAGATGTGCCGTGCCCACCAAATAAAAAACGGTATCGACGGTATCCAGCCAAGTTTTACAGCAGGCTGTTGGCAACAACTCACCGATTACGGTTTCATCGCACGGCAACGCATTGCTTGACTCACTGCGTAGCAAAACACGCGTAAATATTTTTTCTTGACGTAAACGCGTCAGTAAGTAGCCGCCTAAAAAACCACTGGCACCTGTCACTAAACAACGCTGTATGGCGTTCAATTCACTCATGTAATTTGCCGATATCCTGAAACAAAAAACCAGGGCAAGCCCTGGTCTTTTGCTATTACAGTTGCTAGCTAATTTTAGCCCTTACCGATCACACGCAAGTTAGCAGGTGTGTAGTAATCATCAGGGCGTTTTTTAGCAGGTATTTTCTGAATACCACCTTCTTCGTTGACCAAGTTGTTCAACAGGTAAGCGCCTTTCTGAAGGTCATGATAGATCTCCTGACGCGGAGACATGCCAGGCATGTCGTAGGCATTTACGAAAGTACGCATAGTAGTACGCCACAAGCTGCCTTGGCTGTCATAGTTATCTGCCAACAATGCACCCCATGAATCTTCATCCATGTACAAACGGCGCTTAGCGTAGATATGACGCTTGCCTTCTTTCAAAGTCGCAACCACTACCCATACACGGTGCAGCTCGTAACGCATGAATTCTGGGTTGGGGTGACCCACTTTCAGAATGTCTGCATACTTGTGCTCTGGCGAATCCGCTTCAGTGTTGTTGTACGGAATAAACACTTCACGCTGCGGTTCCAGTTTCCAATCGTAACGATCGGTTGCGCCGATAAATGCCAAAGCATCATCTACTGTTCTCAAACCGCCAGGACCGTCTGGGAAGTCATAAGCGATAGTTGGCGCACGGCGCACACGGCGCGTACCAGGCAGATATTGCCAAGCGTTACGCGGCAACTCAGTCAGATCCTGAAACTCGTGAACCAGCGTTACTTTGCCTTTTTCACGCGGCGGATCGGTCACTTCAACCAATACTTTGGCGTTAAAGTTAGCATCGATTACCTGTTGACGCGTCAAGCTAGGATCGAACAATTGGAAGTAACGGCTTTCAAACTGTTTACGCATGGAAATGCTGCCGTTACTAAATACCGCACCACTAGCTACCTGACCTTCTGTCAAATAGATGTTAGGTGAGTACTCATGGTTCCACACCACTTCCACGCCATTTTGTGGAATGGGGAATGGAGGGCCGCCAACACCACCGCGTACACCGTTACCGCTTGGCACGATCTCAGCTTCTACAGCATTCTGTTTAACATTTTTGAAAATGAAATCGTTATAACGAACATCACGCTTAGAAGGATAGACCTTCATTTTGAAAGTGCTAGGGTATTTTTTGAACAAAGCGACTTGTCCATCAGACAAGTTGCTTTTGTATTTTTCGTAGTTACTAGCATCAATTACAAAAAGAGGCTTTTCATCTGGATAAGGGTTCGGGTAATAAGTGCCGGTTCCTTTGTAATCAACATTTTTTGGCGCACCCAACACAGTACCTGTGTAAGCTGGAATCGTTCCCGCAGCATTACCCTTTGGATTAGCCCCCATAGGCGTCAGTTCCGTGCCGAGTCTGTTTGCCTCAGCTTGCGAAACCTTCGCGTTTACCTGTACTGCAGAAGCCATCAGTAAAATTCCTGTGGATACTGCTACCGTTATTTTTGTATTCATATGCTTCCGTGTACTCCAGAAAGTTGACGGTTTACGGTCCACCTCAAAAATTGAGGATGCCGTAGGTTACCGCAAAGGCTGTAAGTGTAAAAGGCACTTCGAGTGTTTTTATTGCCTGCGTACGCTGAGACAAATGTTGTAGGCATGCAGGTCGAAATAGAGCTGCACTTTATGGCTGTGAACAGGTTCCGTGACTACAGTAGAATGGTGAGTCCTACTGTAGTTGATAACTCTGGAAAGCTAATGTCACTGGTCTCAAATAATGGCGTTGAAAACATCAATGTTGAATCGCAGAACATCCTCATCACACCCGCAGAGCTCAAGGCACAGCTGCCGCTAACACCTGCCGCTACTGCCACCGTCAAGGCTGGGCGTGATGCAGTGCGTAACATTTTGGACGGCACTGACCCGCGCCTACTGGTTGTCATCGGCCCCTGCTCCATTCACGACACCAAGGCTGCAATGGATTACGCCCATCGCCTGAAAGCCTTGAATGAAAAAGTGAAAGACAGCTTGCTGATTGTGATGCGCGTCTACTTTGAAAAACCCCGCACCACCACTGGCTGGAAAGGCTTGATTAACGATCCGCACATCAACGACTCCTTCAAAATCGAAGAAGGCCTGCACATCGGCAGAAAGTTGCTGCTGGATATTGCGGAATTGGGCTTGCCCACAGCCACCGAAGCGCTTGACCCGATTTCGCCACAGTATTTGCAAGACCTGATCTCGTGGTCTGCGATTGGCGCGCGTACCACTGAATCGCAAACACACCGCGAGCTAGCCTCTGGGCTGTCTTGCGCAGTGGGCTTCAAAAACGGCACAGACGGCGGCATGTCAGTGGCAATCAATGCCATTAAATCAGCTGTATCTCCGCACCGCTTTCTCGGCATTAACAATGAAGGCCAAGTGGCGATCATCACTACCACCGGCAACCGCTATACGCATGTGGTGTTGCGCGGCGGCGATGGCAAACCCAACTACGATTCCGTCAGCGTCGCGCTGTGCGAACAAGATCTGCAAAAAGCGGGTATCAAACCCAATATCATGGTCGACTGCAGCCACGCCAACTCCAACAAGAACCACGACCTGCAAGTGCTGGTCATGGACAATGTGATCAACCAAATTTTGGAAGGCAATCAATCCATTATCGGCGTGATGATTGAAAGCCATATCGGTGCGGGCAACCAAAAAATCCCCGACGATTTGAGCAAACTCACCTACGGCGTCTCCATCACCGACGCCTGCATCGACTGGCCAACCACAGAAAAATGCCTGCTGTCTGCCCATGAAAAGCTGCAACAGGTGCTCGCCGGTCGCCGCCAGCCAAAATAAGATTTCACTTTAAAAAGTTTCTTTAACTTGCTGATAAATGGAGAAATCATGGCTACACCACAGTTCAATACTCAGCATTCTGCTGAGCAGTACACCTTTGCCGGTCAAGATGTTCCTTGGCTGGTAAAGCTCTGGGCGAACCAAACCCCGGACAAGCTGTTCCTCGCTTGGGAGCCCAAAGAAGGCGAAGCGCGCATGGACTTACAAGCAGTTTTGGGATGAGATCAATGAAGTCGCCTGCGGCTTGATCGCCAAAGGCGTGAAGAAAGGCGACAAACTGCTGATCCACGCCGAAAACAGCCCAGAAATGATGATTGCATGGTACGCCTCCGCCATCGTCGGTTCGGTGGGTGTAACCACCAATACTCGCTGCATCGGCGACGAGCTCACCTACTTCGCCGAACACTCCGAAGCTGTGGGCTGCATTACCCAACCCAAATTCATTCAAGCACTGGCTGAAAACGCGAAAAGCCTGCCTTGGTTTATCGTGCTGGACGACAACTCCGGCGAAGAAGCCACTGCTGAAGAAGCTGCCTATGCCGCCAAATACGAGTGCTGGAACGCGCTGTACGGCAAGGGCAAAGAGGCGCCAGCTCGCGCCGCAGAACCGATGCTGCCCGTAGGCATCCAGTACACCTCCGGCACCACTTCGCGTCCCAAAGCCGTGGTGCATACCCATGCCAATGCGCTGTGGGGTGGCCGCACCGGCTCGCAAAACTTGCTGATGACATCCGATGATGTCTACCTCTGCTTCCTGCCCTGCTTCCATGTCAATGCACAGAGCTGGAGCTTCTGGAGCATGCTCTGGTGTGGCGGCACCGTGGTATTGCAGCCCAAATTTTCTTCCAGCAAATTTTGGGAGTTGTCGCTGAAATACAAAGTGACGCGCGCGTCGATGATTCCGTTCACCATCAAAGCCATGTTTGCACAAGCTGTGCCTGAGCATTTCTACAAAACTTGGTCCACCGGTGTGAAGCTGCACATCATTGAGCAGCATTTCAAAGTCACCACCTTTGCCACTTGGGGAATGACAGAAACCGTCACGCACGCCACACGCTCTGACATTCTGCAAGATTCACCGGAAATGAATATCGGCGTGCCAACCCCTGGCTACGAGTACGCCATCATCAATCCTGAAACGGGCAAATACTGCGCCGTGGGTGAGAACGGCGATTTGTGGGTGCGCGGCGCGCGCGGTGTGCAATTGTTTCTGGAGTACTACAAAAACCCCGAAGCAATGAAAAAATCTTTCACTGACGATGGCTGGTTTCAAACTGGCGATATGGCGCGCGTAGAAGCCGATGGCTATATGTATTTTGCCGATCGCGACAAAGATGTGTTGAAAGTGGGCGCAGAAAATGTGTCCGCTCGCCAAGTGGAAGAATTCATCGGCAACTTACTCGGCATGGGCGTATTGGACGAACACGCCGTTGTTGCGCAAAAGCACGACATGCTCGACGAAGTGCCTGTCGTCTTTGCCATCAAAAGCCCTTGGACACAACTGAGCGAAGATGAAATTCGCCAGAAAATTATGGATGGTTGCGCAACAGGCTTGGCCGATTTCAAACGCCCGCGAGCTGTGTATTTCTTACAAGAAATGCCGCGCGCTACGCTGGAGAAAGTCGCCAAAAACAAACTGCGCGAAATGGCAGATGAACTCGCCGACCAAGAGAAAAAATAACTTTTCTTGCGCTGCGTAACACAAAAAGCCCGCAAAATGCGGGCTTTTTTATTGCGGCTTAACCGCGAGAGGAAAACCTTCTTCCGCCAAATCGTAATAACGACTACTAAAATATCCATCATCAAATGCTTGGCGAGTATCTCGACCAAACGCAGAAAAATAACGCGGCTTGGCGCTAGCGGGACAATAGTGGCTCACCAAGCTCAAGCGCGTTTTTTCTGGCTCTGTCACGCGACATCCACCGTGCGTTAAATTGGGGTGCCATAGCAAAATATCGCCAGGCTCTGCCGCGAAGCGCTGAATAGCCACACCTTTCGCTTTGGCTTGCTGGCCTAAAAATTCCGTATACCGTTGATGCATGCCCTTGCCATCTTTTGCTGCCTGCCAAAACAAACGCTCTTCACCGAAAAGAAACATAGGGTCGCGATGGCTGCCAGGAAAGTACATCAATTCTCCCTGTCCCTTTTCAATTTTTTCCAGCGCGATCCAACTCGCCGTCAGCGTGCACGGCGGATCAATCACAACAAAAGCCGTATCCTTGTGCATGGATTGTTCCGAGCCCCAAGTAAATAGCAGGGACTGAAATACCATCGCAGGCTCTTGATAAATCAACTGCAAAAAACGCGTGATCTGTGGCACCAATACCATTTGTCGAGCCAGCAAGCTGGGTACATAAAAATCCAACAAGCGGCTGCGCCAAGGCAAAATAGATTCTGTGGGGAACGCCAATATTTGTTTTTGCAAACGCATGATGTAGCGATCAGGCTGCTGATAAAGCTGCTGTAGCTCATCCCGCAGTGCAGCAACCGCTTCTTCTGAAATGACTTTGCGCCAAACGATATAGCCGTCACGATAAAAATCGCGCAGCCAACTCGCTTCTTCTGCTGTGCAATTTTGCGTTGACTCAAGTTTTTCTATAGTGGATAGCGCATCCTCGCGATCTATCCAAAGCTGTTGCGGCGGAGCACAAGTCTGCGTCGGCTTCATTGCACTCCCCCGCTAAAAATCAAATCGCCTTAATGGTTCCCTTCGGCAACACCGCATGCACGGCTTGGCGCTGAAATTTCAGCTCAATATTGTCGCCAGTGTTCAACACCAAATAATCACCTTCAATGCGAACGATCTTACCCAGCAAACCAGAAGTCAAAACCACTTCGTCACCTTTGTTGAGGCTGCCCATCAAGGCTTCTTGCTCTTTTTGGCGTTTGCGCTGTGGGCGAATCACCACAAAGTACATAAAAATAAACATGCCGCCCATAATCAAGAGCATGCTGTACGGGCTCTGAGGGCTTGCGGCTGGTGTCGCAGCAGCTGTTTGCGCCATGGCTTCAGAAATAAAAAAACTCATATCAACCTCAATATCAAAATCAGTAAAAAATTAAATATCCTTCAGTTCGCCTTGCAGCAGTGCCAACACATCCTCGTGATGTGTTTTGGTGGTAACTTTGCTCATCACATGGCGCAACTTGCCGTCGCAACCGATGATAAAAGTGGTGCGCAGTATACCCATGGACTCCCGCCCCATGAATTTTTTTAGCCCCCACACGCCGTATTTTTCCGCCACGGCATGATCGGGGTCGGACAACAAATCAAAGTTCAGGTTGTCGCGCTCACGAAATTTCAACAGTGATTTCGGTTGATCGGGACTCACTCCCAGTGCCACAGCATTCACCTTGGCCAACAGCTTGGCACTGTCGCGCAGGCCACAGGCTTGCACGGTGCAGCCTGGTGTCATCGCACGCGGGTAGAAATACAGCACCACGCGCTGCCCTCGGTAATCTTTCAGAGATACGCTCTCTCCCTCTTGATTAACCAAACTGAATGCCGGCGCCAAATTGCCCACTTTAGGAAAAGCCATCGCAAACCTCTCAATAACTATCGTCTCAGCATTATGACAGCTCTACTGCCCTCAAATGCCGTTCTGATAACATAGCCGCCCTCGCTTTCTCTCGCGTTCAACACTATGGCACGCATTCTTGTCTTTGATTCCGGTGTCGGTGGGCTCTCCATTCTGAGCGCGCTCAAAAAAAATTCCGATATTGCTCAAAACACACATCAATGGCTGTTCTGCTCGGACAATGCTTTTTTTCCTTATGGCCTTAAAAAAGAAGATGAATTGATTGAGCGCGTGACAGCAGTTTTGTGTTCGCTACACGCGCAATATCAGCCAGACATTATTGTGCTCGCCTGCAACACAGCCAGCACCGTCGCACTAGACGCTGCGAGAAAACAGCTGCCTGTTCCTATTGTCGGCGTGGTGCCAGCCATCAAACCTGCCGCGCAACTGACACAGTCGGGCTGTATTGGATTACTCGCCACCCCCGGCACGATTTCACGCGCTTACACCCAACAACTGATTGATGATTTTGCCAATCATTGCCATGTCGTTCGCGTGGGCAGCAACGAATTGGTGTGGATGGCCGAACAACAACTGCGCACTGGCATGGTGGATCAAATGGAATTGCACCGTGTGTTAACGCCGTTGCGCGCGGCGATTGCGCAAAAACAACTCGATACTATTGTGCTGGCCTGCACGCACTTTCCACTGTTATCTGACAGCTTGCGCGAACAGTTGCCGGAAATAAAACACTGGGTGGATTCTAGTGATGCAGTAGCGCGGCGCGTGGCGTGGTTATTGGGGCAGCCCGCATCGAATTTCTCTCAAGCCCCTGAAGTTGATAGCTCATCGCTTAAAGAAAATCACATCGCTCTGTTCACGCGTGTGGATGAATCTGTGACTAGCCTTGAGCAAGCGTTGCGCTATTTTGGCTTTGAAAGTATTGTCTGCCTTAATATAAAAACTCAGGGCGACGCTTGATCTCCCTCCTCTGCATCCGGCTTGCGAGAAAGCCCCAAGCCGTTATCACCAAAGGCACCCAAATTTAGCAAGCTGCCTGAACTTTCACCGTAAGGCCACGCATTCCACGCAGGGTCATCGAGAATATCTGACTGCATGCGCACCACCGCAGACGCAGTAATCGGAATTGTGTATGGGTCATTCGTACTCGCCTCACAATCCAACAAATTATGCCCAATGTTATAAGTTCTGATCGCTTCTCTAACAGCCACTCGAATCACAGGAAAGCTCATGTGATAACAAAAGGTAATTTGCAGTTTTAACAAATTAGCATCTTGAATATTAACGCGCGACGCACCTGGCTTGGCATCGCGGTACATCAAATTGTCATTAGGAATTTTTTTCCAACCCGTTACTGGGTCATCTTCACCAAACTCCAGAAAAGCCAAGCGCGTCGGATTGATGCGGTCAAACTTTACATAACCCGTACCCACTAAACTATCAACAACACCAACTGCATCCGTTACATTAAAAGAATTATTGTCAGTCGTGAAAAATGGCGCCATGCCAATCACAAAACCGCGCCGCACTGATGTCAGTGTTGCACCATTCACCGATGCAATACGCGCCGCATTAAACGCAGCATAATTGAGCGTAGTTTTCGCCTGATAAATTAAGGCAAACTGGAGGCAGCCAAACACCAGCATGAAAATTACTGGCGCGATAATAATGAACTCTGTCGCGCTCTGGCCTCGCTGATAGCACAGTAACGACAGTCTTGCTTTCATGGTTACTCAGCCTGCCCGTCTGACATTTTTAGTAGCGGCGGATGCCACAAATCCTTTTTATCCTTACCTTCTGTTTCTTCCACTGGCTGCACAAAATCCTCTTTATGCTGCATCTCTTCACGCAACCTAGCTTCTTCTAAGCTTTCTGGCGCTGTTTGATCTGGCAGTAATGCAGGCGGCAAATCAGAAATTTTTTGCGGCTTGCCATCCAACACAATCATTTCAACTTTGCTAACATCTACCGGCTTTTTGTTTTGCTCTTTTTCTGAGGCTTTTGCCAACGCCGTGTTCTGCTGCTCCATCAACTGTAGCAACTGTTCGTTATAAGATTTGGCAACCTTATAAATTGGATCATCTGGAGACAGATAGCGCGTAGCTTCTGAAAATGTTTGCGCAGAAGCGCGCAACTGGTTAAAACCTGCGTTGTACCACGCCTTAGAAAAACGGTTGTCGCGCAACACTGCTTCGCGGTAGGCCTTTACCGCTTCATCTGTTTGATCCATACGCGCATGCGTATTTCCTAAGCGAAACCAAATTTCCGCTTCCGACGATGCAGCTTTTGATAGCTTCTGGTAATAGCGCAAAGCCGTAGGATACTGGCCTTCTTGGTAGGCTTTATCCGCTTTAGCGCGCCATTCTGCCAAGGTGGATAAATCTGTCATTGACGCACAGGCCGATAAAACAAGCACAGCAAGCGCCACCAATACACGTTGCATCATATTGTGTTTACCTATTGGGTAAAAATTCCACATGAGAGCCTACCGAAACACCAAGCTGACCGGCTGCGCCTGCACAAAACTCCAGCACCGCTGCCGCAGACCAACAAAAACACAACCGCCACGGCACAACATTCGCTCAAACTTTCAGCACCACACCCTGCTTATCGACAAATCCCACATCTAGCGCAAAACGCATAAAACAGGTGTGTATGGAGTTGCAGCGCGTAATCCACAAACACTCACAATCACCCATCGTCGAACGCCCTAACAAGCCACGCATTCGCTCAAACACATGGGTGGTTTGCCTAGCAAGAGCGGAAATTTCACGCTCACCATTGAGGCGCAGTTTCCCCAATAGCATTACATAAACCCTTGATGCATAAACTTCATGACTATAGGAAAAGCGAGAATCATAAAAGTGACGGGGAAAATAAATGCCATCAGCGGAAAAATCAGTTTGACCGGCGCTTCCATCGCCAGTTTTTCTGCGCGCTGGAAGCGCTCATTGCGGCGCTGATCTGATTGCACTTTCAATACTTTACTCATGCTGGAGCCCAATTTCTCCGCCTGAATCACCGCACGCACAAAGGCGCTAACCGCCTTTATATCCAGTCGCTCTGCCATGCGCGTCAACGCATCCGCTCTGCTTGCGCCTGCTCGAATATCACGCATCACCGTTAAAAATTCATGTTTCAATGCACCACTAGGACCCTTTTCAACCGCCTGATTCATCGCGCCCGTCAAATTTAAACCCGCCTCGACGCACATGGAAATAAACTCCAGATACATCGGCAGTGCGCGCATCACCTCTTTTTCGCGCTTGGCTTTTGTTTCGCTCAACCAAATCACTGGCAAGAAGAAACCCAGCAAGATTGAACCTAAAAATACTAGAAACGACAGTTTTTTAAGCATCAGCGCAGCCAAAAGCACTAACACCGGAAACAATAGCGCACTAAAAATACGAATTGCAAAAAATTCTTCGGCATTGACGTAGTACGCCACACCCGTCTGCTGCAAGCGTTTTTCCAAACGATCCAAATACTGAATGGGCAAATTGGTACAGAGGTAATAGGCAATAATACGGATCAGCGACCACACCAACTTGAGCGCAGGCGGCAACTCGTCTTTGTATTCACGACTTTCCGGCGGAATGCGAGAGCCGAGAATTTTTACAATCAAAACAATCAAGGTGACTGAAATGCCAATTCCCAGCGCAGAACCGTACATCAACACGGGCGCACTGAGATTTAAGATCAGCAACCACAGCTCAGATAATTCTTTTTGTATTGATGACCACATGGCGTATCACTCACACATCAATGGTCGTGATTTTCCGAATAATCGAAAAACCAATCCCCAACATAACAACGATAACACCCAACACCACATATCCAACTGTTGTGGTGTACAACTTACTCATGGCTTCAGGCTCAATCACATTCAAAGCGCAAGCCAACAAAATAGGCAAGCCAGTCATCACATAACCCTGCATTTTTCCTTGCGAGGTCAAGCTGACAATTTTCCCTTCCATGGCTGCTTTTTGCCGCAAGGTATCTGCCAGCTTTTCCATCACCTCGACCAAGTTACCGCCCACCTCGCGCGAAATACGTATAGCTGACAACGCCACTCTAAAATCTTGTGACTGTATGCGTTTTTCCATATCGACCATGGCTTGATCAAAATTCACGCCCAACTTGATTTTGCGCACCAACAAGGAAAACTCTTGCGCCAACGGTGCCGGCTGTTCGGTTGCCAAGGTTTCAATAGCGCCCATCAAACTGGTTCCCGCACCTAAGCTGCTGGCCAATGACATAAACGCATCCGGCAATTGTTCATCAAATTTTTTCATGCGTGACTTTTTGATACTGCCATACATAATTTTTGGCACCACCGCCATAAACACCACCGCCACCAGCACGCTCAGGAAATCGCGCCGAATAATTAACACCAGCAGCGGCACGACCACTAAAGCCGTAGTGTAGTAACGCACCAACATATCGGGATCCATAAACATGAACATGTCGGACAAGTTCATGCTGGCCTCTTCAGACAGTTGCGACTCAAAACGCGAGCGCACTTTTGCACTGAGTTGCAGCACTAAAAATACAATGATGGATATGCTGATAAACAGCAGCACAAAAATGAGCAATAAACCTGTACCAGACATCATGCGCTTTTACTCAACCAAATAAGCTCATATCCACTTCCAGCCCGCGTTTACGCATCTCTTCATAGAACTCAGGCACTCGACCTGTCGCTACAAAATGACCGCGCACACGCCCTTCTGCGTCATACCCTTCTTGTTGAAAACGAAAAATTTCCTGCATCTGGATGATGCCAGTTTCCATGCCGGTAATTTCGTTGATAGCCGTTACGCGACGGCTGCCGTCTGAAAAACGCGACTGTTGCACAATCAAGTTAATCGCTGAAGAAATCTGCTCACGAATTGCCTGTATCGGCAATTTTATGCCCGCCATCATTACCATAACTTCCAAACGCGAAATCATGTCGCGTGGTGTGTTGGCGTGACCTGTGGTCAGTGAACCTTCGTGACCGGTATTCATCGCCTGCAACATATCCAGTGCCTCACCGCCACGACACTCACCGACAACGATTCGGTCTGGGCGCATACGCAAACAGTTTTTCACCAAATCGCGGATAGGAATCGCACCGCGACCTTCCATGTTGGGCGGCCGCGCCTCTAAGGACACCAAATGCGGCTGCGCCAACTGCAACTCCGCCGCATCTTCAATGGTAATAACGCGCTCTCCGTGCGGAATAAAGTTAGACAACACATTGAGCAAAGTTGTTTTACCCGAACCCGTACCACCTGAAATAACAATATTGCGTTTTTACTCCACGCAAATTTTTAAAAACTTCATCATGTTTTCGCTGACAGCTTTGAAGCCAACCAAGTCAGATGACTGCAATTTTTTCTTGGAAAACTTTCGGATAGTAATGCAAGGACCTTTCAGTGCCAGCGGCGGGATAATCGCATTCACACGCGAGCCGTCTTTCAAACGCGCATCCACCATCGGTGAACTTTCATCAATCCGTCTTCCCAATGGTGAGACAATGCGCTCAATGGTGGAAAGTACGGCTTTGTGGCTGCTGTAGTTAACGTCCGATTTCTGCAAGCGCCCACTGCGCTCCACATAAATATCGTTAAAGCTGTTCACCATGATTTCTGTAACGGAATCATCCGCCAACAGCGCTTCCATAGGCCCCAAACCAACGGCTTCATTCAACACATCTTCTGTTAAACGCGCGCGCGTAATAAACGGAGGCAGTGAACCTTCCAAGCCATCCAACACTTCATCAATCAGCGCTTTGATTCTGTTGCGCAAATCGTCATCCGACATCGTGCCAACATCAATGCGCTTCAAATCCATGCGCTTGAGCAATTCTTCGTGCACATGGCTTTGCCACAAAATCAGTTGCTCTTGCTGCGCGCCACCCACTGCACCCATAGCTGGCGCAGCAGCAACACCGCCCTCAGCAACCACGGCACTTTCTTCAGCGCCATCTTCATTGGCCGCCATCATGGTGTTGCCCACATCCAACTGCTTGCAGCGCAAGTTGTACGCACCAATGGTGATGACATCCGCTGTGGTCAACGGACCATAAGCATCAATGCGTTTGCCATTCACAAAAGTACCGGCATCCACTTGATCGCTGATATGCAAGCCATCGCCTTTTTCTTCAATCTGCGCATGCAAGCCCGCCACTTTCCAGCCGCGCAACTGCACCAGATTGTCTCTGGATTTCCCTATGCCACAGCGATTTCCCATGCAGCGCACAAGATTATCGCTTTCACCTTTGGTGCTAACTGTTATCTCAAACATTGATGAATCTCTACAAATGAACGCGATTATTCAAACAAGCCTTTTTCAAACGAGCTATTGAAGCGATTAATCATGTCATCACGGCGCGCTGCTTCTTCACGGTTGATGTCATGGTTCACGTCAATAATGGTCGGTGTAACAAAAATAACCAGTTCTGTTTTTTTCGTTTGGAAAAACTTAGAGCGGAACAATTTCCCTAAAATCGGCAGATCACCCAACCATTTCACTTTATCCAAGTTTCTGCTGATTTCTGAATTAGTCAGCCCAGAAATAACCAAGGTTTCGCCGTCTTTCATGTTGACATCGGTGGTAGTGCCGCGCGTTTTGAAGGCAGGGTTTCCGTCTACGGCATTCGCAGGATCCAACACACTGACTTCGGTAGAAATTTTTGCCGAGATATTGCCGCGCGTATCGGCCTGCGGCGCAACGCTCAACTTAATACCAAAATCCTTGTAATCCACCGATGAACCGTTGATATTGCTAGTCACCACCGGCACCTGACCACCCGCCAGAAACTCTGCCTGCCCGCCGCTGCGCGCGCTCAAACGCGGTGAAGCCAACAAAAACGCATCCCCCGTACTCACCAAGTAGCTGATGCGTGAAGTAATTTCCGTGGCAATACCAAAGAAAGCCTGACCATCGCCATTTTTAAACGGCAGCGCAGTTAAATCACCCGTAAAATCTTTTGCAGGTGCGGGGCGATAAACAGAATTGGTTTTAACACCTTTGTAAAAAGCAGCCGTTGGTCCTGCAATATCCGTTTGCCAGTTAATGCCCAGTTGCTCCAAATCATTGGTATTGAACTCAGTGATTTGCACATTCATGTAAACCATTTTTTCTGAAAATGCATTCGACACGCGCGTGAGATTAATCACACTGGGATACAGCGCCACCACACGCTCCACCAGCACTTTATCGCGCTCATAGATGTCGCCTTCAATCACAGGCCTGCCAGAAACCGATTTCACCGTAATGCCTTCCACATCGCGCAACAGCGCGCTGATTTCAGCTACCGCACGCGTGGTGCTGCCCGGCAACACATACACCGTGGTGTCGTGCTGCCAGCCCGCTTTGCCCCACAGATGAATATTGGTCATGCATTCTTCATCCGCAACAATCACTAACTCACCCGTGGTTAACAAACGCGTGCTAATCACCGAACCGCTGCCGACAACTACGCGCTCTATGTCACCCACTTTCATGACATAAGTTTCGCCTTTGTACAAAGACAGCAGCACTTCTTTCGGCTTAATTTCAGTGGCGTGCAGTGTGTGCATAACAAAAAATGTCATCAAAACACTCAGGCATTTGAGCCACTGTTGCGTGCGCGATAATTGTTTTTTCATGGTGCAGTTAATGCTCATATTGATTGATCCCTGACTCATTGCCGCCTCACTTGCCTTGCGGCAATGCTTGCGCATCGGTTGATGCTGATGAAATAGATGTTTTATCCAGTTTCAACACGCCGTTTTCTTTATTGCCGCCACTCATATTTTCGTAGCTGCGCCCACTAAACCCATCAGCAGTATCAGAACCTACGGCTGGCACATTGCCATCTGCCGTTGTCAGCGGCGCAGAATCCGGTGTGCCTGCGCGCACAGAAACATCTAACACTCGACCATCCATTGCCTTCACTGCGCCGTCAGCATCAACAGTGGCAACCACATTGCCTTTGTCGTCGTAAACCTTATCGCCGATTACTTTGCCGATAGATTTTCCGTCGCTGCCCACCACTTCATTGGCCACCACGTTACCTTTGGCATCCACCAAGGCATCATTTACCGCCTTGCCGATGACATTGCCATTCACATCCGTCACCGAGCCATCTGCATTGACGGTGCCGACCACATTGCCCATGGCATCAATGACTTTGCCATCGACAATGCGTCCCAGTGTTTTTCCATCTTTGCCAATCGCCACAGCCGATTGCTGCACGCCGTCAGACACTTTGCCAACTACTTTGCCGTTTAAATCCACGACATTGCCGTTGGCATCCACGCGCGCCACCAATTTGCCGTTGGCGTCATACACTTTGTCACCCACCACTTTGCCAATGGGTTTACCTTTGGCATCAACAGCCACTTTGCCAACCGGCGCACCGATCACATTGCCTTTATCATCGACAACCTGACCTTTTGCATTCACTTTGCCGACAGGATTGCCGTTTTTATCGTACACAACGCCATTGACGACATTGCCGATCACATTGCCCTTGGCATCCACAGCCACCGACTCGCTGACATGACCCAACATGCGGCCGTCGTTTGACACCACTTTGCCATCGACTACGCGACCAATTTGATTTCCGTTGGCGTCATACACTTTATCGCCAACCACTTGCCCAACCGGTCTGCCGTCTGCGCCCAAGGCCAGCTGTGCTTTCGCTTTTTCACCGAGCACTTTGCCTTTGGCATCGACCACTTGGCCTTTCTCGTTGACTTTGCCAATCACATTGCCCTGCGCGTCATACACGGTGTTGCCTACCACTTTGCCGATGACATTGCCGTTGGCATCACGCACCACTTCCGTTGAAGCGCGCGCCAATTCCGCATTGCGCGCTTTTCTCATCAAGGACATTAATTGCGATGGTCTCACCGCATCAAAACCGCTGGCGCTGCCATCATTGCGATTACGCAAAGCGGCAATAATGCGCCCCGCTTCTTCTGCCACTTTTAGCATCGCTACTTGTTCTGGAAATAAATCCACCGTGACCGAAGAATAATCTTTATCTGTCATCACGGTGCCAGCACGCTGCGACTGCATCGATTTTGCATCCTGACTGCCGGTAGCAATCACAACCACATTCTCCAACACCGGAAATACCACTTCCTCTGCGCCACCGTTTTCCAAACCCGGCGTAGGTTCTGCACCCGCTTGGTTGGCGGGCATGCCCACCAAAATATCAATGTGGTTGCCAGGGCGCAGCATGCCATCCATGGAATTGATGCGATCCACTTTGATGGTGATAGCGCGTCGTCCAGTAGCAATCGAATCAGAAAAATCGCCTGTGTTAATGCCAGACAAAGCGTATAAAGGAATAGGCTTGCCGCGTGCAGCCGGGTATTGCAAACGACGGCCTTCCACTTTTTTATACATTTGTGCCGTCAGCACATCAGGGCCTGTATATTTTTCAGGAATTTTTCTTGCCGCTACAGTATCCAGCGCAACAATTTCCCCCGGCAGCAAATCGCGTACCGGCACAATAATTGTTACTTCTGCCTCTGGCTCCTTTTGATATTGCTTTGCCAGTGCCGCCTCCCTGTTTTTGAGATACAACACCGCAAGCCCTGCGGCAATCAAACCGAGAAAGACAGACACCATCAACATCGACAGTGTGCTCTGTTTTTTAAACCCTTCTACCAATGACATACCATTCCTCTAATCATCACTCTAATTTAATTTGTCCAATGACATTTCCATCACTATCAACAATGTCGCCATTGCCTGCCACTTTTCCAACCTTGCCAATTACTGTCGGTTTATTGTCTTGATCTAGAATCACATTGCCTAAGGCATCTGTTTGTAAAACATCATCACCATCGCGCTTCCCTACAATATTGCCGTTGTCATCGACCACAAAACCATCTTTATCAACTTTGCCCAATACATTGCCGTTTTTATCCACAGCCACATAGCTGGCTCCTATGCCGCCACCCGCTGCGGGGTAAGTGCCAATTTTGTTGCCGTCGTTATCAATAACATTGCCTTCGCCATCAATCGTGCCAATTAAATTGCCTTGGTCGTCGTAAACATTGCCTGCCAAAACTGTGCCGATCACTGTTTTGCCATCTAAACCAATCGCCTCCGTACCAGAGGGTGGCGTGTAAGTTGATCCACCATCATCAGAGCCACCACCAGAACCGCCGCCAGAGCCACCACCCGAGCCACCACCGGAACCACCATTACCGCCGTTATTAAAATTCACCAAAAAGTTTGGATATTCCGATGCAGAAATTGCGTAGGAATAACCTTCATAACGATTGCGTAACACCTGTCCTAGTATCTCCATCACACTGCATTTGTTTTCGTGGTTAGACCACTCCGTACGCTGCGAAGAAGCCGGACACTGCAAGGAGCCCGGCGGGGTAATCGGTTGCATCAGCGCAAAAACAATCGCCGATGTCACTACGATGTACTCCATGCTGGACTGCCCTTGCTGGTAAATTTTCATACCCCCTCAGAACGCCGTTTTCACTTCGTTAAACAACACCACCGACACACCTTCTTGTTCGTGAATAGCAATATTTACATCCACGCTGTCTTTTCTGTATGACAGCGCCTGCGAACCCACCGAAGGGTCCACTGGCGTCAAAAAAGAATTCCAACCGGCGCTTTCATAATGCATACGGTAAAAATCCATGTTGTCCACAATACTTTTCTCATTCAGTAACAACACCGTGCGCGCCCGTTTTCCTGGCATGGCATCACTAATATCGGATACCACTTCCGAATCTCCCATCATCGGCACACCAGAACCCAATATGACTTTTGTGCTGCGATTGCCTGGCAATTCACTAATGACCAATCTACCAACGGTCTTTTCTGCATCTTTAGGATCTGGCTTTACCTGCACAGAAAAGAAATAGTTTTCATCGCCTCTGCTGATTTGTTTCAACTCACCCAAATCATTTTCTACGAAACCTTTCTCGTCGATTTCTCCCTCTGCCCAATGTTTTCGGTAGAAATTAAGAATTTTTCGTACTGGCAATCACAATGAATATTCTCGATATACATGCGAACGCCGTTGTACACCATGTCGTCAGCCGTCCAGTCTGTCTCCACAAAATCAGGGCGATCAAACGATGGCCACGCTTGCGCCAGCGCAGGCAACACCAGAAAAACCCATGCCAGCAACCTGAGCTTATTCATTGAATGAGCACACGCCGTTTTTGTCACAGATATTCGCTTCATCCACACCAATGTTGAACGGGTCGGTGTTGTAACCGCCCATATCCCAACCATCGGAACTACCGGGGTCAGGCTGTTTTAACTTTGGCTCCAATAAAAGTACCGACAACACATCACGCATTGTATTAAGAATATCGTTATTCAAAAATGAACTCGGCACCAAGCCACCGGTCTGCGTCTTGAACATGGCAGGCCCTTGCGCGCTCCAGGAATCCACCAACAAAGCAGAATCGGCATACATCGCCAAATGCACGGTTTCGATAGTGTCCAGGCCATTTTTTTTCTGATCTTCCGGCACCACATAAGAAACATTGTTGAGAGGAATGCCAACGATATGGCTGTCACTTTCAAAGTAACCATCCAGATTGGGCGAGAAATTGCTGCGATTGCTGCCCAACCAACTAAACAATTTATAAACCGGTTGCAGGGTTTTAGTAAAAAACCGCAACACCTCATAGCCGATGCCTGGCGTTTCTTGCAGTTTTTCTACATTGACTTGCACACCGCCCACATCAACCAGCGGCTTGCCTTGGTAATCAAATAAAAACGGATTTAGCGATGAATCATTCAGCACAGCGCCGGATTGCGACAATATCGGCGCATTGGGCGCGCCCAACATACGCAGCCGCGCTTCATTGGCAATCACGCTAGACGTTTTTGCAGGAAACGTGCTGCCGCCCACAATTTCGACACCGGCAGGTATTTTGTCTGGCTCGTGCCACACACTGCGCTCCCATGCCACATAGCGCGCCATTTCTACCGAGGTTTGGCTCACTTCGCCGTATTTAGTCAGCACCGGCAAAATCAAAAATAGCGGCACCAATACAGCCGCAGCGACGATGGCGAATTCCGTCATTGCCTGACCGTATTGCCAATGACGATGTTGCTGATGGCGGCGCACACCGTTCATAAACCGAAAATTCCCTTGATGGCATTTTCGATCATGTCTTTGGCATAGCCGTCCATGTCGGTCATTTCATCCGTCACAGACTGCTTGACGTTATCCACTTGCCCTGCCAAGTCATACGAACTTTGCTGGATGCCCGTAAAAGCCCAAGCCAGTTTAGGCTCTTGTGCAAACATGGCAGAAATCAACACCATGTTATCGACCTGCGCCAAACGCGCGCCCCAATACGGGCTGAACGCATTGGGTTCTTCATCCAAACCGTCGGTGCGTTTGTAATAAATTTCACCGCTGGAGATGGCCTGCAAACCGGGCTTCTGACCAAAAGGCCCGAGTGTTACCGGGTCATCCGCAGATTGCCCCGCCGCCATATTTTCGAGCTGCAAATTTCCTGCGGGACTGGTGGCGCCCATATTGTCGGATGTGCGCGTATTTTTTTCCGGCATATACACCCACACCACATACGGCGGCGGAATCGTGCCCGGCCAGTCAAACTGCCAGCTCTGCCCTGAGGCATTTAAAAAATCGGGATCAATCGTGTGGAACGGCGACAAATCGCCGTAGCTCTGTACTTGCGTGGTGTTGTTTGGCCCCCACGGATAAAACGCCTTGCCTGGCGATGCCATGGCACTTGATGCTGGGTTGTTCTTCCAACTATCACCATACGCCGCATTCCAACCGGCCGCGCCCAGCGCCGTACCTCCTGTAAATAGATCCATCAATTTATATTGTTTTTTATCTTTCTTGTCTGTATGGGCAAGCTGCATTGTTCCGAAGCCCATGGGGAAGGGAAGCTCAGCAGAGATAGGGCTGCTACTGAAAATCCAAAGCTTCAGACCCAGTTTGAATTCGTTGGTATCCATCGATGACCAGTTGAAATGCTCGCGGTTGGCAGCCGGACCCGTACCGGCGATATAGCGCAGGGTTGTTCCACCTTCTTGAAAGAATCCAAATTTGGCACCAAAACCAAGTGGCCCAAACAACGTATTGAAAACAAGCTTAAATTCCTTGCCTAGGGAATAATTGGAGCGGTTCTTGCTCCACAAATCGCGCGAATCATTCACTGTCGCCGCCATTTGCCGCATGCAAGCGCGGTTGGTATCGCGATCTTCTTTGGTCGCCGATTTGCTCATCGCATCAGCCGGTTTACAGCCCTTGTTGTACTGCTCAAACAAAAACATATTCAAGAACTGCACAAACTCCGACACTGTACCCATCTTTGCGCCAGGGGCATTTTTTTGTATCAAGTCGTCACTGATGCTGAGCATGGTTTCGTACGTGCCGAAACGAAACGCCAGTTGCGAGTAGCCGTAGAACGTGTTCAAGCCAGTCACCAGCTTTGAATAAACGCCAGCAAACTGCCCCACCAGATTGGAGAATTTTGCGATACCCTGGCCTACCGTCGTAAGCACCGCCTTCACTATACCTGCCAAAACTGGACCGGCAATAGGAATTGGCATCAACATCTGGTTGAGAACATTTCCAAGGCTGATAAACGTGCTACCCCATTTCATCAACCACGTTGCAAGGCCGATGGTTTGCGCCAACGCCACTTCATTGGCGATCATCGCGCGATTGGTGTAAGCGGTGAAATTGAGATGGCGCGCTTCTAATAATGCAGCGCTGTAGGCCACGGAATCTGCGGCATTTTGCACTTCCATTTTGTCGCGCGTCAGTTGTGAGGTATTAAACAGCACCAACAGCGACAACATTAAAACGGTCAGAAACAATAAAACTAACAGCATGGCCTGGCCGCGCTGCCGCAAAACGACAGCGTGCCATGACAACCACAGCCAGCGCGAGTTCATCCCTGACTGGTCACAGAAAAATTACTGCTGGCCTTGCTGGTTGTCGTCAAACGTGCCCATGCCTTCCACCGTGCCAGCTTCCTTCTCTGCGTCTGCCGCACCTTTTTTAGCGGTGTCTTTAGATTGTTGGCCAGACAATTCTGTGGAAACATCTGCCACCGCACCCTGCATGGTTTGGCCAAAATAGCTGTATGCCGCAATGCCGGCAATCGCAATCAGAGCCACGATAATGATGTACTCCGTCATACCTTGACCCAGTTGTTTCAATTGACCTTTTACAGAAACGTTTTTCATAGCTCACTCCACGCTGTTGCGGCTTAGGAAAAATATCAGCAGAGCAAGCCGGAAACCCTGCCAACAATAAAACTAGATATTGCAGTCAGTGTCGTATTTCCAATCAAACACTTGCGCTTGATTTGTCACTAAACGAAACACCTGACGAGCAACCGGCATGCCTTCTCGATCAAAACCAGCCATATGCAAGTTCATATAAGAACCGGCAACACCTTTTACATTGAACTCCAACACATAGGCATTGAACTCACCGCTCTGCGACGGCAATTTTTCCCGCACGATGCCCAATACTTTTTGCCGATTTTCATGATTTACAGAAAAGTGGCGTGAAATTTTGATGGGATGCAAAGCCTTGCCACTGGTTTCCAGCCACACTTGTGATGGCGTGAAAAAATAGCCAGAGCGAAATGGATCGGGATAAACGGCGATTTTTACTGTTTCAAATTGCGCTTCAGGCGCGCTGCGATACTGCGCCGCCTTGCCGTTACCCACTGGGTCAGGAATCACCGGCAGAGGCACGATCACACCGGGCCCAACGCTGTGCTGGTTGATGACACGCGGCGCCAATAGCTGTAAACGCGCAGTGAAATCTACCTCTGGATAATACTTGGAAAAATAAGCAGGCTCAGCACCTTTATAGTTGCGAATGTGTGCGCAAAAAGGGTCTTTGTGGTTGGGGTTATCTATGGCGTTTTCCGGTAGAAACACATAGGCACTTTCTGTGGCGACAGAGGCGCAGCCACTCATCAGTGCCGCACAGAACACTCCAGCAAAAACAGATACGACAAAACGTGCGTGTCGACTTTCCATGGCAATACGGTTCCTCTATTTTTTATTTCAGAAGGTCAACGAAATCTTCCGACAGATCGCGAATCTTTATACTCATTAACTTAGCCAAACTGCGCAGAATCACCACGCCGATATCCGCATGTTGATTCAGTAACAACTCAAACCCTTTGCGGGTTAGTACCATTAGTACGGTCTCTTCCAATGCTGTGACTGTTGCTGAGCGAGGGGCATACTCGATCATCGCCATTTCACCAATCAGCTGACCACGGCGCAGCACGGCCAGCTCGATAGAGCGGCCAGACTGATTTTTTTTGGTGATTTGCAACTTGCCCTGCACCACATAGCACAGAAAATCTCCCTGATCGCCTTCCTTGAACAACACTTCACCCGCATCCAAATGCGTTTCATACATATGTTCTTCAACGATTTCTCGATCTGACTCGCTCAGACCGGAGAACAGAAAGGATTCTTCTAGAAACGTTTCGATTGCGTTTTCCATGCGCCCCTAGTAATTCCGATTGTTATCGTGGGATTAGTGTAACTGGCTTTTGCAAAAACAGGAACTAAGTGTCGATTGCATAAGCTCAGCACGCCGCCCAGCAGGCTACGAGCCCCCCTGCAATCCGTTGACTCCCCTACCTCAAAAAAGTATCGTTCCGCGTCTTTTATTCGCCCTATTCCAAGTCGCAACCGAGCCCGCCCATGAGCAAAGCACCTGCCAAGTCCTCCGCCTCAAAATCCACCAAAACCGCCACGCCCATCCCTTCATTAAAAAACCCCTTTGCCGAACACTGTGAAGTTGCCTTTAAGATTCCAGGGCAGCACAGCTACGAGCCAGGCCTATACGAAGCCACGCTCAAAATGGGGCATGACTTAATTCAGCGCCCCAAACTTGCATCAGGGGTGAGCAACACCCAGCGCCAACATTTGAAGAAGCGCATGACGGTATGGGAGCGCATTCAAGTGCTGGCCGACCACGACAGCGAACCCAATGTGCTGTACCAAAACTGGGGGCCTAACCTCGACGGTGCCAGCTTGGTCACCGCCATCATTAAAGTAAAAGGCCGCGATGTAGCGGTGTACGGTCACGACTTCACCGTGCGCGCAGGCTCCATGGATGCCACCAACGGCGAGAAAATTGCGCGCCTGTTCACTATGGCTGGCAAGCTCGGTATTCCCTTGGTGGGCATGAACGATTCCGCCGGTGCCTATGTACCAGCCGGCGTGGGCGGCTTGGACGGCTACGCCGAAGCGTTTACTGCGCTGCGCAAAATCTCTGGCCGCGTGCCTTCTTTAATGTGCATGTTCGGCTTCAACGCTGGCGGTGGCTCGTACTTGCCGCGCCAAGGCAGCTTTGTGATTCAACCCAACGAAACCTTCTTTGGCTTGACTGGCCCAGGGGTGGTGAAGTCAGTGCTCGGCGAAGATGTGACGCCCGATGAACTCGGCGGCCCCGCCGTGCACTCGCAATCCGGCGTTACCGATTTTGTAGTGCAAGACGAAGCCAGCGCCCTGTACTTGGTGCGCGAGCTGCTCGACTACCTGCCCTCCAACAACGAAACCGCCGCGCCGTTCCGCGCCACTAGCGATCCGGTTGATCGCAAAACCTGGGACATCGACATCCTGCTGAAAAAGCTTCAACTCACCCAGCGGTTTCAACACGCCGGTTGATATTTCTATTTTGATTCAACAAATTTGCGATCACGGTGATTTCTTTGAAATTCAACCTGAACGCGCGCGCAATACCATTTGCGCGTTTGGACGCATCGGTGGCCATGTCGCCGGTTTTGTCGCCAACAATTCCGCTGTCGCTTCAGGGCAGATTGATATTGCAGCGGCCTACAAAAATGCGCGTTTTATCCGCTTCTGTAACCTGTACAACATTCCTGTAATTTTCATGGAAGACACCACCGGCTTTTTGCCCGGTCGCGAACAGGAAACTGGCGGCATTGTGCAAGCTGGTCGCGCCATGTTGGATGCGATTATTGATCTGCGCACGCCGCGTTTTCTTGTCATCATTCGCAACGCATTTGGCGGCGCGTACGCTTCTTACAATAACTACCCCACCGGCGCTGACCATGTGATTGCGCTGCCCACTACGCGCCTCGCGGTAATGGGACCTGCGGGTGTAGAGTTTGTTTACAAAGACGAACTGCGCAAAATTCGCGCGGAAGTAAAAGCGCGCGCGGCAAAAGATCCACAAGGTGCAGCCGCTTGGGGCAAGCAAGAAGAAGCCCTGCTCGCACAACGCTACGAGCGCGAGTTGATGAACCCGAATGAAGCCCTGTCGCTGGGTTCGATTTCTTCTATCGTGATGCCATCCGATTTGCGCAAAGAAATTGCACTGAACCTCGAGCTGCATCTGCGCAGCTATAAACCATCGCCGCTGGTAGATATTCAGCGCGAATTTTTCTAATCGATTTCCAAGCTAATCTATTCTTAAAAAGCATTTAGAGGTTCACACCGTGGGCAGTAAAAAGAATTATTTGAACAACCCTTTGATTCACAGCGATCGTCGTCTCGATCAACACGCCTCCGACTGGGTGCGCAGTTTTGATTGCCGCGACATGAAACCCCTCATCATCTGTCGTGGCCCTATTCGCAAAGAAGCCATGGATGTGTTTGATGAAATGGGCATCCACGGCTACGGCATTTTGCTGTCGGAAAAAGACTCCATCACCTATACCAACGCGCTCGCGCCTGAGCTGCGCAAATTGACCGATCCTTCGCGCGTACACCGCGTGCCCGATTACACCGGCGCCAACAAAGAAGAGCGCCATCAACGCATTCAACAAATTGTTAGCATCGCGCATGAAAATGGCTACAACAGTATTTTTGCGGGCTACGGTTTTATGTCGGAAGACGCAGAAATGGTTTCTGCGATGGAAGAAGCCGGTTTGATTTTTATCGGCCCCGGTTCTTTTACGCAAAGCGCAGCAGGTTTAAAAGACGAAGCCAAACGCACCGCACTGGCCGCTGGCGTTTCTGTTACGCCTGGCATCAACAACGGCACCACACTGGCGCTGATTGCCAAAGCCAAAAATGAAGCGGGCCTCGCCAAAATTGCCAAAGAGTTCAAACTCGATGTCAAACTCGACAAACTGAAAACACTGGAAGACAAAGCCGAAGCTGTGCTCACAGCTTCTTACAAAGCGCGCGTGGATGTCATCACCGTGGATGACTTAGGCGTGACTTTGCATCAACAAATGTTGAAAATTTTTGCAGAAAACCCAAACAACCGTTTTCGCTTGAAAGCGATTTCCGGCGGCGGCGGTAAAGGTCAGCGCATTCTCAACGCACCGTCTTCTTACAAAGGCAGCAAAGAAGAACAGATCAAACAAGCCGCTGCGGTAACACCGGCACTGGTGCGCGAAGTGCTCGCCGAAGTGAAATGCAACGGCGTGGGCGACAACAAAAACGTGTTGATCGAAATGAACATCGAAACCACGCGCCACCAAGAAATTCAGGTGGTGGGCAATGGCGATTGGTGCATCACCATGGGCGGTCGCGATTGCTCATTGCAAATGCACGAACAAAAATTGCTGGAAGTGTCAGTTATTCATGAAGATTTGGTAAACGCACACGCAGAAGCCAAAGCAGCGGGTAAAAAAGCAGAAGCCACACAATTGGAACGCGACATCACCATACTCGGCAAAATGGAAGATGAAGCCGTGCGCTTTGGCCAAGCGGTTAAATTGAATTCTGTGGCCACCTTTGAGTGCATCGTCGATGGCGAACGCCACTACTTTATGGAAATGAACACGCGCATTCAGGTGGAACACCGCGTCACTGAATTGTGCTACGCCCTCACCTTTAGCAACCCTGACAATGCGAGCGATAACTTCACCGTTACTTCATTGGTAAATGTGATGGTGTTGCTGGCACGCCACGGCAAACGCCTGCCAAAACCATCGCGCAGCGTGCGCGAATTGTCTTCTGTTGAAGCGCGTTTGAATGCAACGAACGACGCACTGCAACCACATGCGGGCGGCGTGATTACCAAATGGTCTGATCCTATCGACGGCGAAATTCGCGACGATCAAGGCATCTCCATGCACAACCCAGACACCGATGTATTCATGAAATACACGCTGGCTGGCGCATACGATTCCAATATCGCGCTGCTGCTCACCACGGGCAAAGATCGTTTGGGCACTTACGCTTTGATGAGCGAAGTGATTCGTCGCACCGTATTGCGCGGCAAAGACCTTGCCACCAATTTAGATTTTCACTACGGTTTGGTGAATTGGTTTGTCGGCAACAACATCAATGCGCGCCCCACCACGCGCTTCATCGTGCCTTACCTCACCTTGGTCGGCGCATTGAAAGAACAAGCCAATCAAATTGATATTGCGCACGCGTGGAAAGCCGTGCGCCAAGCGGCACTCGCACAGGTTGGCAAAGAGGCTGAAAAAGCCATGGCTGCGGTGATTGATAGAAAAATCACTTTGTTCGATCGCATTTTTGAACCCTTGTTAGACAACCCACATGTTTTATCGGGCTGGTTGAGTCTGAACAAAGCGCATTTCAAAGTGAACAAAGGACAAGTGAGCTGGCTGGAAAATCCGGTAAAAATTCTGGCGGAAACCTATCACTACCTGAACATGGAAGCGCAAGAAAAAGCGCCGGCTGCTTATGTAATTTGGGATCACGACAACGAAGTGCTGCAAGACGCTGTGTGTTTCTACGCTGCGCTCGACGAAAAATTGGGTACGCCTGCGTGGAGCGATTTGCAGCAGCTGCTCGCAGCAAACGAAGCGCCAAAAGGCATTGCGAAAAAAGATTGGGCAGCGGTGCAAGCTGCGCATGTAGGCTATCAAGCAGGCTGCGATATTTTGAACCTGCTGCCCTATATTGCCGACAAGGCCAATTTCTTTTCATTGAGCGTGAATGCCGATCTGTCGATCAATATTCCTGAGCGCCTGAATGACAAAGACTTGCAAGACAAAATGGCGAAAGTGTTGGTGCCACCACCGGCTGCTAAATCGGATGAAATTCTCGCTGCCTCTGGCGGTATGTTCTATCCGCGTGAAGCGCCGGGCACGCCGAAGTATTTGGAAGTTGGCACGCACTTCAATAAAGGCGATGTGTTGTACATTGTTGAAGTGATGAAAATGTTCAACAAAGTGCATGCCACTTTTGCCGGCACCGTAACAGATGTGTTAGTAGATGTTGACGGAGCGATCATCAAAAAAGGTCAGCCGCTGTTCAAGATCAAGCCGGATGAAATCGTGGTGGTGGAGTCACCGGAGCAGATCAAAGCGCGCCGCAGAAAATACACGGACGAATTTATCAACCGCAATTTGGCGTAATCCATTCGCAATCCACCGACAGAACCAGCCTCGCGCTGGTTTTGTTGTTTTTACAACACGCAAAATTAAATGTAAAAAATCTTGACGCATTCCATTCCGCTACATAGAATGCGCGCTCTTCAAACGAAGACCTATGCGTCCCCTTCGTCTAGAGGCCTAGGACACCGCCCTTTCACGGCGGCGACAGGGGTTCGACTCCCCTAGGGGACGCCACTTTTCTTCACTGATGCCGCTTGGCATCAGCGCCGAGCGGAAATAGCTCAGTTGGTAGAGCACGACCTTGCCAAGGTCGGGGTCGGGAGTTCGAGTCTCCTTTTCCGCTCCAATATCTCACGGTAATCCAAACCCATTTTTGCCATTCCTTGGCAATTTTTAGCCTGCTGACTTCACGCCTTTCCACATGATTGATTGGCGGGCACGGCAATATCCATCAATTTGGGATTTGCGAGCATTAAGCTGTTCATGTGCGTGATAAAAGCATCGCGTGAAGGCAGGCGAATACGCGGATTGTTATTCGCTTCTTCTGCAATGGAGCTGACGGACCAACCACGATAATCGTGACCGGGATACACGCGTGTGTGCGGCGGCAATGCTAATAATCGTTGCAAACTGTCGTACTGCTGCCCCGCATTGCCATTTTGAAAATCGGTGCGACCACAACCACGAATCAACAATGTATCGCCAGTAAAAACCATAGGCTGGTTTTCGTTGTCTAACACAAAGCAATAAGAATCATTGGTGTGACCTGGTGTGTACAGCACTTGAAGTCGCAACGCGCCAACGGTGAGGATATCCCCGTCTTGATAAGTGCCATCAGCGCAACTGGCTGCGCTCTGTGCACCCACGCGTGTCATACAACCTGTACGCTTGCGCAACAAACCAGAGCCAGTGATGTGATCTGCATGCGTGTGGGTTTCAATACTTAAAACTAGCTTTAATTGCAGTTCTTCCAACAAGCGAAGCGTGTTATCCACTTGTATATCGACAGGATCAATCAACACAGCTTCTCTTGTTTTTTCATCAGCCAACAAATAACTGTAAGTCCATGAGTCGTGATCAAACAATTGACGAAACAGCATCACTATTCACCTCTGTTTATTAAAAAATCAAATGAGTTTTAACAACAACGCAGCGGACAACAAAACAACACTGGCACTAAATAATTTCTGCAATGTTGCGCCCGCTACGCGTTGACCAATAAGAAATCCCACAAACATGCCTAACACGCCACCACCAGCAACTTGCAGCAATGTGTTTGATAACACTTCTTGGCTCATCAGCAAATAACTGAGAAATCCAGCACTGGAAATCGCCGCAATTACGGCAAGCGAAGTCGCCACGGCGATGGCATAAGGGACAATTGATAGCATCATCAGCAAAGGAACAATAAGAAAGCCGCCACCCACGCCAAACATGCCAGACAAAAAACCCACCACCGCGCCACCCACACCCAGCCCTGCAATACAGCGCGGTTGCAGCTGAAAGTGTCCCGTTGCACTGAATGGACACAGCAGCGTAACCACTTCAGTCTGTTGTTCCGCACCGGCACGAATCACGCGTGTTGTATCCGGTTGTTGCACGGCCTGGCGCCACATTCGCACTGCGATAGCACTGGCCAGCAACACAAAACCAATCAACAGTGCCGCTTCAGGTAAGCCGTGCGCCGCCCATCTGCCCATTGGCGCCACAGCGGCACCCGTGGTTGCGAGAATGGCAGCGGGAACCCACAACACCTGTTTGCTGTGAATGCGCTGAATCACACCGCTGATAGCACTGGCCGCAACGGCGCCCAAGGCAATGCCTGCGGCGTGGTTCATCGGCAACTTGAGGCACAGTGCGAGCAATGGCACCGCCAGTACCGATCCGCCAGCGCCTGTCAGCCCCAGCACCAAGCCAATGACGATGCCAATCAGCACAGCCACTTCAACGATTCCAAGGCATACGCGCCAACAGCATCGCCATACCACAAGTGTCTGTGATACCCGCAAACATCAAGCCGGCACCGACAAATAGCGGCACTGCCAAAAAATACGGTTGCAGCAAAGACAAAAGACTGCCTAAAAACACCAGTGTGCCGGCCACCAAGCGCACCTGCCGTTCTAGCGACCACGCTCTGCCAGAGCCTTCTAAAACAACACCTTCTTGAGCAAGTGCGACTATCCCACCTTCAATGGTCACCACATTGCCGCCCAACTTCGCCGTGAGCAGTTCACAGGCGGCGCTTGAGCGTTTCCCCGACTGACACAACAGGGTGATGACTTCCCCATCGTTCAGTGTGGGCAAGATGCCTGCCTGTACCTTATCCAAGGGAAGATTTTCACTGCCTGGCACATGATTGGCGCGAAACTCGGCTGGTGAACGCACATCGATAATGCGATGGCGATAGCGTTGATCTTGTTGAAATGTCTTTGCATCAATAACTTTCATAGGGAACCTCTGTATTGGATGAAATACCGTTAGGGCAAAACTGTTCATGTAGCACTTGTATGACGGCCTTCACAGTAGGATTGGCAATCGAATAGAAAATGCCCGTGCCCTGCCTGCGTGTCGTAACCAACTGCGCATCCCGCAAGCTGGCTAGGTGTTGCGATAACGATGACTGGCTCAATGGCACTAACTCGCCCATTTCACTCACAGACATCTCACGCTCTATCAATGCGCACAAAATCAGCAGTCGGTTTTCATTCGCTAACTGCTTCAAAAACAACGAAGCCCGTTGCACATTGGCTGCCATTTGTTCTGCCTTCATTTGCTTACTCCAACGCTCTGCTGTATTTATATTAGATTTATATAATTTATGCAAATCTAATATATAAAGAGCAGCCGTAAAAGCAGCCGCTAACGATGATGTAAACTGCCGCACAAAATCCCCCAGTAAAAAGCTAACGAGCTTTGCCCTGTATCACTGGAGAGTGCGCCATGCCTGAAGCTGTCGAACCGAAATACATCCGCATAGACCACAGCGACAAACCCGCTGGCGGGCGCGGTGCAGTGAAAAGCACTTTTAAGTCCTACACCGCACAAGGCATGTCTCCACTCAAAGCGGCATCCATGCTGTTGCAAGCCAATAAACTCGCCAAATTTGACTGCCCCGGCTGCGCCTTCCCCGACAAACCGGGCAAGCCTGCCGTCGATAGCTGCGAGCAGGGCCACAAAGCCATCGCGTGGGAAATGACGCGCAAGGAAACTGGCCCTGATTTCTTTGCCGGACAAACCCTCGACCAACTGCGCGCGCGCAGCGACTACGGACTGGAGTTCCAAGGTCGACTCACCACTCCCATGCTCTACACACAAGAAAGTGGCACTTATCAGCCCATCTCGTGGGAGAAAGCCTTTGCGATAACCGCCGCAGAATTGCAAGCCATCTCGCCCGACCAAGCGGCATTTTATGCCTCTGGCCGCAGCAGTAACGAGGCGGCTTTTTTGTGGCAACTGGTGGCGCGATCCTACGGCTGTGCCAACCTGCCCGACTCTTCCAATTTCTGCCATGAATCTTCGGGCTTCGCACTCAAGCAATCCATCGGCGTAGGCAAAGGCACTTGTTCGTTGGACGATTTTGAACAGGCCGATTTGATTTTGGTGGTTGGGCAAAACCCTGCCACCAACCACCCACGCATGATGGGTGCGCTGCACGAAGCGGCAGCGCGCGGCACCAAGATCATTGCCATCAATCCGCTGCGCGAGCGCGGCTTTACCAATTTTTCTGACCCGAAAGCCATGGGCGAGATGATCGCCAATACCGGCATGGCGGTGGCGCATCGCATCTACCAAGTACGCATTGGTGGCGACCTCGCGCTGTTCAAAGGTGTGATGAAACACCTGTTCGACATGCACGCCCAAGCAACAGCCAACAACACCAAGCCGGTATTGGACGAAGCGTTCATTGCGGAACACACCACCGGCTTCGAAGCCCTGCGCGCCGATTTAGCGGCAGCAGCGTGGGGTGCGCTGGTCGAACAGTCGGGCATCGCGCAAGCCGATATTTGCGAACTGGCTGAGATTTACGCCGCCGCCCCCGCCGCTATGGCGACTTGGTGCATGGGGATTACACACCACGAGAACGGCGTACACACCATCCAAACGCTGATGAATCTACTGCTGCTGCGCGGCAATATCGGACGCGCCGGTGCTGGCGCAGTGCCAGTCCGCGGTCACAGCAATGTGCAGGGCGATCGCACCATGGGCGCCACTTCTATGGTGTCCGAACGCTGGTTGGACAACATGAGCACCGTATTCCCGCAAGCCAGTATCACCCGTGCAGCGGGTTTGGATGCCGGTCAATTGATGCCAAAAATGTTCAAGGGCGAAGTGCGCGCCTTCTTCACACTGGGCGGCAACTTTGGCACAGCAGCCCCGGATTCCGTGCGCGTGCTGGACGGCCTCAGCCGCTGCCGCTTCACTCTGCACATCGCCACCAAACTCAACCGCACACACTGCTACCCTGGCGAAGTGGGCTTGTTATTGCCCACCTTGGGGCGCACAGACATTGATTTGCGTAGTGGCACTGCGCAAGTAGTGTCTGTGGAAGACTCCATGAGCAATGTGCGCGCCTCACGCGGTGTGCAAGCGCCGCTGTCCAGCAACATGATGAGCGAGCCAGCCATCGTCGCGAACCTCGGTGCAGCACTGGCGCCAGACAGCGGTATCCCTTGGTTGGCAATGGCAGATGACTACAGCCTGATCCGTAATGCGATCGAACAATGTCAGCGCGGCTTGGTGGATGATTTCAGCGACTACAACCGAAAAATTCACGAGCAAGGTCGCTTTACATTGACCAACACGGCGCGCCTGCGCCAATGGAAAACCGCCAGTGGCAAAGCGGAGTTTCGTGTGCATCCACTGCGCACTCACGGCCCAGTAGAGCGCGCGCGCATCAAACACGGCAATGAAGTTTTAACACTGATGACCGTGCGCTCACACGATCAATTCAACACCACGGTGTACGGGCAAGACGACCGCTATCGCGGCGTATTCGGTGGACGCAATGTGCTGTTTATCAGCCAAGAGGATCTACAAAAACGCGGCTTACAAGATGGCGATTTGGTGGATCTGCACAGCTGCGGCGACGGCGACGAAGCTGCGCGCGTGGTAAAAGGTTTCAAAGTCGTGCGTTACAGCATCCCTGCTGGCTGCGTGGCGGCGTATTTCCCCGAAGCCACACCACTGCTGCACGCCTCGTCGCTGTCAGAATACACACGCACACCGGCATACAAAGAAATCCCAGTACTGGTGAATGCTGCGGTTTAATTTACGGCTTCTATCGATGGAATTAACCCAAGTTTCTCAAAAATTATTTTTTCAATATCGGCTCCCCACACTTTGTAAGTATGGATTTTAAAATTTCGTTTGCGCTCGATATCTTTTCGATAATCTTCCAGCAGGTAGTCATATTGCCCAGTATTCAGCTTATAGATGGCCTTAAACCTTTCTAGCGTAAACAAGTCTTTGCTTGTAGTAATCAACTTAATATGACGATAGTACTCATCAAGTTTTTGATCTTTTAGCGTATTTTTTTCATCCAGAAAACTCTCGAAATACCCTTCTGGAAGTTCTTTTTCAAAATGGGATGTAAAGTTCATTCTCACCGAGGGGAGCATCGCCACAAACGGATCGGTTAACCCAAAGTAATCGAGTAGCACTATCTCCGTTCCAGCGTAGTATCCAGTGGCTCCTGTTGCCCCTATAACAGCAACTTTATCGCCTGATTTTTTCAGATCAACGCCGAACCTGACATCACTGTCTTGATTCGCAGTTGCTGTACGCGCCTCGTTATAAAACCATGCTGCAGACGAAGTTGAGTAATAGGCCTTGCGCATATTGACAACACCCATGGCTTGGATGTCTGCATCCTGTGTCACAGACCAAGGCAAATGCCTACCGTATGTCCACGGCCTTGTTATGGGGTTTTCAGTCGTTGTCAATCCAAATACTACGAAAATAGGAATAAGAAACTTTAATCGATTCTTTATTTTATTTTCTGATAAAGAAAATTTTCTGAAGATTTCCGTCAGTAACAACGCGGCAACAAGGAATGGATAACTCAAAAATCGTCCCAGCATATATTCCCCACCAATTGAAATGACATAGCAAAAATACGCCATCATTCCAACAGCAAAAGCCTTCTTCCATGGCTCTAAGAAAAACAAGCCCCCGATAAAACCAAGGCCTATTGTAGCCAACATATAGGGATCAAAAACTGTGTGCTGCAGCAGGTAGTTTATGCCGCTTGCCAGAACAATATCTTCCGGAATCCCATTAAAAATTTTTAGGTATGCCGTATTAGGCAGTGGCTTTCCGTAATACACAATACTAAATAACAACCACGCCACTACAGGAAGTGCTGCAAGCAATCCCGCTTTAAACAATAAGGATATTTTTGGCAGATACTTGTACACCACATAAAGGAAAGGCGGCACAGAAAATAGAATAAGGTCTGGCCTCGCAAAGACGATCATCGAGGTGAGAAAAGTGATCGTATAAAACTCTTTTTTTGGCAGCGTTTCTTTTACAAAGCCTAGCTGGGCCTTATACCTATAATAAAGATATAAAATAAAAGCGAACCCTAGGATATTATCCAACCCCGAACTGGTGTAATCATAAAAACTGTTTGACATCAATAAAAACAATATAAATAAACAAAACTCTACCGTCACTCCAAAAACTTTTTTTGCTGTAAATAAGAAAAAAGCAAATACCGCTGTATTTACTACGACTAGCGACATGAAAATATTGTGTATAAAAAAACCCGCGATAACAAGGAGATAGAACCATCCAATACAACTAAAAATTTGCACCCTAATACCGGCATTCCATACCGGCCCATTTCCTATTCTGAATTGCTCTAAAACTCGATACCCAATAAAAGCATCTTCGGTCACCCAGAAGCTTTTAAAAAAAACAACTATCGCTAAAACCGCACAAACACAAGTGAGCAGCTGGATGTTTCTACTTGTTATTACTCTCGTCATTAAAAGATCCGACAATGATGTGTTCTGATTTACGAAGAGTAGGAGTGATCTTTGATCTTCCCCACCAAACACGGGCACTCTGTTAAGCTGTTTTCACCTCGAATGCTTCAGGGCTGATACGCCCGATAGCACTGTGTCGGCGGTTTCGATTGTAATACACCTCAATATATTCAAATACCACTTGCTTCATAATTTCACGGGGCAGAATACACACGCACACCGGCATACAAAGAAATCCCTGTGTTGATCCACGCGTCGGCTTAAAAAAACAGTTACAGTTCAATGGTTTGATTTTGCAACGGCACGCACGCCTGCCAACCCAATTCGCGTTGAATGCGCTCGCGCAGCGCTTCCGATGCTTCTGCCTCACCATGCACGATAAACACTTTTTTCGGCGCCGCTTCAAAACCAGATAACCACCGCATCAATTCGTTGCTATCAGCGTGCGCAGACAACATGGGCAGTTCTTTTACCTCTGCATTGACTGGCAACCAACGACCAAATATTTTCACTTCGCGCGCACCTTCTAATAATTTACGACCGCGTGTGCCAGCCGCTTGAAAACCTGAGAACAACAAAGTATTTCGGCGATCTGGTGCAAAAGCTGCAATGTGATGCAACACACGCCCTCCCGTTGCCATGCCACTGGCAGAAATAATAACTTTGGGATAACGGTTTGCTGACAACTCTTTTGATTCATCAACATTCTGGATGTAATTCACTGCATGACAAGCTGCCTCAAAATCTCGCTTATCTAAACGGTGTTCATTTTTATGTTTGTATAACAACTCCGTAGCACTGGTCGCCATGGGACTATCGAGAAAAACAGGTACATTTTTTAACCTTCCCTGCTGACGCAACAACCACAAATCGTAAATTAATGACTGCGCTCGCCCCACGGCAAATGCCGGAATAACTACCGTGCCTCCGCGCTGTACCGTGCACTCAATTACTTCGCCCAATGCATCCACTGGATCGGTTTGATCATGCACACGATTACCATAAGTTGATTCAATAACCACATAGTCTGCCGATGGCACAGACTCAGGATCATGCATGACCAAATCGTTATAACGCCCCAAATCTCCAGAGAAAACGATGCGTTTTCCATCGATATCAATTTGCGCGGTTGTCGCTCCCAAAATATGCCCGGCTCTGCGCAACAACAATTTTGCATTGCCTGGCAGATCGACCGTGCGATGTAACGGCACTGTATTGAATAGTGCGACGGTGCGTTCCGCATCGCGCACACGATACAAAGGCTGTGCCGGTTTGTGTTTACTAAACCCTTTTCGATTGGCGTATTCCGCATCTTTCTCTTGAATCCACGCACTGTCTAACAGTATTAGCTCTGCTAAATCTCGCGTGGCAGAGGTTGAAAAAATATCGCCGTAAAAACCATCCAGCAATAATCGCGGCAAATATCCACAGTGATCCAAATGAGCATGCGTCAAAACAACCGCATCGATTTCACGAGGATCACTAGGCAGCCGCTGCCAATTCAATTCACGCAGGTTTTTTAACCCCTGAAATAAACCACAATCGACCATGATGCGCGCGTTGCCGCAAGTTAATAAATGCTTTGAACCTGTTACCGTTCCAGCACCACCAAGGCATGTCAGCGTTAGCATATAGCAGTCTCTCTTTTTCCAATCAGTGTTAATGCAGCATCAACGGCATGTGAAGCCGTGCATCGATTAGCGAACAACATGCCGGCAACATCCAGAGTTCCGCCGCGATTGATGTACCCCAATGCACACATATTTTTTGGACCACCATCCAAACGACGCAATACGCCCAACATAGGCTCCGGTCTGGTATGCGTTAACAATACGCGCGGCAAATGTGGCGGAAACAGCGCATGTAAAGATTCGTCATCCAATACAAACTCCGCTTCGTATTCGTCGCGCGGCACACGCAAACGCCCTGGCTCAACAATCACTGTTACGCAAGACAAACAACCTTGTTGCGCAAGAAACTCTTGCGCCTTCAAGGCTTCTTCCAATTGATAGGCTCCAATAGCAAGTAATTGAATTTTTGCATCACGCAAAGAACCAGCCACATGCGCCGCACCGTGAGTCACTAATGCCTTGGCATCCTCTGCATTGAATCGATGTGACACATCACGCTTCGATACCACCACACAAGCCACCTGCCCTCGTCCGGCATAAATGCTATGCAAAGAAGCTGTTGCGGTATTGCCATCCACAGGAAATAAAACGCGCGAAATGTCTGACATTTCCGTCAATAAAGTTTCTGCAATCGTTGGATCTTGATGCGATTGTTCGTTTTTTGAATTCTCCCATGTGTGCGAAGTTACCACTAACGGCACAGGCAACCACTTTGGCGCATGCCCAATTTCTTTTTGATGACGCGCAAAAATAATTTCTTGCCGCAAAATGCCCAGCATTTTTACGGCGAATGCTTCGTAACTAACAATCAGGTTTAACCCGCCTTTATTGGCAAGCGCTGCAGCAGCAACAGCTTCTTCGTTCAACGAAGTGATGACTGCACCGTGCAAACTTTCTGGCACACCCGCTTCCGGCACATTCACCCTGTGTTTTAACAAACGCAGCGTGCCACCCATCTTGTTGCTAGCCAATTCATCAGGATTGCCAATGCGCACACGCAAAGATGGATTGGATTCCACCAAGCTAACAAACCATTGATCCAGCGCACTCATTGCACTACCAACAACACCAATCTCGCTATTGGTTGGCTCTGGCAATTGCAGTGCCGCAGGATTGCGATGCGCCATCGGGTGCTGACTCTCTTTCTCACGCTGCTGTTGTTGATGATTAGTGAGCCGAGTAATCGCCTCACTCAATTCCTGTTCAGGTACAAACAATGTACTGGCACTAGCGTTAAATAAATCACGCGTTGCTTCGTCACAGCATGGGCAGCCTGGCAGCGGTAAGTTATGTGCGGCATTGGTTCCCGCGCCTGGAAAACCGAATCCTTTTTCTGTTTCGGCAATGACATAAGGAAGCCGAGCGGGATAGTGTTTGTCTGGCTGCGCTGAAAATGTACGCAGTGCTGCCTCCGCTTCTATCACAGCCCATGCAATCGCCGCCGGATCGCGTCCATCAACAATCAGAGGGGCGAAGCCGTTGTGCCGCACATCTTCAGCCAACCAATTTGCACCGCCTTCTTGCACAATTTGTGTGCGCTGTTCGATGCGACGACCATTGAGAATCATCACAGGAATGGCATAGCCACAATCTTCTGCACGCCACCAACGCGGCGCCCAATCCGAGCCACGCTGCTCCTCAAAAGCACCATCGCTCAAAAAAGCCACCAAACTTTCCCCTGGCAGTGGCATGTGCACATATTGCAGGCTAGCAAACCCTAGGTAGCCACCCTCTGACACAGCGCCCGCAGTATTGGCTCCTGCGTGACTGCCCAACGGCACGGCAGGTCGTCCATTGGCATCCATGGCATACGAATAAAAGTCTTTGATCAGGCGAGACAAGCCTTCAGCGCTGCGGTCATAGCGCCCGCGCTGTGTGTCGGATACATCGCCCGTCAGCGCATTGATTGCTTCAATTGCCGCCACGCAATGTCCTTGCTCCATCACCCAGCCGCGCGTGTTGCCGGTTAGCGCATTGGCTAGCAGATAGCCCACGAAGGCCGGCACCATGTTGAGTGCGCCGCCGGTATGTCCTTCAGGGGTCGATTTGAAATCCTCAGCTGGCAAGGGTTTACCCGTTAAGTCGATGCGCTGCGCATAAGTCATATGCACAACCACATTCATGGCCACACAAGTGAGTTTGTCAGCCGCCGCCAGCAGCGCGTACGCGCTTTCTACACTGGCAACACTGCCAGCCGCCACTAAACGCTCTACCAAGGCTGCCACGCGTTTTACCGTATCTGCACGATGAGCAATAGGACCTTGCCCTTGCTGCCATCTCAATTGATTGTTAGTTTTATTTTCTTGCATAAACACCTCTTTATAACCATATAAATTATGCGTTTTTAATTCTTAGAGAGGAAGCCTCTGGCATAATGCCACCTTTCCTAAAACGCGCAGATTCACGATGACCAACGCTGTCTCCATTCAAAATTTACGCAAAACCTACGACAACGGATTCTCTGCACTCAAAGGCATTGACCTAACCGTCAACGAAGGCGATTTTTTTGCCCTGCTCGGTCCCAACGGCGCAGGAAAATCCACGCTAATCGGTATTCTGTGTTCACTGGTTAGAAAAACCTCCGGCACCGTAAGTATTTTTAACAACAACATCGACACACATTTCCCGCAAGCCAGAAAATGCTTAGGCGTTGTGCCGCAAGAATTTAATTTCAGTCAATTTGAAAAAGTCGGTGACATCATTCGGACACAAGGTGGTTACTACGGTATGCCCGTTAACCTCGCTAAAGAACGCGCCGATTTCTACATGAAAAAACTGGATTTGTGGGATAAACGCGATTCCATTGCACGCATGTTATCCGGCGGTATGAAACGGCGCTTGATGATTGCTCGCGCACTGATTCACGAACCAAAATTACTGATTCTGGATGAACCCACCGCTGGTGTAGACATCGAGCTGCGCCGCTCGATGTGGGATTTCTTACGCGAAATCAACAAGAACGGCACCTCTATCATCCTCACCACACATTACTTGGAAGAAGCGGAAAACCTCTGCCGCAATATCGCCATCATTAACAAAGGCAATATCATTGAAAACACCACAATGAAAAGCCTTATTCAAAAATTGGACCAAGAAACCTTTGTGCTAGATCTAAAGGATGCCATGCACTTCCTACCGGAAATTCAAGGCTTCGCCATCAAGCAAACGGATTCGCATTCCCTGGAAGTGGAAGTCAAGCGCGGCACCGATATCAACGCTCTCTTTGCACAACTCAGTGAAAGAAATATTCAAGTGGCCAGTATGCGCAACAAAGCCAATCGCCTCGAAGAGCTGTTTGTTAAATTATTGAACGAGAACGCCGCATGAATTCGCAAGAAACTTGGATCGCCTTCAGCACCATCTTAACCAAAGAAATACGCCGTTTTCTCCGTATTTGGATGCAAACCCTTTTGCCTCCCGCCATCACCACAGGTTTGTATTTTGTCATTTTTGGCACGCTGATCGGCAGCCGTATCGGCGAAATGCAAGGCTATAGTTATATTCAGTTTGTGGTACCTGGCTTGGTGATGATGTCGGTGCTAACCAATTCCTATAGCAATGTGGTCTCCTCTTTTTTCAGCAACAAGTTTCAACACAGCATTGAGGAGTTGCTGGTAGCGCCCGTTCCCAATTGGGCAATACTTGCCGGTTATGTGGCAGGCGGCGTGGCACGCGGCATCTGCGTAGGTATTGTTGTCACCATACTGTCGTTATTTTTTAGCAAACTGCATGTACAACATTAACTCATCATGATCAGCACCGTGTTACTCACTTCCGTTTTGTTCTCACTCTTAGGTTTGCTCAATGCCATCTTCGCCAAAAACTTTGATGACATTTCTATCATCCCTACTTTTGTTTTAACACCACTGACATATCTTGGCGGTGTGTTTTATTCCATTGATTTACTGCCGCCATTTTGGAAGGCTTTATCGCAACTCAACCCAATTCTCTACATGGTGAATGCATTTCGCTACGGCATGCTCGGCATTTCGGATGTCAATGTTTCTGCATCGCTCGGCATGATCGCTCTATTCTCCTGTATCGCATGCGTTGTTGCCCTGCGTTTGCTCAACAGCAGCAAAGGCTTGCGGAGCTAAGGCATGACTGTGGATTACAGTCAGCTGCCTCTGGGCAAGCACACAACCTACAGCGATCATTACGATCCGAGCTTACTCGTTGCTGTGCCGCGACAAGCTGCACGCGATTTTTGGCCAGCCAAAAAACCGCTGCCTTTTATTGGCGAAGACAGCTGGACTGGCTATGAAATTTCGTGGCTAGACCAACAAGGCAAACCGCAAGCCGGCTGCATTCTGCTCGACTACAGTGCACAGACAGCAAATATCGTTGAATCGAAATCGCTGAAGCTGTATCTGAACAGTTTTAATCAAACCGCCCTAGAAAATACGAATGAATTGATCGAAAAAATTTCCGCCGATGTGGCGAGTATCGTCGGCGGCAATGTTCAAGTGGTTTTTTGTGCAGCACAAGGCGATAGCCGTTTGCAAATCCAACCGTGGACTGATCGCTGTATTGATAACGCCAATATTTCCATCAATCACTACGAAATTACTTCTGCGTTACTCACTTGTGATACAAGCAAAACAACGGAACAAGTCCTAATCAGCCATTTACTGCGCAGCAACTGCCCCGTTACCGGCCAACCGGATTGGGCGAGCGTGCGTATTGCTTATTGCGGCGCAGCAATTAACGAAGAAAACCTGCTGCGCTACTTATGTTCATTCCGTTTACATCAAGGTTTTCACGAGCAGTGTGTCGAGCGTATTTTTTGCAATATTTGGACACACTGCTCGCCAGAAAAACTCAGCGTTGAAGGCAGATTCACGCGACGCGGCGGCCTCGACATCAACCCCTTTCGCGCCAGCCACGCTGAACTAAAGCCCACACGCGCAAGGCAGTGGCGGCAATGATTGCGTATCTGCTGCGCCGTTTATTGCTGACTATTCCGACATTACTCGGCATCACGCTGATTGTTTTCACCCTCACCCGCTTTGTCCCTGGCGGGCCAATAGAAAAAATGATGACCGATGCGCAATTTGCCGGCGGTGAAGGCGCACATATTGTGCGCGACCGCGCCAACAGCAGCGGCTCGTTAGATGAAGAACAACTTGCGGAATTAAAAACCTACTATGGCTTTGATAAGCCACTGCTCATCAGTTACGCAGAATGGTTATGGCGCGTGCTACAACTCGATCTTGGTTATTCCACCCGCTACGGCGAACCCGTGTGGGATACGATTGTTTCGCGCATGCCACTCTCATTATTTTACGGCGGGCTTTCTTTATTGATCACTTATGCCGTGTGCATTCCCCTCGGTATTGCTAAGGCTCTGCGTCACAATTCGCGTTTTGATCATCTCAGTGCTGCTCTCATTTTTTTAGGTTTTGCGATCCCCAATTATGTACTCGGCATTATTTTGATCACTGTTTTTGCTTCGCATTGGGAAATTTTTCCTTTGGGTGGCTTTGCTAGCGATGACATTGCTGATTTGTCTTGGGTGGAACAAATCCGCGACATTGCTATGCACGCGGTACTGCCGTTGACCACCTATTTGGTCGGCAGTTTCGCTGTGATGACCATGCTGATGAAAAACAGCTTGCTGGAAAATCTCGCCAGTGATTATGTGCGCACAGCGGTAGCTAAAGGGCTCTCGTTTCGTCAAGCCGTGTTTCGTCATGCACTGCGTAATAGCTTAATTCCACTCGCCACATCATTCGGCCACGGCATCTCAATTATTTTGTCTGGCTCTTTTTTAGTAGAAACCATCTTCAATATCGACGGCATGGGTTTGCTCGGCTATGAATCTTTAGTGGAGCGCGACTACCCCGTGGTAATGGGATTGTTGGTTATATCTTCCGTACTATTTTTGATCGGCAATATCCTCTCTGATCTCTGCGTTGCAGCCATTGACCCGCGCGTGAGGTTTGAATAAGCGTGTTCACACTGCACCCACAAACCAAAAAACAATGGCAGCGTTTTCGCACGCAGAAACGCGGCTACTGGTCTGCGCTGTTGTTAGTTGTGTTAATCGCTTTGAGCTGTGTTGCTGAATTGATCGCAAACAACCGCGCCTTGATTGTGCATTACCAAGGCCACTACTTTTTCCCGACCTACGGCGCTTTTTTACCTGGCACAAGCTTTGGCTTGGATTACCCACACGAAACCAACTACCGCGATTTACAACAACAATTTCGCAAAACAGCAGACACGGACAACTGGGTGTTAATGCCGATAATTCCTTGGAACCCGCTGGAGTCTCACGCCGTTGAGGGTTTATACCCACCGCTACCGCCATCACTCAGTTATCAACATTTTTTGGGAACCGATGGCGCTGGTCGCGATATCGCCGCGCGTTTGCTGTACGGCTTTCGTTTTTCCATCGCTTTTAGCATTTTGTTGTTGCTGTGCAATTACACCGTTGGCACCATCATCGGTATTGCGATGGGTTTTTATGGCGGCAAGTTTGATTTGATCATGCAGCGCGTGATCGAAATTTGGTCGTCTATTCCCACGCTGTATGTGATTATGATTCTCGCCTCATTGATACTGCCCGGTTTTTGGACGCTGCTGTTGATCATGGCGTTTTTTGATTGGACTGCTATCACTTGGTATATGCGTACCAGCAGTTACAAAGAAAAAGCACGCAATTATGTATTGGCAGCGCGCGCACTGGGCGCATCGGATTGGCGCATCATCACGCAACATTTATTGCCCAACACACGCGCACTGTTAATTACTTTTGCTCCGTTTTCGATTACAGGCGGCATCACGGCCTTAACTGCGTTGGATTATCTCGGCTTCGGCTTACCGCCGCCCACACCCAGTTGGGGCGTGTTATTGCGCGAAGGCATGTCGCGACTAGACAGCGAATGGATCGTTGGCTCTGTCACTATCGCCATGGTGGCGGTGTTGATTATGGTGACTTGGATAGGTGAAGCCTTGCGTGAAGCCTTCGACCCCAAACAACACACGGTGTACGAATAATGTTGCGCCGTTTTTTGCTATTGCCACTGTGTATCTGTTTATTTCTTATTGGCTGCGATAAGAAAGAAGTATCTAGCGCAACAGCTATTGAACGAACACTTACACCTTATCCAGCATCCACCACAGCATTGCCCAATGATTTGGTGTGGCAAACCAATGACAGCGACCCAGAGTTTGCCGACCCCGCTGCACAACGCGGCGGCACACTGCGTGAATCCATGTTGAGTTTTCCACTCACACTGCGTGTCGTTGGCCCCGATTCCAATGGCAGTTTTGCTGGTTACACGCGTGCGCTAAACATGAATTTGGTGGACATACACCCTGATACCCGCCGCCCAATTCCTGCACTCGCCACACACTGGGCGTTTGGCAGCGATCACAAAACAATGTATTTCAAATTGGATCCCGACGCGCGTTGGTCTGACGGCAAACCGGTCACTGCCGACGATTTCGTATATTTGCTGGAATTTATGCGTTCGAAATTTATCGTCGCACCGTTTCAAAACGAATACTTCACCACCCAAATTACCAATGTCATCAAATTTGATACCTACACCATTGCTATGGTGTCTGGTGTTGCGAAACCAGACGATGAATTACTCGAACAAGTCAATGTCAATCCCGTGCCGCGCCACTTTCATACACTGGATAAAAATTGGGTGCGTCACTACAACTGGCTGCCAGAACCGGGAACTGCTGCCTATAAAATTGGCGAAGTGCGCAAAGGAAAATTTGTGCGCTTTGATCGCATCAACGACTGGTGGGCGAACAATAAACGCTACTACAAACACCGCTTCAATCCTGATCACATCATCGTCAAAGTCATTCGCGACCCCAACATTGCTTGGCAGTATTTTCAAAAAGGCGAGCTGGACAGCTTCGCACTCACACTACCTGACTTTTGGCACAACAAAGCGAAAGGCGATATTTTTGATAAAGGCTATGTACAAAAACTGTGGTATTACAACGATGTAGTACAGCCCGCGCAGGGCTTGTGGCTCAACATGGCCAAACCACCACTCGATGATATTCGAGTGCGCGAAGCCATTGCCTACGCCATGGATTTCGACAAAGTCATCAACACCGTTTTGCACGGTGATTATCAACGCATGGAAACGCACAATGTCGGCTATGGCGATTACGACAACAAAAATATCAAACCTCGCGGCTTTGATATTCCTCGCGCTATTGTTTTGCTGGAAACCGCCGGTTGGAAATCATTAGACAAAGATGGCATTCGCTTAAAAGATAGAAATCGACTGTCTCTTACGCTCAGTTACGGTAATCCACTGCACACCGATCGCCTAGTAATTTTGCAAGAAGAAGCCAGAAAAGCCGGCATTGATTTGCAGTTACAACTGTTGGACAGCTCCGCTTTTTTCAAACAAGTCTTGGAAAAAAATCATCAAATCGCCTCGCTGGGCTGGAGCGGTGGCGGTTTATCCCCAGAATACCGCCAGTTTTATCATTCCGATAACGCTTTCAAAGCGCAGCCCAACAACATCACCAACTTCGCAGATCCCGTGATGGACAAACTGATTGATGCCTACCGCGAAGAATTGGATCGCAACAAACGCACGGTATTAGCACATCAAATTGAACAACAGGTTTTTGATACGGCAGCAATGATTCCTACTTTCAAAGTGCCCTACTTCCGCGAAGCCTATTGGGCATGGATAAAATTGCCAGCTAGCCACGCTACGCGCAGCAGCGACAGCGCCGTAGATGCCATGGGAACTGGGCTATTTTGGATAGACCTACCCACTAAAAACCGCATTCGCCAGCTACAACGCGAGGATAAACCACTCTCTACGCCTGTCACGATTACCGACAGCACATGGCGGCATTGATATGAGTATCCCCTTGCTCGCCATTGAAAATCTAAGTATTGCGGCTCACAGCGATGATGGCGAACGCACGGTGCTACGCAATGTTTCCTTCACCATTCAAACAGGTGAAACACTGGCTTTGGTGGGAGAATCCGGCTCAGGCAAAAGTCTCTGCGCACAAAGCATCATGGGCTTGTTACCTAAACCTGCGCTAAAAATGTGTCGAGGAAAAATTCTGTTTGATGGCGAACGCATCGACAACAACTTGCATTTATTGCACAGCTTACGCGGCAAACGCGTGGCAATGATTTTTCAGGAGCCAATCACCGCACTCAATCCCGTGCAAACCATTGGCGAGCAGTTGGCAGAAGTGTTTCAACTGCATGAACCCACTTTGCACGCAAACGATATACGCGAACAATCATTGCAACTATTACAAGAAGTAAAAGTCGATCAACCAGAACTGCGTTTAAGAAGTTTCCCCCACCAGCTTTCAGGCGGCCAATGCCAACGCATTATGATTGCGATGGCTTTAGCAGGAAAACCCGACTTACTGATTGCCGATGAACCCAGCACGGCGCTAGATGCCAGCACGCAACACCAACTTCTGGCTTTACTACAAAATCTGCAACAACAACGACAAATGGCGGTGTTATTTATCACACACGATTTGGCTTTAGTAAAACACTGGTGCCAACGCGTTGCTGTCTTACAAAACGGTTCGCTCTGTGAAATCGCCTCTACTGAAACAATTTTTTCATCACCACAACATCCGTATACGCAAAGTCTGATTGCTGCACTGCAGCCAACGGCTCATTCAGAAACAAAAAACAACCAAAAAACCGTGTTGTTAGAAGCCAGAAATATCAGCAAAGCCTTTACGCCACCGCAAGCACTGTTAACACGACGAAAACCCGCTACTCCAGTGCTACATGACATCAGCTTCTCTATCCACGAACAAGAAATACTGGCATTGGTAGGAGAATCCGGCTGTGGAAAAAGCACGCTGGGGCGCGCCCTGTTGGTTTTAGATCCAGCGGACTCTGGCGAAATTATTTTTCAACAACAAATACTCGACAGAAATAATCGCCAGCAAATCACCGCTTTTCGCCAGCAATGCCAAGTTATTTTTCAAGACACCAATGACTCTTTAAACCCCAGACACACGGTTGAACGCATCCTGCTGGAACCGCTTGAAATTCACAGCATCGGCAACCCGCAGACCCGCACCGCAACGGTACAAACATTGCTTCAACGCGTGGAGCTGCCAGCTGACAGCTTGCACCGCTTTCCCCATGAGTTTTCCGGTGGTCAACGACAGCGGATCGGTATCGCTCGTGCCATCGCCCTCAATCCTAAATTGATCGTCTGCGATGAGGCCGTCTCAGCCTTGGATGTATCCACGCAGGCACAAATCATCGCCCTGCTGCTGCAACTTAAACGCGATATGCAGCTATCGCTGCTGTTTATCACCCACGATCTCCATTTGGTGCAACGCATAGCAGATCGCGTACTGGTGATGCAGCAAGGCCGTATTGTGGAGGCCGGCAACACACAGCAGATTTTTGAAAATCCTCAGCATCCCGCCACCCAACTGCTGCTTAGTGCATTGTTCTAGCGACGGTTGTGGGATAATGAGGAAACAACTGAAGTACTCTGACTAGATTCGGTATGGCAAAAAAAATATTCAAACGGTTCACCACCGAGGGGCAAAAACTGCTGTCTAGTGGGAAACTGGCTGTATTGGGTAACCGCATCCATGACCCCAATTTATGGCACTTAAACCGCAATAGTGTTGCACGCGCATTTTTTGCGGGTCTATTTGCTGGTTTTGCTTTCATCCTTTTTCCTTTTCAAATGCTAATTGCTGCCATTATTGCCATCTGGCTGCGCGGCAATTTACCTATCTCCGTGGGCTTGGTTTGGGTTTCCAACCCTTTAACTTCTCCACCCATTCTTTATGCTGCCTTAAAAATTGGTTCTTTCTTTATTCCCAATACTGTCAATTTTGATCTCAATGCTTTGCTCTCTTTCGATTGGAGCCATGACAGCTTGCTCAGTGAAGCAACCAACTTATTCCGTATCATCAAAGATACATGGCGACCACTTCTACTGGGCTCTTTCATTATCGGCACAGCATTTGGCATATCTGGATATTTTGCCGTGCAACTTTTCTGGCGTTGGCATGTGATACGCACTTGGAATAAACGCCAGTTAGATCGAATAAGAAAACGCTAATCAACTTCTCTCATGCCAAAGAAAAATTCAGCAATAAGAAAATTGTCTGTTGCTCCAATGATTGATGTGACAGATAAACACTTTCGCTATCTGGCGCGCTTACTCACTAAACATACGCTGCTCTATACAGAAATGATCACCACCCATGCCATCTTGCATGGCAAGACCGATCACTTACTGGCATTCCATAATGTTGAACACCCTGTTGCCCTACAACTCGGCGGCGCTGATCCTGCACAACTGCGCGACAGCAGCGTCATTGCTGCGCAATACCAATACGATGAATTAAATCTGAATTGCGGCTGCCCCAGTGACCGCGTGCAAAGTGGCGCATTTGGCGCTTGTTTAATGAGCACACCGATATTAGTGCGCGACTGTCTGCGCGCTATGGCAGATGACGGCAGCGTACCCGTTACGCTCAAATGCAGAACCGGCATTGATCAACAAGATAGCTTTGACGATTTTTTATACTTTATTGATACAGCAACCGACAGTCCTTGCAACACCGTCATTGTACACGCGCGCAACGCTTGGCTTCATGGTTTAAGTCCCAAAGAAAACCGTGAAATCCCACCGCTGAAATACGATTGGGTGTATCGCTTAAAAGAACTGCGACCCGAATTAACGATTGCAATTAACGGCGGCATTGCCACGCTAGCAGAAGCAAAAAATCATTTGCAGTATGTTGATAGCGCAATGATGGGGCGTGCGGCGTGGCACAACACTTATTTTTTAGCCGAAGCCGATGCTGTGTTATTCGATGATCAACATGAAATTGCCAATCGCATTCGTATCACACAACAGTACGCTGCTTACTGTGCAGAACAACACGCGCAAGGTGTGTCACTCAGCATGCTCACACGGCATTTATTAGGTTTGTGGCACAATGTTGCTGGCTCACGGCAGTTTCGCCGTCACATCAGCGAGAACGCGCATAAAAAAGGCGCAACCGTTGCCGTCATTCACGATGCACTCCATCTACTAGACAAACACCATTCACGCGCGACGGAATAACCAACACTGGTGAATTTTTTTGCTGCGCTGAAAATCCACATCCAGCGTTTGCGCGGTAATATTTTCTGGCCTCCAGCCGTGATCAATGAATATCGCCTCCTCCAACTTGAAGCGCTGGTGGTTGGTAACAAAAATCAACTCGCCATTCTCCGACAGCAAATCCAAAGCGTAACCAATCAATTGCACTTGATCGCGCTGCACATCCAAGGTGTTGTGCATGCGCTTGGAATTGGAAAAGGTGGGTGGATCCAGATAAATAAAATCGAACTGCTCATCCGCTTCTTCCAACCACTGCAAACAATCTGCTGTTAATAACTGGTGCTTGCGAGTGTTGATGTCATTGCTAGCAAAGTGATGGCGCGCCCAATCGGTGTAAGTGGCCGACATATCGATTGACAAGGAACTGCGCGCACCGCCTTTTGCCGCATACACCGTGGCACTGGCCGTGTAAGAAAACAAATTCAAAAAATCTTTGCCTTTGGCTTTTTCAGCCACTAATTGCCGCACAGGGCGCGTGTCCAGAAACAAGCCCGTGTCGAGATAGCTTTGCATGTTGATTTGGAAAATATGCCCATTCTCCTGTACGGGGAAACGCGTGTCCGCCACCACTTCCTGTTTGCTGTACTGCTTTTTCTCTCCGCGCTGGCGCTCACGGTTTTTGCCATACACACGCGACAAGGGAATTTTTAACGCCGCCGAAACCGCCAGCCGCGTTTCTTCTCGCCTGCGCGCCGCCGCAGACTCGTCCACGGTTTTAGGTGGCGCGTACTCTTGCAAATGCACATGCAATTCACCTGTTTCTGCATGTGTATAAACATCTATCGCAAAAGCATATTCCGGCATATCCGCATCGTACAAGCGATAACAAGTCACACCCGATTGTTTTAACCAAGGTCGCAGTTTTTGTGCATTTTTTTGCAGGCGATTGCACAGCATACGCGCAGCATCTGAAAGCTGCTCTACCTCACTCACCGCTTCTTGGGCGCTGTGTTGCGCGGAGGCATCAAACGCCTTGAAACGGTTTCTGTCGCTCAATTCAAACAAATACAGACGACACGCAAGCGCGCCATTATCAAAACGGTAAGAGCGATGGCTGCGCAAACCTATTGCCTGCGCCAATGACTTTTCACTGGTGAGTACTGCCGCTTGCCAGCCGTGCAGCGCGCTCATTTTTTCACCGAGCATGGCGTACAACGCTGGCAATTCTGCCGCATCACCCAAACGCTCACCGTAAGGTGGATTGCAAATCAGCAAACCTGTTTTGGCGCGCGGTGGCATGCTATCTGCCAAATGCTCTGCGTCTACGCTAATACATTCCGATAAACCTGCGCGTTCAATATTTTCACGCGCCTTTTTTACTACCTGCACCAACATATCGCTGCCGGTAATTTTTGGCATGCTAATCGCGCCCACATTAAGCAGACGACTTTTGGCATCAGCCTGTATTTTTTTCCACAAAACTTCATCGTGCCACGGACAGTGTTGAACGCCCCACTGCTCGCGATACACACCCGGCGCAATATTGGCCGCCATTAGAGCCGCCTCAATCAACAAAGTACCGCTGCCACACATAGGGTCAAACAGCGCACCGCCCGCTTGCGCTATCGCTGGCCAACCCGCGCGCAGCAACATGCCGGCAGCCACCGTTTCTTTCAGCGGCGCCTCACCTGCCTGCTGACGGTAACCGCGTTTATGCAAACTGCCATTGCCTAAATCTACCGCTACTTGCACGCGGTCCGTTTGTTTTTCATTGGAAAGTAAAACGGTGTTGAAACGAATATCGGGCGCATCTTTCACCACACTGGGGCGCGCATCGCCAACGCGCACGCTATCTACCAACGCGTCTTTTACGCGCATGGCGCCGAACATGCTGTTGCGAATAGTTTCGGATTCACCAATAAAATCTATGCAAAATGTATTGTGCGGTTTGAGCAATGTTGCCCAATCGTATTCGCGTAGCGCCTGATACATTTCATCGCCATCATTCGCTGGTACGGTGCACACCGGCCACAACACGCGATTAGCAATGCGCGTGCCAAGCAGTACGCGATAAATCACTTCTGGGCTGGCAGAAAAACTGACGATGCGATCACCTGCCACCACATCTTGTGCAAACAGCGCTTCTAATTCCTGTGCTAGCAGTGGCTCCTGCGCACGCGCGCAAGTAGCGATAAAGTGCAGTGGTTTCATGGTGAGTTTTGTCATTTATTTGGCGACCCTAAATTTTTCATTCTGCCCAGTTGCTTAGCGTTCTTGCTGGTAATGACCTTTTTTCCGGTTCTTGCTTCAATATCCTTGCGTGCATTACCAGCCACCGAGCCGCCCTGACGCGCTACCGTTTTACTTTCATCAAGATTCTCTGGCAATTTCTGTTTTGAAATTTCTGATGTTGTTGCTTCTGCCAACATATTGAGAACCAATTCAAGATTGGTCATGTTATCGCGCAAACTTTCTTTTTTTAGGCTTTTGAATTGTTTGTATTCTTTTGTTGTCATTCCACTCCATGCGCGGATAATTTCATCTGTGAGCATGGCAAACTCTTGTCCTTTTTTTACGCCGCGTTTTTCCCATTCATCCGTTAACTCCTTGCGCACTTCAATGCTTTGCAGGCGCTGGTTGATCCACTCACGGGAATAGCCCTTGGCGAGATAAGTTTCCAGCGCTCGGTCTATGGTCAGCTCTGGATCTTCATTTTCTTCCAAGCGCTCATAACCTACCTGCGCCAACCAGAGCTTGAACGGTTCAGCCCGCGGGGAAGGAATGGACTGGATCAGTCGCAACAGGACTTCGGTGTCAGCCACATCAGTGAGGCGTGATTTTCCGTCTGGGGCTAGCATTTTCAACTGTCCGATTTTATCGGACACTTCACTACCTTCTTTTTTCAGCTTGTTTTTCAGGTCACTCCAGTATTTGCGCGGGCGCTCGTTGCCAGTAAGCGCCTGAATAATATCAATCACGCTGAAATACCATTGCTCTTTATCGGCATCCCAATGGCTACGGATTTCCTGACTTTGAAATAACTTGATGTTGCTCATGATCCAGTTCCTCCTTGAACTATGGATATGTCGCGCCTCATGACGCCCTTCATTATCTACCTACCACGGCTGTTGCACACTCACGCACCAACTCAGGTCCACGATAAATCAAGCCGGAATACAACTGCACTAGCGCTGCACCGGCTGATAGTTTTTCTTTCGCCTGCGCGCCATTTTCAATGCCGCCGACGCCAATCAAAGGAATTTTTCCGTCCAGTATTTGCGATAACTGACGCAAAACAGCGGTAGATTTTTGATACACCGGCGCGCCACTCAAGCCACCCGCTTCCTCTGCCAAAGCCGTGCCGCGCAGTGCCGATTTTTCTATCGTGGTGTTGGTAGCGATCACGCCGTCTATCTGCATTTGCAAAAAAGTCTGCGCGATGTCATCAATATCTGCATCGGCAAGATCGGGAGCAATTTTTACCAACAGCGGTTTGTATTTGCCAAATTCAGTGCTCAGTTGTTGCTGACGATTTTTCAAACCTTCCAACAAACGCTTTAACGGTTCACCAAATTGCAAATCACGCAACCCTGGTGTGTTGGGTGAAGACAAATTCACAGTGATGTAATCGCAGTCTGCATAAACAGTATTGAGACAAGCCAGATAATCATCGAGTGCACTTTCTACCGGCGTGGTCGCATTTTTTCCGATATTCACACCGAGCACACCTCGGTAAGTGCGGCGTTGAATATTTTTCAGCAAATACTCCACGCCTTGATTATTAAAACCCATACGGTTGACGATGCCGCGCTGTGCCACGGCACGAAACAAACGCGGCTGAGGATTGCCCACCTGCGGACGCGGCGTGACGGTGCCCACTTCTACAAAACCAAAACCGAGAGCGCCCAGTGCGTCGATGTAATCAGCATTTTTATCCAAGCCGGCCGCCAAACCCACGCAGTTGGGAAAGGTGATGCCAAACACTTGCGCGGGATCCGCCACCGGCTGCCCAGCATAAAGACCCAGTACACCGCAAGCTTGAGCAATGCGCAAACTTTCCAGCGTGAGGTGGTGCGCTTTTTCCGCATCTAACGCAAACAACAATGGGCGCAGCAAGGAATAAAGCATGGGCATTCCAAAAAGGAGATTAAAATAACAGATTATTCGTCTTTTAGACGCTCAACCCACAACAAGGTCGCGCCACAAACAGCGGCTGGCATCATGAATAAATTGAGCAGTGGCACCATATTGCCCAACATCACGAGCGCACCGAAACTAAAACAGGACCAGCGCTGCGTACCTGCCGCTTCTCGCACCTGTGAAAAACTGTAGGCGTGATTGTCCATCGGGTAATCACAGTATTCCAAGGCTGTCGCCCAAGCAGAAAAAATAAACCAGCACAACGGCGCGATGATATTCAGGCCTGGAATGAGTGAAAGAATCAGCAAGGCAATTAACCATTTCACCTGAAAGCCGAGCTTGTGTAATTCCTTCATAAAAATGCGCGGCAGTTGCTTGCAAGCACCCCACACCGTTTCCTTGCTGTTGGGTGAAACGCCTGTAAACAGCGCTTCCGCTTTTTCTGCCAGCAAACCGTTAAACGGCGCCGCCAATAAGTTGGCAATCGTGCTGAAAGTGTACATCGCGACAATCAACACCAACATCACCGCCAGCGGCCACATAATCCAGCTCAGCCAATCCAACCATTCTGGCAGTGCATTGATAGCACTGCTGATCAAATCGCCGATTAAATTCAGGCTCCACCAAAACAAGCCACCAAAAATCAGCGTATTGATCAGCAGTGGAATAACGGCATACGCGCGCAACTCAGGATGCAGAAATACGCGAAAACCTTCGCGCAAATACTCCAAACTGCTGGCTTTGGATTGCGTAGTCACGCTTAACGCCCTTCACGCCGCGTCATAAACGCCAAACGCTCTAGCATGTGCACATCCTGCTCATTTTTTAGCAGCGCGCCGTACAGCGGGGGAATGGCTTTGGTGGCATCGCGGTTTTTCAGAATTTCTTCGGGGATATTGTCAGCCATCAGCAACTTCAGCCAATCTATCAATTCTGAGGTCGAAGGTTTTTTCTTCAAACCAGGGATTTTGCGCACATCAAAAAACACATCCAGCGCTTCTTTTACCAAATCGTGCTGAATAGTCGGAAAATGCACATCGACAATTTTCGTCATCGTTTCCCGATCAGGAAAGTTGATGAAGTGAAAGAAACAGCGACGCAAAAAAGCATCCGGCAGTTCTTTCTCGTTATTGCTGGTGATGACGACAATAGGACGCTGCTTGGCTTTGATGGTCTCGCCCGTTTCATAGACAAAAAATTCCATTTTGTCGATTTCCACCAGCAAGTCATTGGGAAATTCAATATCGGCTTTGTCAATCTCGTCGATCAGCAATACCACTTGTTCATCGGCATCAAAGGCTTCCCACAATTTGCCGCGCTTGATGTAGTGGCGAATGTCATGCACGCGATCATCGCCAAGTTGCGAATCGCGCAGGCGTGAAACGGCATCGTATTCATACAAGCCCTGCTGCGCCTTGGTGGTGGATTTGATGTGCCACTGAATCAAACGCTTGCCCAATGCGCCTGCCACCTCTTCTGCCAACAGCGTTTTGCCCGTGCCGGGCTCGCCTTTGATGAGCAGCGGACGCTGCAAAGTGACCGCCGCGTTGACCGCCATTTGCAAGTCACTGGTGGCCACATAGCGTTCTGTACCTTCAAACTTCATGATCTAAATCCTTAATTTACGATAGGTGGAATGCTAGCATGACGACCCATCACAGGGCATTCGGTAAATCCAAATCATGAGCCTCCCACCCATGATAAACCCGCAGTTTTCCGGCAAATCCGGCGAGTATGTCTTTGATTACGACGCACTGATGGCCTTTGCTGAAAGCCACGGCGCAGGCTATCGCGCCGCGCAGCCTTTCCCGCATATTGTGGTGGATGATTTCGTCAGCGATGCCATCTCGCAGCAGTTGCAAGCCGGTTTTCCACCCGCAGACCCTGCACTGCAAGAGCGCGACAACACCTCGTTTGTGGATGAAGACACGCAGCGCATTCCCGCACAAAAAACAAAGTGGGCATACGCAATGAACGCCTGTTTGATCCTTTCGTGCGCCATCTGCTGTGGGAAATGCAATCGCAGGCTTTTATTCTGTTTTTAGAAAAACTCACCGGCATTCAAAACCTGCTGCCGGATCCGCGCCTGCTCGGTGGCGGCACACACCAAACCCTGCAAGGCGGTTTGCTGCGCGTGCATGCGGATTTCAACATCCACCGCATTTATCAGCTCGATCGCCGCCTCAATTTATTGCTGTATTTGAACGACGATTGGCAGGAGGAATACGGCGGCCATCTGGAGCTGTGGGATCGTCAGCTCACTGCCTGCCAAAAACGCATCCTGCCTATTGCCAAACGCTTGGCCATTTTCAGCACCGGCAGCGACACTTGGCACGGCCACCCGCACGCACTCACCTGCCCGCCCGATCGCGCGCGCCGCTCGCTGGCGCTGTACTACTACACCAACGGCCGCCCCGCCGCCGAAACCCATCCGCGCCACAAAACCCTGTGGCCGCTGCTTCCCGGCGAAACGATACCCGACGGCGGCCTGCCCACTACGGATTGATTGATGTCTACCCATTCCACCGCTCACGCGGATGCGCTGCTCGCCGTGCAGGCGATTGATGTTAGCTACGGTGCGATTCAAGCCCTGCGCCAAGTTTCCCTGCACGTTATGCCGGGGGAGCTAGTGTCTCTCATCGGCGCCAACGGCGCGGGCAAAAGCACTCTGCTGAAAAGCATTGCCAGCCTGCTCAAACCCACGCGCGGGCAAATTCTGTTCAGCGGCGAAAATATCGAAGGCGCACCGGCGCACAGCTTGGCCAGCAAGGGCTTGGCGCTGGTGCCGGAAGGTCGCGGCATCTTCCCTGAAATGACCGTGCTGGAAAACCTGCAAATGGGCGCGTACAGCCGCAGTGATAAACACGCCATCCAGCACGACATCGAGCACGCCTACTCGCTGTTCCCGCGTTTGGCGGAGCGACGCACGCAAGCGGCCGGCACACTGTCGGGCGGCGAGCAGCAATGGTAGCAATCGCCCGTGCGCTGATGAGCAAACCGCGCTTGCTGTTGCTCGACGAACCGGGCATGGGGCTGGCGCCGATCCTCGTGCAAAAGATTTTTGAAGTGATTAAAACCATCAACCGCGAAGGCGTGAGCGTGCTGCTGGTGGAACAGAATGCCCAGCTTGCGCTGACACTCGCGCAGCGCGGCTATGTGATGGAACACGGCGAGATCACTCTGCACGATGCCGCCAGCGCGCTGCTGAATAATCCTGCTGTAAAAGCGGCGTATTTGGGTGGGTGAGTAATTGGTGTGCGCCACTATGGAAATCATGGAGGGTCTCTTATCATGAACGCCTGTGAATTTCCAAAAAATGACCAGATATAGCGAGAGGCCATTCATGCAAACCATGCAGCAAATTGTTCACAATATTGCGGATCACCTGCCAGAAAAGGCCACATGGGATGATGTGATGTATACCGTTTATGTGCGCCAGAAGATCGAAGAAGGATTAAAAGATATTGAGGAAGGACGCACGGTTTCGCACGAAGATGCCAAAAAAGAACTGTTGGGTGGCAACTGGAAACCATGAAGTTACGCTGGTCCAGACGCGCACTGAAAGATGTTGCACAGTTGCGCGATTACATCGCATTGGATTCACCCGTTTATGCGCAACAATTTATTGGACAATTAACAACTCGACTGGAGAACTTGTCTACATTCCCTCGCAGTGGACGCCTTGCTCCTGAAGCCGAGCACAACGACATTCGTGAAGTTGTTTATCGGGGATACCGCGCTATTTACCAACTCATTGAAGCACGACAGGAAATTGTCATTGTTACCGTAGTCCACGGCAGCCGTGATTTAACCGACCCAGATAATCAACAGTGGGAAGCGCGTTAAAGTAATTGGGCTCAGAGTAATATTCACGGCATCAAAGAAAAAAACTCCAAATCAAGCTGCTGGCGAGTGTGTTCGCAACCAGTCTTTTAACGCGGTATCAATCTTCGACTGCCAGCCATCACCCGTTGCACGAAATGTTGTCAACACATCGGGCGAAAGCCGAATCGTAATACGCTCTTTGGTAACAGCCGCTTTCGGACGGCCGCGTAATTTGGTTTGCAGTGTTGCCGGAAGTTGTTTGAATGGAATAGCGTTGTCGATATCCGCCTGCGTCCACTCTGGGTTTTCATTATCAGGAGTTGATGGAGATATTTTTTTCATACAACAGCACCTCGCGCTTGTTGGCTTTGCGGAAGCTGATGACACGAATGCCATCGGTAGTTTCGGTGAAGATCAAACAGTGCACGCGACCTTTCAGCTTGCCGAGCGCCTTGTAGCGTATTTCCTTGTAGTCTCGGCGAGTATCAATGGTGATGAGCGCCGTCTCAAAACTGAACTCAGCAACTCGATCAAAGCTCAGGCCACGCTGCTGAATATTGAGGGCATTCTTGGCTGAGTCATAAGTGATCTTCATTACTTCGCTGCTTTATTGTATGCACAATAAATAAAGAGTCAACATTTTTGAGCATGAGTAACCTCCTTCATCAAGAGCGACGAATTCAAGGCTCAAATGCTGTAAAAGCGGCGTATTTGGGGGTGGTTGAGCTACTGACTAGTCTGCGCTTGCAACAGCGTGGATTCCGTTTGCGGCCCTTGCAGTGTGCGCAGCACTTTTCCTTCTGGGCTCACGACAATCGTGCCAGGCAAGCCGGTAGGGACTGAATGCGGGAACACGGCTTGCGCGCTGTCATTGGTCACCACAGCAAACTCAATGCGCATACGGCTCATCTGCTGTAGCGCGGCAACGGATTCGGGATTGTCAAAGTTAACCCCTAGTACCAAGGCATTTTTGCGCTCTGCAGCAAACTTGTTCAGCTCAGGAATTTCTTCCGCACAGGGCTTGCACCACTCCGCCCAATAGTTGATGTAAACCCACTTGCCTTTCCAATCTTCGGGCTGGACAACATTGCCTTCAATCGTCGTTAGCACAGCAGGTGGCGGCTCTTTACTGCAAGCTGTTAATAGCAGCGCCACCACAGCCATCAGAGCAAAGCGTGACATTCGTTTATCCATTAACATGGTCATTCCCCCTCTAAAGCAGTCCCGTTGTAAGTGTATTTTTGTGAACTGCATCACTAACTTACCAAGTTGAAACGACTATGACAACCATCTACCACAACCCACGCTGCTCCAAATCACGCCAGACACTCGCCCTATTGGAAGAAAGAAATATTGCCTGCGATGTGGTGCTGTATCTCGAAACACCGCCGGATGAAAAAACGCTGAAAGGTCTGCTCAAAAAATTGGGTATCTCCGCCCGAGAGTTGCTGCGCAAAGGGGAAGATGAATACAAAACTCTGAAACTGGATAACCCCGCCCTGAAAGACGATGCTTTGATCGCCGCCATGTGTCAGCACCCCAAGTTGATTGAGCGCCCCATTGTGGTACACGGCAAACAGGCGGCTCTCGGTCGCCCACCGGAAAACGTGCTGGAGATTTTATGAGCGCATCGCATAAACCCTACATCTTGGTTTTGTACTACAGCCGCTACGGCGCCACCGCTGCCATGGCACAACAAATTGCGCGCGGCATTGAACAAGTCAGCGGCATGGAAGCGCGTATTCGCACCGTGCCCGCTGTCTCTGCCGATTGCGAAGCCACGGCACCCGCCGTGCCTGCCGAGGGCGCGGTGTATTGCACGCTGGATGATTTGCGCGATTGCAGCGGGCTGGCCATGGGCAGCCCCACGCGCTTTGGCAATATGGCGGCAGCGTTGAAATATTTTCTCGACGGCACATCCAGTATGTGGGCTTCCGGTGCATCGGTTGGCAAACCGGCGGCCGTGTTTACCTCCACCTCCTCCATGCACGGCGGCCAAGAAACCACACTACTCAGCATGATGTTGCCGTTGTTGCACCACGGCATGTTAATCACCGGCATCCCTTACACCGAAGAAGCGCTGCATCACACCAAAACCGGCGGCACACCTTACGGCGCGTCGCATCTCGCCTGCAAAGGCAATGAAAACTTGAGCGAACATGAAATTATTTTGTGCCAAGCTTTGGGCAAGCGCTTGGCCAGCATTGCACTGGCATTGAGCAAAACTTGATGATAAACACAGTGAAATCATATCGGGCTTGGCAGATCACGCTCACGCTTTATGCCGCACTACTCATCGCCTTAGTCATTGATCATGCTTTGGTACGCGCGCAGCTTTTTCTACCTGTGTTGCTGATACAAACAGTTCCGCTATTGCTAATTTTGCCCGGCTTGCTCAAACAAAATGCGCGCAGCGGTATTTGGTTGTGTTTTATGATTTTGTTTCACTTTCTCTTGGCTATCGACCATGCCTTTGAAAAAGCACACACTGTTTTCTATACCGGTATGGCTGTTCTGGTACTTGCGCTTTTCACCACGGCACTGCTGTTTGTACGCTGGAAAACTCGCTCATGAAAAAAATATTATCTGCCGTTTTTATTTGGCCTTGGCGCGCACTCACTTGGTTGCGCGGCACATTGGCCAACCTTTTGCTACTTATGCTCGTGGTTTTAGTCACTTCTGGGCTGTTGCACGGCGGCAGCAAAGTGGTGCTGGAAGAAAACACCCTGCTATATGTTCAGCCCGGCAGAATGATTGTCGAGCAACGCAGCTATGACGATTCTTTCAGCTCCCTCATGCAACCCACCGATGAAGAAATTGCAGAAGAAAGTGTGTTGCATGAAATGACTTCCGCCATTCGCTGGGCGCAACACGACAAACACATCAAAGGCATCGTGATTCAAGCTGATGATCTGGAAGGTGCAGACTTGAGCAAGCTCAACGCATTAACGCAGGCAATTCTCGCGTTTAAAGACAGCAAAAAACCGGTGATTGCGCTGGGCGATAATTTCAGTCAAGGTCAATACTACCTCGCCAGCGTGGCTGACAAAATCTATCTCAACCCCATGGGCAGCGTGCAACTGCACGGCTTCGGCGCGTATCAAAATTATCTGAAAGATTTGCTCGATACCTTAGCCATCAATGTACATGTTTTTCGCGTAGGACAATTCAAATCTTTTGTCGAACCTTTTGTGCGCAACGACATGTCACCCGAAGCGCGTGAAAACTTAGCGCAGTGGATGGATGAGCAGTGGAGTTTTTATCGCAGCCATATCGAGCAACGGCGCAAACTGCCTGCAGGCGGCGTAGACAACTTTATTAACCAGCAAGACACTCTACTTGCACAAAACCAAAACAACGCTGCCAAACTGGCACAGCAATACGGTTTGGTGGATGCACTGGCCACGCGCCAAGAAGCAGAAAAAGTGGTCAACACCTTGGCGGGCAGCGACGAACCCAACACCATCGACACCACGGCCTATTTCCAACTGAGCATGGAGCGCAAAGAGCCCAGTCGCCTGCTCGAAAAAGCGCGCCATATTGCGGTGATTCAAGCCAGTGGCGACATCGTGGAAGGCTATCAACCCGCTGGTACGGTCGGCGCAGAAACACTGGTGTCGCTGATTCGCGACGCGCGTGAAGACGACAACACCGCCGCCATTGTGTTGCGCATAGACAGTCCTGGCGGCAGCGCCTTTGCCGCCGAGTTAATCCGCAACGAACTGACCGCCGCGCAAGCAGCAGGCAAACCGGTGGTCGCTTCCATGGGCGGCGTGGCAGCCTCGGGCGGTTATTGGATTGCTGCCAGCGCCAATGAAATTTGGGCATCCGCCACCACCATTACTGGCTCCATCGGTGTTTTCGGCATCGTACCTACGCTAGAAAATACGCTGAGCCGCTGGGGTGTACACAGTGACGGTTACAGCACTCACGCACTGGCAGATATTGCCGCACAACAAATCGACCGACCTATCAGCCCCATGGCGGCGCGCGTGTTGCAACAGGGTGTTGAATTTACCTACAACAATTTTTTACAGGTGGTTGCCGCAGGCAGAAAGCGCACGCCAGAAGCCATCAACAACATTGCGCAGGGCCGTGTGTGGACAGGCAGGCGCGCTCATCAATTGGGTTTGATCGATCACATCGGTGAATTGGATGATGCGATTGCCGCTGCTGCGCGCTTAGCCAAACTCACACAATACGAATCCAATTTTCTAGAACCGGAACTCAGCCCGTGGGAGTCTTTCAAGCGAGAATTGTTTAGCGTTTCGCTGTTACCCAAACCGTTGGTGCAATGGTCGCAAGTTTTAACGCATTTACCTGCGCTACAAAATTTGAATACTTTGCAACGATTTAATGATCCCAACCATCTTTATGTGCGCTGTTGGGAGTGCAAAGCGCTCGTGCGTTAAGCCTTAGCGCACGGGTAAATCGATATTCACAAACAACGCGGCTCGCTCTTCTGCCGTTGTTTGTTGCGCGGCTTCTACAACTTGTTTTTTATTGAGATGCGGCGCAAAGCGTTCAATAAAATCGTACATATAACTGCGAATAAAAGTACCGCGCCGTATACCTAAACGCGTCACACTGGGCTCAAATAAATGGCTGGCATCCAGCGCCACTAAATCGCTGTCCGCCCCTTCATCCCACGCCATGTGCGCGATGATGCCTATCCCCAAACCCAAACGCACATAGGTTTTAATAACATCAGCATCCGTTGCTGTGAACACTACTTGCGGTGTTAAATTTTCTTGTGCGAAGGCCGCATCTTGTTTGGAGCGCCCAGTAAAACCGGAAACATAGGTAACGATAGGATACTGCGCAATTGCCGCCAGTGATAAAGGCGTTACCGCACACAGCGGATGATTTTTCGGCACCAATACGCAGCGGTTCCAGCGATAGCACGGCAGCGTAATCAGCTCAGAAAACTGCTCCATTGCTTCGGTAGCTATCGCCATATCCACCTGCCCTTCTGCCACCATTTGCGCAATTTGCATCGGCGTTCCCTGATGAATATGCATGGCGATATTGGGGTATTGCCGAATAAAACCGTTGATCACTTCCGGCAGTGCGTAGCGCGCTTGGGTGTGGGTGGTGGCGATACTCAAACTGCCGCTGCTGGGGTCATTAAATTCCCTTGCGATTTGGCGCAGGCTATTGGCGCGACGCAAAATTTCTTCTGCCTCCTGCAAAATCATTTCACCGGCCTGTGTAACATGCGTGAGATGTTTTCCGCTGCGTGCAAAAATTTCTACGCCCAATTCGTCTTCCAACAAACGAATTTGTTTGCTGATACCTGGCTGCGAAGTGTGCAAACTCTCTGCCGCAGATGAAATATTCAATCCTTGGCGCGAGACCTCAAGGATGTAACGCAATTGCTGCAATTTCATAACGGCAATCTTTCTTGATAAGTTTTATTCATTGGCAATACCGTGCGGCACATGGCCAGTGGGTACATGTTGCGCGGCAGAATCGCAATGCCCCTGTTGGTCATCAAAAAACACATCGGCTCCATAAGCGCGTAAAAACTCACCTTTTGCCAAACCACCGAGGAACAAAGACTCATCAATACGAATTTGCCACGCACGCAAAGTGCGGATCACTCTTTCATGTGCTGGCGCTGAACGCGCTGTCACCAAGGCTGTGCGTATGGGGCAAGTATCATTTGCAAATTCCGCTTGCAAACTTTGCAAGGCCTGCAAAAACGGTTTGAATGGGCCACCTGATAAAGGTTCATGCGCGGCTGCTTTTTCACTGGCGGCAAACGCATCCAAACCGCGCGTTTTGTACACGCGCTCAGCTTCATCAGAAAAAATAACGGCATCACCATCAAACGCAAAACGAATTTCACCACCCTCTTGTTGCTGATTGGATGATGGCAACAAAGTCGCTGCCGCCAAACCATTTTCCAGCGCCAAGCGCACATCTTCTGCTTCAGTTGAAAGAAACAAATGGCAACCAAACGCGGTGGCATAGGGATACGGCGAATGCCCACCGCAAAACGCCGCGCGCACAATGGGTAGCTTGTAATGTTGTATCGAATTAAAAATGCGCAACCCCGTATCGGCTGTATTGCGCGACAACAGAATCACTTCTACGCGCGGCTCACCACCGAGCTGTTCGTTAATGGCCAGTAGCTTGCGCACCAAGGGAAAGGCACCACCGGGTTGCAGCGGATTGTCCTCGTTGGCCACCTGATGCGCAGCATAGGCAGCCAGGCCTTCACGCTCATAAATGGCGTGGCTGGCATCCAAATCAAACAAGGCACGCGAAGAAATCGCAATCACCAGTTTGCTGCCAAAGTGTTTCGACATTTCTGTCTGCTCCTGCTTGTATTTCGCTCGTCAGTCTAGCAGCAAGTCAGTATCATGGAACCAATCATTGATCGTTGCACACATGAAAACTCGCGCCATCATTAACACTGCTGCTCTTGCTCACAATTTAAGCCACATTCGCCAGCTAGCGCCTAGCAATCCCATTCTCGCTATTGTGAAGGCAGATGCCTACGGTCACGGTGCGGTGGGTTTACTGCCCAGCGTGGCACAGCACAGTGATGCACTGGCTGTTGCGCGTTTGGAAGAAGCAAAAATTTTGCGCACTGCACAATACCAAGGTCGTCTGATGTTGATGTGCGGCGTGAGCAATGCCGCAGAACTTACTGAGGCCATTGCACTGCAACTGGATATTGTGGTGCACGATCCTGCACATCTCGTACTGCTGGCTGCACACAATTATTGCGCAGCACATAAAACCCATCTTTGGTTGAAGATGGATTCCGGCATGCACCGCCTCGGCTTTCATCCCACGCAATATGCAAACGCTTTTCAACAACTGCGCACTTTACCGTGGTGTAGTGAAATTATCGGCATGACGCATTTTTCTTGTGCCGATGAACCAGAAAAAAATACCACAGAAAAACAAATTCAATGCTACGCAGAGCACACAAACCATTTGACTTTAAACAATCACAGTCTCGCCAATTCTGCTGGTATTTTGGCGTGGCCTGCCGCGCATCGTGGCTGGTTGCGCCCAGGCTTGATGATGTACGGAATCAACCCTTTAGAAAATTCAACACAAATTTTGCAGCCGGTGATGCAATTAGAAGCGCAAGTGATAGGTACACGCATCATTCCTGCAGGCGAAACCACAGGCTACAACCAACGCTGGCGCGCAGAAAAAGATTCTTGTATCGCTTTTATCGCAGCCGGTTATGCCGATGGCTACCCCATCACTGCACTCAACCACAGCGCAGTAGGATTTAACGGGCAGCGCGCACCAGTGGTAGGACGAGTATCCATGGACACCATCGCCATTGATTGCACGGATTTAGCAAGCAAACCACTGATGGGCGATTATGTGGAGCTATGGGGCAACACCGTTTCGGTAACAGAAGTCGCCCGCGCGGCTGGCAGCATTGCTTACGAGCTACTCACTTCTGTTTCTGCGCGTGTGCAGCGTATTTATCACTAATATTTACGGTTGACGCACCGTGCAGCGAATACCACCCGGCGCTTCAATCAAACCTGCACATTGATTGCAGTGCGTGCAGCCATTCACATAATTTGCATCGGCTTGCGCGTTTTTCACGAAATCCGGATCAAATAACAGTGGTCTACCGAGCTGGATAAAATCAAAACCACCATTCATTACGCGTTCAATGGCCGCATTACTATCCACACCACCCACATAACACACTGCGCCTTTTTTAACGCGCTCGCGTATGCGCAAGGCATTTTCCAATAAATAGGTTTCGTGATAAGGATAATGGCGGAACAGTTTTCCGCCGATGGCTTTCAACGCCACTTTCATCAGTGGATTGGTTTCATGTTCGATCAAACCTGGCTGAATACTGTCACCTTGAAAAATCATCATCGGATTCATGGAGCTCGTGCCATCACTGGGAATAATGCAATCCAAACCCGCATCATCCAACATGCCGGCCATTTCCAATGATTGTTCATAAGTGGTTCCACTGCGTATGCCGTCCGACATGCTAATCTTTCCCAACAGAGGAAAATCATTGCCCACGGCTTTGCGCACTGCTGCTAATACTTCCAGCGGAAAACGCATGCGATTTACCACACTACCGCCGTATTCATCACTGCGTCGATTGGTAATTGGTGACATAAACTGGCTTAAACCGTAACCGTGACCAAAATGAATTTCGATGGCATCAAAACCCACTGAGCGCATAAATGCCGCTGCGCGCGCCATCACTTGTGCGCGTTCGCGCAATTGCGGTCGCGTCATACCTAGCGCCAGAAAACGACCGTAAGCCATGCCCAATAAGTTGGGGCCGAACGATGCACTTTTCGCTATCCAGCCATCCATTTCTGAATTTTTTGTCATGGCACCTGCATGCGACAACTGCCCAGAAACTTTGGCACCTGTTGTTTTGATGGTGGCAATCGTTTGTGACAAAGGTTCACGCACATATTCGTCCATGTACATCATGTCTGCATGCAGGCGACCATTATTTTCTGCAGCACAGTAGGCAATTGTTGTCATGCCTGCGCCACCCTCGCCTATGCGACGATGCAATTCTGTTAAATCTGCGGATGGTAAACCTTGCGGTGTTTTTCCTTCAAAAGTTCCTGCTTTAATGATGCGATTGCGCAAAGACAGACCATTTAATTCTGCTTTTGAGAAGCATTTGTTCAGCCCTGTATTCATCATCATATTCTCCCGTTACCATTCTTAACTGTTATTTTCCAACTGTTCTTGAATATTAAACCACTCCACTTCCCAATCTTCAATCTGTTTGCGCAAAGTGCCCTGCTCTTCCAGCGCTTTTTGCAGTTGTGATTTCTTCTCTGCCTCGTACAAGGCAGAGTCAGAAAGCGCCTGTTCAATATCCGCTAATTTTTTCTGTTTTCCAGCAATATTTTTCTCCAACTCACCAGCGCGTTTACGCAAAGGAGCTAATGCTTGTCGCAACTGCGCAGACTCCTGCCGCTGCGTTTTCTTATCTTGCACGGCATTGGCAGCGCTTTTTTTCTCAACGGCCTCCGCGCTATTCTGCTTGCTCAGTTGCCGATGATAGTCTTCCAAGGTGCCATCAAACTCCGACACTTCACCATCATGCACACGCCAAAATTCATCTACGCTGTTGCGCAATAAATGACGATCGTGCGAAATTACCACTAGGGCACCACTGTACCCCAACAACGCCTCCGTTAGCGCCTCGCGCATTTCCAAATCCAAGTGGTTGGTTGGCTCATCCAACAATAACAAATTGGGACGCTGCCACACCACCATGGCCAGAGCCAAGCGTGCTTTTTCACCACCAGAAAATGGCTCGATAGGTTCCAAGGCTTTATCAGCATGAAAATCAAAGCTGCCAAGAAAATTGCGTATGGTTTGCTCCGAAGCGTCTGGCGATATGCGCTGTATATGCAATAACGCGCTGGCGTTCATGTCCAGCGCCTCCAGCTGATGCTGTGCGAAGTAGCCGACAGCCAAATGCTCGCCTGCCACACGCTCACCGGACAGCAGCGGCAAATCACCCACCAAGGCTTTAATCAGCGTTGATTTACCCGCACCGTTTACGCCCAACAAACCAATACGCGCACCTGGTTGTAAATTGACATGCACTTTATTGAGTAGCATTTTTTCACCGTAACCTATATTCGCGTCACGCAGCACCAGTAACGGCGATGAAATTTTTTCACTGTCGCGAAAGACAAAATGAAAAGGAGAATCTACATGCGCCAGTGAAATTACCTCCATGCGCTCCAGCTCTTTGATACGGCTTTGCGCTTGTTTGGCTTTGGAAGCTTTGGCGCGAAAGCGACGCACGAAATCTTCAATCTCGGCCATGCGGCGCTGCTGCTTGTCATACGAGGCCTGTGTTTCTGCCAAACGCATCGCACGCATTTTTTCAAAGCTGGAATAATTTCCGCGATAATAATTGAGCTGCTGATTTTCAACATGGACAATGCCATCCACCACATTGTCTAAGAATTCTCGGTCGTGCGAGATAATCAATAATGTTCCCGTATAAGACTTTAGCCACTGCTCCAACCACAGCGTCGCCTCCAAATCCAAGTGGTTGGTCGGCTCATCCAACAATAACAAATCAGAACGCGAAATTAACGCCTGTGCGAGATTCAAACGAATACGCCAACCACCCGAGAAACTGTTTACCGGCAGATGGCATTGCGCCTGCAAAAAACCTAAGCCATGCAACAACTGCTCAGCGCGATAGTGCGCATCGTAACCGTGCAAAGCCTCCAACTCGGCATAAGCATGCGCCAGTGCATTGTTGTCGTGTTTATTCTCTGCATCTGCAATAGCTTGCTGCACGCGCCGCAGGTCTTTGTCACCATCCAAAACATAATCCAATGCCGTTCTATCACTGGACGACACTTCTTGCGCCATATGCGCCAAACGCCAATTAGGCGGCACAGACAGTGACCCTGCTTCCAACTGAATCTCACCTTGCAGCAATTGGAACAAGCTGGATTTTCCACAGCCATTGCGCCCAGTAATACCGATATGTTGGCCAGGGTTGATGCGCAAAGACGCTTTTTCCAGCAGTGTTTGTGTGCCGCGCTGTAAGCTAATGTCCGTTAAAACAATCATGCAGAAATCAACTACTGAGAACAGTGCGCATTGTATCTTTGTTCACGCCAGAAAGTTCGCTGCACACACAGTGCTTTTTCTATGTCGATGTCCATATCTGTCAAGCGTATTTTTACTGCACCCACCTCAGCAGTATTCAGCATAGTCATTCCAAAGTGCTGATAGCGTTCCTGTACTATCTTCGCAGGATGATGAAATCGATTTTTATAACCCGAACTCACAATAACTATCCCTGCATTCACCGCAGACAAAAAAGATGATGACGACGATGTCTTGCTACCGTGATGTGGTGATACCAAAACATTTGCCTGCAAATCAATATTGGCATTTAACAGCTGCTGTTCTGACTGCTTTTCAATATCACCTGTCAGCAATAATCGCTTGCCACCTGCATCAATCTGAATCACACAACTGTTGTTATTTTCGTTGTTGGCTATATTTTCATTCTTATTGATGGGATACAAAACTCTAAAATCTACACCATCCCAACGCCAGTGCATACCGCCATTACAAGGAAGATAACCCTCGTCATTCCCCAACTGCTCAGATGAACCAGACCACTTCTGTAACGCAGCGATCTCATCCAACAAACCATGCCTCCCACCAGCATGGTCACCATGTGCGTGACTAATCACCAACATATTAATTCGCCTAGCACGCATATTTCTAAGTGCGGTTGCGACAATATCCTCCCCGCATCAAATCTTTCTGAATGTTTATCGCCTGCATCAAAAACCATAAAATGCGTCGCAGTGCGCACAACCACCGCCAAACCTTGGCCCACATCCAACACCTGCACTTCCACTGTTTTCTCTGGCAAATCAATACTCGATGAAAACAACAATGGCACACAAAGCAATAGACAAAAAATCCGCCAGTGAAGCTGGAAAGAAAAAAAACAGAGCGAACCAACACAAGCCATCAACAACAGTAGAACCGTCAGGCTGACGCCACCTAACTGCCATTGCCATTCAGAAAAACTTTCAACAACCCACTGCATGGCTGTCCAATAAACATCCAAAGACCACGCCGATAATTGCAGCAACTTATTTGAAAACGCTGCAGATACCGGCATCAAAGCCAAAGCGGCAAAACCACAGGGAAGCGATACAAAACTCACCCACGGCACAGCGATAATATTCATGGGCAGCGATAACAGAGAAACCTTGCCATAGACATATAGCAACACCGGCAGCATCACGACAAACATAATGAGGTGCAAGCGAAATGGCTCTGCCACATAACGATGCAACCAAGATGAACGCAATGGAGAGACTGTGTGACTCGCCAGCAATAACACCGCCGTTGCCACAAAGGTAAACCAAAAACTGACGGACAACATGGACAATGGATTGGCAATTACCACCAACACCAACGACATCAGAAAAATAAACTTCAGTTGGAACTTTCCATAGACAATCCGCTGCAACACAGCCACCGTCACCATAATCAGCGAGCGCTGGGTTGCCACGGAAAATCCAGTCATCAACGCATAAAAAACAGCAAAAGCCAAAGCGAAAACACTCGCCCACAGATCCGCAGGCCAATAACGCAGCGGAAACACCATCAAACACACCAAGCGCTTAAATAGAAAATGGAATAGCACAACCACCAAAACAATGTGCAAGCCTGAAACCGAGAGCAAATGTATCGTCCCACTATCGCGCAACACACGCCATTGCATGCTGTCTATATCGGCATAATTACCAATCAATAACGCAGACAAAGTGCTTCCGGCGTAATCACTTAGTTTGGCGTTTTTTATGGCTTGATCAACAGCTTCTCGCAAGCGCAAAAAAATATCTGCCTGAAAGGCTTCACAGGTCTCTACTGCCTGAATATAGCCTGTTGCGCGATAGCCAGCCTGCAACAGCCAAGCCTGATAATCGTATTGATTAAAATTTAACAATCCACGCGGCTGTTTTAATTTTACGCGCAAGCGGTAGCGGCAGGAAAAATCAGGAAAGTTTTCATCCTGAAGATCGCGTGTAGTTAATCTCAGCTTTCCCTTGAATTCTTCTGCATGAAAATCCAATTGCCAGCCATCATCTGTCGCACGCGGAAAGTCCTCAATATAACCGGTAACCAGTATAGATTGCCCTTCCTGTTCAGCCGGCAACCACTGCGAAAGAACATACTGACTATAAATTACCGCCCATGTAAAACCCAATGCAAAACACCCAACAACCTGCAACCGCCTCCACCCTGCAAGAAAACAAAGAACCACCAACAAAGAAAGCGCAACTAAAACAGCCTGCGACAACAGAGAATCACAAAACAGCGCCAATAGCGCACCAATAACAAATGCAATAGCAAGATTGTTAAACACAATGAAACCCTCCGTGGCTTCCTTGTTACATGCATCTATCAATGCAGTATTTATCTTCCATCGTAATAACGCGCAATCTTTTTCAGACGCTCTCTGTCTGTTTTATTGAGCTTTTTTCTTCCTGTGTACTGCTTGTAAAACCACAAGCGCCAACGCAAAGGAATGCACTCTCTGGCAATTTTATCTAAATGTGACAAATCCTTAATAATGCGATACTCCAAAAACGGCCACACCCAAAAACGGCCGCCAGGGCAATCAAAAAAATAAACATCCATTTCATCCGTGACGAGTATGTTTCTCCAATCCAAATCGTTATGTGTAAATTTCTTGCTATGCATAACCTTAGTAAATTTTGCCACTTTTCCGGCAATAGCTCTGAACTTATCTCGCTCAAAAATCAGCGGACTTTTATGTTTAGCTAGGCTTTCCATATCCTTAGCGCCATGCAGCGCCAAAGTCACCAACACACCGCGCTGAAATTTACCCGAGTGATATTCTTCGCCATACGCCAATATTTTCGGCGTATCTATACCTTGTTTTTGAAACCAGAGCAGGTGCTCCCATTCTGCTCGCACACGCGAACGCACGAAGTATTTCCGCACGCGACGCTTACCTGGCACAAAGCGTTTCATATAAAACGCCTGCCCATTCGCCTCGTGTAGCGTAACGGTATTGCTAGGCCCTTTGCTAACCTGCTTTCCCTTTAGAGCGAGGCAATTATCCATTGACGCAAAGCTTTGCGCCAATCCAAGCTCTTTAGCTAGATCAGAGACAACCCACTGTGTCTTCACTGCTGGCCGCCCATGAATTATGAAAAATCACGCTTATACGCTTCATGTAGAGCAAGCTGCATATCACTGGCGGACTCATAACGATTCGCAGGATTTTTTTGCAAAGCTTTATTGATGATACGCTTGGCGCTGGCTGGCAAACCCGGACGCACCTCATCAACAGGCTTGAATTTACACTGCACAATTTGAAAAGTGAGATTAGCAATATTGTCGGCTTTGAAAGGCAACTCACCGGTTAATAGCTGATAGAAAGTTACACCCAAGCTAAAAATATCCGTGTAGTGACTCACCTGTTCGCCACGAATTTGCTCGGGTGACATATACAAAGGACTACCTAACAAATCGCCTGTGCGCGTGCGTGTTGCCGATCCATCCATGATGCGCGCAATACCAAAATCTGCCACTTTGACTTCGTTGGTTTTTTCATCGTACAAAATATTGCTCGGCTTAATATCGCGATGAATAATGTTTTGTTTATGTGCGTGATACACGGCATCCGCAGCCATGGCCATGATGTAGTACACCAACTCCACACTCAACAAACTATCCTTGCGCGTATGCTCAGATAAAGCTACGCCATCAACAAAATCCATTGCGATATACGCCAAGCCAGGCTCTTCACCAGCATCGTAAATAGTCACAATATTGGGATGCCGCAGTTGGCCAACAGCCGCAGCTTCACGAAAAAATCGCTCTTTGATATTGGGTAGTTCTGAGGCATCAAACTGATCGTAATGTAGTGTTTTTATCGCAACTTGCCGTGAAATCGTGGGATCAAAACCCAAATACACCACGCCCATGGCGCCGCGACCCAATTCTCGCAATATCTGATAGCGCCCTAAGTGTTGTCGCGCCGATGTGCTTCGTGGCGGCGCAATAGCGTCTGTGCGTTGACGATCACGCGCTTTTGCAATAATCGTAGAGTCTTCAAAATCCAACACCGCTGCCGAACCTTCCATCGATGGCTGAATTCGCTGTGGTATCTGTTTTTTACGCTGCAATTTTTCTAAAAATGATGACTTACTTTTTACTGTGCGTGACATGCTTGTTGGCACAAGCGTGGATGCAGAGTGAGCAGCTTGTTTTTCTGTTGAAGTGATAATGATTCGCTCACCTTCAAAAGAACGCTTTACACACCATAAAAATACGAGGGCATGCCCTGACAATAAGAATATTAACCACTGCGAGATGGGAAACCATTCTCGGTGTACGCTGAACACAATTTGCTGCGCCAGCACTAGAGCGACAGCCATTAGTACTGATAGCAAAGCTCCCCAACGCACACTCAACAATGGCAAAGCAAATAAATAGAGGGCGATACTCAAGGCCACACACAAGTGCAGCAACAAATAGCTGCGAAATGGTGTAGCAAAACTGGCATTTTCAAGACTCGCCACACTGAGTAATAAATCATCTGCGTCTAAATCACCTTCTTCGCCGATCACCACAATTTTGTTTTGCAGCACACGCAACGCCGATTGATCAAGTACTGCGGATAATGGATAGCGGATAGCCGCGGGCACAGAAAATCCATTATCAACAGAAAAGAAAGGCAGCACTTCAGAAGCTGGCGAAGCCGGAATCACAATCCCTTGCATTTTGATGCCCTGCGCAGGCAACCACTCCGGGCTGCGCACATTTTGTTGCAAAGAAAACAAGGCTAGTCGCGCATCATACCGGACAGCATTTTCACCGCGCCACAATAAAGGTCGCCCCAATGCACCGTGCTGCGCTTGCGGCGCAGTAATACCGACAAATTGTGTTTGTTCTGCAGACAATACCGGTAGCGCCTTGCTAGCCATAAGAATCTTTGCACGAACAGCATAATCATCAATAACTTTTGTGCGTATCACACGCTCGTTTGCAAGCAGTGAACGATAGGTAGACATTCTGTCGGCCATCGCACGAAAAGACGCCGAAGCAGTCGCAAAATCCGAGTTCTGTGTATGCTCTGTCAGATCATTAAAACCGTACTGATTCCATAGCACATCATGCAAAACCAAAGCAGAGCCTTTCATACTACTGGCCTGCAGGCGCGTGAGGAAACTCATCATATTTACTGCACTGGCAGGATCATGCAGAAAACTTTGCATGTCCGCACGCGGCACATCGATGCGTACAGATGCGTTACTGACATCCCCCATGCGCCCCTGTAAGCGAGCACCTATTCGGAATAGCGTGTTGTCAATTCCACTAAAAGCCGGCAGCCCTGTTGCTGTGGTTTTTGCACCCAGCAGCAAAAAAAAGAATACGAAAAGCAAAAGCAAAACCCTCGCATCCAGCAGCGCGGCTACCGTTTGCCAGTGTTTATTGGTCAGCTTTGCTCGTATTTTCACAGCCCCACCCTGCGCGAATGCAAGCGGATTGTTTTGAACAAACGCTTATTGCTGTTCACTACTCTCTTTGTTTTCAACCGTTGATGTGACAGCAGTTCTTTTTTCAACTTTCGCCGATTGACGCAGCGCCTGTTGATACAGCGAATACTCTTCACCACCCACGCTAGTATTCATTCGCTCTAATACCGCTTTGTATTCAGCACTGTTTGTATCAAGTTGTGGATTATTGATTGCCAACAAATGCACAACCGCCCAATCACCATTGGTCATTTGGAATGCTTCTGTAGCCGTAGCCGCAGAAGACTGACCACTCAACTGAAATGCTCGCGCCACCAATTCTGCACCCACTCCATTTGCATTATTTTTTTGATTTTCTAAAAGCAGACGCGACAATTTTTCCTTACTTGCCACAGCACTCATCGATTCTCCTTCAATCACACGCTGACGAATAGCGTCAGCCTGCGTTTTTAGCTGATTGGCCGCCTGTGTTTTCTTGATGTTGCTAATAATGTCATCTCTGACCAGTGCCAAATCTTTTGGCTTAGGCAATTGGTGCTCCGCCACGCGCACAACGACTGCACGATCCGCTGACAATTCAATCACCTGACTGTTTTTTCCTGAATCGAGCAAATCTTCCGAGAAAGCAGCATCAATCACTTTTTGTTGACCTGCAATCCCTTTACCGCCGCGACGACCAAATGCTTCTGTTTTTTGCACTTGCATATTGAGATCCGCTGCCGGCCCAACCAGATCGCCCGCACTGTAGGTACTGTCGGTCATTTGATTCAGCTTTTCTGTGTAATCCGCATCTACTTTTGCATGGGACAACTGCTCCTGTAGTGCAGCCTTGCGCTCAGCAAACGAAGGAAATACCGTATTTTTTTGATCCAGCAGTTTGATAACATGATAGCCGTAACGCGTTTTTACCGGCTCAGAAAAATCGCCCACCTTGATCAACGCCGCCAATGCCGCCTCAAACTCTGGCTCAAATACATTGCCAGCACTTACGCCCACATCACCACCCATCACAGCAGATTCTTTATCATCAGAATACTTTTTAGCGACATCCGCAAAGCTTTCGCCCGCTTTCAGTTTTTTCATGATGGTATCTAGTTTGGTTTTCTCTGAGCCATCTGGTTTCTCTTCCACCAAAATATGCGCTGCCTGTCGCTCAGGGGATGGTTTAAAAGCTGCAGCCTCTTTTTCATACGCTGCTTTTAAGTCGACTTCTTCCACCGGCGCACTATGTCCCAGCGCTACCTTATTCAGATCAAGATATTCAAGAGTGACAGTTTCTTCCGTCATAAACTCGTCAGCATGATCTTTAAAATACTGCTCAACTGCTTTTTCATCAGGCTGGATGCTGTTAGTTGCAGCTTTCTCGTCCAATAACAAATATTCAAAACTTCTGCTTTGCTCTGACAGAGCAACAGCAGCAGCCACTTGTCTATCTGTTGTAAATGCCGTTTCTGCAATACCGCGCTGCAGTTGCTCTGTTACTAATGCATCGTTTAAGCGTGAACGATAAATCGCCGGTGTCATGCCCACGCTGCTCAATTTACTTTTGAAAAAACCTGGATCAAAATTTTTTCCGTCTTGGCTAAATTCTGGATTGCGTACAATTTCACGATCAATGGCATCAGGTGCTGCCGCCATTTTCATCACGCTAACCTGCTTAGCCAGTACCGCACGGTTGATCAAAGACTCAATCGCCGGCTCACGCAACATTTGATCAGAGAGGAAAGATGGATCTATTTTTCCCTTAAACATCTCACTGTAGCGTTCACGCGCAGTGGTGATTATGATTGATCTGTTGCTCGCTGATATCGGTGCCATCTACGGACAATGGTGCTTTAGCTTGTCCACCGCCACTAAAAAATGCGTCCGCGCCAAAGAGTGCAAAAATCACGCAAATAAAACCAATTATCACAGTGGCAAAAACGCCCTGCATTTTTTCACGCATTGCTCCGATCATACGAGCCTCACTATCAAAGGATGCAGCATGGTAACAAAAAAAGGCGCATTTTTATGCGCCTTTTTTCGAATTTCCTGCGTTATTTCAGCAGGTTATGCATGAAAGCTAGACTCAATTCAGAGCATCTTTCAATGCTTTACCAGGCTTAAATCCAGGCTGTTTAGACGCTTTAATTTCCAGCGCTTCACCTGTCTTAGGGTTGCGACCAGTACGAGCAGCACGCTCTTTAACAGCAAAAGTACCAAAACCGACCAGTGTTACTTGGTCATTGTTTTTCAGTGCTTGGGTGATGCTATCAATAACCGCATCCAGTGCACGGCCAGCGGCCGCTTTTGGCAATCAGCTGCTGTTGCAATTGCGTCGATCAAATCAGTTTTATTCACGAGAAACCCCTTGGTTGTATTCCATTGAAATTTTGTCTGGGTGGCAGGAAGCGGGTCGGCGGCCGACCAGTTCACTCGCAGCTCCCTGTTGCCTATAGCTTGTCAAAAATACCCAAGCTACAAACTACGCCTACGGCTTACGAGGGCAGGTTTTATACCCTTGCCACTGCCAAGGGTCAAGCCAACTTTCACAAAACCGCGATATTCGTCGAATATTTTCGCTGTCAATCCGCTTAATGTGTGCTGACTCGCTCTATTTTTTTCTTGCCAACACTTGCTTCTTCTGCAGCAGCGGTCTCGGCATACTCCGCGTCAGTCAATGGCTCAGGCAGATATTGCAGTGCAATAGCCAGTACATCATCAATCCACTTCACCGGCTTAATCACCAGCTCGTCTTTGATATTGTCTGGTATTTCTTTCAAATCCCGCTCGTTTTCTTGTGGAATGATCACTGTACGAATGCCACCGCGATGCGCCGCCAGCAGCTTTTCTTTTAACCCACCGATAGGCAGGACTTGCCCGCGCAGAGTAATCTCGCCCGTCATCGCCACATCGGCGCGCACGGGGATATTGGTCAGCACCGACACTATCGCCGTGCACATCGCGATACCCGCACTAGGGCCGTCTTTCGGCGTGGCACCTTCTGGCACATGGATATGCAGATCGAATTTCTCGTGAAAGTTCGCCGGTACGCCCAATGTCTGTGAGCGACTGCGCACCACAGTGAGCGCCGCCTGAATCGACTCCTGCATCACATCGCCCAAAGAACCTGTCTTCACGATGGCACCTTTGCCTTTTACAGCCGCAGACTCGATGGTCAGCAACTCACCGCCCACTTGCGTCCAAGCCAAGCCTGTGACCTGCCCGACTTTGCTCTCCTCTTCCGCGCGGCCGAAGCTAAATTTACGCACACCAGAATAAAGCTCCAAATTGGCGCTATCTACCGTCACATGCTTGATCGCACCTGACTTGCGCGCGCCGTGGGACTTCACCACCTTACGACAGATTTTTGCCAACTGACGCTCCAAACCGCGCACGCCTGCTTCGCGAGTATAGAAACGCACGATGTCTCGAATCGCTTCATCCGCAATTTCACACTCACCCTGATCCAAACCATTGGCCTTAAATTGTTTTGGAATCAAATAGCGTTTAGCGATATTGAGTTTTTCATCTTCTGTGTAGCCCGGGATGCGAATAATTTCCATACGATCCAATAACGGACCGGGAATATTCATCGAATTGGCTGTGCAGATAAACATAACATTGGATAGATCGTAATCCACTTCCAAGTAATGATCATTGAACGAACTGTTTTGTTCGGGATCCAACACTTCCAACAAAGCAGATGCAGGATCACCGCGATGATCCATGCCAATTTTGTCGATTTCATCAAACAAAAACAGCGGGTTATTCACTTCTACCTTTGCCAGTTTTTGTAGCAACTTTCCCGGCATAGAGCCAATATAAGTGCGGCGATGGCCACGAATTTCTGCTTCGTCGCGCACACCGCCCAAAGCCATACGCACAAACTTGCGATTCGTAGCACGCGCTATGGATTCTCCCAGTGAAGTTTTACCAACCCCTGGCGGCCCCACCAAACACAACACCGAGCCGCGCAATTTTTTTACGCGTTGCTGTACTGCCAGATATTCGAGAATGCGCTCTTTTACTTCCTCCAAGCCGTAGTGGTCTTGGTTCAGAATGTCTTCTGCGCGCTGTAAATCATGGCGCAAGCGCGTTTGCTTATTCCAAGGCAAGGATGTCATCCAGTCGATAAAACTGCGCACCACGGAGGCTTCTGCCGACATCGGCGACATCATTTTCAACTTTGATAATTCACGGCGCGTTTTTTCTTCTGCTTCAGGTGACATCTTAGCTGCGACAATTTTCTTTTCGATATCATCGACTTCATTGCCGGTTTCTGCGTTACCTAACTCTTTCTGAATCGCCTTCATCTGTTCATTGAGGTAGTACTCACGCTGGCTGCGTTCCATCTGTTTTTTCACACGCCCGCGGATACGCTTCTCCATGTGAAATAAATCCATTTCTTTTTCGAGCAAGCCCAACAAATGCTCCGCACGCTCCAATGGATCAGCCATTTCTAACAAGCTCTGCTTCTGCTCAATGCTCAGCGGCATATGGGTGGTCATCGTGTCCACCAATCGTCCCAATTCATCGATGGCAGCCAAGCCCCCCAAGGTTTCGGGGGGAATCTTCTTACTGAGCGTGGCGAATTCTTCAAATTGTTTTAGCAAGATTGCAGTCAGCGGTTCAGCCATGTGTGTAGCCAAAGGTGGCTCACTAAATTTTTCAATTTCTACCGCAAAATAACCGCCCACATCTTGTAGCTGTTGAATCGTGGCGCGCGCACCACCTTCTACCAAAACTTTGACGGTATCGTCGTGCAATTTAAACAATTGCAATACCGTGACCACGGTGCCCACTGCATACAAATCTCCAGCCGAGGGTGCGTCAGCAGCGGCATCGCGCTGTGCCACCAACATCACTTGTTTATCGGCAGCCATGGCACGCTCTAATGCTTTGATGGATTTGTCGCGACCGACAAACAGCGGAATCACCATGTGCGGATACACCACCACATCGCGCAACGGTAACAGCGGCAACACCAGCGATTGGCTCATTTATTCCTCCAAAGCAACACAGTAATTTAAGAGAACGCTCCGTACAGTCTAGCCCACAAACCAAGAAAAAAACCAAAAAAAAGGCGACCAATTGGCCGCCCTTTTTTCATCACAACGCGTTGTGATTATTCATCTGATGCTGCTTTGCTCAGCTTCGGCGGCTCAACAGATTGATACACCAGCAGCGGCTCTGAATCACCGCGAATCACCGGCTCATCAATTACCACTTTGCAAACATCTTTCTCAGACGGCAGTTTGTACATGGTGTCTAACAACACATTTTCAAGGATGGAACGCAGGCCACGAGCGCCCGTCTTGCGCTCCATGGCTTTCTTGGCAACGGCACGCAGAGCATCTTCACGGAAGTCGATTTCGACATTCTCCATCTCAAACAAGCGCGCATACTGTTTTGTTAATGAATTACGCGGCTCAGTCAGGATGCTGATCAGCGCTTCTTCATCCAACTCCTCCAGTGTGGCGATAATTGGCAAACGACCGACGAACTCTGGAATCAAGCCATAGCGCACCAAATCTTCTGGCTCCAACTCGCGCAGAGATTCGCCAACATTCTTGCTGCTGTCTTTACTTTTGATTTCTGCGCTGAAACCAATGCCGCCTTTCTCAAAGCGATCGCGAATTACTTTGTCCAAACCGGCAAACGCACCGCCGCAAATAAACAGGATGTTGCGCGTATCCACCTGTAAGAATTCTTGCTGCGGATGCTTGCGTCCACCCTGCGGCGGCACAGAAGCTACAGTGCCCTCGATCAGTTTCAACAGCGCCTGCTGTACGCCCTCGCCGGACACATCGCGGGTTATGGAAGGGTTATCTGACTTGCGCGAAATTTTGTCGATCTCGTCGATATACACGATACCGATCTGTGCTTTTTCCACATCGTAATCGCACTTCTGCAACAACTTCTGGATGATATTTTCGACATCTTCACCGACATAGCCCGCTTCGGTCAGTGTGGTGGCATCCGCGATAGTGAACGGCACATCCAGCAAACGCGCCAGTGTTTCCGCCAGCAGAGTTTTACCACTGCCGGTAGGCCCAACCATCAGGATGTTGCTCTTGCCCAGCTCGACATCGCCTTCTTTCTTATTACCGCCCGCACGCAAGCGTTTGTAGTGGTTGTACACCGCTACGGCGAGAATTTTTTTCGCTTTTTGCTGACCAATGACATATTGATCCAGCGTTTCTTTGATTTCCAAAGGCGTAGGCAGTTTTTCACTGCCAGTTTCTGCCGCGCTTTCTTGGATCTCTTCACGAATGATGTCGTTGCACAAATCCACACATTCATCACAGATGAATACGGAAGGACCTGCAATCAGCTTTTTTACCTCGTGTTGGCTTTTGCCACAGAACGAGCAATACAGCAGTTTGCCGTCGTCGCCACTTTTGGCCATATCAACTCTCCAGCACGCTTTTCTTCAATTACACATCATTTGAATGATAGCAGCGCTGCCATTATTTGGCAGCACCTCTTCTTACTTAACGACAGTCAACACCCGACGATCCAGCACTTCGTCAATCAATCCAAATGCTTTCGACTGCTCTGCGCTCATAAAGTTATCGCGCTCGGTTTCTCGTGCAATGGTTTCCACCGGCTGACCGGTGTGCGCTGCCATGATTTCGTTGAGGCGATGGCGAATTTTGATAATTTCCTCAGCATGAATAAGGATATCAGTCGCTTGACCCTGCGCACCGCCGCTAGGTTGGTGAATCATGGTCCGCGCATTCGGCAGGCAGTAACGCTTGCCTTTGGCGCCACCCGCCAACAAGAACGCACCCATGCTGCAGGCCTGACCGATACACATGGTGCTGACATCCGGTTTGATGAACTGCATGGTGTCGTAGATCGACATACCCGCTGTCACGGAACCACCTGGCGAGTTGATATACAGATGAATGTCTTTATCTGGATTTTCTGCTTCCAAAAACAACAACTGTGCCACTACCAAGTTGGCCATGTAATCTTCCACCGGACCGACCAAGAAAATGACGCGCTCTTTCAGCAAACGCGAGTAGATATCGAAAGACCGCTCACCGCGAGCGGTCTGTTCGATCACCATCGGGATCAAGCCAACATTTTGTGGAGATTGAATAATCCTGTCGTTCATCGTGTCTTTTCCTGTGTCTCAATACTCATCGCAGTGTAGCTTTGTCCGTCGGTGAACTCATCACTCGCCGTCAGATTCTTCTGCTTTACTAACCACTTCTTGATAGCTCACTTTGCGATCTTCTACCGCCGCTTTACCCAATACCAGCTCGACCACCAAATCTTCTAACACCATGTTTTCGATGCCAGACAACAATTGTTTGTTCGCCATGTAATGCTCGATCACTTCTTTTGGCTCGCGATAGCCTTCGGCCAGCTCTTCCACTTTGCTGCGCACACGGGCTTGGTCAGGCTTGATGTCGTGTTGACGGATGATTTCAGCAAAAATCAAACCGGTGGTGACACGCTTTTTCGCCTGCTCGGCAAACATATCGTCGGGGAAGATAGAAGCGGCATCAATTTGCTTGGCCATTTCGCCAAACTGCTGCAACATTTGGTTTCTCATGGCATTAACTTCATTACGAATCAATGCCTTAGGGACTGAAACCTCATGTAATTTCAGAAGTTCATCCACCACATTGGTTTTGAGTTTATTCAGTGCGGCATTCTTCATTTCACGCGCCATGTTCTTGGTCACTTCCGCGCGGAAGGCTTCTAGGCCACCTTCTTCTACACCAAAATGCTTGAAGAACTCGTCATTCAGCTCTGGCAGCTTCTTCTCAGACACTTTTTGCACTTTGATCTTGAATTCCACCGCCTGACCTTTCAGCTCTTCGCTGTGATAGTCATCAGGGAAGGCCAGCGCCAATGTTTTTTCCTCACCGGCTTTCATGCCGACGATGCCGTCTTCAAAGCCGGGGATCATCTGGCCAGAACCCAGTGTCAGCGGTGTGTTCTCGCCCTTGCCACCGGCAAATGGCTCGCCGCCTTTGAAGCCTTCAAAGTCGATAACTACTTGATCGTCTTTTTGCGCAGCGCGCTCTACCACTTCAAAGCGGGCCTGCTGCTGACGCAGAGAGTCGATGGTTTTATCTAGGTCGGCATCTGAAACAGATCCCTCCAAACGCACCAAAGAAACTTTACCCATGTCGCCAAGGGTGATTTCTGGGAAAATTTCAAAAGTAGCCACGAATTCAAAGTCTTTGCCTGCTTCATCTTCGCCTTTGGCCTCAATAGAAGGCATACCAGCAGGCTGTAACTTCTCTTGCTGCACCGCTTCAAAATAGGCTTTGTTGATCATTTCGCCCAATACTTCTTGGCGCACGCCCAAACCAAAACGCTGACGCACCACTTTCATAGGCACTTTGCCGCGACGAAAGCCATCCAAACGCACATTGCCTGCCGCGCTTTGCAGACGCTTGTCCACCTCAGCATCAATTTTTACGGCAGGCAAACCCACCGTCATACGGCGCTCTAAAATGGATACGGTTTCAACCGACACTTGCATGATCTATCAACCTCATTGTTCAAGGATTATTTTAAAAAGGGGTTGGTGCGAAAGGAGAGACTCGAACTCTCACGGGTTGCCCCGCTGGAACCTAAATCCAGTGCGTCTACCAATTTCGCCACTTTCGCAGAAAGGGGCGCGCATTATGCCATCCCTCCTTTGATTTAGCACGATACATACGGCAAAATGCCGCCCGCTGCGTTGGGCACCCTGCCCGCGAGTTATTCGGTGAATAGCCATGAGGTTTATAGATGTCGAAAGAAGACTGTATTGAGTTTGAAGGCGAGGTGGTCGACACCCTTCCCAATACAACTTTCAAAGTGAAGCTGGAAAATGGCCACACCGTGATGGCACATATTTCCGGCAAAATGCGCAAGAACTACATTCGCATTCTGACGGGCGATAAAGTCAAAGTCGAAATCACGCCTTACGACTTGAGCAAAGGCCGCATCACTTATCGCGCGCGCTGAGGAACACCTCCTCAGCTTGACACTTCAAGCTATCGCCCTGCTTTTTAGATAGCTTTCTTCATTAAGCTCAGCAAATGTTCTAGCACATGCCTAGCGTCTGCGTTGCTTGCGCTGAGGCATGCAGCGTTTACCTCACTTTCTATCTGCGCAATAGCTTGTAAACAATCGTCGTATAAAGCGCTCGCCTCTCGCAGCGTAAGATCACAAGCACTCGTACCAAATTGCAGCAGATGCTTGCGCGCCCACCATTTGCGACTACCCATCATGGTCAGCGCCGAAAGATCGTTTTGTAGATAGGCAGTTGTACTCACCACATCGTAAGCTGGTGCGAGACGCACACTATCAATACCTTCATACACCAAACCAAAATTTTTAAGATGCGCATCGCCGTTCTGCAGTAACTGATTCAACACCATCATCTTAAAAAACTGAGCTAAGGCAGCAGCTTTTCTAGCAGGCGCAACAAATGTTTTGATGGTTTTTGCCACTTGTTCATAGCTGCCCACATATTTGTCATCGCGCTGGCGCGCTTGCAACACACACATATCCTCAAAGCCCAATGCGCAGCCATCTGCTGCTAAATCAAAGCGCTTCATCACAAACAATGCAGCATCGTTACTCAAATAAAACTCAGGCACTGGGATCTTGGCTGCTTGCAACACGCGCATACACCAGTATTCGTTCAACGCCAGTTGCGGGTAATCAGCACCCCATGCTTTTACGATGTAACTGCCTAATTGCAAGCTTGCTTTATCCTGCAAATGCGCAAGCACCTTGGGCTGCACACCACTTAAAGGCGAGCGCAAAGCAAAACGCGCTACCAACTCGTCAAATAAAGGTTTTTCTCCCGTTGCTTGTAACAGCTCGTCCAGTGGCAACATATCGAAAGACGGCAGACTTGATGCATAACTCAAACGCCCTTCCACACTGGGCGCCAGCAGTTTTAGCAATCCGAAATCATCCGTGGTGACCAATTTACTAAAATGCCGTTTGATGAATGATAGTAAATACCCTTCCGGCAAATGCATTTCAAATAACGGGAACAGGCGATCGTGTACATAATCACGCCCACGCACCGGCATGGTAAGCGACACAAACTGCTCGGTGTTGACGCCACTGTGGTAACGAAAAACCGTCTTGCCGCCTTCCAAAAACAGCTCGCCCACTGGCTGGTTTTGCACAAAAACATTCAACGCATTAGCCATCACGCAATTCCTCAAAAGTAGGAAAAGGTGACTTTGCTCTCACCGCCAGTTCGTACCCCAACAAATTGAGCACGCTCATCACCTTGCGCACTCCTACATCCCCGCCGCGTCCAGCTTCCAGCGCCGCTAAGGTGACACGAGAAATACCGGCTTGATCTGCCAGCGTCTGTTGAGACATGCCGCGCTCACTGCGCAGATGTTTGATTTGCTGCCCGAGTGATTGAAAGTCCATACCCGTCAATATGATAAAAATACTTGTCAATAATACTACTTTTATTAATTTTGTAAAGTATTTTTATCAAGCGTAGCTATTCCAGATAGGCGCTCTTTCCCAATATCAATATCAGGCCGGAGTCAGCTCCTCGATATGCAGCACCACTTCGCCGTTTTCCACGGTGACTTCCACACGCCCGCCCGACTTCGACAGCTCACCAAACAACACCGCCTCTGCCAGTGGTTTGCGCAACTTATCTTTAATCAGCAGCGCCATTGGGCGTGCGCCCATGGCTTTGTCGTAACCGTTGTCGGCCAGCCAATCGCGCGCGGCGTCATCCACCTCCAGCATGACTTTTTTATCATCCAACTGCGCCTGCAATTCCACCAAGAATTTATCCACCACGGTTTTGATGGTGGTTTTTCCAAGGGCGCGAATTGCACGATGGCATCCAAGCGGTTGCGAAACTCCGGCGTAAACACGCGCTTCAAGGCTTCACCGGCATCGCTGCTGTGATCTTGTTGCGTAAAGCCGATGCTGCCACGACTCACTTCACGCGCACCAGCATTGGTGGTCATCACTAAAATCACATTGCGAAAATCGGCTTTGCGACCGTTGTTGTCGGTGAGTGTGCCGTGATCCATCACTTGCAATAACAAGTTATAGACATCGGGATGCGCTTTTTCAATTTCATCCAGCAACACCACGCTGTGCGGATGTTTAGTCACCGCTTCCGTCAACAAACCGCCTTGATCAAAACCCACATAACCGGGAGGCGCGCCGATCAAACGCGAAACAGTGTGGGATTCCAAATATTCCGACATATCAAAACGAATCAGCTCCATACCCATCAACTGTGCGAGCTGGCGCGTGACTTCGGTTTTGCCCACACCCGTAGGCCCTGCAAACAAAAATGAACCGATAGGTTTACCCGGCGCACCCAAACCGGCGCGCGACAATTTAATCGCCGTGGCCAAGGTGTCGATAGCTTCATCTTGCCCAAACACCACCATTTTTAAATTTTTATCCAAATCACGCAGCAATTCTTTATCAGATGAAGACACTTGTTTCGGTGGGATGCGCGCAATTTTTGCCACCACGGCTTCAATGTCATGCACACCAATCTGGCGTTTGCGTTTGGAAATCGGTTGCAGTTGTTGATACGCGCCCGCCTCGTCAATCACATCAATCGCTTTATCAGGCAAGAAGCGATCATTGATATAACGCTCCGCCATTTCGGCAGCCGCTTTCAAGGCTGCATCGGTGTAACGCAAGTTGTGGTGTTTCTCAAACGCGGGTTTTAAGCCGCGCAAAATGTGGTAAGTGTCTTCAACGGAAGGCTCGCCCACATCCACTTTTTGAAAGCGACGCGACAGGGCGCGGTCTTTATCAAAAATACCGCGATACTCCTGAAAGGTAGTGGAGCCGATGCAGCGCAAATCACCGGAAGTGAGCAGCGGTTTTAACAAGTTGGAAGCATCCATCACACCGCCGGAGGCAGCGCCCGCACCGATAATAGTGTGGATTTCATCGATAAATAAAATCGCGCCTTCGCGTTTTTTCAATTCCGCCAACAGCGATTTGAAGCGTTTTTCAAAATCACCACGGTATTTGGTTCCCGCCAATAACGAGCCTAAATCCAGCGAATACACCGTGCAGCCCGCTAACACTTCCGGCACTTCACCATCCACAATCAAACGCGCCAAACCTTCTGCGATGGCCGTTTTGCCTACGCCAGACTCACCCACCAGCAGCGGGTTGTTTTTGCGGCGGCGGATGAGAATTTGCGAAACGCGCTCCACTTCTTGCAAACGACCCACCAGCGGATCAATGCGCCCCTCTTTTGCCAGCGCATTCAAATTAGTGGCGTAAGATTCCAATGGATTATTGCCTGTACCTTCATCGCCAGAGCGCACTTCTGCGTCTGAATCTTGCTCGCGGTTTTCAGATGAAGGTTCATCACCATTGCTGGTTTTGGAAATGCCGTGCGTGACAAAATTCACCACATCAATGCGCGCAATGCCCTGCTCGCGTAAATAATAAACCGCTTGGCTTTCCTGCTCGCTAAAAATCGCCACCAACACATTAGCGCCTGTGACTTCGGTTTTGCCGGACGACTGCACATGAAACACCGCGCGCTGCAATACGCGCTGAAAACCGAGTGTGGGTTGTGTTTCGCGCTCGGCTTCGCCTTCCACTAACAGCGGCGTGGTGCTGTTAATAAAATCCACCAAATGTTTGCGCAGTTTGATGAAATCAGCAGAGCAGGCGCGCAGCACAGCGGTGGCCGCTTCGTTATCTAACAAGGCCAACAACAAGTGCTCCACGGTCATAAACTCGTGGCGTTTCGCTCGAGCATCCTTGTAAGCGCGATTCAGTGTGACTTCGAGATCTTTGCTTAACATGATGATGGCCTCATCGCTGGTTATTGGTCACTATTGCTTACTCGTCGCCTTTGCTGCTGTCGGGTTCTATTTGACACAACAAGGGGTGTTCATTTTCTGAAGAATATTGATTGATTTGCTCTGCTTTCGTTTCCGCAATGTCTCGCGTAAACACGCCACAAATTGCACGCCCTTCAACATGCACTTTCAACATAATGCGCGTCGCTTGCTCGCGGTTCATGTGAAAGAACACTTCCAACACTTGCACCACAAACTCCATCGGCGTGTAGTCATCATTCAACATCACCACACGATACAAACGCGGCTTATGCAAGCGCGGTTTCTGTTTCTCAACCAGCGCCGTACCCGCACTCTCGTGCTCAATTTCGTTACTGTCTGCACCGTTGCCCAAATGCGGCTGGCTGCATGCAATACGCTTCATCAAATCCACCTTGTAATGCTCTTTGCAATGAGATCTCGATTTCATTCTACCCTGCTTGCTCTAAATTTATAGGGACTTCTATCACCCTTCTGATACCGCTAAAATAAGCGTCCTTTCTCAACCCCTTTTTTATTTCACCCCGAGGTTCATCCAATGACCGTTGAAAGAGAATCCATGGAATTTGACGTCGTGATCGTCGGCGCAGGCCCTGCTGGTCTGTCTGCTGCTTGCCGTCTGCGTCAACTGAACCCAGAGCTGTCTGTCGTGGTGGTGGAAAAAGGCTCGGAAGTGGGCGCGCACATTCTCTCTGGCGCGGTGTTTGAACCCAGAGCATTGAACGAGCTGTTTCCGAACTGGAAAGCTGATGGCGCACCGCTGGAAACAGCAGTAACAGGCGACGATATTTACATGATGCTGAACGACAGCAAGGGCATCAAAGTACCGGGCTTTGCAGTGCCAAAAACCATGCACAACGAAGGCAACTACATCATCAGCCTCGGCCGTCTGTGCCGCTGGCTGGCCGAGCAAGCCGAAGCACTGGGCGTGGAAATCTTCCCCGGCTTCGCTGCCGCTGAAGTGCTGTATCACGACAACGGCTCGGTGAAAGGCATCATCACCGGCGATATGGGCGTAGACCACAACGGTCAGCCGACTGACGGCTACACCCCAGGCATGGAATTGCACGGCAAATACACTCTGTTTGCCGAAGGCTGTCGCGGTCACCTCGGCAAGCAACTGATCGCCAATTTCAAATTGGATGCCGGCAAAGACGCACAACACTACGGCATCGGCATCAAAGAAATTTGGGAAGTGCCGGTCGACAAACACAAACAAGGTTTAGTGGTACACAGCGCCGGTTGGCCGCTGACTGAAAGCGGCTCTGCGGGCGGCGGCTTCCTCTATCACTTGGAAAACAACCAAGTGGCGGTGGGTTTGATTACTGACCTCTCCTACTCCAACCCGCATGTCAGCCCGTTTGAAGAATTTCAGCGCTACAAAACCCATCCGGTGATTCGCCAGTATCTCGAAGGCGGCAAGCGCACTTGCTACGGCGCACGCGCTATCACCAAGGGCGGCCTGCAATCACAACCGAAAATGACTTTCCCCGGCGGCATTCTGATCGGCGATGACGCTGGCACGCTGAACTTCGCCAAAATCAAAGGCAATCACACGGCGATGAAATCCGGCATGATTGCCGCAGAAACCATCAACGCGGCATTAGCAGCGGGTAAAACCGGCGAAGAACTCACGGAATACACCAAGAGCTACGAAGCGTCTTGGGCGTATCAAGAATTGTGGATGCAGCGCAACTTCGGCCCTGCGCAACACAAATTCGGCAACATCATCGGCTCCGCTTACGCGTTTTTTGACATCAATATTTTCAACGGCAATTTGCCGTGGACGATGCGCGATCCAAAACCAGATTACGCACAACTCAAACCAGCCAACGAATGCGCAAAAATTGTGTACCCGAAACCGGATAACACACTGACATTTGATCGCCTGTCTTCGGTGTTTTTGTCCAACACCAACCACGAAGAAAATCAGCCCTGCCATTTGCGCTTGACCGATCCTTCCATCCCCATCAGCCGCAACTTGCCACTGTACGACGAACCCGCGCAGCGTTACTGCCCTGCAGGTGTGTATGAAGTGGTGGAGTTGGATGGCAAAGCGCAATTCAAAATCAACGGGCAAAACTGCGTGCATTGCAAAACTTGCGACATCAAAGACCCCGCGCAAAACATCAATTGGGTCACGCCGGAAGGTGGCGGCGGGCCGAATTATCCGAATATGTAATGCACACTCAGGCCGCACACGCGGCCTGTTTTTTATGGAGCAAACACCCTCTTCAACTTCCCGCCTAATAAGAGAAACAGAATGGAGTTAAATTGACGGCAAAATCAGATTCCATAAGTTGAGTATTGAGGAAACATGAAGCTGAACATAAAATACAAAACAGCCCATACGATAAAAGCTGCTACATATAAAGATAAACGGCTATCGGATGGTTCTACGAAGCGCTTTCCATAATATGTGGCTTCGTACAGCCTAGCATTGTAGTAAGCAGCCTTGTTGATCCTGATACACTCAATCACCAAAGTAAATACTGCGATAGGCCAGCATACGATGGCAAAGAAAATATACCAAATAATATGAAAACGCCATGGACGCATATATTTCTTTTGGCACTTCTCATCAACATCTGGATCATAAGGTGCAAACTCATATTTCAGAAACCAAAAATCATTTAACACAGCAGATCACCTGTCTAGAACCTATATTTATCTTTGTAGTTCCCGCATCACTTTTGAAGTGATAATGTTAGCTTCTTACTTAGCAAAATTAGATCAATACTTTTTATATACAACGCTTGGTTTACCACTTCTACGCTATGTTCAAACCAAATAAACAAGGAAATCTGAATGAAAGTGAACCATGAAGGAACTTACCGAATTGCCCGCACACCGATACGACTGAAACCGCACAATGCTGAATCTTGGGAAAAAATAGCTAAATTGGCATCTGCGTCACCAAATGGACAATTATCTTTTGATCAAATGCTTGTCGCCGTTAAAGATCATTCTTCAGGCTCAAAGAATGCACCGCATCCACACCAATTTGTAATTTATTGTATCAAATCAGGATGGCTAAAACGCACACAAGCATGACTGAAGCCACCTTAGCTGAGTGGCCAAGAAACCCCACAAGCAAGACCAAGATCACTCAGCCCCGAGACATTTGAACACGCCTGATTTTGAGGCCAGCTTCTATACGATTGCTACGCAATCACACTTCGGCAGGGGCAGTGCACAGATCAGCCAAGCCCTACGCTGCACACAACTCAAGACGAGGATGTAAACCTGCACGCGCCGCAAGGCGCACCAGTTTATCAAGGCTGAACTGGCTGATCTTGCCGTGTTTGATATCCGAAACACGCGCTTGGGATATTTTCAGAATCTGTGCGGCAACGATTTGTGTCTGAGCAGATTCGGCAAGCCAAGCCTGCAACCCCCGTAACAAACTGGCGCGCATTTCCAGCTCTGCCGCTTCTTCCGGCGCAAACAGATCCTCTAACGCACTGCGGTTAGCAGGTGTGACATGACCGGATGTAATCTTCGCTTTTTGGCTAACTTTCATTGTATTCACCTCACAAGCGCCTTGTAACGGGCAGTTGCCAGCGGTTTCCAGTCATCCGGCTCCATGCCGCGCTGCACCTTGTCCAACTGAAAGCCCGCATCACGACGAGCTTCCGGCGGAAACGCTTTCGTATCCTCATAGCTACTGCCATGCCAAACAATTGATTTCATCAGCCAAATCCATTTATGCCGAATTAAGCATATCACAGCAATGTATATGTAACATAGTGGCAGCTCAAGGCAGACCACCAAGGCATTGAATCAGGCCGTTAAACGAAACCATCAGCGTTGGAGGCTAAAGCAACTTGCCAGAGTTGCCTTGCTCCTCAGCGAGCAATACCATATAGGAACCATTATGGTTACCGCGAGAGCCAGCCATGGGCACAACCATCACCCTAAAAAACATACCTGACACCATTTACGACAACTTGAAACAGTCGGCTGACGCCCACCACCGCAGCATTAACAGCGAGGTCATTGCCTGCCTAGAGCGTGTGCTGCTCCCCAGCAAAGACGGACAAGAAGAACGCCTTGCTCGCGCTAGACAGATTAGAGTTTCTTTAAACCCCAAACAGTTCAAAGCGGCGGATATTGCAAAGGCTATTGAGCAAGGGCGCCCATGATTGTTGTTGATACCAACATCTTGGCCTATCTGTACTTGCCAACGGCATTTAGTGAACAAGCCGAACTTCTGCTCATGCGGCAACCAAAATGGATAGCACCGGTGCTTTGGCGCAGCGAATTTCGTAATGTGCTTGCGCTATACCTGCGAAAGAAAATACTGACGCTGGAACAAGCCTACAACATACAAACCGAAGCAGAAACGCTGCTGACTGGCAATGAATACGATGTGCCTTCTCTTGATGTATTGCGTTTGATTGAAGCCAGCGAATGCTCGGCGTATGACTGCGAGTTTGTCGCGTTAGCTAAAAAAAATCACACGATACTCGTTACAGAAGATAAAAAAATACGCAAACAGTTTCCAAGTTTTACCCTGTCGCTAGCTGAGGCTGTTTTGCAACCCTAGCTTCTCTCAACACTTTCCTATTCAGGTAGGGGAAGCCCGCTAAACAGCACTTGCACCCACCACAAAAAACATCTATTTTGTACAAAATAGACAAAGGAGTAGCCCATGCGCGCTATTACCGCTTCTGAAGCCAAGCAAGCCTTCGCCGGTGTGATTGAAGCCGCCGCTAAGGAGCCTGTGGTTATACGCCGCCACGAGCGTGATGTGGCCGTGGTGCTTTCCATGACCGAATACGAACGCCTCAGCCGCCTGAATGTGGCGGAGTTTCAGCGGTTTTGCGATGCGATCGGCAGCAAGGCCGCCAAAGTCGGTTTGACCGAGAAAAAACTCGCCGAGCTATTAGCCAGCGATGCTTGAGCAAACCACTGCCGAGCAACGCTTTGTTGTCGATACCAACATATTGATTAGCCGTTTGTTGCTGCCGCATGGTGTTGCGGCGCAAGCCTTGGATCTCGCCTTGTCGCGCGGTGTGCTGCTGGCATCCGATGCCACGCTAACGGAACTGGTTGAGGTGTTGAGTCGCCCCAAGTTTGACCCTTATATCACGCAAGAAGAACGCAAAGAATTTATTCGCAAACTGGGTGGTATTGCTCGTGTAGTGGATATTGCTTGGCAAGACACGGTGTGCCGCGACCCGAAGGATGACAAGTTTCTGCATGTGGCGGTGAACGGCGAGGCTACCGTTTTATTAACTGGCGATAAAGATTTGCTGGTGCTGCATCCGTTTCATGGCGTAGAAATTCTTTCCCCCAGTATTTTTTTACAAACCAACTCGCAAGAAAACGACAACTTATGAACCGTGAACACCCCTTCGCGCAATACATTCAAATCCTCGGCAAAGGCAAAAAGGTGCGCGCTCACTCACGCGTGAAGAAGCCGAGGCTGCCTTTGGTATGATTTTGCGCGGCGAAGCTAAGCCAATACAAATTGGTGCTTTTTTAATGTTGCTGCGCGTGAAAGAAGAAAATACTGAAGAGTTGGCAGGCTTTATTGCCGCAGCGCGCACACACATTGCTGCACCGCGCGATATTGCAGTGGATTTAGATTGGTCTTCCTGCGCGGGAAAACGCAAACACTTGCCGTGGTTTATTCTCAGCGCACTGCTGCTGGCAGAAAATGGCATTCGCATTTTTATGCACGGCACCGATGGCCATAAAACCAACCGCATTTACACCGAGCACTGTTTTCATGCGCTGGGTTTGCCCGTGGCAAAAAACTGGCAAGGCGTTTCCTCGGCGATTGATGCCAACAATTTGTGCTTTTTTCCTCTGCGCGCTTGGGGCGAGCCACTGCAACAGTTAGCGGATTTGCGCGATGTACTCGGCCTGCGCTCCACCGTGCACACCGTAACGCGCATGACCAACCCACTCAACGCACTGTGCTCCGTGCAAGGCATTTTTCACCCGCCGTATGCAGAAAATTGTGCGCAAGCCAATTACTTGCTCGAACAAACCAACGCACTGACGATTAAAGGTGACAGCGGCGAATTTGAATACCGCCCCGAAGCCGACTGCAAATTATTTTTGGTACACAACGGCGAGCGCACGCAAGAAGCTTGGCCGCGTTTTTTTGCCGAGAAACAAGAGCCGGAAACCATCATGGATGCCGCGCGCTTGCGCCATGTCTGGCGCGGCACAGATACAGACGCTTACGGCGAAGCCGCTGTAATTGGCACCGCAGCACTCGCCCTGCGCGCCATGAACCGTGAACCGAACCACACAGCGGCTTGGGCATTGGCAGAGCAACTCTGGCAACACCGCACGCGTGACAGGCTGTAAACCCCATGAGCATTTCACCCGTCAACGCCGCGCATTACAGCGAGCAACTGCAAGAAAAAACCGCACGCCTAACCGCATTGCTGCAAGCGTTTTCCGCACCTGCGCTGGAAGTATTTACATCACCGCCGCTGCACTACCGCATGCGCGCCGAGTTTCGCTTCTGGCATGAAAACGACGACTGTTTTTTTGCCATGACCGATGCTGAAAAAAACATTGTGCGTGTAGATCATTTCCCCATCGCCTGCGAACACATCAACGCACTGATGCCAGCACTGCTCGCGCAGTTGCGAAACAACGACACCCTGCGCCGCAAACTGTTTCAAGTGGATTTTCTCGCTGCTACCACGGGCGATGCCGTTATCACCCTCACCTACCACAAAGCCGTGAATGAGGTCTGGCAGGCGCAAGCGGAAATCCTGCACGCGAAGTTGGGCTGTTCCATCATTGGGCGCAGCCGCGGCAAGAAAATTGTTATCGGCCATGATTTTGTCACCGAGCAATTTACAGTCGACGGAGAGACATTTACGCAGCAGCAACCGGAATCTGCCTTCAGCCAACCCAATGCCGCTGTAAACCAACACATGCTCAACTGGGCGCAGCAACACGCACAAAATAACGACGGCGATTTTCTGGAGCTGTATTGCGGCAATGGCAATTTTACCCTGCCGCTGTCGCGCTGTTTTAATAAAGTATTAGCGACAGAGGTTTCCAAAGCCTCCATCAAAGCACTGGAGCACAATGTCGCCGCCAACCATTGCGAGAACATTGCACTGGCGCGTTTATCCAGCGAAGAAATTTCGCAGGCACTGCGCGGCGATAGACCGTTTCGTCGCCTCGCGCATCTCAATCTGGCTGACTATCAATTCAGCACGGTGTTGGTAGACCCGCCGCGTGCCGGTTTGGATGACAGCACTTGCAGCTTGATTCAGCGTTTCGACAATATTTTGTATATTTCCTGCAACCCGGAAACACTGGCGCATAATTTGCAAACGCTGTGCCACACACACAGCATTGAGCACGCCGCCCTGTTCGACCAATTTCCTTACACCCACCACATGGAATGCGGCGTGGTATTGAGAAAAAAAGTTGCATAAAAAATAGCGAGAACACTATGAGCAGCGAAGCGACACTGAATCAAATCCGCGAAGAACTAAAAGCTATACGCGCTGAAAAACGCGGGCTGGAAGGCAATCGCGCTTTTATGGACAGCGGCTGGGAAAACGCGCCCTACCCTGCAGGCGTGCAGTTTTCGCCGTTTGATGCCGACGGCATTCACGCAGAGACTGTTTTTATCGGCGAATACAATCCACAAAAAACTCTCATCCTGCACTGCCACGGCGGTGGTTATGCCGTGGGTTCTACGCTGTCACACCGACCACTCGCCGCACAACTGGCGCTGGCTTGTGATGCCAATGTCGTCACCTTTAATTTTCGGCGCGCACCTGAGCACCGTTTCCCTTGTGCATTGGAAGATGCATTAAGCGTTTATCGTTTTTTACTGCAATCACACAGCAACAAAAACATTGTGATTAGCGGTGATTCAGGCGGCGGCAGTTTGGCGTTTGCTCTCGCTCTGCAAATTCGTGATTTGGCACTGCCGGCACCCGCTGCCTTGGTCGGTTTATCCGCATGGGTGGATTTCGCCTGCGAAGGCAACACCTTTGAAATTAACAAGCCGAAAGATTTATCTGGCAATCGCGGCGGTTTGATGATGATGGCTGTGTCTTATGCGGGCAAAGACAATCTAAAGAATCCACTGGTGTCGCCGCTGTATGCAGACAGCCTCGCCAACTTGCCGCCAACTTTATTGCAAGTCGGCACGGCGGAAACGCTGTTGGATGATTCGCGCCGCTTTGCTGAAAAACTCAAAGCTCACGGCAATAAGGTCACGCTGGAAGAATGGCCAGACATGATTCATGTCTGGCATGCGTTTTATCCGCGCTTACCCGAAGCAGAGCAAGCCATACTCGCCATTGCGCGCTGGTTGCGTCACACCATATCAGGGTAATCGTTGGCAGTTGGCAGCGTGATCGCTTGATCGTAGCCTGGAATTTTTACTGCGTCTTTGCTGATGGAAATGGCTTCACAAGGCACGACATTGTGATCGAACAAATAAATAGGGTTGGCTGTACCGCGCACGGCGTCTTGATCGTATTTTGCTGCTGTTTCAGCCACGCGCTCGTTAGCTTTCTGCCAAGTATTCATCACAGAAGCGCCGTGTTTTTTCTGCAACATTTTTTGCACCACATGCGGCGCAAACACGGTGGCAGTGGCATTGTTGCCGCCAAAGCCTTTGGCGTTGATGACGGCCAAATCCATATTCTCACGCCCTACTTCTAAATCGCGTTTATCAATATGCAAATTGGATGCGTGTACATCATCTGCCGCTTTGTCGATGGTTTTGATGCCAGGAATCAAACCGTACTGCCACACACCCAGTGATGCCGTGATTTGATCGCCCGCCGCGCTGCCAATGGAGTGACCGAGAAACGCTTTCATCGCCGCCACTGGCCATTTTTTCATACCGAAGGCTTTTGCCGCTTCATTCAAAATATGCGATTCCGTGACGCGGTTTTGCGGCGTACTGGAACCGTGCGCTTGCACAAAACTGCGCTGCGCAACGGCTTCATCGCCGAGCAATGCGCGCGCGGATGCCAGTGCTTTGGCCACGGTGATGTAATTGCCAGCGCCCGGTGCAGAAATGGATTTTTTGTGGCCATCGGCATTCACAAACACATTGCCGACTGCACCAAAAATAGTTGCGCCCATTTCAACTGCCAACGCATCGTCCATCAAAATAATAAATTGCGCGGATTCCGCCAGTGTGAAGCCGCAGTTTTCGCCAAACGGACGGCTGGCGCGGCGATGATTCGCCACATCACTGCCATCAATTTTTTTCAAACCGTCATCAGTAGCCAACGCGCCCATCGCATCGTAGCCATCAATAATTTCCGGCATGATCGGCGCTTCACTGGTGCCCACCATCACTACGCGACGGCGACCGCTGCGAATATCGTCCACGCCCATGCGCAAGTTGTACAAAAAGGTAGCGCACGCCCCCGCTGCGGTGCCTGTGCTGCCCACGGAACCCAAAATATAAGCGTTGACGAAATCGGCCGGCATTTCACAAAAACCCAGTGCGCATTGTTTCGAGGTCACGCGCTTGCCCATCAAACGCGACTGCACCATGCCGCCAGAGCCGTAAGCGTCTAACTGGCTCATGGCGCTGCCCGCGTACACCGCCACTTGATCCGGCGACACATGCTTCATCACCTCCGCCCAACTCATGCCCATGCTGTGCACGGCATCGGAAGCGGCGTACACCGTCATCTTCAAACCGCGCGGGTGATGGTGTGAGTTGTACAGCGCCCCTGGATCAAAACCCGTCGGCAACATGCCCGCCGCCTGCACGCTGTAAACGCGCTGGCTGGGTACCAACACATCGCAAGCGCCAGTGATTTCTACTCGCACTTGCTTGCCATCGTCCAGCGGCGTAACGCGCCAGTTGCTAGGAATCGGCTCTGGCAATTGACGCTCGGTAGTAACGAAACTGACAGGCGCATCGCCGGAAGCGAGCGTCATACTTTTTTGCCACGGCGCAGCATCCACAGGGAAAAAATTGGGTTCGATGCGACGCACCAAGGAGCCTGCCAGCACTTCATCGGAAAAGCGTGCGGCCAGTTCAAGAGCCGAGTAGTGCGTGCCGCTGGTGTCGAGATAGCTGTCGGCACCGTAAGTGCTGTCGCTGTTGTGAGTCGCCAAGTTCATCAAGGTGGTCAGACCCACTACGGTTTCCTGCCGCGCTGCTGCGGGCAAGCTTTCCAACACCATGCGGCGATAAGCGTGGTGCGAAGAGGCGCGACCTGCGGCGTTAATCCCCCCAAAACCGACAATAACAGGCAGCAAAGACATGGCGTACACCTATAAATGAGATGTCAGCAGTCTAATCTTGTTTAAGTGAAATCTAGCAGCCAAAATAGCCATCAAAGTAGCCATTCTCGCCATATCTCACTCTATGAATGTTGCCTTCGTACTGGTTGAACACATGCTCGCCACCAGCATGGCACTGCCCGCCGAGATGCTGCACGCGGCGGCGGATTTAGCACGCGCACGCCAGCAGCGCGGCCAGCCCAACATCCACCTGAGCTTTGTCGCCACCCGCGCCGGTTTGTATACCAGTCGCAGCGGCGTGCCCCTCGTGGCCACGGAAACCTTGGAAGACGACAGGCAATACGATCTGATTTTTCTGCCCGCACTGTGGCGCAACCCACAGCCCATTATTCAGCAGCACGCTGCTCTGCTGCCTTGGCTGCGCCAGCAGCACGCAGGTGGCGCCTTGATTGGCGCAGCGGCCACTGGCGTGTGTTTTCTCGCCGCCAGTGGTTTGTTGGATCATCGCCCCGCCACCACGCATTGGTTTTATCTGGATGCCTTTAGCAAACGCTACCCTGCTGTCGATTTAAAACCGCAGTATTTGATTACGCGTGCGGGCAATTTGTATTGCGCCGCCTCCATCAACGCACTGGCTGATCTCACCGTGCATTTCATTCGGCATTTTTACGGCAGCGCAATTGCAGTGCATGTAGAGCGACATTTTTCGCACGAAGCGCGTAAATCCTATGAACAAGTCACTTACCGCGAAGACGACACCGAGAGACACAACGACGAAGACATTATTCAAATTCAGTTATGGCTGCACCAACATCACACACAGGCTGTTATTTTGGCGGATGTAGCCAAGCAATTTGGCATGAGTTTGCGCAATTTTAATCGTCGATTTTTAGCCGCAACAGGAAAAACACCGCTGCACTATTTGCAGGGTTTGCGCATTGAAGAAGGCAGGGACTTACTCAACAACAGCAATCTCAGTATTGCAGAAGTAGCAGAAAAAGTAGGCTACCAAGATAGCAAGCACTTCGCGCGTTTATTTCGCGATACGCTGGGTGTTACCCCAAGAGATTATCGTCGCAGCGTGCGCAGCAAATTATTTTCTGTAGAGGCAACGCCAGAAAAAAAAGCGTCTGGTAAATAACGCCACACCAATAAAAACGCCAGCGCACACACCAGAGCCGACACCACAAAGGGCCAGACATAGCCCCAGTGCCAAATCGCGCCACTCAATAAGGCTCCCAAAGAATTACCTGCACCGTAGCCGACCGCACTGTAAAAAGCCTGCGCTTTGCCAGATTGTTGGATGGCAAACAGGCGACGCACCGTTTCAATTGCGCCTGCATGGAAACCCGCAAAACTCAGCGCATGTAAACACTGCGCGAACAACATAATCGGCATGGATTGCGGAAACAACGCCAGCAACAGCCAGCGCGCAGTGGTCGCAGCTAAACAAATCAGCAACAAACTGCGCACACCCCAGAAAGGCAGCAGCTTATGCATGTACCAAAACAAAATCATTTCTGCGACTACACCTAAACCCCACAGCAAACCAATCACTGTGAGACTGCGCTGAAATTGCTCCATCAACAAACTAAAGAATGTGTAGTAAGCACCGTGCGACAGCACCATCAAAAAACAGACGAAAAAAAATAGTGCGATGGATGGATTGCGCAACCGCTGCCAAAAAGAAGGGCTTGCTTGTGCAGGCAGCGCCGCCACATCCGGCTCCACCGGGTCACTCACCAAGCAACTGCTGACAAAAATTGCCAATAGCGCCAGCGTTACCAAAACAGGAAAAAAAGAAATGGGGATGCGATCAAACAACCAGCCTGCACCGGCTACCGCCACAATAAAACCAGCCGACCCCCACAAGCGCACACGGCTATAACGCTCGGGGGTTTTACGCAAATACAACAAGGTAACCGCTTCAAACTGCGCCAACACCGCATTCCAAAAAAAGCTGTATAAAAAAATGATAGCGGCCAAAATCCAGAGGCTCTGCTGCTGTTGCCACAAAAACAAAAAAGGCAAAACCGCCATCAAACAACCCAGACGAATAACCGTCATACGCTGACCGCTATGATCGGCCAGCCATCCCCAAATATTGGGCGCAATAATTTTGGTGCCAGCCATCACAGCGATCAAAAAACCAATCGGCCAAGCACTTAAACCCAGGCTTTTGAGATACAACGGAAAGTAAGGCACCATCGTGCCCAATACCGAAAAATAAAAAAAATAAAAACCGGACAGCCGCCAGTAAACACTGCCCTGCACGCGTTTACTCCGGTGCGCGTGCGGGAATAATTGGTGTTGCCATTACCACATCGGCGTTTTGCGCGCGATGACGCAATGCGTGATCCATCAACACCAAGGCCAGCATCGCTTCCGCTATCGGCGTGGCGCGGATGCCCACACAGGGGTCATGACGACCTTTGGTGATCACTTCCGTGGCATTGCCTTGTATATCCACGGTTCTGCCGGGCACATGCAAACTGGATGTCGGTTTCAGCGCAATATTCACAAGAATATTTTGCCCCGTGGAAATACCGCCGAGAATGCCGCCCGCGTGATTGGATAAAAAACCTTGCGGCGTGATTTCATCGCGATGCTCGGTACCGCGCTGTGCCACTGCCGCAAAGCCCGCACCAATTTCCACGCCTTTTACCGCGTTAATACTCATCATGGCGTGGGCAATATCGGCATCCAGACGATCAAAAATTGGCTCACCCCAACCCGGCGGCAAACCTTCTGCCACCACAGAAATTTTTGCGCCGATGGAATCGCCGTCTTTAATTAACTGCTGCATGTAACTTTCAAGCGCAGGCACTTTTTCTACATCGGAACAGAAAAAAGCATTCTGTTCTACGCAATCCCAAGTTTTAAAATCAATAGCAATATCGCCCAGTTGACTGAGGTAGCCGCGTACTGTGACCCCAAAACGCTCTTGCAGGTATTTTTTCGCAATCGCACCTGCGGCAACGCGCATGGCCGTTTCACGCGCAGACGAGCGACCGCCGCCGCGATAATCTCGAAAGCCGTATTTTTGTGTGTAAGTGTAATCGGCGTGACCCGGGCGAAATACATCCTGAATATTGCCGTAATCTTTTGATCGTTGATCGGTGTTTTCAATCAACAAACCAATCGGTGTGCCCGTGGTTTTTCCTTCAAACACGCCCGATAAAATTTTGACACTGTCTGCTTCTTTGCGTTGCGTGGTGTAGCGCGAGGTGCCAGGCTTGCGGCGATCTAAATCGCGTTGCAAATCTTCTTCACAAAGCGACATACCCGGCGGGCAGCCGTCCACAATACAGCCCAAGGCCAAACCATGGCTTTCACCAAAGGTAGTGACGGTGAACAGTTTTCCAAAGCTATTGCCAGACATTATTCGCTCCTCGTGATGCTTGGCATTATATGAAAGCTTTCAGCGTGTTGCTGCAACTCTGCTGCCGTCAGCGTAAACACACCATCCCCGCCGCGCTCAAAGGCCAGCCAAGTAAACGGCACGCTAGGAAATGCCGCTTCCAACGCTGCTGCACTGTTGCCCACTTCAACAATCAACACGCCATCCTCTGTTAAAAAATTGCGCGCTTCACGCAATAAGCGGCGCGTGAAATCCAAACCATCCACACCCGATGCCAGAGCCAACTCCGGTTCATGGCGATACTCATCCGGCAAACTGTTCATATCGTCTGTATCCACATATGGTGGGTTGCACACAATTAAATCGTAACGCTGCCCCTGCAATCCTGAGAACAAATCTGATGCGACTGCTTGTACGCGCTGCTGCACACGATGCTGTGCAATATTGATAGCGGCAACTGCCAGTGCATCGACAGAAATATCTGCCACATCAACCGCTGCTTCTGGAAACGCCAAAGCGCAGGCAATGCCGATACAAGCACTACCACAACACAAATCCAAAATATGCACGGGCTCTTTTTGCAGCCACGGATAAAAACCATCCTCAATCAATTCACCCAAAGGAGAGCGTGGAATCAGCACGCGGCGATCTACATAAAACGGCAAACCGCAAAACCATGCTTGATGAGTGATATACGGCACCGGCACGCGGCAAACAATGCGCTGCTCACGCGCCTGCTGCAATTTTTGCTGCTCAATAGCCGTTAATTGCCGCTGTAAAACTTCTGGGTTTGCATCAAAAGAAATTTCCAACAAGGGCAGTGTTAAATGCAGTGCCTCATCCCAGCTGTTATCCGTGCCGTGCCCTAAAAAAACGCCTGCGCGTTCAATTTGCTGAGCGGTGGCTTGCAGCCAATCTTGCAAGATCATTACTGTTTTCCTCAATGGATTACCCTGCATTCTACCCTTGGAAAACCCTACAAATACCCAAGTTTTATCGCGTATTGGCAACAATTTGCGCCTTGTCCAGACTTTACCCCAGCACGAGCTTCGCTTACTGTGACAGCCTGTTTCAGCACCGAGAAATACCATGCAAGACGCTTTTGCAAAAATCATCACCGAGATTGGCGAAAACCTACAACGCGACGGTCTGCGCGACACCCCTGAACGCGCTGCGAAAGCCTTCCAATTTCTGACACGCGGCTACCACCAAAATTTGGATGAAGTGATCAACGGCGCGCTGTTTGAATCCGATTGCAACGAAATGGTGTTGGTGAAAGATATCGAGCTATATTCGATGTGCGAGCATCACTTGCTGCCTTTTATCGGCAAATGCCATGTGGCTTATATCCCAACCGGCAAAGTGCTAGGGCTTTCTAAAGTTGCGCGCATCGTGGACATGTATGCGCGCCGCTTACAAATTCAAGAAGGCTTAACCAAACAAATCGCCAACACCATCCAAACTGTTACCAATGCCGCCGGCGTTGCCGTAGTTGTAGAAGCGCGCCATATGTGCATGATGATGCGCGGCGTAGAAAAGCAAAACTCGGTGATGAAAACTTCAGCCATGCTGGGCGTGTTTCAAAGCAACCCTGCTACGCGTTCTGAATTTTTAGCGCTGACCACCAATTAATTTTTCTCTCTCGTGCGCTGATCATCCATACTTTTGCCGTTATATCGCAACCAGTGCATGGGGCGAGGCCCCAACAATTTAGGAAAGAACGCATCGGTGGAACAATCAACATCCATTGCGGTATAGGGTAGTTGGCTCCATAAAACGCCATACCCCTCAAATTGCCTATCGTTATCCAATAACAGTAACTGGTAGCGACCGCTGAGTAATTGCTGCTTTACATCATTTTCTAATTGATTAGCAAACTCACGGCTGCTGCCGTTCATTACATCAATTCCCCACGCTTCGTGCGCGCAGCTTTTTTTACCTGCTAGAAAAGCAAGATAGGTGTGTTTAGAAACACAAACAAGGTCTCCCTGCGCCTGTTTCAACACAGCAACCACACTATCACCACAAGCACGATCCGCTTCGGTTGGTAAAAAATAATTAGGACGGATCCATCCTCTCGCCATATTGAGTGTAAGCAACACACTCACCAAACCTAATACCACATTACCCAACCATGTATCACCCTGTTTACCACTACGCTTTTTTACCAGCAAACCAAAGCCCACTACAGACAACACAACAATAAACTGATGAAATGGAATCAATACATTAATCCAACCACCAGAATACCAACGCGATAACAAAGTCATCACAAAAAAACCAGAAAAGAGTGACAACCACGCACAGCGCCGTCGAAGATTTTTTTCACCGATAGAAACAAAATACCCACACAAACCAAGATAAATGGGAACACCTGTCAACATATCACCAAGTAAAAAATTATTGGGAATACCTTGAATAAACTTGTGCGCTCTCGCCATCTCCATCGTATAGAAAAAAAACAAGCCTTGAGTTTGCCATTGCAGCCAGCCCAACACAGCGCAAACTAGCACAGTCAACATGAAGCCTGAAAAAATGCGATTCTAAAACTTGAGAACAACCATAGGGCGAGAAAGAAAAAAGGCAGCAGTGATAGCGTTGTTTGTTTAGTAAAAACAGCCATCAATAAAAACAGAAACATGCAACACAGAAAAATTTTTTTCCTATTAAGCGAATAACTAATTAATAGAACAACTGCACCAATTAAGAAAAAAGTCCACAGGCTGTCTACTCGAGCCGCATCGTAATAACTGCCAGACATGGAAAATAGCGCGGCCCAACAGCATACACCCAACAACACTGACAACCGAGAGCGCGTTAGCAACCATACGGCATAACCTACCCACGCTACCGCACCCAGCGATGCCAGCAGCGACACCAAGCGCAGTGCCGGCAATCCTTCTCCCATAATTTTTGTTGCAAAAGCAGCCACATAAAAATACAGCGGCGCATACAGCGGCGGCGCGTATTCCATACTGGGAGTGGTGTATATCGGCAAACCATCGACAACACGCATCACCACCTGAAACATCGCGCCTTCCATCCACTCCAACTCGTAGGGATAAGTCAGGCGAGAAAACATTACGAACAAACACAATGCCAACAAATACAAACCCACCGCAAAGGGCGGAATGTAAAACAGCCATGCTCTGCTTATTTTTTTATTGATGTCATTCATCGCAAAGCATCACTTAATGCGGCGACAGTAAAAAACGACCCGCACACCAATATCGGCGTTTCAGAGGATTGCCCTTCTGTGTAAGCAATTGCTGTTTGTGCGCTATCCACACAAACAATTTTCTCTGGATGGATCCCTGCAGCCAGGGCAGCATTGTGTAACCGCGATATAGAAGCGGCCCTAGCATTCTCCTGCAGCGAAAATAATACACACTGCGCGGCAACAGGTTTTAATGCGACAAGCAAACCTGCAATATCTTTATCCGTCATTGCAGAAAAAACTAAAACAACTTCTGCAACGCCTTCACACTGTAAACGCTGCGCTAAATACTGGGCGCCGGCTGCGTTATGCGCCACATCAAATATCCATTGCTGATTATTTATGCTTATTTTTTCCATGCGCCCCATCAGAGAAAGACTCGGCAGCGCCTCAGAAAAAACCTTCTCATCCCACAAATCCAAATTAGCCAACACCTGTAAAGCGCAGGCCACACTGGGCAACGGAAGTGCGGGTAATTTTATTGTCAGCGATACACTACTTTTTTCAGCACTCACACCGCGCCAGCAAAAATCTTCTCCCTGTATGGCGACACTAAAATCTCGGCCTAACTGACGCACATCCACCTGCAATTCCTTGCATATTTCACGAATACTGCTCGGCATATCCGCTTCGCCATACACCAGCTTGCCGTTGGCGCGCAAAATACCCGCCTTTTCTGCACCAATTTTCTCGCGCGTATCGCCCAGCCAATCCACATGATCGAGTGCAATATTGGTGATAACAGCAACATCGGCATCCAGCAGATTGACTGCATCCAACCGACCGCCCAAACCCACTTCCAACACCTGCACATCGACGCGGTATTTTTTGAACAGCCAAAAAGCTGCCAGTGCATTGAATTCAAAATAAGTGAGGCTGATTTCGCCGCGCACGGTGTCAATGGCAGAAAAAGCCTCACATAAATCGGCATCGCTGACTTCCGCACCATCAATGCGTATGCGCTCGTTGTAGCGCAATAAATGCGGCGACGTAAAACTGCCTACACGTTTACCCAAGCGGTGCAGCAAAGCAGACAAGACTGTGACGCAGGAGCCTTTGCCATTGGTGCCGGCAACAGTAATGGTTAGCGGTTGTTGTTTTTGAAAATTTTCACCAAATAGCGCAATGGCTACTTGGCGAATACGAGAAAGCCCGAGATCAATAACCGAGGGATGCAGTGTTTCCTGCCACTGCAACCATGCCTCTAAGGTAGAAAAACGCGCGCTCACGCGCTGGCACTGACCACAGCAGCTTGATGCGTGAGGCGCGCCAGCAGGCTGGACAATTTATCGCGCATGTCTTTGCGATGCACAATCATGTCGATGGCGCCGTGATCCAACAAAAACTCGCTGCGCTGAAAACCTTTCGGCAATTTCTGGCGAATGGTTTGTTCGATGATGCCTGGGCCCGCAAACCCTGCACGCGCGCCGGGTTCAGCAATATTGAGATCACCCAGCAATGCCAAGCTGGCAGACACACCGCCGTACACTGGGTCTGTCATCACCGAAATATACGGCACGCCCTGCTGCTTCATGCGCTCAATCACCGCGCTGGTTTTTGCCATCTGCATCAGGGAAATTAAAGCTTCCTGCATGCGTGCGCCGCCGGTGGCAGAAAAGCAAATAAATGGGATTTTTTCCTGTAAGGCCAAGGTCGCCGCGCGCGTGAATTTCTCGCCCACGGCATAGCCCATGGAGCCACCGTGAAAAGCAAATTCAAACGCAGCCACCACCACTGGCAAACCATTCACCGTGCCTTTGAAGGCAATCAGTGCATCTTTTTCACCGGTTTCTTTTTGCGCTGCCGTTAAGCGGTCTTTGTATTTTTTAATGTCTTTGAATTTGAGTCGATCAATCGGCTCCACTTCCGTTGCCAATTCTTCTCTGCCGTTTTCATCCAAAAACCAATCCAAGCGCGTGCGCGCACCGATGCGCATGTGGTGATCGCACTTGGGGCATACATCCAGCGAGCGCTCTAACTCTGGGCGATACAACACCGCTTCGCATTTCGGGCATTTTTTCCACAAGCCTTCAGGAATAGCACTCGTGCCCTGCTGGCGTTTTTCAGAGCGGACAACCGATGGCACCAATTTTTCCAGCCAACTCATAAGCGCACTCCTTTTTTTATTAAATCGCTTGATTATTAAATAGCTTGTCGAATGTTTGTAATAATAGCCGCTACCGCTGGCACCGATTGCGCGCCAGATTCCGCCATCGCATTGACCAACACGCTGCCCACCACCACGCCATCGGCGGTTTCAGACACCGCGCGCGCAGACTCCGCATCTTTAATGCCAAAACCCACGCACAGCGGCAGCGAGGTGTAGCCGCGAAATTGCGCTAATTTTTGGCGCACTTCGGCAGTGTCGAGATTGCCCGCACCCGTTACACCTTTCAGCGAAACGTAATACAAATAGCCGGTGGCCAATTCACAAATCTGCTTGGCGCGCGCATCCGTCGTCGTCGGTGCCAACAGGAAAATATTGTCGATACCTACGCGCTTTAATTCTGCATTCAATTCATGTGCTTCTTCCGGCGGAATATCCACCGTGAGCAAACCGTCTACGCCCGCTGCACTGGCTGCATCGGCAAACGCGCTGTAACCCATGCGCTCAATCGGGTTGGCATAACCCATCAACACGATCGGTGTTTTGTCATCCGTTTTGCGAAAAGTTTGCACCAGTTCCAACACTTTGCGCAGCGACATACCACTTTCTAGCGCGCGCTCGTGGCCTTTTTGAATGGTGGGACCTTCCGCCATCGGATCTGAAAACGGCACGCCGATTTCCAAAATATCTGCGCCCGCTTTTACCATCGCCTGCAATGCAGCGAGTGTGGTTGCCGCATCAGGATCACCCGCGACGACATAGGGAATCAACGCCTTGCGCTTGGCGGCCTTCAGTTGTTACATACATGACGCAATTCGACTCACAGCAGCGCCCTCAAACTTTGATGCCGTCGATGGCGGCAATGGTGTGAATATCTTTGTCACCGCGACCAGACAGGCAGACGACAATCACATCATCCGGTGTCATCGTGCGCGCCAGTTTTTCGGCGTACGCAACCGCATGGCTGGATTCCAGCGCCGGCATGATGCCTTCCACCAGCGTGAGTTTGCGAAAACCCGCTAGCGCTTCGTCGTCGTTGATCGCCACATACTGCGCGCGACCAATATCTTTCAGCCACGAATGCTCAGGGCCTACGCCCGGATAATCCAGCCCCGCAGAAACGGAGTGTGTGTCGATAATTTGGCCGTCGGCATCGTCGATTAAATAAGTGCGATTGCCGTGCAACACACCCGGATGCCCTGCCGATAAAGTCGCCGCATGACGACCGGTTTCTATGCCGTCACCGCCCGCCTCCACGCCGTACATCGCCACGCTTTCATCCGCCAAAAATGGATGAAACAGGCCAATGGCATTGGAGCCGCCGCCCACGCAAGCCACTACCGCATTCGGCAATTTGCCGGTTTGCTCTAAGCATTGGCGGCGCGCTTCACGGCCGATGATGGATTGAAAATCGCGCACCAGCATCGGATAAGGGTGTGGACCCGCTGCGGTGCCAATGATGTAAAAGGTGTTATCGACATTGGTGACCCAATCGCGCATCGCTTCGTTCAGCGCATCTTTCAGAGTGCGCGAACCGGAGGTGACGGATTTCACGGTCGCACCCAGCAATTTCATGCGGTACACATTCAGGGTTTGACGCTTGATGTCGTCCTCGCCCATGTACACCACGCACTCCATGCCCAAGCGCGCCGCCACCGTGGCCGTGGCCACGCCGTGCTGCCCCGCGCCAGTTTCCGCGATGATGCGCGTCTTGCCAGAGCGTTTCGCCAGCAGCGCCTGACCGATGGTGTTGTTGATCTTGTGCGCGCCGGTGTGGTTCAAATCTTCGCGCTTGAGAAAAATGCGCGCGCCACCCAGCTCGCGGCTCCAGCGCTCAGCGAAATACAGCGGCGATGGACGGCCGACGTAATGCGCCATGTCGTGATCAAATTCGGCTTGAAACTCAGGGTCTTCGCGCAAGCGCGCGTAGCTCTGCTCCAGCTCGCTCACCGCGGCCATCAGGGTTTCAGAAACAAACTGACCGCCGTAGCGACCAAAGTGGCCGTGTGCGTCAGGAAAGGCAGAAAAATCAATTACTTTGGGGGATGTCACAAGCTAGCTCCGATTACCGCACCGCAGCGTGGGCGGCGCGTACAAAGGCGGCTATTCTAGCGGAATCCTTGCGGCCAGGGGCGGATTCCACGCCGCTGCTTATATCCACGGCATACGGTTTTACCTGTGCAACGGCTGCGCCCACATTCTCTGGCGACAGCCCGCCCGCCAAAATCAGCGGCAACTGCAACTGGGCGGGAATACGCTCCCAACCGAAGGTTTCACCCGTGCCGCCTGGTGCCGCAGGGCTGTAGCTGTCCAGCAGCAAACCCAGCGCGCCCGCTGCCGCGTATTCACGATCCGCAGCCAACACATCCACGCCATCGGCCATGCGTATCGCTTTGATAAACGGGCGCTTGAATGATGCGCAAAACGCGGGCGTTTCATGCCCGTGGAATTGCAATAACTGCAAAGGCACGGCTTGCAGTACCGCTTCGATTTCCTCACGCGCTGCATCCACAAACAAACCCACGGTGGTGACGAACGGCCCCACCGCACGCGCAATGTCAGCCGCTTGCACCACCGTCACACAGCGCGAACTTTTGGCATAAAACACCAAGCCGATGGCATCTGCACCGGCAGCGGCGGCAGCTTGCGCATCGGCGATGGTGGTTAATCCGCAGATTTTCGTGCGTGTAAACATCGTCATAAAAAATCCTTACTCAATTTTTATTTCACAAAAAGCCCGCACAAAGCGGGCTTTTTCTTGCTACAAAGAAAAATTATCCGCGTGCGGCGCGCGACATTTTCAAGCCAAACATCGCAATCAATTCGCGCTGCACTTCGTTCACGCCACCGCCAAAAGTCATGGTCTGACATTTGCGGAAGCCTTCTTCCAAACGCCCTTCTACCACAGTGTGTGATTGACGACGGCGAATCAAACCCGCTGCACCGACCACATCCATCATCAAGCGATAGCATTCGATGGAAGTTTCCGTCACATACACTTTCATAGCAGAAGCGTAAGCGGGATCGGGCGCGCCTTTGCTCAACTGCCACATCATGCGCGCAACCACAATGCGCATGGCTTTCAAACGCGCGTAGCACTCGGCGATGTTGGATTGCACCCACGATTCATCGATCACGCGATTGCCATTGGTTTGTTCTTCGCGCGTCCAATCGAGGAAAAATTGGAAATCACGCTGCGTCCACACACCAATCGCCGCCAAACCGACGCGCTCGTGATTCAACTGCGAAGTGATGAGGTTCCAACCTTTGTTCAACTTGCCAACCACATTGGTAAGTGGCACGCGCACATTGTCGTAATAGCTCATGCAAGTAGGGACATCGCCCACGGTTTTAATGTGTGCAAAGGAAAAACCTTTCGCGTTGGTCGGCACGATAATCATGCTGATGCCTTTGTGCTTTGGCGCGTCTTTATCGGTGCGCGCGGCGAGCCAAATATAGTCGGCGTTATCTGCACCGGAAGTGAAAACTTTAGTGCCGTTGATCACCAACTCGTCGCCTTCAATCACGGCGGATGTAGTGAGCGATGCCAAATCCGTACCTGCACCTGGCTCGGTGTAGCCGATGGCAAAATGGATTTCACCGCCCGCAATTTTTGGCAGATAAAACTGCTTCATTTCTTCGGAGCCGTGCTCCATCAACGCGGGGCCAACGGTGCCCAAAGTCACGAAAGGAATTGGCGCACCGGCGATGTAGGCTTCTTCCAACAGCGCGAGCTGCTCTGCCTGACCGCGCCCTTGACCGCCGTACTCTTTCGGCCAGCCGATCGCCAACCAGCCGTCTTTGCCGATTTGGCGCACGGCATCACGGTAGACCTGACCGCTCTCCTTGGCGTGACAGCCTTCTTTCACTTCTGGTGTCATCACCTTGGCGAAATACGCGCGCAATTCTTGGCGCAGCGCCTTAACTTCTTGCGACTCATCTACCTGCATGACACAACCTCTGAGAAACAACCTGAAATTCGAGAGGCGCATTGTAGCCGTGGTTGCAATGGACGGAAACCGTAAAACACGCACCCATCTTCACCAAACAAGCAGCCACAGATTAGACGGTCTGTGGCAAAATGCGCGCCTTATTTTCAGCAAAGCCATGACCAGCGAGGTTGTTAGCATGGATTTCACCTTTACCGAAGAACAGACCCAGATTCGTGAGCTGGCTAACCAAATTCTGCGCGAGAACTGCGGCGATGAGTTCTTGATGCAATTTAGCAAGGGCGGCGAGCTGTACAGCCAGAGCCTGTGGCAGTTGTTTGCGGAATCCGGCCTGCTCGGTACGGCTGTTCCTGAGTCTTGCGATGGCACGGGCTTCGGTTTTATCGAAGTCTGCCAAATTCTTGAAGAGCAAGGTCGCTTTGTTGCGCCGATTCCCTTGTTGCCTAGCTTGGTACTCGGCGGCTTGCCTCTGGCGCGTTTTGGCAGCGAAGCACAACAAAAGAAATACCTGCCTGCACTCGCCAGCGGTGAAGCCATTTTGACTGCAGCGATTGCCGAGGAATCCATGGTCGCTGCGATGCGTCCCGCTTGCCGCGCTACACAACAAGGCGATGCGTGGAGCATTACCGGCGAGCGTCTGTGCGTGCCTTACGCCGCGCAAGCTGCCGTGATGTTGGTAGCGGCAGACACCGCCGATGGCAAAGCTGTGTTTTTGGTAGAGCCTAGCGATGCGGTAAAAGCAGAATATGTAGACAGCACCAACCACGAGCCGCTGTACAACGTGCAATTCAACGGCGCGCAAGCAGAGCGCCTCGGCGGTGCTGAAGTGTTGGCGTTTATTGTTGAGCACGCCAGTGTTGCCAGTTGCGCCACGATGATCGGCATTACTGAAGAAGCGCTGCGCCGCACGGCGGAATACACCGCCGAGCGCAAACAGTTTGGCACCACCATCGCCAGCTTCCAGAACACCACCATGAAATGCGCCGATGCCTATATCGACATCGAATGCATGCGCTCCGCCTACTTTGAAGCGCTGTGGAAATTGTCAGAAAACATGAAGGCCAGTGCAGAAGTACACACCGCAAAATGGTGGTCCGCTATCGGCGGTCACCGCGTGGCACACACGGCGCAACATTTGCACGGCGGCATTGGTTGCGATGTGGAATACCCACTGCACCGCTACTATTTGTGGTTCAAACAATTGGAAATTCAAATGGGCGGCGGCACACAACAGATCGCGCAACTGGGCGAATTGTTGGCGGCAGATAACAGCATTCAATTGCTGTCGAAATCTGCATAAAAATAAAAACGGAGCGCACTATGGATCACCTCGCCATCATTCGCGATTGCCCGCTGTTCAAATTATTGGATGACGAACAGTTCGAACATATCGCTCCGCGTTTGCAAATTTTAGAACTGCCAGCAGGTGCGATTCTTTACAGCGAAGGCGCACCGGCGGATACCGTTTCGATTGTGTTATCCGGCGCATTGGAAGCGATCAAAATGAGCGCGCTCGGTGGCGAAGAAACCGTGCTCAGTGAATTTTGCGCCTCGGATGTGATCGGCGAAATGGCATTGTTATCTGATCGCAAACGCTCTGCCAGCATACGCGCACAACTGCCCACCACCGTCGCCAGTTTTCAACGCGCAGTTTATGGCACGCTGGAGCGTCAGCGCCCAGACATTGCGCTGCTGGTAATGAAATCTGTCGCGCGCATTCTTGCCGAGCGTTTGCAAGACACATCAGCCGATCTCGCTGATGTGTGCGCTTAATTTTTACTGCGCATGTCATTCAGCCCACTGATTGATGAATTGATTAACGCCCTGCGCTGCTTGCCGAGTGTCGGCCCCAAATCCGCGCAGCGCATGGCCTTTCAGTTGTTGCAACACCGCCGCGACAACGCACTCAAGTTAGCAAAAACATTGGAGCGCGCACTGGAACATGTCGGCCAGTGCAATGAATGTCGCACACTCACCGAACAAACGCTGTGTGAAATTTGCAGCAACGCGCGCCGCAATCGCCGCTTGTTGTGCGTGGTCGAAACGCCGATAGATGCACTAGCAATCGAAACAGCTGGCTCTTTTACCGGTCTGTATTTTGTGTTGCACGGCAAACTGTCACCAATAGATGGCATCGGTCCCAGTGACATCGGCATTCCGCAGTTATTACAGCGTTTAGAACAAGAGCCGGTAGACGAATTGATACTCGCCACCAACGCCACTTTAGAAGGCGAAGCCACCGCGCATTACATTGCCGATCGCGCGCGCGCGCTGTCTATTCGCTGCACACGCATTGCGCACGGCGTACCACTCGGCGGTGAATTAGAATTTGTGGATGGCGGTACGCTGTCGCACGCGTTGTCAGGTCGCACGCAAATATGAAACAGATTGCGGACGACTGTTACTACCTCACCGATGACAGCGATCTCGCATCCGCAGCAGAAAGCTGGCGCTCTGCCAAGGTGCTGGGCATCGACACCGAATTTATTCGCGTGGATACCTTTTATCCCATTCCTGCCTTATTACAAATCAGCAACGGCGCGCAGTGTTGGTTGATTGATGTACTCACCATCAATAATTTTTCACCGCTGATTGAGATACTCACCGCTTCTCACATCACCAAAGTAATACACGCCGCCAGTGAAGATTTAGAAGTCTTCGACCGATTGTTCGGCACGCTGCCCACACCATTATTTGATACACAAATTGCGGCGGCTCTGTGCGGCCACGGCGCGTCCATGGGCTACAGCCGCTTGGTGCAAACACTGTTAGATATTGAACTATCGAAAGATCAATGCCGTTCGGATTGGTTGGCGCGGCCACTCACCAACGAACAAGAACACTACGCCTGCTTGGATGTGCTGTATTTGCCAGAACTCTATCAGCAGCTTGCACAAACACTGGCGCAATTACAGCGCACGCTGTGGCTGGAAGAAGAAATGATGCGCCAACTGGAGCGCGGGCGCGAACAGCGCAGCACCAACTACAGCTTAGAAAAAATCAATAATGCGTGGCGCTTGAACGCAACAGAACGCCAACGGCTTTGGCATTTGGTGTTGGGGCGCGATGCGCTGGCACGGCAACACAACAAAGCGCGCAATCACATCGCCAAAGATTTTGCGCTGCTGGAATTAGCGCGCCGCCCACCTGCACATTTAGCTGCGCTGTACAGCATTGAAGGGTTGCACCCCTCGGCCGTACGTCAGTTTGGCGCGCAGTTATTGCAGTTAGCGCAAAACGTCACGCACGATCTGCTCTGCCCACCGCTGGCAACGCCGCTCAGCAAAGCAGAAAACGATTACGTCAAAAAATTGCGCGCCGTCACGGAGCAAATTGCTCATCATCTACAACTGCCACCTGAATTGCTCGTCAAAAAAATAGAGCTGGAAAATATCGTGCGACAATACCTTGCCAAACAATCGGCGGATAGCATCGCCCTGCCAGAGCGGTTCAGCGGCTGGCGCGCCAGTGTTATTGGCTCTGCCTTGCGCGATGAAATGATTCGATGGGGAGACAACACATGAAACGGCTGATCGAAATTTTTCGCAGCCCGCGTGAAGATGGGCTCTACTTGTATGTCGATCGCCAAGAGAGTTTGAGCCGCGTGCCAGAAGCCTTGCTTGCCCGCTTTGGCAAACCTGAGAGCGCCATGGTGTTGATGCTAGAGCCTACGCGCAAATTAGCGCGCGCCAATGCCGGCACCGTGTTAGACAGCATTCAAGAGCAGGGATTTTATTTACAAATGCCGCCGTTGCCAGACAGCGAAATGTTTGCCGTGCGCGTCAATAATCAAAAGCTGGAGAAATAACGCAATGGAAATCGCCGATGTAGAACTGGCAAAAATGGCTTATTTGGTCAGCGCCTTAGCCATTGTCTTATTTACCAGCATGATTTTGCGCGGTCTGTGGCGTCCACTGCGCTTTGTGTTGATTGCCTGCGCCATTAGTGTGTTTTTTACGCCGTACTTTCTCGCACAAAAAATGCCGGATGGCTCCCAAGAAAATGTCGTACCGTCCTTTGTGGTGATGCTGCACAAAATCATTGAAGATCGAGAACAGTGGCGTGAAATTACTATCACGACCGGAAAACCCATTGCTGTAGTAGCTGGCATTGGCAGCGGTCTTGCCTTGATATTGGCACTACTGTTACCGAAACCCAGCAAAAAAATGAAATCCCCTTCTAAAAAAATTCCAGAGCCAACACAGGCCGAACAGGAAAACACAAATAAACCTAAGCAAGGACACACAAAAAAGCACAAAAAAAGAAATAAAAATAAGCACAAACATAAAAACCGGTATCTTCCAGACGACTTTGTCCCTCCTGCAAAGAAACAGGCACAACCATGATCGACACCCTACTGCACTGCCGTTACCTCATTCCTGTTATTCCAGAAAATTGCGTGCTGGAAAATCACAGTATTGCCATTAGCAATGGCAGCATTACTGACATTTTGCCGCGTAGCGAAGCGCAGAAAAAATATGCCGATATTTCAACCATAGAGCTGGATCAACACATCGTTTTACCCGGCTTAATAAACGCACACGGCCACGCCGCCATGAGGTTACTGCGCGGCTATGCCAATGATTTAGCGCTGATGGATTGGCTCAACAACCACATTTGGCCCACTGAAGCCAAATGGGTGAGTGATGCGTTTGTGTTTGATGGCGCGCAACTTGCCATTGGTGAAATGATTAAAAGCGGCACTACTTGTTTCAGCGACATGTATTTCTTTCCTGAGGCGACAGCGCGCGCAGCCAGCGAAAGTGGCATACGCTGCCAACTGACCTTCCCCATTTTTTCCTTTCCTTCCAACTGGGGTTCTGGGCCGCAAGAATATTTAGAAAAAGGATTGGCTCTGCACGATCAATTTCGCGGCTCCGAACGCATCAAAATTGCTTTCGGCCCACACGCGCCTTACACCATCGACGATGACAGCCTGAAAAGAATTGTGATGCTGGCCGATGAATTGGATGCCAATATCCAAATTCACTTGCATGAAACCGAGTTTGAAGTGGAAAGCGCTGTGCAAGAAACTGGCATGCGACCCGTTGAACGCTTGCGCCAGTTAGGCGCGCTCTCACCCCGTACGCAATGTGTACACATGACGGCGTTGAATGAAGATGACATACGCACCATTCGTGAACACGGCTGCCATGTGATTCACTGCCCAGAATCCAATTTAAAACTGGCCAGCGGTTTTTGCCCTGTCGATACACTGCAAAAAAATGGCATCAATGTAGCGATTGGCACAGACGGCGCAGCCAGCAATGACGATCTCGATTTATTTGCTGAATTGCGCACCGCCGCTCTGCTCGCCAAAGCCGTTGCCAACGATGCTACCGCCCTCGCCGCACATGCCGCGCTGCACATGGCAACAATTAATGGCGCGCGCGCGTTGGGTATGGACAACATCATCGGCAGTTTAGAAATCGGCAAACAAGCAGATATCGCTGCCGTTCGCATCGACACACTCTGTGCACAACCGATGCACGATCCCGCCTCTTCATTGGTTTACACCAGCAGCGGCGCGCGTGTTTCTGATGTATGGGTGGGCGGAAAACGCCTACTCAATAACCGTCAGCTCACCACACTAGACGAAGGTGAATTGGTGCAACGCACCATGCAGTGGCCAGAGAAAATTCAATCTTCTGCAACCAAAGAAACCACGCGATAACTGCCGCTGCTCGGTGCGAGTTGTTGCACCAACCACGGCAGAGTTTCTTGCATAGCGGCTGCCAATGACCACGGTGGATTAATCACCAACATTCCACTACCAGCCATGCCAACGCCTGTGGGTTCGCGCACCAGCAACTCTACTTGCAGCAGATTTTTTAACGGCAACGCCGCAATTTTTTTGATCATTTTTTTTGTGCGTTGCGCATCCACAATCGGATACCACAGCAAATACACGCCGGTAGAAAAACGCTTTAAGGCTTCGTTTAAGGCATCAACCACTGCCGCATCATCAGACTGCGTTTCATAGCTGGGATCGATCAACACCACGGCGCGACGCTCCTTGGGTGGCAGCGCTGCTTTTAGTGCAGCATAACCATCTACCTTTTGCACGCGCATATTTACCAGCGACTGTGTGTTTTCACACAGCGCCGAATATTCTTGTGGATGCAATTCTGAAGCAAAAAAACGGTCCTGCTCACGCTTATGTTTTTGTGTCAATAACTTCTGCGCTAATAACAAAGAACCCGCATAAAAGCGCAGAGAACCATTCACATTAAACAAACGCAGAGTTTGCAAATAAGGCTGCAAACCCACCGGCATAGAAGTAGCTTGCCACAATGCAGAAATGCCATCACGATATTCACTCGTTTTTTGCGCAACCGGATGTGTTAAATCATAGAAGCCACGACCAGCATGCACATCATGAAAATACAACGGCTTATCTTTCTGCGCCATGTAATCCAGCACTGAGCACAACACCGCGTGCTTAAGCACATCAGCCACATTGCCTGCATGAAACCCGTGTTGATAACTGAGCATAAAAATTATTCGTTATGCATTATTTCGACAAATACGCCATGGCTTGATCCAGCCCGGCAATCGTCAAAGGGAACATGCGGTTTTCGACCAAATCCCGCACCAATTTAATGCTGTGCGTGCGTGGCCAATATTCTTCTGGCATCGGATTTAGCCACACCAATTTAGGATAGGTCGCCAACAAACGCTGCATCCACACTGCACCCGATTCTTCGTTGTGATATTCAATATTTCCGCCAATGTGTGTAATTTCGTAAGGCGCCATACTGGCATCCCCACAAAGACCACTTTGTAATCGGCGGCGTACTTGTGCATCAAATCTAGCGTTGAGGTTTTTTCAGAAAAACGCCGCACATTGTTTTTCCACACAAAGTCATAAATAAAGTTGTGAAAATAAAAATACTCCAGATGCTTAAACTCTGTGCGCACTGCAGAAAACAACTCTTCGCACATTTCAATGTGTGAATCCATCGAGCCGCCAATATCAAAAAACATCAGCACTTTCACGGCATTGTGGCGCTCTGGAACCATGCGTATATCCAACAGTCCTGCATTGCGCGCCGTGGAGCGAATAGTGTTATCAATATCCAACTCTTCTTCCGCACCTTGCCGCGCAAATTTACGCAAACGCTTCAGTGCCACCTTGATATTGCGCGAGCCAATTTCGGTAGAGTCATCCAAATCACGAAACTGGCGCTTTTCCCACACTTTCACCGCACGACGATTTTTACTCTCGCCGCCCACGCGTATTCCTTCTGGGTTATAGCCGTTGTTGCCAAAGGGCGAAGTGCCACCCGTGCCTATCCATTTATTGCCGCCTTCGTGGCGCTCTTTTTGCTCTTCGAGGCGTTTCTTAAACTCCTCAATCAGTTTTTCCAAACCACCCAAAGATTGAATCTGCTTTTTTTCTTCATCGCTGAGATGTTTCTCAAATGCCTCACGCAACCAATCGTCGGGAATCATCGCCGAAATCAAGTCATCAACGGTTTGCATATCCTTAAAGTAGCGGCCAAAAGCTTGATCAAAACGGTCAAAATATTTCTCGTCTTTCACTAAGCAGGCGCGAGACAGCACATAAAAGTCATCAATGTTGCCAAAAGCCAAATGATTCTCTAGCGCCTCTAACAACACCAATAGCTCTTTAATAGACACTGGCACGCCAGCATTGCGCAGCGCGTAAAAGAAATTGATCAGCATAAGGAAGCTATTTCAAACGGAAATACAAAGCCTGCTCGCGCAAACGCTGTATCTTCTCGTTGATCTCCTGCACTGCTTGCGACAAAACCTTAGAAGTTTCTGCACTTTTTTGTGTTGAGCCTTCAATTTGCGTAACCGCAATCGTAATCTGCTCTACCCCGCTCTGCTGCTCCTCTGAAGCATTGGAGATTTCTCGAACCAACTCAGAGGTTTGCACCACCTGCGGCACTATTTCATTCAAAATTGCGGCGGCTTTTTCTGCCACCTGCATAACATTGGTGGAAAGATCACTAATTTCGTAGGCCGTTTCTTTGCTGCGCTCTGCCAACTTTCTCACTTCACCCGCCACCACCGCAAAGCCACGCCCATGCTCACCCGCACGCGCCGCTTCAATCTCTGCATTCAGTGCCAACAAATTTGTGGTGTGCGCAATTTCATCAATCAACAGAATTTTTTCTGCGATTTTTTTCATTTCGCTAACAGCTTGGCTCACTACATGGCTACTGGAGCGCACATTATCCGCCGACTGCGCGGCAATTTGCTCGGTGGCGCGCGCATTGTCTGCATTGCGGGCAATCGTCACACTCATTTCTTCTAACGCCGCTGAGGTTTCTTCCACACTCGCCGCTTGCTCGCTGGAGCTATTACTAACATCCGCAGCACTACCCAAAATGTGATTGGCACTGTTACTGAGGTGATCAATCGTATCGCTCACCTGCAACAACACTGACTGCTGCTTGCTAATAAATGCGTTGAACTCATCCGCCAATTCGCCCAACTCATCATTCGTAGTTTTGTGTAAACGGCGTGTGAAATCTCCTTCACCTTGGTGTAGCTCTTGCGCTGCAGAAATCAACGCACGAATCGGCTTTACCAACAGTCTCTGAGAAAGCAAATAAGTACCAAGATAGATAAAAAAACCAGGCGCCAGTGACCCTAGGGTAATAACCAATTGCAGAAAATCAAATGGCGCATCCGCATCGCTTTTATCAACCTCTGAAACCACTTGCCAAGAAAACCCAGGCAACTGCAAAGGTTGTGCTGCACCGTAAACCGCCGAACCTTCACGATTCAGATAATAAGGCAGCCTAAAGAAACCAGAATTCTGCAATAACTTTCGTTGCTGCCACTGTTCATTTGTTGTGACATGAATTTTTGACGACCCTGCCGGCAACAATGCACTCAATAAAACACCTTGTGCAACAACACCCAACCGAACGCCAGACTCCATCACCGGCGTTAAAACAATAACACTCTGTTGCGCGTCACTTCCTGATATTGTCATCGGCAACACCAAGGAAGAATCTTTTAATGTAGCCATCACCGAAGAAGCTGCCACCCGCAAGTCCGCAGCATATTTTCCCACCTCAAATAATGGTTCACCACCAGAAGCAGGAAGCAACACAAAGCTCTCCGTTGCCGACAATAGCAACTCTTGTTGCTGCACAGGCGCCACATTTCCTGTGTGAAGAATATTTTTTACTGTCGAACTGGCTGCACGCCACTGCGACTGCGCCTGCACTTGCGATATTTTTAGTAATGCCTGATTAGCTGCATAAGCAGCCTCGTAACCACGATCACGCAAAATACTTTCATTGACATAACGGTTATATACAAATGTAGCTGTCATAGAGACTGTAGTCACCGTGACACTGATACAAACGATTTGTATCAAAACAAACTTCCAGCCTAGCGATAGATTTTGCAGTTTTTTTATCATTGCTGTTATCCCCTGCCACAAAAAAGGATCCGTGCGCCGCTGCTACACTGTAACAACGGCACACGGATCCTGCCAAGCATTCCGATAAACGATTATTTTTCGACGAATGCGCGCTCAATCGCGTAGTCGCCCGCCTCACCCATGCGCGGCGACTCTTTCAAGCCCAAGCCGTTGAGGATATTGCACAGATCCACCAGCAGCGCTGGGCTGCCGCACATCAGGGCGCGGTCATGTTCTGGGTTGATCTGTGGCAGGCCGATGTCTTCGCACAATTTTCCACTCACGATCAAATCGGTCAAACGACCTTGATTGCGGAAAGGCTCACGCGTCACCGTGGGGTAGTAGATCAACTTCTCTTTCACCATATCGCCGAAGAATTCATTGTCTTGCAGCTCTTTGGTGATGTAGTCGTAGTACGCCAGCTCGCTCACCCAACGCACGCCGTGCGTGAGAATCACTTTCTCGTAGCGTTCGTACACTTCTGGGTCTTTAATGATGGACATGAACGGCGCCAAGCCGGTACCGGTTGAAAACAGATACAGATTCTTACCCGGCAGCAGATTGTCTTGCACCAGTGTTCCGGTTGGCTTTTTGCTGACCAATACCGAATCACCCACTTTGATGTTTTGCAGGCGAGAAGTCAGCGGACCATCGGGCACTTTGATACTGAGAAACTCCAGATAAGGCTCGTAATTGGCGCTGACGATACTGTAGGCGCGCAGCAGAGGACGGCCTTCTACTTCCAAACCGATCATCACAAACTGGCCGTTGATGAAACGCAGACCGTCTTCGCGGGTGCATTTGAAACTGAACAGCGTGTCGTTCCAGTGGTGAACTTCGAGAACGCGCTCAACCGTGATATTGGACATCAGACTTCTCTCTGGGAAAGCGGGGTGGGCAAAAATCAGGTGCGAAATGATAACGGCTCGGGCGGTTGCAGAAAACCTTTACATTTGCCGTAGATCATTCATTTAGATGGCTGCACCACGGTCTTGCGGTGCTGGCTCACGCACAATCAGCTCGTGGTTCCACTCGGAGATCAGTGCCGTCAACTGCATGATCTGGCGCTCCAAGCTCTGCAATTCCTGCTCGGTCAGCTTTTTGCCGATGAAAATCTCCACTTCCTTGCTCTTTTGCGTGAGCGGGTGAGCGGGGAAATCCATACGATACACTTCCAACTGCCAGCGCGTGTTGTTCACCACGGTGCGATACAGCGAGAGCTTGGTGGTGAGGTTAAACACCGAGAAATCCAGCAGCTCACCCAAGCCAGCCAAATCAATCGCAATCAGCAGCGCACCAGTGCAGCCTGGCGTTACCGCTACCGTAGCCGTGCGCGGTTGATGGCAGATGATAGACAGCGCGCCAAAGCTCTGCCCTGGGGTGATTTTGTTCAGCTCACGATCGCGGTGTGCGTTGTCGGCGTATACCGATAACTGCCCTTTTAAGAGGAAAAAATAGCGGCTGTCCATCTCGCCGGCGTTGATGATGGCTTCTTCTTGCGACAGTTCAATAAACTGGGTGCGATCCATCAACAGGGCAAATTGCGCGGGGTCATTCAGGCGCATTTCGCGTACAAAATTGATGCCACTGAGAAAATTGTCCGCAACATCCTGCGGGTAATCACGCATCGGGATAACTTTCATTGCCCGTCCTTTCTATATATCCAGAAATACTGGGAGCAGATTCTAGCCGATAGCACTGCGTATTGTTGAGCCTTTCCTCCACTCAGCGGCTAAAATGCAAAAAAACACGAGGGGAATCCCATGCCGCAACAACAACTCGAAAATTTGATTACACGCCTGCACGACAGCTTCGGCTCCAGCGAAGTCAGCCCGCAGCAACAGCAATTATTGGATGATTTGCAGCGCCACAGCGCAGGCGGCGCAGACACCCTATCCCTGCAAGATTCCGCCAACGCGATTCTGGAAGAACTGGAAATTGACCACCCCAAAGCCGCCGCCGTGCTACGCGAAATTGTGGAAACACTGGGGCGATTGGGGGTGTGATCCATTCACACCTGTGGCTGACTCTCCACCGCCTTGCCCTGCCGCATCACCAACAACGCCGAAGCAAAAATCAACACCGTGCCGCCGATGGCATAAGCATCCGGCACTTCATCCCACAACAACCAGCCGAGCAGCGCAGCCAGTAATACGGTGACATAACTGACGGGGGCAATTTGCGCAGCGGGCGCAGAACCATAAGCGAGCGACATCAACCACTGCGCCAAAGTATTGACGCCGCCGATACCGAGAATCAAAAGCCAGCCGCGCATGTCCGGCCACTGTGGATGCCATAAAAAAGGCACCACGGAAATAATTGCGCTGAATAATGTGAAATAAAACACCACGCGCGTAGGCGGTTCACTCACCGACAATTTGCGCACCGACACAAAAGCCAAAGCAGTAAACAAAGTACACGAAAGACCGACAGGTGCCATCCAATAAAAATGTTCACCGCCCGGCTTTAACACCAAGGCCACACCCGCCAAACCGATCAACACCACCGCGTAAATGCGCGCAGTAATCGGCTCGCGCAGCAGCCAATGCGCGAGTAAAGGCACAATGACAGGCGCGGAATACACGAACAACATGGCATCAGCCAGCGCAAAATGTGCCAGCGAATAAAAATACAAATACATCGCCGTTAAACCGACGGCTGTGCGTATGAAATGCCAGCGCATCATGTCGGTTTTTAATTCCGCACCACCGCGCCGCAAATGCCGCACTAACCACGGCAATAAAAATAACAAGCCTGAAATATTGCGCCAAAACACCATGGCGTTGTTGTCTAACTGCACCGATGCCATGCGCACCAATACGCCAGTGATGGCATAGCAAAACGCGGTAGCCGCTAAAAACAACGCACCGCGCAGCACATTATGCGAGCGAACAGACATACTAAAACGCTGATGCGCGCTTACAAATCCAGCGTACGCGTACTAGCTTTGATAAACGCCTTTTTTAGATCGTCATAAGTGTGCACGGCAGGGAATTGCGGAAACTCGCGAATCACATTTTCTGGCGCATGAAAAAGAATCCCTGCATCTGCTTCCGATAACATGCCGGTATCGTTGTAAGAATCACCGGCTGCAATGGTACGGTAATACAAACTTTTCAGCGCCACAATGGTTTGGCGTTTAGGGTCGCGCTGGCGAATGTGGTAGTCCACCACATGCCCGTTACCATCCACTTCTAAATTGTGACAAAACAGCAGCGGATAACCCAGTTGACGCATCAAGGGCTGGGCAAATTGATAAAATGTGTCAGAAATAATCGCCACCTGAAAACGCTCGCGCAACCACGCCACAAACTCCACCGCACCCGGCAGCGGCTTGAGCTGTGCAATCACTTCTTGAATTTGCGGCAGACCAAAGCCGTGTTGATCTAGCAGGCGCAGGCGCTGCTGCATCAACACATCGTAATCAGGAATATCGCGCGTGGTGGCGCGCAATTCAGCAATGCCGGTATGCTCGGCAAACGCAATCCAGATTTCCGGCACCAACACACCTTCCAGATCTAAACAGGCAATTTCCACGCGCGCACCCTCATAAAAGTGGCGGCATTTTATCAGCAAAAACATCAGCCACCGTATAATGCAGTCACGATTGGATGAACGCACACCACGGCCGTGAATATCATTCTGCTCACCGACAGCGATTTCACCTCTACCACGCATTGCACACTGCAAGGCGCGCGTGCGTTGCATATCGTCAACATTTTGAAAAGCGCTGTGGGCGATACGCTGCGCGTGGGCGCACTGAATGGCAACATGGGCAGCGCACAAATTGCTGCAATCAGCGGCACAGGCAGCAGCACGCAAATCCAACTGCACCTAATTCAGCTAGATCAAACACCACCTGCACCACTTGCCATCACTTTGCTATTGGCTCTGCCGCGCCCGCGTATGCTGGGGCGGCTGCTGCGCGATGTCACCAGCCTCGGCATCAAACATATTCACTTGTTTGGCAGCAGCAAAGTCGAAAACAGCTATTGGCAAACACCCGCACTGAAACCCGACAGCGTGCATGAGAAATTATTGGAAGGCTTGGCACAGGCGCGCGACACACATTTACCCGCCATCCACTTGCACCGCCATTTTCGTGAAGTGAGCGACACGCTGCTGCCCTCGCTCCTGCAAACACACACTGCTGTACTGGCAGACCCGTTTTCTCCTCGCGCCACACCCGCGCTGCCTGCGCAAAAACCGATTGCTCTATTGATTGGCCCCGAAGGTGGTTTTACCGACGAAGAACGCACGCAATTGTTAGCAAAAAATTGTCAGCCGCTGTGGTTGGGCAGTCGCATTCTGCGCGTGGAAACCGCCGTGCATAATGCGATAGGACGACTCGGTTCACTCATGGAATTGCCGTGATGAGTGATGCGCTCATTCCCGCCATTAACTTAACGCTGACTGATCGCATTGATGCCGTGTTGCCGCAAACGCAATGCACCAAATGCGGCTATCAAGGTTGTCGGCCGTATGCAGAAGCGATTGCCGCGGGTGATGCCATCAACAAATGTCCACCAGGTGGCGCGGCCGGCATTCAAAAATTGGCGCAATTATTGGATCGACCTGTCATTCCTCTCGACACCACACACGGCGAAGAACTGCCGCAATTGATGGTGGCTTATATTCGTGAACCGGAGTGCATCGGCTGCACCAAATGTATTCAAGCCTGCCCTGTGGATGCGATTTTCGGTGCCGCAAAATTGATGCACACCATCGCCAGCGATATTTGTACCGGCTGTGAATTGTGTGTCGCGCCCTGCCCCGTCAACTGCATAGAAATGATACCTGCGCCCTATCAAAATCTTTCTGCTGACGACACACAGAAAAAATCTGATTTATCGCGCGCGCGTTTTCAGCGCCGCAATACGCGCCTACAAAAAATAGCCTATGCCAAAATTGTGCGCAGAAAAATCTCCAGCGAAAAAGCCGATGCCGTCGCCGCTGCACTGCAATTAGCGCAAGAAAAACAAAAGGCTTATGAACAGGCTGCACAGCAATCGCCAGAAGTTCTGCGTGAAAAACTGGAGAAAACGCTGGCCGCCGCACAAGAGCGTCTAGCGCGCGCTGAAGCCAAAGTGGTGGAGGCGGAGAAAAAATCTCCTGAGCAAGTCGCTGCTCTCACTGCGCGGCGCGAAGATATGCGCTTCAAAGTCAATGAAGTGCTAAAAAAATTGGCTGCACTCGATAAGCCCTCCGCATCAATCAACACCACGGCACAAGCAGCACTGGAAAAAATGCAGGCGCTGCGTCAACGCAAACCGGATAGCGAGCGTTTTGCTGCGGGACTGCTGGTGATTGAGGAAAAACTGCAAGCCGCCAGAGCGCAACTGCTATCTGCTGAAGGCGATGAAGCCATTTTTCTGCGCGAAGATATCGCACGCTTGGAAAAGAAACGCGCTACCGTGCTGGAAGAAATGAAAAACTCTTAACGCCGGCTGCGAAAAAAATCCTGCATCAGGTTCGCACAATCTTCCTGTAACACCCCACCTTCACAACACACGCGATGATTAAAATGCGGCGCTGAAAACAGCGACAAATGACTGTCTGCCACCCCCGCTTTCGGCTCCGGTGTGCCGTACACCACACGCGCCACGCGCGCATGCACCAGCGCACCCGCACACATCGCACAGGGCTCAACCGTGACATACAGCGTGGTATTCGGTAAGCGGTAATTGCTAATGCGTTTCGCGGCATCGCGCAGCGCCATCACTTCTGCGTGCGCGGTAGGATCGTTTGTAGTAATTGGGCAATTAAAACCTTCGCCAATCACTTCCCCTTCACACACCAGCACCGCACCAACAGGGACTTCCCCTTTGGCTGCGGCCTGTTGTGCCAGCGCGAGGGCGCGCTGCATGTATTGCTCGTCGTTGTTTTGCGTCACAGGTGCTACTCAATGCTGAATAGCACCATTAGACCATCAAAGATTGCAGCATTAAAAACGGTAGCCAATGCTCGCCATGTAAACCCACACATCGGCTTCAACATTCGCTTTCACTTTCGAGCTCGCTAACGGGCCGTTTTTCACGGTGTAAGTCGCTTCGGTATCAACAGGGAAATACCACACACCAGCGTTAACCAACCAGTTATTGCCGATATCCACATCCAAGCCCGCTTCCAAGGCGTAGCCCCAAGAGTTGTCGATATCGAGATCTACATCACCGCCCAAAGTGGTGTTCAATTCACGGCTGGCATCCTCACCGTAAAACCACGAGTAATTCACGCCGGCGCCCAAATACGGCGTAAAAGCCGTGGAATTATTGAAATAGTACTGCGCGGTCAAAGTCGGTGGCAGTAAACGCGTTTTGCCGAGATCGGTCGTGCCGAATGCCGCACCTACCGTGCTATTACCGTTTAAGCGATGTTGAAATGGAGCTGCAGCGAGCAGGCCCACACCAAAGTTATCCGTGATCATATAAGTACCGGTCACGCCCAAACGCGTATCGCTGTCTACACTGACATTGGCACCGTACAAGGCATTACCGTTGAGCTCTGGTGTTGAGATGCTGTCGTCCAGTGTTACATTGGTGGCCCCAACACGCACAATAATGTCACCTGCCTTATGCGCCTGTACCCCCACTGTACAACTTGCCAAAACCACACCTACCACTGCTTTTTTCAATGCGCTCATCTAACACCTCTGATCAAACGGAATATGCGATTCACCGAACCGCGAGATCATTGGAGCACAGGCTTTTTCACAAAATATTGACAGAAATTAATAATCCATCAGTTCAAAAAATGTATTTTAAATAGACTAATTACAGAACAGCTTATGAGTGACGACCCTTTTTTCTACTTTGATCCAACCAGCTTACATACGCGCGCTGAAGCATTGGCTGAAAGTTATCGCACGGCTTCCCCCTTCCCGCATGCTGTGATCGACAATTTATTACCCGATGCTATCGCTCTGCGTTTAGCGCGTGAATTTCCCGCGCGTGACTTTGTGGGATTTCAACGCCGCGACAACTCACACCAAGTGTTAAAACAAGCACGCCTACAAGAAAGTTATTTCGCCGGCGTTTCCGGTTTTGCGCGCCATATGGTGCTGCTGTTTAACGATCATGTTTTTATCGATTTCTTAGAAAAGTTGACCGGTATTAAAGGCATCATTCCCGACCCGCATTTTTTTGGCGGTGCGTTCCATCAAATTCTTCCCGGCGGCAAACTCGATATACACGCAGACTTCAATCGCGATGAACGCCGCAAATTAGATCGCCGCTTAAATGTGCTGTTGTACTTGAATGAAGATTGGCAAGACGCATGGGGCGGCAATCTGGAATTGTGGAATGCAGAGATGACGCGCTGCGAAAAAACTGTGTCGCCGATTTTGAATCGCTGCGTGATTTTCAACACCACCGATACCTCTTTCCACGGTCACCCTGAACCACTCACCTGCCCGCCCGATCGCACGCGCAATTCCTTGGCTTTTTACTACTACACCAATGGCCGCGACGACGGCGCTACCGGCGAAGGGCAATTCAAAACGCTGTGGCGTGATAGGCCTGAAGGAAGATAAACATGAAAACCTCCGACATCCGCCGCGAATACCAATACGGTGAATTGCACAGACGCGATCTCGCTGCTGATCCTTTTGCGCAATTTTCGCGCTGGCTGGATGAGGCAGTGCTTGAACCCAACTTGCCCGACCCCACCGCCATGACGCTCGCCACGGTGAATGCACAAGGCCAGCCCGCGCAGCGCACGGTATTGCTGAAAGATCACGGCGCGGCGGGTTTTACTTTTTTCACCAATCTGCGCAGCCACAAAGCACAAGATTTGCAGACGAACGCCAAAGTCTCGCTGCTGTTTCCTTGGCTGGTGCAGAGCAGACAAGTGATTATTCAAGGCACGGCGCAGCGCACCACGCGCGCAGAAGATGAAGCCTATTTCTCTAGCCGACCGCGCGGCAGCCAGCTCGCCGCTTGGGCTTCTGAACAGAGCAGCGTGTTGCAAAACCGCGAGCAACTGGAAGCAGCTTTTGCTGACATGGAAAACCGTTTTGGCGATGGCCGCATCCCCTGCCCTGAGCATTGGGGCGGCTGGCGTGTGATACCGGCGCGCATCGAGTTTTGGCAGGGGCGACCCAGCCGTCTGCACGACCGTTTCGTCTACGAAAAACAAGGCAATGCTTGGCGCGTTTTTAGGCTGGCTCCGTAGTTTTCAGACTAGCCCCTCACCGCACTCTGCCGCATAATTCCGCCTCCCAATTTTTCACTTTTTCTTTTAACCAACCCTAGGAGCATCACCATGCAAACCGTTATTGCCAAAAAACTGGGCATCCAAGTGCCTATCTTCGCGTTTACGCACTGCCGCGACGTTGTGGTTGCGGTGTCCAAAGCCGGCGGCTTGGGCGTACTGGGCGCTGTCGGCTTCTCGCCTGAGCAGCTCAAGCAGGAGCTGGATTGGATCGACCAGCACATCGGCGATCATGTTTACGGTGTGGACATCGTAATCCCGCAAAAATACGAAGGCATGGGCGAAATGGACCCCGCCAAGCTGGAAGACATGCTGCAAGGCATGGTGCCGCAAGAGCACCGCGACTTCGCAGAAAAACTGCTGGCCGACCACGGCGTACCCGCTTGGCCCGACAAAGACGACAAAATGGGCTTGCTGGGCTGGAACGAAGCCATCGCCACCCAGTTGGTTGAAGTCGCACTGGAACGCCCGAAGTGCAAACTCATTGCCAACGCGCTCGGCACCCCGCCGGCTGAGATCATCAAAAAAGTGCAAGACAGCGGTCGTCTGATCGGCGCGCTGTGCGGCAAAGTGAAGCAAGCCGTGCAACACAAGAAAGCCGGCCTCGACTTCATCATCGCGCAAGGCGGCGAAGGTGGCGGTCACACGGGCGATGTGGGTTCTATCGTGCTGTGGCCACAAATCATCGACGCCGTGGGTGACACCCCCGTGCTGGCTGCTGGCGGTATCGGCAATGGCCGTCAGGTATTGGCCGCGATGGCGATGGGTGCGCAAGGCGTGTGGTCCGGCTCTTTGTGGCTGACCGTGGAAGAAGCGGACGCTGAACCGGCACAAAAAGAAACTCTGCTCAAAGCCACTTCCGAAGACACCGTGCGCTCACGCAGCTGGACCGGCAAACCTTGCCGTATGCTGAAGAACGAGTGGACCATGGCTTGGGAAGCGGAAGGCAACCCCAAACCACTGGGCATGCCGCTACAAGGTTTGGTCACTGGCGATGCCATTCGCCGCACGCACAAATACGCGGCCGTGGGCGACTGCCAGAAAGTGGCGTTCAACCCCGTTGGTCAGGTGGTTGGGCAGATCAACCATGTCGAGAAAAGCGGCCAAGTGGTTATGCGTTTGTTGACCGAATATGTCGACGCGCTAGACGGCGTAAACGCGCTGACTGCCGAATAATCCGCGCTGCTTTGGCAGCCCACGGAGCAACAAAAAAATCCCGCCGCGTGCGGGATTTTTTATGGATACGAACTCAGACCCAAACATTGTAGAATGTAACCAAAAGGGTTACGATACATTCATGTTACGAGGATTAAGGAATGATCCGCAGTATTCGGCACAAAGGATTAAAGCGCTTGTTTGATGTAGGTGACGAAACAGGTGTGCAGCGATCCCACAGTAAAAAGCTGCGATTGATATTGGCTGCGATTGACGCAAGCGCTTCCATTCAAGCGTTAGACCTACCCGGCTTTCGCTTACACACACTGAAAGGCGACCAGCAAAACCGCTGGTCTATTCGCGTAAATGGCAACTGGCGCATCACATTTGTATTTATTGATGGCGACGCATGGTTATTGGATTACGAAGACTATCATTGAGGTGCCTTATGTCTCGCATGCACAACCCACCACACCCAGGCAACTTATTAGCAGAAGTCATTCTGCCGGAAACCGGCTTGAACATAACTCAAGCCGCTCAAGCCTTGGGCGTTTCACGCAAAACACTCTCTGCCATTCTGAATGGCAGGCAAGGTATTTCAGCAGAAATGGCTTTGCGTATCACCAAAGCATTCGGTGGCGATCCGCAAATGTGGCTTTCTATGCAAGATAGTTACGACCTCTGGCAAGCAAAACAATCGGTGGACCTCAGCCACATTCAGCGTGTGAGTGCGGCTTGACCAACTGGTTGCAACCATGCTGCATTTTTTCACAACTGCAACGCGTCAATCACCTTCACCCCACCCGCATCTTTTTGCACGGAAGATTCCAGTTCCACATCTTTATTCGGGATGCCGATGATGAGATCGGCCTTACCATCACTGTTGATGTCACCCGCGCTCACGGCGGCACCAAATAAATCACCGAAAGCATCGCCGTACACGGTTTTGATCGGTGTGTAAGTTGCGCCATTCCATACGGTGACGCTGCCAGTGCCGTGGGTTGCGGTGGGTACATTGTCGTCTTGCGGCGCGCTGGCGATGATGTCCAGCGTGCCATCGCCGTTTACATCACCCAAGGCTACGCTGCTGCCCAGCCAAGCTTTTTTCACCGCACCAAAAGCTTTTGCAGATAACAATTCACCATCACTGCCGCTGATCACGCTGATGCTGCCGACATCTTTGGTGTTGCTGTCTGCGTCATCGTCCAGCGGTGCGCCGATAACAATATCTGCATATCCATCGTGATTGATGTCCGCGCTCGCCACGGCTTTGCCAAATTGTGTTTTTTTGTTGCTGCCGAGTTTTTGCAGCAATTCCGTGCCGCCACTGTTGTACGCACGCACACTGCCCACGCCGTTTTCATCTGGTGCGCCGACAATGATGTCAGCCACGCCGTCGTTATCCACATCGCCCGCTGCTACGGCTGTGCCTGCATGTGCGTTTGTTGATCGTCCGTAAAAACGCTTGCGGCTTTGCAGCGTGTTGCCATCAAACACCGTCACGCTGCCCGCCGCTTTTTGTGGTGATGTCGGGCTTTTATCTTTCGGTGCGCCGATCAACACATCGGCGTACTCATCACCATTCACATCACCCAAGGCTACCGCCGAACCAAAGCCGGTGTTTTTCGTCGCGCCCCAGAAGGTGTGCCTGCGATTGCCGGTGCCGCCGTACAACACCGTGACGCTGCCAACGCGCAGTGCCGTGGCATTGGGCGCGCCCACGACTACATCGGCAAAACCGTCTTTATCAATATCCGCATTGCCCGCCACGGCAAAGCCCATCGCGTCTTTCGCAGCATTGCCGATAATCGACGCGATCACGCTGCCGTCTTTGCCAGAAATCACTTCGGCTTTGCCTGCACCAATAATCGCCTTTACGGGCGGCGCTGCTCGCACGCTGTAGCCCGGTGAGCCGATCACATAATCGCCGTAACCATCACCATTAAAATCACCGGCGAATGCCACCGCTGAACCGGCTTTGGTGTTTTTTATTGTGCCGACAATATCATCGGGTAATGGCACTGGATCATCGCAGGCATCGCCTGCGCCATCTGCGTCGTAATCGAGTTGGTTGGCATTGGCAACGAGTGGACAGTTATCCGCTGCGTTATCCAGGCCATCATTATCGGTATCACCATTCGGCGTGTTGTCACACGCATCACCAAAACCATCAGCATCCGTATCAGTTTGTGCTGCATTAGTTACAGCCACGCAGTTATCAGCATTGTTGCCAATGCCGTCGCCATCGGTGTCAACAGATTCAGACGCGTCGAGTGGAAATGCATCAGAAGTATCTGCAACGCCGTCGTTGTCATCATCGCTATCGCAGGCGTTTCCTTCGCTGTCGCCGTCGGTATTGAGTTGATCCGCGTTAGAAATAGACGCGCAGTTATCAGCCAAGTTATCAACACCATCGCTATCGGTATCACCATTGGGCGTGCTGTCTGCGTTGTTGCCAATACCATCACCATCCGCATCAACCGATTCTGTTGCATCTAACGGGAACGCATCACTCGCATCAGCAACGCCGTCGTTGTCATCATCGCTATCGCAGGCGTTTCCTTCGCTGTCGCCGTCGGTATTTACTTGATCGGTATTGAAAACAGAAACGCAATTGTCGCTGTTGTCATCAATACCATCTGCGTCTGTATCCGCACCATCTGGAACAGCGGCATCTAAATCATTTGCGTCTATTGGGCGCGGAACGCCATCACCGTCACTGTCAATCCTAAGGTTTGACAGCACAAAAGACGAAGTCTGCCATGCAACAATCGAGGCATTACCAACCACAGAATCTACCGAGAAACACTCAACACCTCTATCATTTAACACACAAGGTTCGGCAGAGGACTGACCCAATTGACGTGCGTTATTGCCCGGTGACAACACCTTGTCTTCACCAGTAATCGAACCGGTAGTCCAGTAGCAGGTATACGCAATAAAAGGCGCCACTCTGGGAGCAATTTCATAGCTACCCGAGGTATCGCATAACACATCACCTTTAGCCGTGATACTGCACTGTGTAGTAGCGTCGTAGCCACGTGGTACGTTACCAACACCACCGAAGCACGACCCTTGCACCTGAGACGACAACCTGTGGCTTGCACTTACTGAAGCACTACACGACGGCGTTGCAGGATAGCCATCACCCCAACACTGCGAACCGTTATCGTCACAGGCACAACTCCAGTTATTGCCTGTTGTTACTGAATAGGGATGTGACAACGTTGCAGGAACATTCAGTTGACCATTAGCATTGCTACCTCCCCAGCACTTCACACCCTCCTCATCAATAGCACAGGTATGGCTGCCGCTGGAAACAGGGACGGCATAATCTGCCTTGGCAGGATCACGCCCGTTAGCGGTTTCCCAGTTGTCCGGTAACGTGTCACGGTCGGTATCGGCACTGTAGAGCGGGTCTAATGGATAGGTATCACTGGTATCCAGCACTCCATCATTATCGTCGTCGGCGTCTGCTGTATCCAACTGGCCGTCATTGTCATCATCGGCATCACAAGCATTGCCCGCGCCATCGCTGTCCAAATCCGCCTGATTGCTATTGGCCTTTAATGGACAATTGTCATCCACATCCAGCACGGCATCGTTGTCATCATCATCATCCAGTGTCAGACCAGAATTACTTTGACAATTTACATCGCACGCTACATTCCAGCTATCTGGTTTACCGTCTTGGTCGGTATCCGTTGATCCCGCAGCGTTTAATTGAAATGCATCGGAGGCATCAGCCACACCGTCATTGTCATCATCGGTATCACAGTCATTGCCTTGCGAATCGGAATCCGTATTAAACTGATTGGGATTCGGCACTGCCAGACAATTATCTGTTGCATTTTGCCAACCGTCCGAATCAATATCATCATTGACTGTCATGTTCATTGTCATGGACGGGTTGGATCCAGCCAAATTAACATTCCAGCACAATGGCGTATTTAATGCATCAGTTACACAAACCCTGTCCGTAGGGAAAAGAACTGCAGAGTCCAGAAACTGGACATCTAATAACGTATTGGCTGCTGTTGCCGAATTGATGATTGTCTGCCCTGTGCCATTTCCACAAGCAGACTCAAAGCCTTTCAGATTATTAAAACCAAAACGCCTATAGGTACAACTCAAGGAGTTGCCACTGACGCTGCAAGTTAGCCGTTTTAGATCTTGTGGTCCGCCTCCGCCTGTACAAGCTCCGATATAAGTTGTTTTAACCACAGATGTTGCAGCGAAAACGCCGTTGCTCAAGCCCAACAACAAAAGGCTCAAAACGAGGCTCAGACTTTTCTTCCCTAACCCAGCGTTCATTACTGCCTCACGTGCTCGCTAGAGCCTTAATTCTTTTTATTATCAATGAGTCTTTATACTCCCCACACACAGCGTTTTCAAGCCTTTTGTCACTGCTTACCAATCACCCCGCGAAAACGCAGCAGCGCGCCGGTGAGAAAGCACACGCCGATGGCGCTCATGGAGGCAATTTGCTTCCAGACCATCCAAAAATCTGCACCGCGAAACAAAACTGCCATGGAGAAATTTGTAAAGTGTGATGAGGGAATCAACAACATAAAATAATGGATAGGTTTTGGCATAGCATCCAGCGGTGTTAAACCACCAGATAGCACAGCAATCGACATAACAATAGGCAAAAACAACAAGCCCAGTTGCGGCATGGAACGCGCAACGGTGCCTAAAAAAATCCCTATCGCCGAAATAGAAAACAAATACAGCGCCGCGCCGAATAAAAATAAAGCCAATGAACCCTGCAAGGGAATGCCGAGAATAATTTTGATCACAAACTGAATACAGAGAAACATTGCCACCAAAATCACGGTGCTGTTTGCCCACACTTTACCCAGCGCAATTTCTACGGGGCGCAGCGGCATTACCAACAAATGCTCGACGGTGCCGCGTTCGCGTTCACGAATCAGCGCCGCGCCCGTTAAAACAATCGCCAACATCGACACGATGCTTATCATGTTGGTAATGCCAAAAAACCAGCCGCCGTGCAAATTGGGGTTGAATGCCACACGCATATCCATGCTTACCGGCTGTGGAAATTGCGCCTGCGGAAAATATTGCTTCAGCGTTTCACCAAAAATTTGTGAGATATACGCCGCACCGTTGCCCGCTTGCGTCATGGCTGTGGCATCCACCAACACTTGTATCGCCGGTTGGCGGCGCGCGTTGATGTCGGCTTCAAAACGACGCGGTATCCACACCACAAAAGTGTAAGTGCTGTCGTCCATGCGTTGAATAGCTTGATCGCCCGCTATCAATACCGGCGGCTTGAAATACGGCCTTTGCAAAGCGTAAAACAGCGCGCGCGACAGCGGCGTGTTGTCTTCATCCACCACCGCCACCGAGGCATTGCGCATATCCATCACTGCATTTTTGGTGGGCACGATGATGAACACGGTGAACGACAATACGATCAACACACACATCACCACATCGCTGCGTAAACTCCACAGCTCTTTAATGCCGAGGTGATAAATATTAACCAAGCTGCGCCACATCGTTTTGTGCCACATAGCAGGCTACGCCTCCTGCTTGCGCAGCAGCAGCACACTGCCGAGAGTGAACACAGAAAAATGTACCGCCATCACGGCAAAGTTTTTCCACAAATCCGCAAAGTACAAACCTTTGGTAAATGTGCCCACGGTGATATTGAGCAAATAAGTGGTGGGAAAAACGGTGCCAAACCAATACGCGCCGCCTTCTAGCGAAGCCACTGGCTTCAACATGCCCGAAAAATTCACCGAAGGAATCATGGAGATAATCAAGGCTGCAAACAGCGCGGCAATTTGTGTGCGCGTAAAAGAAGAAATCAACAAACCAAACGAAGTCGCCACCCAACTGTAACAAACGCCAGCAAACAGCAATACGGGCAAACTGCCGAGCAGCGGCACTTGAAACGCAAAGCGCGTAATTAACACCAAACACAGATAGTTGATCATCGCGATCATCACATACGGCACTTGTTTACCCCACAAAAACTCTAAACGGCGCGTGGGTGTGGCGTAAAAATTGATGATGGAGCCGAGTTCTTTTTCTCGCACCACTGCCACTGCCATCAACATGGTGGGAATCATGGTCACCAACACCGCGATAATCGACGGCACGATGGCGTAAGCACTCAACATTTCTTGGTTGTATTGAAAGCGCGTTTCCAAACGGTACGGTTCTTCTGGCATGTGTACGCGCTGCTCGCGCACTAATTGCTGCAAATACTGCTGATGAATCCCTTGTATATAGTTGCGCGCCCTTTCCGCACGAAACGGATAGCCGCCATTAAGCTGCACCGCCACCGCCGGCTCTCTGCCCGCCTCTAAATCTTTACCAAAACCGGAGGGAATTTCCAAAGCAAACAACAACTGCCCCGATGACAATTTCTGTTGCAACTCTGCATAGCTATGTAAAGCCCCGTAAAAGAAAAAATAATCACTGGCGCGGTAGCGATCAATGTATTCGCGGCTGGCCGGTGTGTTGTCTTGATCCAACACCGCAAAATCCAAACGATCCACATCAAAGTTCACGCCCATGCCCAGCACCATCATCAAAAATAAGGGCGCGACAAACGCAAACAATAAACGGATAGGCTCACGCAGTAGCTCTAGCGTTTCGCGTCGTGCATAGGCTTTGAGTCGTTGAAAACTAAAAAATCTGTCTTGATCTGCCGGTGCATTGTCGATGGCGGTTTTATCCACTGCTGCTGCAATCGCCACTGCCGGTTTCTCATCGGCCGGTCGCGCCTGCTCCAATACCTGAATAAACGCATCTTCCAAAGTCGGCACGCCAAATTGCTGGCGAATGGCTTCCGGGCTGCCGGATGCCAATACCTTGCCTGCATCCATCAAGGAGATGCGATCACAGCGTTCGGCTTCATTCATGTAATGCGTGGTGATAAAAATAGTTACGCCTTGTTTGCGCGACAAATCAATTAACAATTCCCAAAAACCGTCGCGCGCCACGGGGTCTACGCCCGACGTGGGTTCATCCAAAATCAACATCACCGGGTTGTGGATAACCGCCACCGCCAAAGACAAACGCTGGCGCACACCCAAGGGCAAACTGCCCGCAGCTTGCTGCGCATACGGCGTGAGCTGCATATCGTGCAACAGCGTTGCACAGCGCTCGCGTATCTGCTCGCTGCTCATGGCAAAAATACGCCCGTGCAACTCCAAGTTTTGGATGACATTCAATTCTTCGTACAGCGAAAAACTTTGCGACATATAACCGAGGCGATGCCGCGTGCTGATGTCATCCACATCCACCGGCTTGCCAAACAAAAACGCCTCACCTTCGGTAGCTGGCAGCAGCCCCGTGAGCATTTTCATGGTGGTGGATTTGCCGCAGCCGTTAGAACCGAGAAAACCAAAAATTTCTCCCTGCTGTATTTCAAAATTGACGCTATCAACGGCGGTGAAATCACCAAAACGACAACTCAAATTGCGCGCACTGATGACGATGTTGTTTTGATGTGCGTCTGTCAGTGGCGGCAGAACCGGCTCCACATGCCCTGCGCGTTTTTCTGGCGGCAGCAGTTGAATAAACGCCGCATCCAAATTGCTCGCGCCTGTTTTTTGCAACAGTGCCGCAGGCGAACCCTGTGCCAACACACTGCCGGCATCCATCATGGCCAACCAATCAAAACTGGAGGCTTCTTCCATGTACGCCGTGGCGACGATGATCGACATGCTCGGCCGCTGCGCGCGCAAATCTTTTAACAACTGCCAAAATTGGCGGCGCGATAGTGGATCTACACCCGTGGTCGGCTCATCCAGAATCAACAAATCCGGTTCGTGAATTAAAGAACAACACAAACTGAGTTTTTGTTTCATGCCGCCCGATAATTTTGCCGCGGGGCGATCAACAAAACGCGCCATGCCAGTGGCTTGCAATAAATGCGCGATGCGCTGCTCGCGCTCTGCGCCTTTTTCACCAAATAAATCAGCAAAAAAACTGATGTTTTCCATCACCGACAGCGTGGGATACAAATTCTTTCCCAGCCCTTGCGGCATGTAAGCCACGCGGCGACACATGCGCGCCCGCGCGGCAGCACTGTGCATGTCTTCGCCCAGCACTTCTACGCGGCTATCTTTTTGCACGCGGCGCGCACCGGCGATCAAACTCAGCAAAGTGGATTTGCCCACACCGTCAGGGCCGATGATGCCCGCCAAGCAACCAGCGGGAATGGCGAGATCAATACCGTCCAGCGCCACCACCTTGCCGTAGCGATGGTGCACATGGGTGAGCGTGGCAATGGCCACAGGGTTCATCGCCAGCCCCTAGCGCGGTGGCTGCTCAGACCACGCGGCACTGGCATCGGTGCGCAGCCAGCCCAAGCCGGGCATGCCGCTTTTGAGCCAGCTCTGCTCTGTCAACACCGCCGCATCAATACCGATGCGCGCACGAAACACCAAATTGCTGCGCTCAGTGGCCGTTTCTACCGATTTGGGGGTGAACTCCGCCTCCGCTGCCACAAAGGTGACTTTGGCCGGCACCCACTCCTCGGCTTTGGCATCCATCTGCAAGCGCGCTTCATCGCCCAGCGCCACTTTGCCCGCCACATCCGCTGGCAGGAAAACGGTGAGGTAAACATCGCTGTCGCTCACCAGCGTAAACAAGGGTGAACCGGCGGCGATCATTTCACCCGGCTCCGCCAAGCGGTAGAGGATGTAGCCGGAAAACGGCGCGCGGATGCTGCTGTCGGCCAAGTCCACGCTCAGGCGATTGCGCCCCGCTTGCGCCACTTTGCCTGCCGATTGCGCGGCGGCAACGGCAGCACTCGCGGCATTCACCACTGAGCCGCAACTGGTGGCGCGGGTGCGGGCGCTGTCGAGTTGATCTTTCGATACAAAGCTTTGTTTGCTAAGGGATTGCACGCGAGATAGCTGCGAGCGAGCGTAGTTGCACTCCGTTTCCGCTTGCACCAACTGCGCCTCAGCCAAACGCACCTGGTCATTGGCCTGCGCAATGGCGGCATCCGCGCGCACGATTTCTGCTTGCAGCGGCTGGCTGTCCAGCTCCGCCAACACTTGCCCTGCTGCAACACGGTCGCCCTCTTTCACCTTCACCGTTGCCAGCAGCCCCGGAATGCGCGTGGCGACGCGGCTCTGTGTGGCCTCCAAGCGACCATTGGTGTGAAAGAATCCGCGCTCACCCTGTTGTTGCCAATGCTGCCACAGCAAAAAACCGCCGCCAGCTACTGCCAACACCACAACAGCCACTCCCAACTTCGCTTTCATGATCCGTTTTCCTGCTACTTTTCCGCACAAACATTACAGTAATTGTCTGCATGAAACGATCAGCAATTCCTAGCACAAGCGCGGCTATCGACAGCACCAGCGAAAGCCCGCAACATAGCCAACTCCTTCGCTGTGACTATTTTGCAGAATCGCATGCAAGTCATTATCCCCGTCAAAGATTTTCGCAGTTGCAAAAGCCGCTTGGCGCATGCGCTGCCGCTGGAAGCGCGTCAAAGTTTGATGGCGGCGCTGCTGGCGGATTTACTGCACACCTTGCAGCACTGCGCAAAAGTTAGCGGCGTGGCGCTGATTACACGCTGCCCAGAAGTTGCACAGCTCGCCGCACAACAGCGCAGCGAAGTCTTAAACCTAGAAGATGACCGCTGCCTGAACAGTGGCATCACCGCCGCCGTTGCAGCAATCAGTGCACGCGGCACAACACAAACCCTGATTCTTCACGCGGATTTACCACTCGCCACCACGAGCGATATTGACGATGTCATTGCCGCACACCAAAACCACACTGCGGCTGTCACTTTAGTGCCAGACAATCAAAACAATGGCACCAACGCCATGCTGCTCACCCTGCCGACGCAAATGCAATTTTTCTACGGCAGCCACAGCTACAGCGCACACAGTGATTTTTGCCGCACGCAGGGTATTGCCATGCAAACCGTTTACAATGCACAACTGGGTAGCGACATTGATTTATGGCAGGATTTTGCACCGCTGTTGTCGCTGCGCACCGCAGGCACCAGACCCCATCTTTCACACTGGCTGGAACAGTACGGCGAATTGTTTGATTGGCCGCTCACCGCAACACGCTAAAAACTTTTTGATCGACAGCATGCAAACATCTGAAGATTTTTTATCACTGGCAGACTGCAATGACACCGCCGCCTTGATGGCGCAAGCACGCGCACTGCGCGATGCCGGTTTTCACAATGTCGTCACTTTTTCCAAAAAAGTTTTTATTCCGCTGACGCATTTGTGCCGCGATGTCTGCCACTACTGCACCTTCGCGCAGACACCAAAGAAAATTGACAGCGCCTACATGACGCGCGAGCAAGTATTGGAGATTGCACGCGCCGGTGCCGCCGCAGGCTGCAAGGAAGCGCTGTTTACCCTCGGTGAAAAACCGGAGTTGCGCTACAACGCGGCGCGCAAAGCCTTGGATGAAATGGGCTACGCCAGCACGGTGGATTATTTATACGCCATGGCCAAAGCCGTATTTGAAGAAACTGGATTATTTCCGCATGTGAATCCGGGCACGCTCACTGCCGATGAAATGGCCAAACTGCGCAGTGTTTCGCCGTCTATGGGCATCATGCTGGAAAGTTTGTCGGCGCGCCTGTGTGAAAAAGATATGCCGCATTACGGCTCGCCCGACAAAGTACCGACGGTGCGGCTCGCCACACTGGAAGAAGCCGGCAAACAAAAAATACCGTTCACCACCGGCATTTTGATCGGCATCGACGAAACGCGGCGCGAGCGCGTTGAATCCCTGCTCGCCATCAAAGCCCTGCACGCGCAGTACGGTCACATCCAAGAAATTATCGTGCAGAACTTTCGCGCCAAACCCGACACCAAAATGGCGCAAGCACCCGAACCGGATTTAGAAGATTTATTGTGGACGATAGCTGTCGCGCGCATTATTTTTGGCAGCGAGATGGCAATACAAGCGCCGCCCAATTTATCGCCAGGGGTGTTAGAAAAACTGGTGGATGCCGGCATCAATGACTGGGGCGGCGTTTCACCGCTCACACCGGATTTTGTCAATCCCGAAGCGCCGTGGCCGCACCTGCAAGACCTAGCAGAAGCCACCGCCAACGCAGGCAAATATTTGCAAGAGCGTTTGACCATCTACCCCGCTTTTGTGCGCCAGCTCGACATGTGGACCGACAAAGTTTTCCACACGCCTTTATTGCAACAAACCGATGGCGACGGTTTTCCGCGTATCGACACCTGGCAAACCGGCAGCAGCGAAACGCCGCCGCCAGAAATGCTGTCGCAGATACACAAGCCCGTGCGTACACAAACTGCTTCGCAAGATGTGCGCGATATTTTGACTGCTATTCATCAGGGGCACACGCCCAGCGAAGCAGAAATTGTGCGCCTGTTTCGCGCGCGCGGCGACGATGTGGGCGCAATCTGTCACGCAGCAAATGCGCTGCGAAAAAATCTGAATGGCGACACCGTCACTTATGTGGTCAACCGCAACATCAATTACACCAATGTCTGCTATTTCAAATGCCAGTTCTGCGCGTTTTCTAAGGGCAAAACGCATGAAAACTTGCGCGGCAAACCTTACGATATTTCATTAGAAGAAATTCAACGCCGCACCACCGAAGGCTGGCAGCGCGGCGCCACCGAAGTGTGTATGCAAGGCGGTATCCACCCCGATTACGATGGCAACACCTACATAGAAATTTTGGATGCGGTAAAAGCCGTGCAGCCAGACATGCACATCCACGCGTTTTCACCGCTGGAAATTTGGCAAGGCGCAGCCACACTCAATTTGCCGCTCACCGATTATCTGCAAACACTGAAAGCGCATGGCTTAGGCACGCTGCCGGGCACCGCCGCCGAAATTCTCGACGACGAAGTGCGCGCTACGCTGTGCCACGACAAGATCAATACCTCGCAATGGCTTGAGGTGATGCAAGCCGCGCACGCCGTGGGCTTGCGCTCCACCGCCACCATCATGTTTGGTCATATTGAACGCTACGAACATTGGGCGCGCCATTTCTTGCGCGTATTAAATTTACAAAAACAAACTGGCGGCTTTACCGAGTTTGTGCCGCTGCCGTTTGTGGCGGAAGAAGCGCCGATGTATTTGCGCGGTCGTGCGCGCAAAGGCCCCACCTTCCGCGAAGTGATTTTGATGCACGCCATTGCGCGTTTAGTGTTGTCACCGCACATCCACAATATCCAAGCTTCGTGGGTGAAATTGGGCAACGAAGGTGTTGTCGCCTGCCTCGCCGCTGGCGTAAATGATTTGGGCGGCACGCTAATGAATGAAAGCATCACACGCGCTGCCGGTGCCACACACGGACAGGAAAACTCACCTGAAAATCTCGACGCGATGATTAAAGCTGCGCAACGTCAACCACAACATCGCAGCACGCTGTACGGCGCAGTGGACGCAGCGCATATCCAACAATCTTATGGCGCGGAAGAATTACTGCCGCTGATTAACGACCTGGTAACACGCAGCAAAGTGGCGTAATTGGCTTAACTGTTTCGCACAATCCCGCTGCGACAATATGCCGCATTCTCTCCTCCGCTCCTCCCAACTAGAATCCGCGCCCGATACAGATCTGTCTGGAGAAAACAGTTCATGAAACGCGGATTAAATACACTGTCTTTGGCAATGGCCGCCGCCCTGTACGCAACGGCAACGGCACCGGTACTGGCCAATGAAGATGCAGGAGAAAGCCAAGACAACACGCGCTTAAAAACTGTTGTGGTTACTGCTGAAAAAACCAGCAAACCTCTGACCGTGGTGACAGACCCCAAAGCGCCACGTCAACCGCTACCCGCCCATGATGGTGCCGATTATCTGAAGGCAATCCCAGGGTTTAGCGTCATCCGTAAAGGCGGCACCGATGGTGACCCCGTTTTTCGCGGGATGGCCGGATCACGACTGAATATCCTACTGGATGGCGAAATGCTGTTCGGTGGTTGCGGCAGTCGCATGGACCCACCTACCGCGTACGTGTTCCCAGAAAGCTATGACAGCATCAGCATCATCAAAGGACCACAGACCGTACGCAATGGACCGGGCAACTCAGCCGGCACTATCCTGTTTGAGCGCCAGCTCCAACGCCTGCCAGAGACGAGCTTCAATGCTCACATCAGCACATTAGTAGGCAGTTTTGATCGCAACGATGAAATGGTCGACGTGCTGGCTGGCACGCCGGACTTCTATATACGCGGCACAGCTACCAACGCTCACCAAGGCGACTACCGCGATGGTGATGGTAAAAAAGTGCATTCTCAGTACCAGCGCTGGAGCGCCAATGCTGCCGCAGGTTGGACACCAGACGAGAACACCACACTGGAGTTGTCTATGGGGCACAGCGATGGCGAAGCTGCTTATGCCGACCGAGGTGTAGACGGCTCTCTGTTCAAACGCGACAACCTTGGCATCAAGTTGATAAAGGAAAATCTCACCGAGCGTTGGAAAAAACTGGAAGTGCAGGCGTATTACAACTATGTCGATCATGTAATGGACAACTACAGCCTTCGCACACCAACCGGCATGATGGCAACGCGCATGGCCATGAACCCTGACCGTGAAACGCTGGGCGCTCGTTTGGCGAATACCGTACTGCTCGGCGAGCGCACAGAACTGGTCTTCGGTAGCGATACGCAACAAAACCAGCACAGCAACCGCACGACCATGAACCAAGACATGATGCGTTTTCAGGACAAAGATCGCGTGGAAGATGCCAACATTGAGCAAGTGGGTGTCTTTGGTGAGATAACGCATCATTACAACGACAAGCAACGCATCATCAGCGGCTTGCGCCACGACCACTGGCATGCCGAAGACAAGCGCCAAACCGTCATGTTGAACATGATGATGAGCGCACCGAACCCGACAGCCGGTGACGAACGCGTGGAAGAATTAACCAGCGGCTTCATGCGCTACGAACATGACATTGCGGATGACACTGCTTATGTCGGTCTAGGTCGCAGCGAACGTTTCCCCGATTACTGGGAACTGATTTCCAAGGAAACAGCGGATTCCGTCAGCGCCTTCAACGCAGACCCTGAGGAAACCACACAACTGGATCTCGGCTATCTGTTTGCTCGCGGGCAATGGACAGGCAGTGTGTCCGCGTTCTACAACCACATCGATGATTACCTGCTGATCCAGTCCGGTGTCGTAAAGCCGATGGGCATGATGGGAAGGCGCACCACCACCATCACCCGCAATATCGAGGCGCACAGTTGGGGCGGTGAGGCAGAGCTGGGTTATGCAATCAACGACAACTGGAGGGTGGATGCGAGCCTCGCCTATGTGCGTGGCGAAAATGACACCGATGACAAGTCGCTGGCGCAGTTGCCACCGCTCGAAGCCCGTTTCGGACTGCATTATGACGACGGTACTTGGTCTTATGGCGCTTTGTGGCGTGCAGTAGCAAAACAGACACACGTCAGCGTCAACCAAGGCAACATCGCAGGGCAGGATATTGGCAATACACGTGGCTTCGGCGTGCTCTCATTGAACGCAGGCTGGAAAGTCATGCCGAATTTACAACTGACAACCGGCATCGACAATCTTCTCGATAAAACTTATGCCGAACACATCAGCCGTCGTGGAGATATGGTCGCGGGTTTTGATCAACTGGATCGCGTGAACGAGCCGGGGCGCACAGTGTGGTTAAAAGCACAATTTGATTTTGACTAACAGAAGGTATCGCCTAACGCCGCGCTCTATTTTCTACCAACTCGGCCGCAATCGCTTTGAGCTGCGCTAATTTTTCAGCGCCGATCAGTGCTTGATATTCGGCTTCCAGTTCATCGTAGGCGCACATGGAATCCTGTATTAGCTGTTTGCCGCGCGCGGTGAGTGCTATTTTTTTGGCGCGACCGTCTTCGGGGTCTTCCTGCTTGGTGATGTAACCCTGCTTCTCGATTTCCGCCACGATCTGACTCATCGCCTGCTTGGTCAGCCCATTCGCCTGAGCTAAATCCACAATGCGCGAGCCGTCGCGAAAATCCAAATTCAGAAACACGGTATCCCAATTCAGCTTCAGCCCTTTGTGCCCTTTCGCTGCACTTTTCGCCATCAAACCCCGACTCAAATCGCGGCTGAGAAAAGATAAATCGCGCCCCAAATTATTTTTGAAGGCGTGCTTCCCGTTGCCCGACACTTTGTTCATGCTCCGCTCCAACGGCTTGCTGTTCTATGCCGCAGATTAAACAAACTTTAGATAAATAGTAAAGCATTCTTGACCAAATCCCTGCGGCTCGCTAGTGTGAAGCATCTTAAAAAACGCACAGAGGCAAAGGGCATGACACAGCGCGCAGGCTTTATCGGGCTAGGCAACATCGGCAAACCCATGGCCGTTCAACTCGCCAAAAGTGAATTCTCCACCGTGGTGTATGACATCAATCCAAAAGCCTGCGAAGAGCTGGCTGCCGAGGGCGCGGCGATTGCCAGCAGCCCCGCCGAGCTGGCCGCGCAGTGCCATTACATCGGCATTTGTGTGCGCGACGATGCCGACACCTTTGCCGTGCTCAACGGTGAAAACGGCATTCTTGCGCGCGCGCAACCCAACACCGTGGTGGCTATACACAGCACGGTGAAAATCGACACCATTCAAAAACTCGCCGCCATTGCCGCAGAAAAAAATGTGCATGTATTTGACGCGCCCATCACTGGCGGTGCGCACGGCGCAGCCAGCAAGCAGCTCTACTACATGTGCGGCGGCGATGAAACGGTGATACGCAGCGTAGAAAAATACATGCTGACTTCTGGGCAAAAAGTGGTGCACGCAGGCGAACTGGGCAGCGGCATGAAATTAAAACTGTGCAACAACTTGATGACTTATATCGAATTCATGGCGGTACACGAAGGCATGAAGCTCGCCAAAGCCTCCGGGCTGAGTTTGGATGTTTTGAAAGAAGTCACCACCGGCAACGGCGTGCTCACACCGTCCATGAAAATGATTTTCGACACCAAAAAAGGTTTTGACGAAGAAACATTCGCACAAATCATGACTGGCTTTAAAGCGGTTGCGATTAAAGATTTATCCAGCGCACTGGATTTTGCCGATTCGTTGGATATTTGTTTACCCGGCACCGGTACCTGCCGCGAAGTGGTTAAGCAAGTGTTTGGGCGCGGTTAAAACAAATCGACAAATTAGTAATAAGAATGACTGCGGTCGGTGTGATCCGTCACATCGTGCACACCTTCCAACTGCGGCAGTTTTTCCATCAGGGTGCGCTCAACGCCGTCTTTCAGCGTGACATCCACCGAGGCACAACCTTGGCAGCCGCCGCCAAATTTCAGCACCGCGACATTGCCATCCATGTGATCTAAAGACACTTCACCGCTGTGCGCTGCCAGTTGCGGGTTGATGTCGTTGTACAACACATAATTCACTTTCTCAGACAGCGGACTGTCATCGCTCACTTGCGGCATTTTGGCATTCGGCGCTTTGATGGTGAGCTGCCCGCCCATGCGATCCGGCGAATAATCCACTTTGGCATCTTTCAAATACGGAATACTGCGCGCATCGAAATAGCAGCGAAACTGCTTGAACTCGACAAACTCGTCGCCCTCTTTTTCTTCACCAGGGCGGCAGTAAGCAATGCAAGTTTCGGCGCGCGAGGTACCCGGATCATTCACAAACATACGCACGCTGATATCCGGCGTATTTTGTTTGGCCAGCAAACCCGCCAAATAATCTTGTGCAGATTCGGTGATATCAACTTCCAACATGGTGTGTACTCACAACAGAAAACAGTAGGCGTTCATTGTAAAACGATCGCCTCATCAGATATACAGACAAAAAATCAGGGTATAAAAAACGCGGGCATCTATGCGTCAGGCGGTTGCTGGTTCTTCAAGCGCGTGGCGGCGCTCAGCAGGAATTTAAGCAATCGATCGCGGTCGTAGTTTTTGACTTTCTCCAGATCCAAGTGCATGGAGAAACCTTCCGCGCGCTGTTCAAAATAGGTCTGCTTGGCACCGAGGTTTTTACGGAAATCGATCACCGTGTAAACCTTCACTGGTTGGCTAAAGCCTTTGACATTGATCGTGCCCTTCTCTTCACACAGCACGATATCTTTGATCAGCGAATAGGTTTCGTGCGAGATCAAAATTTCGCCCGCCGGTGCCGCAGTTTCCAAGCGGCTGGCCAAATTCACTTCCGTCCCCAACACGGTGTAATCCAAGCGCTGCTCCGTGCCAAAGTTGCCCACGGTGCAGTAGCCGGTATTGATACCCATGCGAATTTCTAGCGGCGTTTCTATGCCTTTGCTGCCCCAGTGTTTTTGCATGATGCGCATGTGTTTCTTCATTTCGATCGCCATCGAAATACAGGCCAAACAATCGGTCTGCGCACCGCGCGTGGTGGGGTCGCCAAAAAACACCATGATGGCATCGCCAATAAACTTGTCGATGGTGCCACCGTATTTGTGGATGATCTGCGACATCTCGCTCAAATAGTGGTTGAGCATGTCGGTCATTTGATCGGCTTCCAAACTCTCCGACAGTTCAGTGAAACCTTTTATATCGGAGAAAAATACCGTCAAGCGTTTACGGCTGGTCTCTAACTTCACTTCACTGCCGGAATACACCGAACGCCAAATCTGCGGCGAGACATAGCGCGACAACTTCCACAATTTCATGCGCATGGCTTGGTGTTCGCCCGCCGTTCTTTCAACACGCAGCGTCAAATCTTTGGTGCGGCGATACATAAAGAACGAGAGCAAGCCAAAATAAATACTGACGCCAATCATCACCGGCAAGCCCGCGCTGACATGCCCCTGCCACAACCACAACTGCTTGTGAAACAGCAAGCTGACGAGAAAGCCTATTGCTAACGAGCCCACCGTTTGCGCCCAGTAGCGCACACCGTTATTCATTAAAGACTGCGCTTGAATCAGCGTGAAAAACATAAAGGCAGGCAGCAAATTGAAATCGATCACGCCGATCATCAGGCCCACTAAAAAGGCATCGCTATAACCCGCGTAATGAATCACATCCTCCACACGCTTTTCTAAATAGCGCGTAGCTAAAAAATAAATACCGTGTGGATACACCAACCAAAGCGCGGCGAGGAAATGCTGTTGCGTAAAAGTTTGCCAAGATGAATTGAGCAACAAAGTACCAAACGCCGCCAATGCCAATAGCAGACGAAAATAATAGTCATTCAACGGATTTGGCGCGTGCAGATCATCTTCTGCAGCGACAGGGGTATTTTGTTCGACAGGGCTGGACATCGCGTCTACTTACCGCATCTCTATATTTATTGTGTATGGCGCAGCGAGCGCGCCCATCAGGTTAGCCGCTGCATCAAGGCTTGGCAATGTCTATCCCGTATTTACCCCAAAGCCAGTCCAAGCTTCCCGCGGCTTCTGCTGCTAGAATCTTGCGCCTATAGAGCGCCGGCTCACACCTCCACACAGGGACAAAATAAAAGCCAAGGCGCAGCCCGATTTCCTTTCCAACTACTCGCAAGAGGTCACTATGCAACTATCGTTTACACCTGAACAGGAAGCGCTGCGCCAGCAGTTGCGCGACTACTTCAAAACGCTGATGACGCCGGCACTCAAAGCCGAACTGAATCAGGATTTCAAACACGAAGGCGGCGGCCCGCTGTGGCGCGCAGCCATGAAGCAACTGGGCAGCGACGGCTGGATCGGTCTAGGCTGGGAAAAGGCCTACGGCGGGCAAGAAAAATCCGCCATCGAGCAATACATTTTCTTCTCGGAAATTATGAAAGCCGGTTTTCCATTTCCTTTTCTGACCTCGGAATCCGTAGGGCCTGCCCTCGCACAATTCGGCAGCCCAGACCTGAAAGCCGAGATCATTCCCAAAATCCTCGCCGGCGAAATTTGTATTTGTATCGGCTACTCCGAGCCAGGATCCGGCACTGACCTGGCCTCCATGAAAACCCGCGCGGTAAAAGATGGCGATGACCACTACATCATCAACGGGCAAAAAATGTGGACCTCGCTGGCCGAGTTTTCTGATTATGTGTGGCTGGCCTGTCGCACCGGCGATGTGGAAGAAAAAGGCAAACACGGTTCTATCTCCATGTTTTTGATTCCGATGAATCACCCAGGCATTTCTATCACGCAAGTGAAAACACTCGGCTCGGTGCGCACCAATGCCACTTACTACGAAAATGTGCGCGTACCAAAAGAGTGGATGATCGGCAAAGAAAATCGCGGCTGGGGCGTCATTATGAGCCAGCTCAACCGTGAGCGTCTTGCACTCGTTACGCACGGCCCTATCGTCGGCATTTTTCGCAAAGTGTGTGAATACGCAGAAAAAACAAAATTGGCGAATGGTCAGCGTTTGATCGATCAAGATTGGGTAAAAATGAAACTTGCCAAAGTGCGCGCCGGTGCCGAAGCCATCAAATTGATTTGCTACAAACAGGCTTGGTCGATTGCGCAAGGCGGTTTGGATATGGCGGAAGCCTCGGCCGCAAAAGTGTACGGCTCGGAATACATGATCGAAGCCTGCCGCGACATGATGGAAATTCTCGGTCAATCCTCCACTTTGCACTCGCACTCCGAAGCGATAGTGCTGGAAGGCGAACTGGAGCGCTTGTATCGCACGCTGTCGATTCTGACATTCGGCGGCGGCACCAACGAAATCCAACGCGACATTATTTCCATCTTCGGCCTCAACATGCCGCGCCCACTGCGCGCTTGAGCCTATAGGAGAACAGTTTATGAATTTTGGTTTAACTGACGAACAGAAAGATATTCAAAATTTGGCGAATGAAATTCTCGGCAATGAAGTCACGCCCGATGAATTGCATCAATACGATATGTGGGCCAAAGAGCGCTACAACAGCGCACTGTGGGCGCAATTGGCAGACGCCGGCTTACTCGGTATTGCTGTGCCTGCTGACAACGGCGGCATGGGTTTTGGTTTTGCAGAACTCGCGCTATTTCTCGAAGAATGTGGTCGTGTGCTGGCTCCTGTGCCTGCTGTGCCTTCTCTCGTTTCTGCACTCGCTGTGCAAAAATTTGGTGATGCGGCACTGCAAGCCATGTTGGGCGGCGTAGCCACGGGCGAAGTGGTATTAACCGCCGCTTTCCACGAAGAACACACTTACGATGCCTTTGAAGCACAACTGTCTGCCAAAGACGGAAAATTGCACGGCACAAAACTGTGCGTGCCTTACGCCAATATCGCCACGCGCATGTTGGTGGTGGCAAAAGAAGGCAATGAAGTCGCGCTGTTTGTTGTCGACCCTAAAGACAGCAGCGTCACTCTCACCGCACTGAAAGCCACCACTTACGAGCCGCAATTTATTGTGCAGTTCAACAACACGCCCGCGCAAAAACTTGGCGGTCGCGATGCGGTGAAATTTTTGGTGGATCACTACACCCTCGCACTGTGCGCCTACCAAACTGGCGCGCTGGAAAAAATGGTGCAGATGACGGCGCAGTACACCTCAGAGCGCGAACAGTTCAATGTCAAAATTGCCACCTTCCAAGCCGTTGGGCACCGCGTTGCCAACTGCTATATGGATGCCAAATGTTTGAAGCTGGTCACGCTGCAAGCGATAGATCGCCTCGCTAGCGGTGCTGATGCCAGCGCAGAAATTCACGCGGCAAAAATGTGGTTGGGCGATGCCGCACACCGCACCAGCTACGCCACGCAACATTTGCACGGCGGCATGGGCGTAGATCGCGACTACCCACTGTGGCGTTTTGCACTGTGGGCGAAACAAAATGAATTGACCTTGGGTTCCAGTACGCAGCACCAAATCAAACTCGCGGAGTTGATTGCTGCCGGTGATTACGACATTGACTGGTAACCCCCTCTCTCTATTTATTCATTTTTTATCTTTTTTATTTTTTAACTTGAGGAAACTTTAATGGCAACAGAACTCGATATCAGCACTAAGAATTGCACGATTGAAAAAGACGGTCATGTTTTGATCGTCACGCTCAATCGTCCAGAAGCCAAAAATGCGCTGTCCTCACAAATGTTGGTGGGCATGTACCGCGCGTGGCGTTTGCTGGACAGCGACCCAGACCTGCGCGTTGCTGTACTCACTGGCAAGGGCGACACCTTTTGCTCCGGCATGGATTTGAAATCCGGTACTGACGGCGATGCCGATGCAGAATTGATTCAAAAAATGATGCAAGAAGTGCCAGATTTACACTGGCAAGCTCTGTTGCGTCACAACCAACCCATGAAACCGATTGTGATGGCGGTGGAAGGTTATGCACTGGCTGGCGGCACAGAAATTCTGCAAGGCACGGACATTCGCGTAGGCGCAGAAGATGCCATTTTTGGCGTCACCGAATGCAAACGCGGCCTGTTCCCACTCGGCGGCTCCACCATTCGTCTGCGTCGTCAAATTCCTTACGCACTGGCGGCAGAAATTTTGTTGCTCGGCCGTCACATCACCGCGCAAGAAGCACTGAGCTGGGGCTTAATCAACCGCGTAGTGCCGAAAGGCACCGCACTGGAATCCGGCTTAAAAATCGCACACGAAATTGCCGATGAAAATGGCCCTATCGCCGTGCAAGCAATTTTGAAATCGCTGCGTGAAAACCAACAACATTTGAGCGAAAAAGAAGCACTGGCCAATGAAGAACAACTCGGCTGGCCCGTGTTCGCTTCGGCCGATGCCAAAGAAGGCATGAAAGCGTTCAAAGAGAAACGCAAACCGGTTTTCACTGGCCAATAATCACCCTACTGCACCGAGGCCAGTTTTACACTGGCCTTTTTTTACACGGACAGACACACAGAGAAAACATCATGGAAACCACATCTGCCCATCAAAAAATAGCCGTCACCGGCGCTAGCGGTTTTGTCGGTCGCTACTTGGTGAAAGAATTATTAGATGCTGGTAAACAAGTGGTCGCCGTGGTGCGCAATCCAAACAAAGTGCCGGAATTAAAACGCGCCGGCATTGAATTGCGTGTAGCTGATTTGTCAGACACCGCAGCCATGACGCAAGCATTTTTCGGTTGCGATGCGGTGATCGCCAATGCGGGGCAAGTGTCTTTCAATCGAGATTACGACGCACTGATTCGTCAAAATCTCGAAGGCACCAAAAACACACTGCAAGCCTGCAAAGACGCCGGCGTTACGCGCGTGGTGGCTATGTCATCGGCCAGCGTGTACCAAAAAGTATTTGCCGAGCATGCGGTTGATGAAACTGCCGCGCTGCGCACTGCGCAAGACAAACGCCATCGCTTCAGTATTTATTCCATTTCTAAAGCCATGGCAGAACAAGAGGCATGGGAGTTGGCGCAAGCGTGGTCATTGCAACTCACCACACTGCGCCCTTATGTGATTTTTGGCGCGTTTGATCAAAACTCTTTTTCACATTGGTTTGATTGGCTTATGCGCTGGCATATCGTCACGCCCTACCCTACTCGCTTAAATTTGCCGATGGTGTACGCCGGTGATTTAGCGCGCGCAGCGATTTTATCGCTAGACAATGCAAGCACCGTGGGCGAGGCGTTTAATATCAGCGGTGACAATCACGACTTCTGGGCGTTTTACGATGCTTGGGTAGCCGCCAACGGCGATCACCCATTTTTTCGCCTGCCACTGCCCGTGCCTTTCAAACGCTTGCTGGATGACAGCAAAATGCGTCGCATAACAGGATGGCAACCGCGCCCGCTGCATGAAACCCTGCAAGAAACCATTCTTGCGCAACAAAATAACGGACACTTTGCATGACTCAAACAGAAAATAATTATGTACTCACTGATATTCATCAACGCATTTGCACTATTACCTTTAATCGCCCAGAAAGAAAAAATGCGTTTAACCGCGCGGCATGGTTGAGCTTGCGCGACACACTAAAAGCCGTGCGTGAAGATGACAAAGTGTCTGTCGTGGTTTTCACTGGCGCCGGCAAAGATTTTTCTTCCGGTGTAGATCTATCCGACTTAACCGGCGAGCCGAATGAAAAACCGCCATTTGAACAGATGATGGACGAGTTAGTGCAACTCGATAAGCCCTTACTCGCCGCCGCCAAAGGCGCAGCCATTGGTTTTGGTGCCACTGCCTTGCTGCACTGTGATGTGGTGTTCGTCGGTGAATCCCTGAAATTGCGCTTTCCGTTTGTCAATTTGGGTTTGGTGCCGGAAGCCGCTTGCAGTTATACCTTGGCGCGCAGCCTTGGCTATCAACAAGCTGCAGAATTACTGTTCACAGCCGAATGGATAAACGCTGAAAAAGCAGTGGGAACCGGCATTGCACGCGCTGTGTTTGCCGATGATGCGCTGCTCGCTAAAACACAGGAAAAAGCGGCAGAAATGGCGCAGTGGCCGCGCAATTCTCTGCGCGAAACCAAACGTTTGATGATGCAGGCACACCGTCAGCACATTCAAGAAACGCGCGACCTCGAATTGGCGGCGATGATGCGGCAAGTCGGCACACCGGAAAACATAGAAGCTGTGACCGCTTTTTTTGAAAAGCGCGCACCGCGTTTTGATTGATGCACGCTAAAAACAACATCCTCACTTCACGCTACTGGTACGCACTGGCAGCGTTAAGTGTTATTGGCTATTTGATCACCGCCTGCTGGCTGACGGACAACACGCCCAAGTTTGATGACCTCAATGATGTTTTTGGTTTTTTCAAACAACTGGCGCTGACACACACGCTGCCAGAAAAAATTGGCGCGTTTTTTTATCCCAATAACGAGCATGTCACTGCATTCAGTCATCTCATTTATTTTTTGCAGTATCAATTACTGGGCGAAGTGCATTTTTACGGTTTAACCCTGATTGGCCATCTCATTATTGTCGCCACCGGCTGCCTGCTCGGATGCTCCATAAAAAGCGAACGCAAGCCGTTTTATCTTGCAGTGATTGTGATTGGTTACATCAATCTGTATTACTGGGATAGCTCCTTCAAAGCCATGACGGCCATTTCCAATCAAGCCGTTATTCTTTTTAGCCTCGCCACACTGTTTACCTTGGCGCGCTGCAAAAACTTTGCGCTAGGTATTTTTTTCGCGCTGCTGGCCACTTTTTCGCAGGGCAACGGCGTGTTGATTTGGCCCGTTGGCGCCGTGATTTTGTTATTCGATACGCAATACCAAACGCAGCGACTTCGCTATGTCATGCTGTGGCTATTAACCGCTGCCTGTGCCGCGTTGCTGTACGCATGGGCAAAACGCACCTACGGTACGCCATCGCCAATCACGCTGGCTGATGTCATCGAACACTGGGAAGCGCATTTTATTGGGCGCATGCTTGGCGCAGTGCTGGTATTTCTCGGCAGCACGGTGTTTTCCACTGCGCACCTTGGTTTAGCAATGACTGTAGGCGCACTGGCACTGTTCGCTGCTTTATTTTGGTTGCTGCGTTATCGCGCAGTAGATTGGCTAATCAGCGGTATTCTGCTGTTTGCACTCGCATCCGCACTTACAGCTGGCGCAACGCGCGGCTTGGCGTTTGGTGCCGCAGGTGCAGTGGAATCGCGTTACAAAATGTATTCCCTACTTGCCACACTGCTGCTGAGTACGGTTTGTATCGAATACTGGTTGCCCGCGCGCTGGCGTAATCGTGCCGCAATGCTTTTGTTAGCTGTAGCAATGAGTATTCAGCTCTCTGCCTTTCGTATGGTGCCTTTTATCCAATCGCAAGCGCAGCGCTTTCAGGAAACTTACCGCCTCTGGATTGAAGATGGCGACTTTCGCCGCCTAGCGATCTACTTCCCGCCAATGAGTGACCACTTCCTGTTTGTGGCCGATCATCTGGGCATCATCAAGCTCATGCAATTTGCGCCCGAGGCGGCTATACTGCCGCGCCTGCCTGTGGTGGCAGGGCAATTTTGCCCACCTACCTCCACCCCTGCAGCCCCCTGTTCCATAGCCATCCGGCACCGCGGCAACGCTCTTGCTGTCGTTGTTAGTGCCGATAGCACGCTGCCTGCCCTACCGGCAACCATCACCTTGTGTGATACGCAGACAACAGATGCGGCTATGGCATTTGCTATCCCGGAAACGGCCGCTGCCTTGCAGACTTGGCTGATTCCCGAAGCAGAGATACCTGCCGGACAGTACCGCGTGATGATTCAGCCCGCCCAACAGGCCGCCTGCGAAACCACGCTGATTAAAAAACCGCGCAAAGTCGCTAGCGAGATGCGCACTCTGTTCAAAGAACAGACTCAAAACTGACATTGGAGTTTTATGGCATTTTCCTCACTTGGCTTGGCCGATACGCTCGTGCAAGCGGTCAATGATCGCGGCTACACCCAACCCACCCCTATCCAACTACAAGCCATCCCCGCCGTACTCACCGGCAAAGATTTACTCGCCGGCGCTCAAACGGGCACCGGCAAAACGGCCGCCTTCACGCTCCCTATCCTGCAGCTGCTCTCTACGAGACCCGCACCTGCCACCCGCCAAGCGAACAGTATTCGCGCACTCGTTCTCACCCCAACCCGCGAACTGGCGGCGCAAGTGCAAGACAATGTGCGCCACTACGGCGCGCACCTGCCGCTGAAATCCATGGTGATGTTCGGTGGTGTGAGCATCAATCCTCAGCTTGAACAGCTGGTAAACATCGATATCCTCGTCGCCACCCCAGGCCGCCTGCTCGACCATGTCAGCCAAGGCACACTGGATTTGTCGCAACTCGAAATTCTAGTGCTGGACGAAGCGGACCGCATGCTGGACATGGGCTTCATTCACGACATTCGCCGTATATTAAAGTTACTTCCAGCAAAGCGTCAGAACTTATTGTTTTCAGCAACTTTTTCCGACGAAATTAAAGCACTGGCTGAAGGTTTACTCGATGAGCCGGTGTTGATTGAAGTGGCGCGTCGCAACGCCGCTGCTGACACCGTGGCACAGAGCGTGTACTTGGTCGATCGCGAGCGGAAACGCGAGCTGCTGATGAAGCTCATCCAAGACAACAACTGGTATCAGGTGCTGGTGTTCACGCGCACCAAGCACGGCGCCAACCGCTTGGCCGAGCAACTGGACAAAGCCGGCATCAGCGCGATGGCCATCCACGGCAACAAAAGCCAAGGCGCACGCACCAAGGCGCTGGGCGATTTCCGCCTCGGTAAATTGCAAGTGTTGGTAGCTACCGATATTGCCGCGCGCGGTATCGACATCAGCGAGCTGCCCCATGTCATCAACTTTGAGCTGCCGCATGTGCCGGAAGATTATGTACACCGCATCGGCCGCACCGGTCGCGCCGGCGTGGAAGGCGAAGCGCTGTCACTGGTCTGCATCGACGAACATAAACTCTTGGTTGGCATCGAGCGCCTGCTGAAACGCGAGCTGGAAAAGAAAACTGTTGAGGGCTTTGAGCCAGACCCCTCCATTCGCGCCGAGCCCATCCCCAACGGCCGCCAGCAAAACATGCGCCCACACCGCCCGCAGCAGCAAGGTCAGCGTCCGCAGGGTGAACGCCCACAAGGCGAGCGCACACAGAGAGAAAGACCGCAGGGTGATCGCCCGCGCAGCAACAACAATGGTCAACAGCAACAAAATCGCCGTCCGCAACAGCAGCGCGACGGCGCGCCGCAAGGCCAAAACCGCCAGCAGCGCCCTTACGGCCAGCAGCAAGCACAGCCGCAACAGCAACAGCGCCGCCGCACCGGCGACGAACAGCCGCTTACCAACGAAAACCGCAATCCGTTTGAAGGCGTGAAAGCCGCACGCCCTTATCGCCACAAACGCCCACAGCAACAAGGACAAGGCAACGGCGGCGGTGGCAGCTATTGGCAGAACAACGGCAGCAGTAACAACAACCGAAACCGCAGTGGCAGCGGAAGTGGCAACGGCAACCATCACCACAGCGGCTCGCGCGGCAACAGCAACAGCAATCGCCACCGCAACGACGACTTCGGCAATCGTTAATCCGCCGCTAATACGCGTAAAAGCGTTTGGAAAAACACGGCCGCATCGTTACAATGCGCGCCTGTTTTTCACCACAGCAAAAACACCGGAGGGGTGGCAGAGTGGTTGAATGCACCGGTCTTGAAAACCGGCGAAGGTGAAAGCCTTCCGTGGGTTCAAATCCCACCTCCTCCGCCAGATGCCTGTTCACCACTGTTCGTGAACGTTCTAAAACCAGCCTAAGTGCTGGTTTTTTTTCGCCTTTTTGTCCATGATTGTTCGCACGCATTCGCCCCAAGCCGCAAAATCTGGGGGCACATATGGGGGCACGTGCGAAATCATGCTGGGGGCACAATGGCAAACAGTCTAAACAAGCTGACAGAACTAGCCGTTCGCAAGGCTGCCCCCATGGCCAAGCCTTACAAACTGGCTGATGGTGGCGGCCTGTATCTGGAAGTCATGCCAAATGGCTCGAAATACTGGCGAATGAAATACCGATTTCTCAAACGTGAAGACCGTCTTGCCTTGGGTGTGTACCCCCGGCGAAGTACTGGAGTACGAGCTGGATACTCGCAAGATGACCAAGGCGGAGCTGGCAAAGCGTACCGGGATCACTGAAAAGCACCTGAATACAATCATCAAGAGCACAGGAACTTCAGTTATTACCCCGGAGACGGCCATCAAGCTGGAGCGGGCTTTGGGTATGCCTGTCCAGTACTGGCTGAACCTGGAGGCTAACTACCAGGCGGCCAAAGCCCGCGCGGATGAACAAAAGCGGCTGGTAATGGATCTGGGTTGGCTCCAGCGCATCCCGGTGGCAGCCATGGTCAAGATGGGCTGGTTGCCTGGCCATAAAGAGAAAAGCCAGCAGTTGGGGGAAGTGTTGCCGTGGTGTTTGTGCCAGCATTACCCAAAACCGGGGTGAGCGGCGCCACCCGCTGGATCAACCCGGATATCTTGGACTTCTTTTCTGGATCCGGCACTACTGCCCATGCAGTAATGCGCCTGAACCGCCAAGATGGCGGTAGTCGTCAGTGTATCTCTGTCACTAACAACGAGGTTGCCGCAGATGAGCAGAAAGCGCTGCGTGAGAATGGTTTACGCCCCGGCGATGCCGATTGGGAAAAGTACGGAACCCGACACTGACAGCCGCCTGTGCAGCCATATAGGCCTCGACATGCAGGTCAAGCTGACTGTAGAAAACAGCCAGATGATGCAACGCATCGATATGCAAGGGAAATTGGCGCAAAAGGCGTTTGAGGATGTCCTCTGCCCGCTCACAGTAACCGGCCTCCCAGGCATCAATGGCCTTGTCCAACTGGGGGTCAGCTGCCCGGTACTTTTCATCCCAGTGGAATACCCAGCAGTTCTCTTCAACTTCTTCCATTGCCAACATGCCAAGCCACCTAACTATCTACAACAAATCGCGTCGGACATTGTCTGCGGTTTCAGGAGAATTCCCAAGAAAAGAGGTTTGAGGCATCATGGCACCCTGAGTGAATATGCAACTGATGCTTTAACCGGCGAGCCTCCGGAAATTACTGATACGGATTTGAACCCGCGAAGGAATCCAATTTGGGGGCACAAGTGGGGGCACATTTTGCAAGATAAATAATAATATTTACTTATTTATCAATGTGATATTCCTTTAATTTAACGGTCACCTCCCCGCCATATTTATCAATAAGTTACAGCGCTTATTACAGTCGGCAGGTTAGGAAACGTTAACGGGGCAATATCGGCGGACAAAGCAAGATATTGTAGGGTGTGATCAATTACGCCTTACAGCTTCAGGATGGTCAACTCGATACTGCCAACATTGAAGCCCCACTTCGACAACGTGGAGCGGTTGATCACCACCTTGTCATTCACGCGGAACATCCAGTCATCCACTGTCAACGCAAGCGGCTTGCCGTTGTACTGGATCTGCAAGGTGTAATCGAGATGGAAGGCATTGCCGGCGGTTTCTGCACTGCCGTTGCCGAGCACATCACCGGCGGTGGCAATATAGCGGCCATTGTCCTGCGGGGTGAGCGTCCAGTTGCGAAACTGTATCTCGCCGTCGTTGAATTCGAAGCGTTCTTCCAGTGTACCAACACCGTTTTTCCAGTAGGCATGGATGGTGGCGTTGAACGTGCGCGTTACCTCACCGCTGCGGTTTTTCAGCACACCGTGTGCTGTGAGTTGACCATTAAAAAACTGCTCGGCATGAAAGGCAGGTTGCAAGGCGTTGTACTGCTGGATGTCCGGGCCGGTGCAAGCTGCGAGTAGCAGGATGGACAGAATGACAAGCAAGATTTTCATGCGAGCTCCTCAGAATTCGCGCGTATCACTCATGCGCTGCTGGTAATCCCAGCCGTTGATGTAGATCGGGCACAGACGAATGGCGACTTCATCGTCCGAACGCGCCAGTAACCACTGTGCCAGACGGCTCTCCTCGCGAATCAGGTAGCGTTTCAACAGTTTTGGCAGCATATCGCGGCCTTTTTCCGGGATGATCTCCACCATACCGTGGCCACGTGCGCCGGCGTAGGGCGGATCATTATTGGCGATCTCGAAACCCACTCGCTGATCACGATAGAGATATTTCAGCAATTTCGCATCCTTGTGCGTAACACACCAGAATGCCTGGCCGTCAAACAGGAACCACAGCGGTACAATCAGCGGGAAATATTTGTCGGTGTTGCAGGCAATGCGCAGTGGTGTGCGGGAGGCTTCAATAAAGTTGGCCAGACGGCTGTCACTGTATATTTTCTCGAGTACGTCATTGTTGGTAGACAAACTGCTGATGGTGACATTAGTCATTGCCCTGCTCTCCTGGCGCAATCGTTGGCGCAAAATCGTATCGGTAGCGTATTAGCACATTCTGGCGCTTGTCATTGTCATCGGTGATGTTGGACAAGCCCTGGTACATTCGCAGCAGTTTTTCTTTTTCGTCATAGGCGACATGAATTTCAGGCACTGCCCAGCTGATCAGCCGATGGCTGCTGCTGGCGACAAAGTAGCGGTAGTCGTCGCGCTTCTCGACAATCGGGGAGTCGGCAGCAGGGATTTGCTGCAACTGCATGTCCAGTGCCACCAGCGGATCCGCCACCACAAAGGTAAACGGCAGCACCTCGCCCGCGACCAGTGCATCCCATTGGGAGCGGATGAAATGGTCAAAGCCGGCATCGATCACCAGCTTGTTGTCCGGAGGAAAAGTGTCTTCATGGCGTTTACCGGTTTGTTCCTGCTGGAACACCACAAACGCGCCATCCTGCCAGAGGCTACCGGTCTGGCGCGCAAAGCGTGTGTCTTCCAGGGTGTATACCGGCGTGTTGTAGCCGTGCGTGTAATGCAGGTTTTTGCTGGCCAGCAGGCTGTCATCAGTGCCGAGATAGCGCACGCTGTGTTGTTCGCGTGTGATGGTGTGATGTTCGCTGTAGGCCGGCTGCCGGTTGCCTGTGTGGGTGGCGATGCCTGTCACCCGCAGCGGTTGTGGCGATGCAGCCAGCCAGCCACTAACGAACAGCGCGCAGGTTGCGATAACAACAGGCAGGAGGTTACGCATGGTTCTTCCCTTTTGCCAGCAGGGCAAACAGCGGTGTCATGATGGCCCACAGCGCGGCGTGGCAAACCAGGAATTCCGGAATGTTGATACCCGACCGTGCACCACTGAGGCCGGCACCGACGTAGTAGGTGCCCGCACCGACGATAGCGCCCAGTGCAGCAGCCAGCAGCAGGCGGTGTTGCAGCCACTGCAGGCCGTACAGGAACAGCGTGGCAAACGAACACCACAGTGCAGCCATCCATAACGGAGCGATGTGCCAGTCACTGAGAAGATGCGCCGGGTAGACAAGATAACCGAGCCAGGAAATAGTGCTGTCGACGGCAAAACCGATGGCGGCGATCAGCGCAATACAAGGCCATTGCTTCTGCAGCGGACCAATCCACAGCTGGTACACCAGCAGGTGCAGCAGCAGAACGATACTTCCCGGATCACCAACCAGTACACAGACAAACCACACCACTTGCGTGGCGAAAATGTTGATGATGTTGCGCCGGATGTTGTCCTTGTTCATGCAGGGTTATTACGGACAAACAGCAACTGGTGCGTACCGATGCTGCCTTCAAGAAACCCGCCCTCGCAGTAGCACAGGTAGAACTCCCACATGCGGATGAAGGACAAGTCAAACCCCAGTGTCATCACCTGTGGCACATTGAACAGGAAGCGCTGGCGCCAGTGGTCCAAGGTGCGCGCGTAATCCAGCGTGATGTCAGTCAGTCCGTGCAATTCCAGATTGGTGTGTTCGCGGGTCAGTTCTTTCATACGCTGCACGGTGGGCAGGCAGCCGCCGGGGAAAATGTACTGGCGGATGAAGTCGGTGTCGTCAAGATAGGCGTCATACAGATCTTCGCGGATGGTGATGGCCTGGATCAGCGCCTTGCCGCCCGGTTTCAACAGCTGGCTGCAGATCTCGAAATAGCCTTGCTGGAACTCGGCACCGACGGCCTCGATCATCTCAATGGACACCAGCTTGTCATAGCTGCCGGTCAGCTCGCGGTAATCCTGCAGCAACAGGGTGATGCGGTCAGCCAGACCCTCACGCTCGATGCGCGCTTTGGCAAAATCGTATTGTTCCTGCGAGATGGTGGTGGTGGTCACGCGGCAGCCATAGTGTTTCACAGCGTGGATGGCCATGCCGCCCCAGCCGGCGCCAATCTCGATCAGGTGATCTTCCGCCCTCAACTCCAACTGCTGGCAGATCATGTCCAGTTTGTATGCCGAGGCTTCTGCCAGCGGTTCGGCTGGATGACGGAACACGGCAGAGGAATACATCATCGACGGATCGAGAAACAGCTGAAAAAAATCGTTGTTGAGATCGTAATGCGCGCGGATGTTTTTCTGTGCGCCTTCGCGTGTATTGCGGTTCATGGCATGTATGGCTTTCAGTGCCAGTCGAGCCATCAGGCTTTGCTGGCCGTCCAGGGCATTCAGCACCTCGCGGTTGCGCACCAGCAAGCGCACCACTTGTGTCAGGTCGGGTGATGTCCAGTAGCCCTCCATGTAGGCCTCACCGGCACCGATCGAGCCACGCGTCACCATCATCTGCCAAGCGCCGGCATCGTGAATGTTGATACTGGCATTGATGTCACCCTCGTTCGCCAACTGGCCATAAACGTGCACCTGGTCGTTTTCAAACACGGCCAGCCTGCCGCCCTGCAATTTTTTCAGCAGACTGATCACCACACTGCGGTAAAAGCTTTCTTTCTGGTTGGATGTGCCGCGCTCTGTCGGTACCAGTGTCAGCGGTGATTTGTTGATGAGTGACATTCCCCATTGGAGGACTGCGTTCATGGTTGGATCTCCTTCGGTGCGGAAACGGTATTGGAGGTTGGGATGCGGGTTTGCAGCGGGCTGTGATGATGAAAACGGGCGCCACGCAGCCACAGGCGCAAGGCCTGCCAGTAAATGCCGGCGGCGACTTGCACGGTCTGCAGCGGGAACTGCCACAACAGCCGCAGCAAGACCTGACGCGTCACAGGCTGTTCGTGCAGGGTCAGTGTGGCATCGGTAATGCACTCACTGTCTTGCCGGTTTTCCAGATGCAGGTACAGCAACTGCTCCGGCGCGTTGAAGTACGCGAGATAATCCATGTTCATCGGATTGAACGGCGACACATGCATTTGTTTGGCGAAACGCACATGCTGTTTCTTGTTAGCGGGGTCGCAGGGCAAGACATAGGCGATGCGCTCACGCCACGGCGTGTTGGTCACTTCTGCCACCAGGTATTGCAGGGAAATGCCATCGGGCTTGAAGCAGTAGAAGCAGCTGATCGGATTCATGCCGAAACCCATGTAGCGCGGATGCGTGAGCAGGCGCACCGGGCCGGCCGGGTATTTGCCGGTGGCCTGGAACACGGCATTGTTCACCCGCTGGCGCAAGGTGTCGCCGGAAACGTTGGCGAGATAATCCTTCTCGCGCAGCCAGCCAACAGCTGGGCGGCGTGCAGACCAGAACGGTACATCGGTGAACAGTGTGCCGGTTTCATCGAGATCGACATACAGCAAGGTAATCGGGTAGGTGAAGGCGTGTTGGCCGTCGCGGTGACGACGGTGACGGATCTGCCCGCTGTAGAGACGGCTGTGCACAGTGGCAGCTGTCATAAGGATTCACCGAAGGCTTCAGCAATGCGCAGCGCACTGTCCACGCCGTCTTCATGAAAGCCGTTGCGCCAGTAAGCACCGCAAAACCAGGTGTGGTTGATGCCGTTGATCTCGTGCCAGCGTTCCTGGGCAGCAATGCCGGGCAGAGTGAACACCGGGTGGGCGTAGTGGAAGCTGTGCAGGATTTTTGCCGGATCAATCGCCTGCGTGTGGTTCAGGGTCACGCAGTAGGTGTGTTGGGACTGCAAACCCTGCAGGATATTCATGTCATACGTCAGCACGGCATGTGACTGCTCACAGGATCCGGATTGTCCATCGGTCGCGAGGTGATAGTTCCAGCTGGACCAAGCGCGGCGGTGTGTGGGCAGCAAGCGGGTATCGGTGTGCAGCACCACTTCGTTGGACTGATAGGGGATCGCTGACAGAATTTCCTGCTCTTGTGGCGATGAATCCTGCAGCATCGCGAGTGCCTGATCGCTGTGTGCAGCGATGATGACAGCGTCGAAGCGTTCGTCGCCGTGGCGGCTGCTCACGGTAGCGCCCGTCTTGTCGCGCCGTACTGCTGTCACCGCGCTGTCTGTACGGATGCGCTCGGAAAAATTACGCGTCAGCGGTGCCAGATATGTGCGCGAGCCACCGGGAATCACAAACCACTGCGGCCTGTGTGTGACACTGAGAAGACCATGGTTGCGAAAGAAACGTACGAAGAACAGCAGCGGGAATGCCAGCATCGTCCGGGTACTGGCCGACCAGATCGCTGCACCCATCGGTACCAGATAGTGAGTGATGAACTCGTGGCTGTAGCGGCGGTCGCGCAGGTACTGGCCGAGTGTCATGCCTGGCGCCAGTATGCCGGCATCGAGATCGGCAATGCTCTCCTTGTTGAAGCGCAGGATATCTTTCACCATGCGCAGGAAAGACGGGCGCAACAAGTTCAACCGCTGAGTGAACAAGGTATTGAGGTTGTTGCCGCCATATTCCAGACTGCTGCGCGCGTCACGCACACTGAACGACATCTCGGTCGGCTGGCCGGTGATACCGAGTTGTGACAACAGCTTGATGAAATTCGGGTACGTCCATTCGTTGTAGACAATAAAACCGGTGTCGATGGCCTGCTGTTCGCCGTCCGGCATGGTGATATCGACAGTGGCGGTGTGGCCGCCAATCGTACTGCCGGCTTCAAACACGGTGATGTCGTGCTTTCGGTTGAGCAGGTAGGCGGCGGTGAGGCCGGCGATGCCGGTACCGATAATCGCGATTTTCATCAGTGTGCATTCTCCGCAGGTTTTCTCATCGATTGCGCCAGCGATGCCCACCGGGTGTGTGGCAGGCAGGCCAGCAGCGACAACAGGGCATGCAGTGCCAGCGGGAAAGTCATTTCTGCACGGCGACGGTCAATGCCGCGCAGGATATGGCGCGCGGCTTTTTCAGCAGTCCACAGCCACGGCATGGAAAAATCGTTGCGGTCGGTCAGCGGTGTTTTCACAAAACCGGGTCGGATGATGCCGACAAAGATACCGGCAGGCAGCAGGTCAATGCGCAGGCAGCGGCAGAAATATTCCAATGCAGCCTTGGAGGCGCCATAGGCTCCGGAGCGGGTCAGCGCCAGCGTGGTGACCTGACTGCTCACTACATACAACGCCGGTTGTGAAGCATGCTTCAACAGTGACAGTGCCAACGCGGCAGCCTGCAGGGTGCCAGTGAAATTCACCGACATCACCCTGTTGATCAACGCCATATCAAGTGCGCCGTCATTGAGGTACTCACAGGTGCCAGCGTTGAGGATCACCAGATCGAGCGCGGGCGCCAGCGCAGCCAGTTGGGCGCTGGCTTCTGCCATGGCGCTGTTATCGGCAATATCGACAGGCAGTGGCAACAACTGTTGTGGATACTGTGTTGCCATTGCTTGCAGTGCCTCGGCATTGCGCGCGCTGATCACCACGCGGTGGCCTGCTTGCGCCAGCTGCAGCGCGAGTTCGCGGCCGATGCCGGAACTGGCGCCGGTGATCCAGGCGGTGCGCGGTTGCGAGAGAAACTGTGCAAAACGCGCACTCATGACGACATTCCTTTCTTGAGGCGGCGGTTGAGTGCGCCGAGTACCGGCACGTTCTCGTACAACAGCTGGCCGAGGTCGAAGTAGTCGCGGTGCATCGCAATCCGCTGGTTGCCGTCGGTCTGTACACGGCACTGCAGTTGTGACAGGCCGTTGACAGTGATCATGCGCCCGCCGTTGAGTTTCGGGTGACGTACCTGCATATCCCATTGCAGAAACAGGCAGGCTACGCCGGATTTCTGGCTGCTGGTCACTTCGCCTGTCGCCCACTCGCCTGTCGCGATGAAACGGCAGTTGGTGACGTTGCTGTACTGGTGGTTCAGGTAAGCGCAGAGTGCTGGCAAGCCGTGGATGCTGTGTGCGGGATCAGTAAACACGATGTCCTGGCTGTACACCGCAGCCAGTTGTTCCGGTGTGTAGCTGCCACCACGGTTATACAGTGCCAGTAGTGCCTGGGTGAGCGCCGAGAGAGTCATGCCGGCTTCCTCAGTGCTGTGCCGACGGTGCTGACCGCCAGACGCAGGGTGTGATCCAGTGGCGTTGTGCCTGCAGTTGTGCGCAAGCCGGGCAGGATATCCAGCCACTGGCCGCTGATAAAAAACGGCACATGGGCTTTGCTGGCAGCACGAGCCAGTTCCTGCTCCAGTTGCTGCACATCGGGCTTGCTGTCGCAGTGGCAAATCACCGCTGCCAGTGCTGCGCCGCCAGAAGCCTGTTCGATGATGTAAGGAATTTCGCGCAGGCTGCAGGCATTCAACAGCAGGTGCAGACGGTAACCGGCTTCCAGAAGCGCCAGCGCCAGCAACAGCGACTGGATGCTGTATTGCTGACCATCCAGGGCCATTAGCAACAGCCGTTGGCCATTGTTGTTGCTGTTGGCGTGACGGATGCGTGCCAGCAGGTCAGTATGCAGTTCGCTGTCGAAAAAGATTTTTTCTGCTGTAGCGCCGAAGCGCAGTGCTGCCTGATTGCCCAACCGGTCTTGCAGCGGTGTGAGGTAATTGCGAGCCAGCGTATCAAGTGGGTAGTTGGCGAACAGTTCATTCATCTGCTGCGCCAGTTTTTCGCGCTGGAAGACGTTGATCAGCCCCAGAGATTGCTGCAGGGTTTCCTGCCAGTGACTGCCATCGTCACTGATCATGTCTGCTGGCGGTTGTTCCGTGTCCAGCAGCGGCCGCACCTTGCTGATGGCCACGCCGCGATCCAGCCAGTTGAGAATGTTGCGGACGTGTTCAACATCATCCACGGTGTAGTAGCGATGGCCTTTTTCCGTGCGGCTGGGTTTCAGCAGGCCATAACGGCGCTCCCAGGCGCGCAGCGTCACTGCATTAACGCCAGTAATTTCCGACAGGTCGCGTATCGAGAATTGTTTGATTGTTTTCATATTCATGTCATTTCCGGTTGCGCAGGCCAAGTGCATCGGGGTACGGATTCAGGAAACGCTGGTCATTGGCATAGGCATCGGGGTAGCGCGCCAGCAGGTGGCGCAACATCGCCAGCGGCACAATCAAGGGCACATGACCTGCGCGATACTGGTTGATCAGCGTATTGATTGTCTGTTTTTCAACATCGTCAATGGAGTTCTTGATAAAGCCGCGCAAGTGTTGCAGGGCATTGGTGTTGCTCGCGCGGGTGGACGGTTTTTCCAAGGCGCGCATAAGCATTTCAAACACCTCATTGGCGAGGGCCGGGAAATTGTCGACCGCGAGATTGGCCAGGCGCGGGCCGATCTGGCGATAGGTTTTCTCATCGTGCGCCAGCACCAGGTACTTGTAGCTGGACCAGAAGCGGATCAGCACATGCGGTGTAACGGAGGGCAGCACCGTGTTGTGCCACTCATGGAAGGCGTACACACGCAACACGAAGTTCTCGCACAGATCCACGTCATTCAGGCGGCCGGATTCTTCCACCGGCAGCAGCGGCCAGCGCTCGGTGATACGGCGGGCAAAGACACCGCGCGAGCTGTCGTTGAGCGTGTTGCCTTTCCCGTTGTAGGCGCGCACCCGGAACAGGCCGCAGCTGGGGGATTTCTCGGTGAATACAAAGCCGCACAGCTGTATCTGCTGGCTGAGCACGGTATCGGCATAAAGCGCCAGATCGTCCGTCACATCGCGCGGGGTCTCGGTGGCCTGGATGGCACGCAGGTCGCCCGGTTGGCCCACCAGACGGATGGTCGGACGGGGTGCGCCCAGCCCTATGGCCATTTCCGGGCAGAACGGCTGGAATGCAAAGTACTGCGACAACACCTCGTTACAGAAGGCGGATCGCTTGTGCTGGGCGTCGTAGCGGACCTTCTCACCGAGCAGGCAGGCGCTGATTCCGACCGGAATGCGTGCTGTAACGGGTTTTGCTGTCGTGCTATCCATGTTGTACAAGCCAAATAATTTGTATACCTGATATTCAAGGTAGGCTATTGAGTTGTACAAGTCAAATAGTTTGTATAAGTATTTGCTGAAAACCAACGCAGATACAAGAGCGCCTAACGCAACCGATACTCACTCATCGGCACGCATTCAAATCCGGCAAAATCGATAAAACGCATCACACTCTCGATCATCGCCTGCTCATTGGCTTTGTAACGCGCAGTGTCACCCGGCGCAGCATAGAACGCCGAGCGATCAGTCATCGCAGCAGCAGGAAATTGCTCTTCCACAATCGCGTCATAAACAGGCCCGACATAAGTGGCATCGCCTGCCAGCGGCAACACCGCCGCCACAACATTCTGCCGATACGAAAACGTCGACTGCGTATCTATCGCCACCTGCGTATGGCTGTTCAGCCAGATATCGAGCCATTGCTCGCGCGTCAGGTGCGCAGGCTTTCTGAACATCGCCACCTGGCACATGCCCTCAACCCGCCCCGGTGCTGCTTCGTAATGCAACGGCTCGCGCTCATCCACCTGATAGGCGCAGATACCGGCTGCCAGCGGGCGCAAGCCTTCCATCAATAAAGCACTATCCACACCGTCAGCCACCTTCACCGACACCATCGCATCATGCGGATGCGCGGTCGACAACATCGCCAACGGCTGCGCCGGAGCGACGGCCTCATCGGCCAAGGCCAAACGTATGGCAGTGAACGCCTCCGGCAGCGCATCCAAAAAAGACAACAGCGACTCGCGGAAGGCATCCGTTGATTGTGGCGCAGGGCGATTGAGAAAAAGCATGAGTTTCATATTTGTGCTCGATGATTCAGTAGCTCGCCAGACCTATGGCAACTGGTACGTTACTTTGCCGTCCGTCACGACGACGTAAGTTTTCTTCAACAACCTGGCCATCACCGCATCCAATTCTTTATCGGAATATTGCCCACCGCACAGTGTTTTTACCGTAGAGCGCAAAGTCTTTTCTGTGCGCGGCCTGCCAGTGACACGTTTTGTAAAATTTGCCACTACCAGCGCCACCAGTTCATCTGCTTTCTTTTTGGTGGATGGTTTAGCCGCTACCTTGGCAGACGCAGCCACTTTCGCAACCGCTTGCTTCGGCAGACAAGACATCGCTTCAATTGAATCCACCCGTTCGCACGCAACGCCGCTCTTGCTCACATGCGCCACCAGCGCATCAAAACCTTTGTCTTTCGAAATGATGTGATAGCTGTCGGCTGCTTTCGCCTCCAGCAAACGCCCCAGATAGTAGGCAATGTGAAAATCCAGTGCATTCGGCCCACCCGCATCCAACTGGATGTAATTGCCCTGCTCGCCCAGCTCGCGCATCGCCAGCACAAATTCCGTAGCGAGACGCGTGTTTTTCGGGCCGAGAAAAACACCAACGCGAAAGCGATCACCTTTCAATAAAGCGAGCGATTTAACGGGAACGTTTTCGTAATCGATGAGGATGTAGTGGGTTGTCATAGCATGATCTCTGTAGGAGCGCTGCTTGTTGCGCCTTGTCTTCCAAATAAAATTGCCAATGTCCGCAACATGGCAGGATAACAACTTAACTCGGAGCAATTTTCAACGTGAATATCACCCCTAAAAAGATTAGTTTCGGATGCTAGTCAACACTAATACAACCGACCACTTGCACTCAGGAAAGAATAGCAACCAATTCACCAATAACAGTGAGTTCTGAAATGTCAGCAGTCAAAACAATATCTTTATATCCAAGTGCCGTGGTGCTAGGACTCAAAACAATTCTGGAATGTTGCCAGCCATCAATATCATTTCCGGTCTTTTCACTCATATAGTTTTTAACCGTGTAATGACCGCCCATATCACCGTCTTGTATATCCCTGTGCTGGACAAGTACTACCTTGCCATTCCTCGAACCCGCTGCATCCGCACGAAATAAACACCAAGAACCATCAGGAATCTTTTTATTCATTGATTCACCCACCACCTGAACAATAAAGTAGCCTTTTTTCGGTGTAAAAGGCTCTGGCAACTCAACCCAATCAAAGTTGCCAGCCTGCTGGTATTCACTAAATCCACCAGCAGCTACCTTCAGATCATATAGGGGCACGGCATTAACAAAGGGCTTAACCAGATTTTCTGGCAGAATTTGCAAATTGAGCCTTGGATACATTTCATCGATAAAAATCTGCTCTTCCCTTTTTGAGTTTTCTATTAACCTCCTGAAATATTCACCCGTTTCTTTATCATCGCAATAAATATAGCAACCCTTTTGGCCACGAGTCATTAATGTGCGATAAGTATTTTTTATAATCACATCCGCTTCTTTAAGTGCTGACACACGATGACTTTTCAGGCGACTCTTGAAACCACTGATAGATTTATCTCCTCTCGCCCTCTTGTTGCCGTCTGTAATAATTTTTCCATCACGCACAACGAGGTCAGAGCCAACAATCACCCCGATATAATCCACTTCAAGACCTTGGCAGGTATGAATGCAGCCAACTTGATGGACTGAGTCTCTCCCCATAATCCACAGACTACCATCTTCCATCAAATTCCATTTGGCTTCGAAATCATGTTCTTCGATGACAATATCCATAGCCCTAGGGTTTTTCTTGCTTTTCCATTGCCAGCAATATCCGGCCACAAGCCTAGCTTTGTTGTGCGTACTATTTTTCTTGAGAATTGCCTCTCTCAACTCATTGGGGGAATTAAAAACCCTGAAGTCATAATCAACGCCATCAAGTGTGGCGTTGGCCGTTTCCTTTATTTGCAATGAGTTATCCAGCCAAGACAAGTAGCCATCTGATCCGTTACAGCGAAACTGCGATTTCAATTCCAATGCATGAACAACAGCTCCTTGTTGCGCCGCAAACCTCTCAATCTCTTCCTTTGAACCAATGTCCTTGAGCGTAACCCGCTGGTTTTCATCAATAAAAAATATTGAACATTTAGATGCAGCAATAACCTCCTTGATCTGGTTATCACCCATATTCTGGTAAAGACCAGACTTCTCATTCATTCTATGCGCTTCATCCACCACCAGAACATCAAAGAAATTATTTTCTGACTCCATATATGAACCGGAGCCTTTGAATAAATTATTGATTTTTGTTTTTGTCATTGTTCCGGCAAGTTTTGCGGCGTAAACAGCCCTCGGTGCGGCATTCTTGGAAACATACTGGACAAGCATTTCCCTATTAGTCAATGCAACCAGCAAGTTAATAGCCACCACAGATTTACCGGTTCCAGGGCCACCTTCAACGATCAAAACCTGCTTCTTCCCCTTTTGGGCTTTATGAGCCAAGTCCACAGCCGTCTCATACACTAGCTTCTGATCGTCGATCATCAGAAACTCACGATTGCCTTTCATCATAGACACAAGACTGTCAGCCAAAGCCTTGGATGGCTTTATTTTCCCATGCTCAATGCGATACATAATGCATTTTGTATCGCCAAACTTGACATGTAATTTAAAGAATTCAGCAAGCTTTTTTGCATCAGAAGAGATAAAGACTGGCGCTTTGTTGATGTGATCCGCGTAAAACTGGTCGTTGATAGCCGTATCAACATCAAGATTGTGCAGATAGGCACACGGCCGTAATGCAATATTATCGTTACGGACAGCTTCGTTGTAATCTTCAATCAATGCAGCATAAGTCCATGCCTGATAGGAAGGATGACTGGTTTCTCTTTCATTTTTTCCCAGCCAGGTTCTTACCACCCCATCCTTTTCTGTTTTCTTAACATCACTCCACTGTTTAAGCTCTACAATCACAGCGGTATCACAACCATCTGCATTCTGGCCTGTCAATATGAAGTCTATGCGCTTGCTCGTCAGTGGCAATGTGTACTCAATAGAAACACCTGCATTTGATGGAATATCAGGATCAATCAATATCTTGAACATGTATTCCATGGAGTTTTTCCATGAGTCGATTTCGTTTGCCGCCGGTCTCCTGAACAACCGCCTTTCAAACTCAGCTAGAATTTTCTTATGTATGGAATTTTCTTTTACATCATCGATAAACTTGTTCTTATCCGCCACGTATACAATCACTTCCTACTTTCCTTCTTCCTGATATTCAGTGTACTTTCTGGCGCTTCCCCTGACTTTATCCGCAGGGTATCTCGTTTCATTTTTTCTGAATTTTCTTTCTACCGCAGAAAGAACATCTATATCCAGCTTGTCCGCCAACCGGATCAGGTATAGCTGGATATCCGCTATCTCCTCTTCCACTGCCTGCTTTATTTCCGCATCAAGACCGGCAGACTGCTGCTCTGACAACCACTGGAAATGCTCCATCAATTCGGCCACCTCAACGCTGAGTGCCATAACCAGATTCTTTGGTGAATGAAACTGATCCCAGTCCCTGTCTGCTGCAAACTTACGCAGCGCCATTCTGATTTCGTTGATGTCTTTCAAGCAGCCAGCCCGTTTTGTGAATTCGATTCGACTTTTGATTTATACCACAACTCATTCCATTTCATTGGGCTATTGATAGCAGAGTCAAAGCTCACCTGATGCGCCTCTTGCCCTCTATCATTGGCTGTGCACCCGATCCAGACAGGAGGAACCGACCCATGTACATTGAATTCAAGCATGCGCAGACTCGCAGCTTCCTCAACACACTGGCGCTGGACTGGGATGAAACCACCAGCGATTACCCGCTGGCTTTTCAAGAATTAGCACGGCGCTTTGATCGCGTAATCATTGTCACCGTCAACGATGAACTGACATTGGATTATGTGTGCCAACATCTTGGCATTACGCCCGATGTAACTGAAATCCATTGTTGCCCAGCAGATGCTTTGGAAAATGTCGGGCAGTGGAAAGCTCAGGTTTGTGCAGAGCAGCAAGTGGCATTGATGTTCGACGACAACCCGGATGTAGTCCGCGCTTGCCATGCACTCGGAGTGAATGCCATTTGCGTGCGTGAACGCAGCTGGAAGTTTGAAAAGTAACCCCCAATAGAACATGGCAAAAACTCGTTTGAAAAAATAATTGCCGGTATCTTTTGTAGTATTTTGAATCGGTACAACGCTGAATAGACACATGGACACCATCCTCCAGATCAAAGTCACACCGCGCGCAAAAGTTTCTTCGCTGACGCAAACCAGTGACGGCTCATGGGTGGCAAAACTGAAATCTCCGCCTGTGGATGGCAAGGCCAATGTGGAGCTGATAGCGCTGGTAGCCGAGTATTTTCACTGCGCAAAAAAAATGGTCAGCATCAAGACCGGTGAAACCAGCCGGATCAAGCGGGTTGTTATCAAATCCCGATAATGTGATGCCAATCCAGCCTGTTTATCAATACCGAGATTTAATGCATCCAATATCAGTAACTGGACACGGCATGTATCATAGCCAATTGCTGATCCAATGCATTTTCCTGCCCGAATAACCCGTATATGAGTAACCCTCACATGACAGACACCAACTCTACAGCACATTTACAACAAGTATTGGTTGGCTATTTAGTCGCCGCAAAAACATCACTGGATGATGCGCAGTACGAATCGGTAAAAGCACTGCTGCCCGCTTACATCGCGCTCGCCAATGAAATGGTAACCCTGGATGTACTCGCTGACCGCAGCATCATGCAACAAGCTGTTCACGCGATGGCGGCTGGCTATCAACGTTTTGCTACTCAAGGCGATGGTGGCGGCACAGCTTCTTGAGCCTATGATGCCTCATGCGCTTTTAATGCTTCCTGTAATTGATCTTCTGCTGTTTTATTGAGTGCATCACTGGTTGCTTGCACGGCTGCATCCGTGAGTTTTTTCTTTAAAGCATCTCGATCGAGATAGGTTTGCAGCTCTGTAGGCCATTGCGGCACTACTTTGCCATTTGCTGATTGGCCTGCTGTTTGATTAATCGCTCGGCAATCACCGTTGTCGAACCGCCACTAATGAGCATAACCGCCATTTGATTAGTGTCTGAATTCCAGACAAATCCCGCCTTCTCTGCTATTTGAGGAATAGGTGTATAGCGCGATACCACATAAAACAGCGGCCCTTCTTCTTGTACTTTATCGGCTGTGCGCAATAACTGCATAGTGGGATCGTAGTAATCCCCCAAAAAAGATTGCATGCGATTTTTGATGATCGGCTGCTGAAACAAGCCGTTACTGTTAGGGTCCAGGCCAACCATGGGCTTGAGTATCGCCAACATCACTTGTGTGCCGGCGCTGGCAATTAGCCCGCCCAAGCATGCACTGAGCAATGCAGCAAGGCTCACAACTAACAGAACGTTTGAAACACGGCGGGAAGTTTTCATGGGCTGACAACGGCAAAAAATCAGCCATAATTGTAGCGCACACTATTCGAGGACACGCGCATGGATCAGGACACGAACAGCACACCCGGCACCAATACCGAAGCCTCTTCAGCTACCTCACAAGAAAGCAAAAATCTCGCTCTGCTGTGTTGGCTAGGCAGCACCCTATTGGCCTTTATTCCAGGCTTGGCTTTTTATCTGGCTAAAAAAGATGATGCGTATGTGCAAGACCAGGCAAAAGAGGCGTTGAATTGGGGCATCACCTTTGTACTGATGCTGATTGTCGGCAACGTACTCACCATTATTCTGGTGGGATTTTTTAGTGATTATTGCTGTGTGGCTGTGTCACATTGTGTTTTGTGTGATGGGCGCTGTGGCTGTCTCTGATGGAAAACCATTTCGCGTACCGTTCGCACTGCGACTCATCAAATAGCGATTTTTAAATAACTATTCTTTTTTGTCCATGCCTTGCTGCAAATCAGGCCAAGCTGCCTTGATGTAGGCCAGCATGGACCACAAAGTCAGCACCGCAGCCACATAAAGGCACGCAATACCTGCACTGGCTAACCAGCCCAGTTCTTTATTTGCACCTAACAACAATAACAGCGCCAACATTTGCATGGCTGTTTTTACTTTACCCACGTAAGAAACAGCCACACTGGCGCGCTTGCCCAACTCTGCCATCCATTCGCGCAATGCCGACACCACAATTTCACGACAAATAATCACAATCGTCGGCAATACAAACCAGACATGCGGATAGCGATTTACCAGCAGTACCAACGCCACCACCACCATCAATTTATCTGCAACGGGATCAATAAAAGCACCAAACGGCGTGGCTTGATTCCATTTGCGAGCTAAATAACCATCCAGCCAATCTGTCACTCCCGCCAAACCAAATACCGCTGCACACAAAAAATTAGTCCACTGCATCGGCAAATAAAATAACAGCACGAACAGTGGAATCAATAAAATGCGTAGCAGTGATAAAAGGTTTGGGAGATTCATCACCAAACACCCACTTGTTGCATCATGGTTTTAAAACGCTCCATAGCTTTGAATTTCACTGCCAGTTCACGATGGTCTTCACCTTCTTCCACCCAGAACGCCTTGCCCCAGGGTGAGGGTGTCCACGGCAACACGCTGGAATGATAGGTGGCGGCAGGATCAAGCGAATCCAGAAACTCTTTGGTCATCAATTCCATGGGGCTTAACACCACATCAAAAGGCTGACCGTATTTTCCGTTAGCTTTGCGTAAATCCATCAAGATGTTAACAATTTCTGCGAGACGTTTATTTTTAGATGGCACGCCGAGCCAGCCATCATTATTTGCAGCGCGTTGAAATGCCGCTTTACTCGCACCACCCACCCACCCCGGCAGAACCCTGTTCCATAACCATCCGACACCGTGGCAACGCACTTGCTGTTGTTGTCAGTGCCGATAGCACGCTGTCTGCCTTTCCGGCAACCATCACCTTGTGTGATACGCAGACAGATGCGGTTATGACGTTTGCCATTGAGGAAACCCCCACAGCGCTACAGCAGTGGTGGATTCCGGAAGCAGACATACCCGCCGGACATTACCGTGTGTTGTTTCAGCCCGCACAACAGGCTGTTTGCGAAACTGCGTTGATAAAAAACCGCGCAAATCTGCGAATGAGATGCGCACGCTGTTTGGAAAATAACTCGCTGATCCGAGTGCGCCAGCAGCTGCACCGGCCACAGCACCGACAGCACTGCCGGCCTTGCGACCGTAATTGCGGGTTATAACTTGATGAGGCGATTTACAGAGAGGACATTGCAATGACATAAAAATTCTCCTTTGAAGGGGTGAATGTCATTGCGGTGATATATATCCAAGGAAAATTGGAGTGCCCAATTGGCCCAACAACGGTAAAACGGATGTCAGTATTGGAGTAGCTGATATGATTACCGCTCCAATTCATCCCCTCATCTGCGAAAGCGCTATAATTTAAAAAATAGTTTGAACCCGCGAAGGCATCCAATTTGGGGGCACAAGTGGGGGCACATCTGGCTGGATTTAGAATGATATTTACCTATATATCAATAAGATATTCTATTAATTCAACGGTCACCTCCTCCGCCATCTTCTAAAACCAGCCTTGCGCTGGTTTTTTATTGCTTTCCCAACTAACGAACCTGCATCAATTCTCTGGCTTATCACGCGTCCAATGGCTGGCATCGGGATACACGGGATATCGAGCCCAATCCGCAAAATCCTGGCGCGTCATCAATTGCGTTTTTCCTTTGCCTTTGCCCGCCACGGTTTTGACAATCACTTGTGGCTTGCGCGCATCGGCAGCATTGGCGTCCACTATCTGTCTAACGCCCCATTGCTCGCCGCGCAAACCGTTGCTGTAAAAAAGCGCCGGCCTCCAGTGCGTCTGCCGTCAACTTCGGCAAGCTGGATTCGATATTCGACAAGGCTTCATACAACAGTTGTATTTGCTCGTCGCTGATATCAAATGTTTCGTCCATGCCATCCAGCGCCAATGCCAATTCTTTTTCTGTAAACGGCGCTTCATGCAATAACTGCTGCAGTTGTTGTGGTGCGGGCGAGCTGTGACGAAAAGCCAAATACGCGGGATAACGACGCCATGCGAACGGGTAGTTCAATGCCACCGCAGCCAACAGGATAGACGCCACATTCAACAGCACGGGAGATAACAACAGATCCAACCCTGCGGCAGCTGTTGAAGCAGACTGCACCACAAACAAAGTTGTCGCTCCGCCTGGGGGGTGGATACAACGCGTTACATGCATCACGCCAATAGACAAACTGACCGCCACAGCACACGCCAGCACGCCCTGTCCCAATACATGCAATACCAGCAGCCCTGACAACGCCGAGAAAGTATGCCCGCCTAATACCGCCCAAGGTTGAGACAACATGCCGTGCGGCACGGTGAATACCAGCACCGCCGTAGCGCCCATGGAGGTCAGCAACCAAGGGGAAGCACCCAGTGATTCCGTCCATCCCAACACGGCCACCAGCGCGATACCTGCCAGCGCCGTGACGGAACCTACCAGCTGTTCACGCCAAGAAGGCACATGCTGAGGCACGCCCATGACATGCCGTAAACGCCAAATCCATGAACGCATCTCAAACTAATCCATCGATCAAAGATTCAGACCGCAAACACATACCACCGCCCAAGACCACGATTCTCAAAAGGCGCGAAATATATATATCTTTAAGGAAGATTCAAGCAGATAGGCGAGCTAGTCTGCACGGAGACAGACTTTCAGTTCATCGCGAGTAACACAAACCATGCTCATGCCAACAACAGCCTCTTAGGCAAATAAAACTTCACCGCCTATCGCCGTACACTTACCAAGGCTGATTTACAAACTTGGAAAAACAGCCGACAACCATGACCACCATCCTGCAAATCAAAGTTACACCGCGCGCAAAATCTGCCTCACTCACGCAAAACAGTGACGGCACATGGATCGCCAAATTGAAGTCACCGCCCGTGGATGGCAAAGCCAACGAGGAATTGATTGCGCTGGTGGCCGCGCATTTTGATTGCCGCAAGAAAGCCGTATCGATTAAATCCGGAGAATCTAGCCGCTTAAAACGGGTAGTTGTGGACCTAAGCTAATCCATATCAATAAATGATAATAATTATCATTTACAAGGCAGCGCTGGCGTCATAGGATGTGGCTCTACTTCTCAAACACGGACAGTACACCATGCACAACACCACCAATACCTCTTGCCTGTACCCCCAAACCCTACCTATTAGCGAGCTGGGGCAAGCAGAAACTCTGCTGCTGATGACACTACGCCTATGGGCCCTGCCGCATCGCAACCCCGGAAAACAATACCCAGACTGGCGCACAGGCTTGCTGCAGATAGGTGCGGGTACAGAGGCTTGTGCCGCTTTTGATGCGCTGGGTAGCCTATTCCTAAACTACAGCGAACGCGCCATGGATATACGCTGCACCTGCAACACCGAGCTGGGCGTCGACGAGGCGTGGTTCTTGCAAATTCTCGCCCAGCTCCATGAATACCGCTATTGGGACGCACAGGAAATTTTGGCGGATTGGCTGTCGACCGCCGTTGCAGACATGGCGCTGATGTGTGCCATGCACTTTGCACAATGTTTGAAAAAAGCTGGGGTTGTCATACCACTATTCGCGCGCGCTCCTGCTGAAATTATTGATTTTGCCGCTTTTCGAGCTTCGCGCCAGGTCGATGAACCGGCACCATCACGCAGTACATTAGCTACGCTGCATTAATGGAAACAACCATCAGCCAATATGTTTCTGCCGCAATAATTCAGCAATATCAGACAACGGTAAGACACTGCGCACTACACCTGCCGCGATGGCAGCTGCTGGCATACCAAACACCACACAACTGCTTTCTGCTTCTGCGATAGTCTGCGCGCCCTGCCGGTAAAGATGATGCATACCGGCGGTGCCATCGTTGCCCATGCCCGTCAAAATTATCGCTGCCACTTGCCCCGTGTGATGTGTGGCAATGGAATCAAACAACATATCGACACTCGGTGTAAAACGCGCAGCGGGATTTTCTACATGAAATAACACTCCGCCTGCACCGTACACCAAATGCCTGTCATCGGGTGCGAGATACACTTTGCCAGCCTGTGCTTTTTCACCGTGCTCTGGAATACAAATTGGGCAGCCTGTTTTTGCCAGCCATTCGCACAATGTTGCACCAAAACCTGGCGCAATATGTTGCGCGATCAACACAGGAAAATTAAATGCAGCACCCAAGGCTTCCAACAAACTGTATAAAGCAGCAGGGCCTCCGGTGGATGAACCAATCGCCAATAAATCCCAACGATCACCAGAAGCCAATAGCGAAGGCTCAACGGCTGGCGACACCGCCGCCGTGGGCAACCAGCGGCGCGTCACTTTTACTTGCGCCATGAGTTGCACGGTTTTACACAAGTTGTCGCTGAAGGCTTGGAACTGCGCTGGCTCCATGCCTTGCGGTTTGGCCAACACCGACACCGCACCCGAGCGCTGCGCTTCAAATGTTAAGTCTTGGTCTTTTCTATCCAGCTCTGCACTGAGCACCACAATCGGGCACGGCGCCTCCGACATCACATGGCGAATCACATCCATGCCATCCATGCCTGGCAAAAACAAATCCAGCAAAATGACATCCGGCTTCATGCGAATGGCAGCTTTTAATGCATCAATTCCATTATCAACAATCGCCAGAATTTCATTTTTTGAATCAACAGACAAAGCGCTGCGCACATAGTGTTGTACAACTAAATTATCCTCAACAACTAGGATGCGAATGCTCATGAATTAAACGTTAACAAAACGCCGGACGGTAGATAAGAAATAATCCTGCTGGAAGTTGCCTTTGACGATATAAGCATCTGCACCTGCAGCTATACCTTTTTTCATTTCCGCTTCACTGCCAACAGAAGTAACCATGATGATGGGAAGATTTTTATGTTGCCCGCTGCGAATATGCCGGCACAGCTCCAAGCCGTTCATGCGCCGCATTTCCAAATCGGTCACCACCAAAGAAATGCCATCTTCAATGCGCAGAATATCTGCTGCCTCTTCACCATCGGTTGCCACTAAAACACGATAGCCAGCCGCCTCCAAAATATTGCGTTCTAAAGTGCGCGTCGTGATGGAATCATCCACCACTAAAATAGCGCGCTGTGTTGCAAAACTGGCATCGACGGCCTGCTGATCTCCGTCATTATTTTCATCACTCTGCCACTGCACACCTGTGGAAACACTGCTTGCGCCAGAAATGGAATTGATTAAATAGCGCGCCTCCAACACCGGCATCACACTGCCATCCGCAAGAATAGCGCCACCGGCGTAGGCTTTAATATTTTCAAATTGTGGCCCCAGCGGTTTGACGATCATCGGAATTTCCCCAGGGATATCATCAACGATCAATGCCAACCGCTGCGTACCTGCACGCAAAATTACGATGGGATAAGCGCGCTGTCGCTGCTGCGGAATAAGTGCCGATAAATTCAACATCAAGGCTAAACTGGTAATAGCGATGGGGTTGTCATCCAAAAATAACACTTCGCGTCCTTCCACCATTGCTAAACTATCCAAACGCGTGCGCACTATGCGTTCTACCAAATCCAGCACCACGCCATAGCGTTCATTGCCAATTTGCAAAATTAAACCTTGCGTGGCTGCCAAACTGGTAGGCACGCGCAAAGTGATACAACTGCCGCCGCCTTCAAAAGTTTCCAAACCCACTGTGCCACCCAACTCACTAATCATGGTGGACACCACATCCATGCCAATACCACGACCAGAAACGGTATCAACACCCGCAGCAGTGCTAAAACCTGGGCGACAAACAATATCAATCAAATGTTCATCGGTCAGTTCATCCAGTGTGCGCGCCATGCCCAACGCATTGGCTTTTTGCAGAATTTTTTGTCGATTAAAACCCGCACCGTCATCGCTGATAGCGATATTGACATAGTCGCCGCGCAACTCCGCCGACAAACGAATAGAACCCGTTTCCGGTTTGCCAGCAGCAAGACGCTGCTCAGATTTTTCAATGCCGTGCCCTACAGAATTGCGCACCAAATGCAGCAAAGGTTCACGAATATGCTCCAACACCAGCCGATCAATTTCTATGCCTTTGTCATCGCACTCCAGCACCACAGATTTACCCAAGGAGCGCGCTGCATCTCTCGCCACAGCACGAAAAGATTCCAAAAAAGGCGCCAATGGCATCATGCGCACCGCGCGCAAACCGTTATCCATCGCATCGCACAACAAACTCAATTGCCCAGTCTGACTGCCAATTTGATGCGCCAAATGAAACAACTGTCTTTCTGTTTGTTTGATGTGGCCAGAAAACGATGAGATTTTGTTGTCAAACTTTGCTGCTGTGCGCGAAGGCAAAAATTGGCGGCATTCGCGAATATCGCTGCCAAGCAACCTCCACTGTGAAGTCAGTTCCGCCATTTGCAATTGCAATTCCTTGAGCTGCAACAGGCTATCATCCTGCTGCAAGCGAATAGCCACCAACTCGCCTACACTGGATTGCAAATTATCAATTTTAGATACCGCGACGCGAATCGTTTCACTCAAACCTGTTGCGGCATCCGTTGTATTGGTTTTCTGAACAGAATTTTTAGCACTCACTACATCCACTGTTGATGGCACTTCTGCAACGGTTTCCATTGCTTTCGGTGCAACAGCGCGTGCAGAAAGTTGCGCCGCAATGGCACTGCTATCCGTGCTTTTCAGCAAGGCCAGCGTCACTTCTGGTGCGTGTCGCTCACCTGGCGTGGCTGCTGCCTCGTGCAAAAATTGCAAACCTGCATGCAATAAATCCAACTGAAATGCTTGCACGCCCTCCTGCAACATGTGAAGCACCAAATCTTCCATGGCATGGCAGACATCGCGCAGATCATCTCTGCCAATAGCACTGGCAGAGCCTTTCAAAGAATGCAGCGCCCGCTTCAAAGCCTCCGCCGGCGCTTGCCTGTCTTGATCGGGAGCATCTTCTAAATCCAGCAGCGCCTGCTCTGCCTTTCGCAACAAATCAGGCGCTTCTTCAGAAAATGCCTGCAACAACGTATTGCGCAGTTCATTGGGATCCATAACCTACCTTCACCTCGTCAACTGTTTTATCAATAGTCACAGTGCTGTGAGTGAAATTAGGCGAGTCGCCATTCAACCTTGTGTTTTTGTACCGTTTTGAAAGAATCAATCAATGCGTTCATGTTTTCAGACAACTCGCGCAAATTGTGCGCAACCGCTTCTGTTTTCTTCACTGCCGCCAGCGCATCTTTAGAAGCCTGGCTGATTTGCTGCATCGCCACGGCAATTTGCTCAACACCCGCTGTTTGTTGCTGCGATGAAGACAAAATCAAGCGACCCGAATCGGCTGATTCGTTAATGGTTTGTGACAGACGGTGTATATTTTCACCCGCCATATTGGCCAAGCCCACACCGGCATCCACTTTCTTGCCACCCTCTTCTGTGGCAATCACCGCGCTGTTAGTGGCTTTCTGAATTTCACCCAAAATTCCTTTTACTTGATTGGTTGCCTGCTTGCTTTGATCCGCCAGCGTGCGAATTTCCGATGCCACCACAGAAAAACCTTTTCCGTGTTCGCCGGCGCGCGCCGCTTCAATCGCCGCATTCAAAGCCAACAGTTTGGACTGCTCGGCAATTTCATTAACCGATTGAATAATTTCACCAATCTGCTGTGTTTGCTCACTCAAACCCAGTATTTTTTCCGCAATCGCTTCCACTTGTTTCTGAATATCGTGCATACCGTGAATGGATTCCTCCACGGCCTTGGTGCCGTCTTTAGAAGCCAGCACTGCACCTTCCGATGAAGCAATTACTTTGGAAGCATTATCCAAGGCTTGCAGCGAAGTTTGTTTTACCTCGGCAACGGTGGCGGAAACTTCTTGCACAGAAGTCGCCTGTTCATTGGAAGTGGCACTCTGTTGCGTGGTGGCCGTTACAATCGCACCCGTCGCCTCAGACAGGCTAGAAGAAAACCCAGACAAACTATCAATAAATTTTTTCTTGAGTTCCTTCTCGCGGATATTCATTGCCTCAATATAAGTATCAATCGCAAGTTCCATATCCAAGAACACAAACTTAATTAAACTATTAATGCACTGCACCATCACTTGCGGCTTGGCTTTTTTGTCTTCCACAATAAATGGAATAATTAAGTTCAAATATCGAGAATACGCGCCGATATACCATTGCGGTTCCAAGCCGATACGCTCGTGCGTTCTACCCACACTCAAGCGACTCGCCAAATATTCCTCATCGTATTTACCACCCACCAAGGCCATAAAGAACCTAGCCTGCGCCTCTTTTAAGTTCTTGATGTGCTTATCGCTTTGCAAGAAGGCTTTTGTTTCTGCGTAGGCAAGAAAATGCTCATACAGATGATCCAGTATGACGGCAGAATTATTCTCCGCAATGGGTCGAATACCCACCATGCGCTCTTCATCTTCTTTATCAATCAGCAAAAAAGATTTGCGTTGATTGATGTCATAACCTTCCGTAGAGATTTGATCGCTATTGTGTTTCATTGCCTTACCTCACGCCATGTAGAATTGTGAATTATTAACGAGCTTTTCCATGTCTAAAAAAATCATGCCATCACTGCCTACACCAGCAATATAGTCATAAGCAGATAAAGAAATAGGTACTGCACAAATTTCAGCGTGACTGACATTGATGGTTTCCACCACGCTCTCGGCGAATAGCGCCACATGCCCTGCTACGCCATAACCAATCAGTGCCGAGCTTTGCTGTTTTGCCGCTGTGCTGGTATCTGCACTTTTATTCAAACTGCTCGCCAAACTGTAAATTGCGACAATTTTTCCTCGAAAGTTAATCAAGCCGCGAATATTGTTCGACACCAAGGGCAGCGCCGTCATCTTGGTGATGGGTCTAATTTCCGCCAACATACGCAAAGGCACTGCGTAACGCGTGCCGCACTCTTCAAAGACAATCATCTCTTCTTTGTCTTCATGGGAGTGATTTTCTTCACGGCGAAACCGCGCCGCTCTCTCCGCAAGAACTTCATGACTGTTTTTATCGAGTTTTTTATCTTCAACCGGCAATGCCAAATCCAGCATGGATAACCTCCTTCAGTTGGCCGGCATTTATTTCTTCGCAATAGCGCACAGGCTTTTCATCATTGCCGTCGTTTAATTGCTCGTACACCCATTGCGCTTCTGATTTGGCTACTGCTGTGTCACCTTGGCGCAAACGAATGCTCGCCAATAAATAAGCGGGAAACACAGCCGCAGGCTCAATAAAGGAAGCATTGCGCGCAGACTGCCACGCCAAATCGTATTCGTTGAGGTCCATCAACAACAATGCCAGCATCACATGGCTTTTCACATCAAAAGGATTGGCGGCTAAACGCGCATCCAATACTTCTCTGGCCTTGGTGTAGTAACCGCCATGAATCAAGGTTTCAATCGCATCGTGGTCGTGAAAAACTGGTTTTTCTTGCTGCTTAGAATGAACAACAACGTGCGTCTTTGGCGCACTATGAGCAGCAACAAACACTGCACTTTTTTCTGGCAACACGGGTTGCTCATGCGCTCTGTGCAGCAATCGAACGCCCTGCTGCCAAGTGACTTGCAAACCCATATCGGCGGGTGGATTGGGATCGCTGGGACCCAAAATCAATATGCCATTTTTGCTCAAGCAAGCCATCAAGTTTTTTACAATATGCGCAATGGCTGCCTCATGCATATAAATCAATACATTGCGGCAAAAAATCACATCGTACTGATGCGCAGAAACCAAAGGCTGCGTTAAATTGTGTTGCCGAAACTGCACAGCATTGCGCACCCAATCCACTACTTCTACCGAACGCGCTCCCACCTTTAACCACGATTGTTCGTGATGCACATCTACACCGCGCAATGACCACAAACCGTAATGTCCGCGCTGTGCAACTGCCAAGGCGCGCGAGCTAATATCCACGGCTTCTACAATTAATGACTTACCCGCTTGCGCTAATAGCGAATGCAGTGCAGCCGCCACAGAATACGGCTCCTCACCGGTTGCGCAGCCCGCACTTAAAATGCGCAGCGGCGCTGTGCTGTGCGCATGTTCCGCCAACCACTGCGGCAACCAGCAAGTTTTCAGCCACGCCAGTTGATCGGGGTGGCGCAAAAAATAAGTTTCGTGTACGGCAATTAACGAAGCGACAGCAGAGGCGTAATCTTCAAAACTTTCAAATTCGTTCGCTTGAATGGATAGACCAGATAAAATCTGATCGAGATTGACGCTCTCCAAATGAAAGCCCAAGTTCTGCTGCAAATGCATGCGCAGTACTTCGTTATCAATAGAAGCGACACTCCATTCATCATGCGCCATAGCAGAGATCACGCCACAAATTCCTGTAAATTCACGACGCGCACCATCTCTCCTTCCACTTTTGCCACTTCAAAGTGTGCAAGGTTAGCGGGTGCTATTATTTGTACTGCTTCATCCATCAATTCGTAGATTTGGTTAACTTCGCAGGCAATCAATGCCACATCTGAGCCATTGCACTGCGTTACAATCAAAAAGGCCTTGATATCCAAGTAGGCGTTTTCATCGGCACGCAACAAATCAAAAACTGGAATAATTTTTCCGCGATAGTTCAACAAGCCGCAGAATTGATTGCTGTCTGTCTGTTCATGCTGTAACGCCACCATGGGGATAACTTCCACCACTTGGCTTACGCGCACTAAACGAGAACCGGCACTGGATTGAAAATGAAGAAAGCTTTCCATTGCGACACCACAACTACTGAACAACTACCAAGCGCTAGGCGCCCACCTTTTCTTTTGCTGATGAATGCAACGCCTGACGAATGCCCTGTAGCAGGCGCTCCTCGCTACCTTCCTTGGGCAAATACCCGTCCGCACCACAGCTTTTGGCCATCTCCGCCAACGCCGCCGACGGCTCTGACGAATGCAGTAAAATTTTTATGCCGCTGCAAAAATTGCGCTTGCGCAAGGCTGTCACCGCAGCCACACCGCTGACCGCCCCCAACTGCACATCCATTAAAATTAAATCGGGTCGCTCCTGATTGACGATATTGGTCACCCACGCATTGCTGGCAGACAGCACTTCATAACCAGCTTTTGTCAGCACGCCGGTGACGAACTGCAAGTAAGTCTTGCTGTCTTCAACGACCAGTATTTTGGGTTTGTGCATGACCGCTTCCCTCGTCATCCCTCATCAGGTGACGGTCACGATAGCTAACAACGCACCTCTTCTCATTATGCGCGTGACAGGCAAATCACAAAAAACATGACAGCTTTCTCATTTTTTTCCTGACAAATCGATAACAATACGGTTCATGCCGTAATTTTTTAAAAATGTAGTAAGATTTTTTTGAATTACCTAAAAAATAAAAGGAAGCCCATATGGCAGATAAGGATATTAGCCACGCATTCAGCCTTAGGCTCAAGGAAGCACTACAGCGGCGCCGCTTAAAGGCCACAGATTTGGCAAGACTGACCGATGTTAGCGATGCCAAAGTGTCCGGCTGGATACACGGCAAAGGGCTGACCCTTACCAACCTCATTCATATTGCCGAAGCGCTACAGGTGTCACTCAACTGGCTGGTTCACGGCATAGGCAGCGAGCAATTGGCCGCCAACGGTCGGCTCAACCCGCTGGAAAAAGACCTCGTGCTCGCCTTACGACACTTCGGCACCGAGTCTGTCGATCACCTCAACCGCTTTCTCTCGCGTTTTTACTTGGCCAGCCTCGGCTCTTCTCTCAAACAATTTCACGCGCATAATCTTGCTGTGGATATGAATCCACCCTTTGCCATTCTCGACACACACGGCAAACTGCTGACCGCCAACCTAGCCTTCAACCAATTGCTGCGCTTGTCTGACGAACACATTACGCAAGCCATTCAGCAGGAATACACGCAATGGCTACCGCGTCATCTGCATACGCCAGTGCGTCATCTCATGAAAGAAACCCTGCAAAACGGTCACGCCGGCACTAAGAAAATTCAAATAACTCGCAACAGCTGAGAACAGTTTTTTTATTATCAAATCCAGAATGTTAGACATGCCAGATATACAGGCTGGCTGCGGTGTGCAAATGGTATTTTTCCCTTTGGAGGAAAAATAAATGCTCGATACCAAAGTAATGGAACGACTTAAAACAGCGATGGATTTTAGACACACCTCCATCACCGCACTCGCCATTGATATGAGTGTGTCTAAAGCCTCTGTTTCCGATTGGTTAAAAACGGGGAAAATTGCCTTTGAGCATCTAGCTAGACTGTCCTTATTGCTCAATATTTCACTGGATTGGCTCTTGCTAGGGCAAGGAAAAATGGAGCTGCACGGCCCCATACATCCATCCCGTGCAGAGCGCGAGCTCATCACGCTGCTACATGAAAATGGTGGCTCTCAAGCCTTAAACAGCCTGCATCACTTCATCAACAGCCTATTGCAATCCCAGCTCAGCAACGCCCCTATGCAGCAAATACTGGATTACAAAATGCTAGAAGACATGCACTGCCCTCTCTGCGTTATCAATACGCAAGGGATAGTGTGCGATGCCAATGATGCCTGCTTAACCATGCTGGGATTAGAAACTACCAAAAAAACTCGCTTCGTTAGCAACAATATTAGCAAATGGATTCGGCAAAAATATCTATTGCAAGCTATTGATCGTCTCAAGATCGTCACAGAAGATGGTGTAAAATCCTCCATGTATTGCGAGCTTATAAAAGCTGACTCTACGCAACAATTTATCCCTGTTACCATCGTTGCCAAGACGCGACAATATCACGGCGAAACACTCATCGACTGTCTTTTTTTGCAGGAATAATTGACTTATGACATCACAGCCATCGCCTGCGCATCTGCAACAACTGCTCATCGGCTATTTGGTCGCCGCAAAAACATCACTCGATGATGCGCAATACGAAACCGTAAAAAACATGCTGCCAAGCTACTTGGCACTCGCCAATGAAATGGTGACCGTGGAAGTGCTGGCTGATCGCAGCATCATGCAACAAGCTGTCCACTCACTAGCAGCGGGCAATAACATCGAAGAAACCCTGATGTACACACTGATGCTGCACATCTATGTGTTGCTGCGCAACGGCACGCGCCATCCTTTAGAAATGGGCATTATTCGACAAAAAATTATTGGCCTTTTGCCTGTTTTTAATCGCGCGCGTGAAAAAGGTTTTATTCGCGATGAGATATTTAACAGCAATGAATCACTGCTGATGAGCATTGCTGATAAAACAGAAGATATGGAAGAAGCTGTGAATATACTCGCAGCTGGTTATGCGCGTTTTACCTAACGAGGACACAGACATGGAACAAGACTCAAACCAAACCGTTACCACGCCTACTGACACCGAAATCACAGCACCCAATCAAGACAGCAAAAACCTCGCTCTGCTGTGCTGGCTAGGCAGCACTCTGCTCGCGTTTATTCCCGGTTTGGCGTTTTATCTAGCAAAAAAAGATGACGCGTATTTGCAAGATCAAGCCAAAGAAGCCTTGAACTGGGGTATCACCTTTACGCTGATGCTGATTATCGGCAATGTACTGGCAATTATTTTGGTGGGCTTTTTAGTAATTGTCGTTGCGTGGCTGATCCACATTGTGTTCTGCATCATGGGCGCTGTTGCCGCCTCAGATGGCAAACCATTTTGCGTACCGTTTGCACTGCGCTTGATTAAATAATTATTCTTTTTAAATAGTTATTCTTTTTTGTCCATGCCCTGTTGCAAATCAGGCCATGCGGCTTTGAGGTAAGCGAGCATAGACCACAGCGTAAGTGCCGCAGCAATGTACAAACAAACAATTCCTGCAATTGCTATCCAAGCGGATTCTTTATATGCGCCCAGTAGCAGCAGCAATGCCAACATCTGCATCGCTGTTTTTACTTTACCGATATAAGAAACCGCTACGCTGGCGCGTTTGCCTAGTTCTGCCATCCATTCACGCAGAGCAGACACCACAATTTCTCGACAAATAATAACGATGGTGGGCAACACAAACCAAACATGCGGATAGCGGTTGACCAATAAAACCAATGCCACCACCACCATCAACTTATCGGCCACTGGATCAATAAACGCACCAAACGGCGTGGACTGATTCCACTTGCGCGCCAAGTAGCCATCCAACCAATCGGTGACACCCGCCAAACCAAACACCGCCGCGCACAGCCAATTCGTCCACTGCATTGGCATATAAAACAGCAACACAAACAGCGGAACGAGCAGGATGCGCAACAGTGATAAAAGGTTAGGTAGATTCATGGCTGCATTCTATAGGGCAACACGCCACTCACCAAACGCCCACTTGCTGCATCATGGCTTTGAAGCGCTCCATGGCGCGGAATTTCACCGCCAGTTCGCGGTGATCTTCACCCTCTTCCACCCAGAAGGCTTTGCCCCAAGGTGACGGCGTCCACGGCAACACGCTGGAATGGTAAGTAGCGGTTGGGTCGAGTGAATCCAAAAACTCTTTGGTCATCAATTCCATCGGGCTCAACACCACATCAAACGACTGACCGTATTTGCCGTTGGCTTTGCGCAGCTCCATCAAAATATTGACGATTTCCGCCAAGCGTTTGTTTTTCGATGGCACACCGAGCCAACCGTCATTATTCGCCGCGCGCTGGAAAGCCGCTTTACTGGCACCACCCACCCACACCGGCACTTTTTGTGTCGGCGCTGGAGAATGAATGACTTGATCGTATTGAAAAAATTCACCGCTGTGCGATACCACTTCGCCGCTGTGCAATTGTTGCATGCAAGCGATAACTTCATCCAAACGCCGACCGCGCGCAGAAAAATCAATGCCCATCAAATCAAACTCTTCTTTGATCCAACCGGCGGATACGCCGCACACCACACGATTCTGAGTAAACAGCGCAGCCGCAGCCGTAGCGCGCGCCACGGTGAATGGGTCGCGCAATGCCGCTAAATAAATATTGGTTGCAAGACGCAAAGTTTTTGTCGCCACACCCATGGCCGTTAATGTTACCCACGGATCTGCCCACGGATTGGTTTTTGGCCACCACACTTTGCCGTCCGGCGTGTACGGATACGGCGTTTCAATTTGCGTGGGATACACCAAATGATCCGGCACCGTGATGCCTTCATAACCCAACTCCTCAGCTTTTTGCGCAATAGCAATAAATTGATCCACTTCCGTGGTGTTGACGAGCGAAATCCAATACTTCATTGCGGTGTACTCCAGTAAAAAATATTCCAATAAAAAACATTACGCATGCAAATGCGCATAAATAACTTCCGCCAATTCTGCGCTAATGCCCTGCACACGCGCAATATCATCAGCACTGGCGCGAATAATTTCTTGTAACCCACCAAAATGCCGCAACAGTGCGCGCCGACGCGTAGGCCCCACACCGGCAATACCTTCCAGCGGCGATGCGCTGCGTTTTTTATCGCGCCGAGCAGTGTGGCCTGCCACGGCAAAGCGATGCGCTTCATCGCGTATCTGTTGAATCAAATGCAGCGCGGGTGAATCATCCGGCAAAATGCGCGCCGTTGCTTCGCCGTGTACAAAAAGCTGCTCAAAACCGGCTTTGCGCGTGCTGCCTTTGGCTACACCCACCAACAACATATCGGCAATTTGCAATTCGTTTAATACTTCAATGGCTTGCGTAAGCTGCCCTTTGCCGCCGTCGATCAACAAAATATCAGGGAATACGCTGTCATTTTCTTGCAAACGGCGATAGCGGCGCGTTAGTGCTTGTTTCATGGCAGCGTAATCATCACCCGCTGTAATGCCTTCAATATTGAAGCGCCGATAATCACTTTTGCGCGCGCCCTGCCGATCAAACACCACGCAAGAAGCCACCGTTGCTTCACCGGAGGAATGACTAATATCAAAACATTCCACGCGTTCTGGCACAGCATCCAAACCTAACGCTTCACGCAGCGCTTCAAAACGCGCTTCGATATTTTGTTTGCTCGCCAATTTTTGCAACAGGTTTTCTTGCGCAGCCTTGCCTGCCATTGTGAGCCACTGTTGGCGATGTGTGCGCACCTGCGTACTCACCATTACTTTGCGCTCTATGCGCGCACTCAGCGCCTCTTGCAATACCTGAAGTGCATTGGCTTCAGCCGATGAAAAAATCACTTCATTGGGAATTTCGCGCTCACTGCCGAGATAAAACTGTGCCGCAAAATCCACCAACATATTCTCAGAATCTTCCTCCACCGATAACGCAGGAAAATAACTGCGACTGCCCAGTATGCGACCCTGCCGCACAAATAACACATGCACACACACCAAACCGGCTTGTTGCGCGCAAGCTAAAATATCGGCATTTATCAATACGCCATTTTCTATCGCCTGCTGTTCTTGCACGGAGCGCAGGCTGGCGATGCGGTCGCGCAATTCTGCGGCGCGCTCAAATTGCAGAGATTCTGCGGCAGCTTCCATATCGCTCGCCAATATATTCATCACCCGCTGTTCCTGCCCAGACAAAAACAGCGCCGTGATTTCCACATCTTTCTCATACTGCGCTGGCGTCACCATGCCCACGCAAGGCCCAGAACAGCGCTGAATTTGATACTGCAAACAGGGGCGGCTGCGATTGCGAAAAAAAGAATCTTCGCACTGGCGCACGCGCGTAAACTTTTGCAAAAAATTGAGACTCTCGCGCACCGCGCCGCTGTGCGGGAACGGGCCAAAATAGCGCCCTTTCTTTTGCTTCGCACCGCGATGAAAAGCGAGACGCGGATAAGCCTCCCCTTCGCTCAAAAAAATATACGGGTAGGATTTATCGTCGCGCAGCAGAATATTGTACGGCGGGTGATGTGCTTTGATGAGATTCTGTTCGAGTATCAGTGCCTCGGTTTCACTGGCTGTAACAGTGAGTTCGATGCGCGTGATGCGCGCCACCAACGCCTGTGTTTTTGGCCCCAAACCTGTCGCGCGAAAATAACTCGCCAAGCGTTTTTTCAAGTTGGCCGCTTTGCCCACATACAACAGCGTTTCTATTTCGTTGGCGTTTTTAACACCGTACATTTGATACACGCCGGGGCGTGTGGTGGCAGCCGCGAGAAAGTTTCGGCTATCAAAAACTGATGACGATTCAGCCATCGCCGTCCGGCACAAACAACTTATGGCGCAGTGCCAACAGTGTCAGCCCCACATCATTTTCTACGCCCAATTTTTCAAACATGCGGTAGCGATAGGTGTTGACGGTTTTCGGGCTGACATTGAGTTGATCGGCAATATCTTGCGCGCTTTGGCAGCCAACAATCATCAGCGCCACTTGCATCTCGCGTTCGGACAATTCATCAAACGGTGATTGATTGGCGCCACTGCGTTTGCGCAGCGGCTTCAATGCCAATTCCTGCGCAATTTTTCTGCACACATAATGATTGCCGCTGTGCACTTCATGGATTGCATGCACCAACTCATCCATAGCACTGTCTTTCGTCACAAATCCGCGTGCACCTGCTTCCAACAACAAATCGGGAAACGGGTCATCCGCGCAAGCGGTAATCACCACCACTTTGCTATCGGGCGAACGGCGCTGCATGCGCTGCGTGGCTTCAATACCGCCGATCCCAGGCATACGCACATCCATCAACACCACATGCGGTTTTAATGCTTCCGCTTTATCCAGCGCATCTTCACCGCTGGCCGCTTCTGCAACAATGGAAAAGTTTTCCACACTGCTCAACGCGTGTCGCAAACCCACACGCACTAAATCGTGATCGTCTACCAGCAAAATATTGACAGTTTCCGTTGTCATAACAGTCCTTACTTCAACCAATGCCGCGCATTGCGAAATAAACGCAACCAAGAGCCATCTTCCTGCCAACCGTCTGGGTGCCAAGAATGTTGCACCGCGCGAATCACACGCTCGGGATGCGGCATCATGATAGTGTGGCGACCATCGCTATTGGTGACAGCGGTAATACCGCGCGGCGAACCGTTTGGGTTAGCGGGGAATGTTTCAGTGACATGGCCGCTGTTGTCGATATAACGCAGCGCCACTTGCCCGCTAGCATCCAGATTTTTCAAGGCAGTGACATCAGCAAACTCTGCGCGCCCTTCACCATGCGCCACGATAATCGGCATTTTGGAACCCGCCATGCCACTCAACAAAATAGAGGGCGACGGCTCCACTTCCACCATCACTAAGCGCGCTTCAAATTGCTCGCTGGTGTTGCGCACAAAACGCGGCCAATGCTCCGCACCGGGAATTAAATCTTTCAAGTGCGACATCATCTGACAGCCGTTGCACACACCCAAACTGAACGCATCATCGCGCTGAAAAAATTGCGCAAACATCTCGCGCACGCGCGCGTTGAACAAAATGCTTTTTGCCCAACCACCGCCCGCGCCAAGTACATCACCGTAAGAAAAACCACCGCAAGCGGCAAAGCCTTTGAAATCTTTTAAGTCGATGCGCCCACTCAGTAAATCACTCATGTGCACATCCACAGCAGCAAAACCGGCGCGATCAAACGCCGCTGCCATTTCTACCTGACCGTTCACGCCCTGCTCACGCAAAATTGCCACACGCGGACGCACGCCAGTAGCGATCATCGGCGCGGCAATATCATGGTTTTGATCGAATGTGAGCGCAACAGACAGGCCAGGATTGTTGTCATCCAACACGGTTTGTTTTTCTTGCTCCGCGCAAACTGGATTGTCACGCAATGCTTGCAGGCGATAACTAGTTTCCCACCACAGCGCCAAAGCATCGCGGCGCGGCATTTCCAACACTGTGTTGCCGCCGTCCAGCACGCGCAAATAATCGTCACCGTTGATAAAACCGATGCGATGCAAGCACGCCGACAATTGATATTTTTCTGCCAGTTGTTGCAGCGTATCTATGGCATCTACATGCACTTGCAACACGGCACCCGGCTCTTCGGCAAACAGCGCCGCCAGCGGATCCTCGCCCAAACCAACGAGAGAAATATCCACACCGCAGCGACCGGTAAACGCCATTTCTGCCACGGTGGCCCACAAACCGCCATCGGAGCGGTCGTGATACGCCAGCAATAAATCCTGCTCCAATGTTTCTTGCAGCAGTGCAAAAAATTGCGCGAGTTGTTGCGGCTGATCGAGATCTGGCGCTTCACAGCCAATTTCCCCGAACACTTGCGCGAAAGCAGAAGCGCCGAGACGATTTTTGCCGTTGCCCAAATCCAATAAAAATAATGCCGTATTGCCTTTGTCCGTGCGTAATTGTGGCGTGACGGTTTTGCGCACATCCAACACCGGCGCGAACGCAGAAATAATGAGCGACATCGGCGCCGTCACCGATTTTTCTACGCCGTTTTCTTGCCAGCGCGTGCGCATGGACATGGAATCTTTGCCCACCGGCACTGTAATCCCCAATTGCGGACACAGCTCCATACCCACCGTGCGCACGGCATCAAACAATTTTTCATCTTCATCCGCGTGACCAGCGGCGCACATCCAATTGGCTGACAATTTAATGTCGGATAATTTTGCAATGCGCGTAGCGGCAATATTGGTGATCGCTTCCGCTATCGCCAAGCGCGCCGAAGCCGGTGCAGAAATTAACGCCGCCGGCGTGCGCTCACCCATAGACATTGCTTCGCCAGCGTTGGTGTCATAGCTCACCACCGTCACTGCGCAGTCGGCGACCGGCATCTGCCACGGGCCTACCAGTTGATCGCGCGCCACCATGCCCGTGACCGAACGATCACCTATCGTAATCAAAAAGTTTTTTGAGGCGACAGACGGCAATTGCAACACGCGCATTGCCGCATCGCGCAATTTAATGCCGCTGTAATCGAAAGCTTTTTGCACCACTGATTTGCGCTCAATGCTGCGCGTCATTTTTGGCGGTTTGCCAAACAGCAGCGACATCGGCAAATCCACGGGCGCGTTATTAAAATGTGCATCGTCCACGCGCAAATGTTTTTCTTCTGTCGCCGTACCCACCACCGCATACGGGCAGCGTTCGCGTGCGCAAATCGCATCAAACTGCGCGAGGTCTGCTTCTTTGACGGCCAACACATAACGCTCTTGCGCTTCGTTGCACCAGATAGCCAGCGGGCTCATGCCCGGCTCATCACTCGGCACGGCACGCAAATTAAACACACCGCCCGTGCCGCCGTCTTTCACCAATTCCGGCAGCGCATTCGACAAACCACCCGCGCCAACATCATGAATAAATTGAATAGGATTTTTTTCACCCAGTTGCCAACAACGGTCGATGACTTCCTGACAGCGGCGTTCAATTTCTGGGTTTTGGCGCTGCACAGAAGCAAAATCCAAATCAGCGCTGCTCTGCCCAGATGCCATAGAAGAGGCTGCGCCGCCACCCAAACCAATCTGCATGGCGGGGCCGCCGAGCACGATCAATTTTGCACCGGCAGCAAACGGTTTTTTCTCGACATGCTCTTCACGAATATTGCCGTAACCGCCGGCAATCATGATCGGCTTGTGATAGCCGCGCATTTCTTCGCCATTCGCACCGGCGGCGGGCAATTCAAAACTGCGGAAATAGCCGCATAAATTCGGGCGACCAAATTCGTTATTGAAAGCAGCTCCACCCAAAGGGCCTTCGGTCATGATATCTAGCGCGGACACGATGCGTTCGGGTTTGCCGTAACTTTCACCCTTGGCATTTTTTTCCCACGGCTGTTCGTAATCGGGAATGCGCAAGTTGGAAACAGAAAAACCTGTCAAACCCGCTTTCGGTTTGGAGCCGCGACCCACGGCGCCTTCATCGCGAATTTCACCACCGGCACCCGTGCCCGCCCCTGGAAACGGCGCGATTGCAGTGGGATGGTTGTGTGTTTCCACTTTCATCAACAAATGCACAGCTTCTTGCTGCGCAATGTATTCGCCGGTTTGCGGGTCGGGAAAAAAACCGCCCTGCTATTTGCCCGCGCACCACAGCAGCGTTATCGGAATACGCCGACAACACATTGTCGCCCGCACACTCATTGGTGTTGCGAATCATTTTGAACAGTGATTTTTCTTGCGCTACACCGTCGATCAACCAATCGGCATTAAAAATTTTGTGGCGACAATGTTCGGAGTTGGCTTGCGCAAACATCATCAATTCCACATCGACGGGATTGCGATTCAGCGCGGTAAAACTTTCCAGCAAATAATCAATTTCATCATCAGCCAATGCCAAGCCCAGCTCGCTGTTGGCACGCACTAAAGCAGCGCGACCACCGCCGAGAATATCTACCGTTGTTGATGGTGCGGGCTGTTCTTGCACAAACAAAATCGAAGCGGCGTCGAGAGTATCCAACACTGTTTCAGTCATGCGATCGTGCAGTGCCGCAGAAATAGCAGAGGTTTGTTCCGGTGTGAAATCGCCATCCACGCGAAAGGCGATGCCGCGCTCCAAACGGCGCACTGCCGTTAAACCACAGTTGCGCGCAATGTCTGTCGCCTTACTCGACCACGGTGAAATCGTGCCTGCACGCGGCACAACCAAAAACAATTGCCCGTGCGGTTCAAACAGCGTTTCCTGACGCGGACCGTATTGCAGCAGTTGTTCCAATACCGCTGTTTCTTGTGCGGTCAGCGGCTGCGACACATCGGCAAAATGCACAAACTCGGCGTGCAACTCGCGCACAGCGGCAATCTCGCGTAAACGCGTGAGCCATTTATTGAGACGAAACGAAGAAAAAGCAGGCGCACCGCGCAAAACCAGCATCACAACCTCGACAGAGAGCCGCAACGCCGGCTCGAAACATAGGATTACTGTGGGTGCGTATTGTAGCGATGACTGCGCGTATATTCCTGCCAAAACAGGTTATTCGGCGCTGGTATAATGCGCTGATAGGAGGGACTCCGGCGCGAAAAAATAACATCATTGCTACTTGTCGCAGGTCTTCCTCTTGGCAAAGCGCGGATCCTTGTCCAAATCCGCCCTGCCGCGGAAAAAGGCGCGCATCATCTACTAGCAACACATCTCCACTCCGCCCTTGCAAACAGGCCAATTCTCCCAATAGAGGACATTGATCATCCTGTCCTGCCGTTTCGCCGCCAAACCAGTGACTATCCAGCCAGAAAATTGCTTTTTCCTCACCTATTTCTTTGAGAATGCTCGGTAAAAGCTGCCGAGAATCACCACAGAGGGCTGACACATTATGCAGATCAGCTAAACCTCCACTGTATTCATCGAACAGGCTTTTAGACCGCTCTATGGTGATAACTTTATCGAAGTGATTTGCCGCCGTATCGCCCTGATATGTTCCCGTTTCTATAAAAACAGTGGCTCCACTGAGATCTCTTAGTTCTAAGGTAATTCTCTCTGGTATGCCAAACCTTACCATCCCCATTGACTGCACAACTCTCACTCATTCCAGCCGGACAACATAACAGGAAACAACCGCGCAGCAAACGCGGCTAGGCAGCGACTAACGCAACGATGCTTGTGGTAGATTGCGACACTATTGACCGTGCAAGGAGAACCGTGCAGTGAAGTTCAAAGACTTTTCCCTGATCCGCAAAATTTTGGCTCTGCAAGTTATTTTCAGCGTTGTCGCCATGACTGCCGTGGGCAGTATCACCGTTGAAGTGGGGATGCGACACATTCAGCAAACCGTGGAAGCCAAAGTCGCGGCGCTGCGAGACATCAAGAAACAGGAGATTAATGAGTGGCAGGAAGCCAACCGTTTTAATAGCGGCATGCTGGCTGGCTTGATCGAAGGCTGGACCGCGCAAGAAGACAAAGGGCGTGCGCTGTCACCTATTTTGAAAGACTTTTACGAAGAGATGGCATGGCACCAGCAGTGGCAAAAAGTGGGATTGGGCGAAAACGGCGAAACCTATTTGGTCAACATCAAGGGCGACAACGCCAGCCCGCTGCGTCTCCAAACTGAACCCGCTCACAACAGCCGCTTCATGGATGTGACCGAGGAAGGTGCTGGGCACTACATCAACTATCGCGGCAAAAAAGTGATCGGCGCTTGGACGCCAGTGGTCATTGACGGCAACACTTGGCTGCTGGTCAGCGAAATTGACAGCCACGAAGCCCTGAGCGCAGCACTCTTAAACTTGCGCCTTTCGGTCAGTGCCGTGGGCATTAGCTTTGGCCTGCTGGTGTGCTGGCTGACCTTTATCATCATGCGCAATGCCATCACTCGTCCCATCAACAATATGCTGGAGGCTCTGAAAGATTTGCAGGATGGTGACGGCGATTTAACGCATCGACTGAAAAAAACCAGCAACGACGAACTGGGCAGCATTGTCGATATGTTCAATGCCTTTTTGGAAAAACTGCACAGCGTCATCAGCCAGCTAGTTGCCACTACCAACGCACTCTCCGTGGCTTCAGCCAGTATTCACGATAGCGCGGTGCGCGTGAGTGTCAGCGCCGAAGAGCAAGCCGCCAGTGCCGAAGAAACCTCGGCCGCTCTGGAAGAAATGAGCGTTACCATCAGCCAGAATGCCGACAATGCGCGCGCCACCGAGCAAATTGCCACTGCCGCTGCCGATAGCGTGCGTCAAGGCAGCGTGGTGATGAAAGACGCCGTTTCTGAAATGCAAAAAATCACGCAGCGCATTGGCGTTATTAATGAAATTGCGCAACGCACCAATTTGCTGGCGCTCAACGCCGAAATTGAAGCAGCACGCGCAGGTGAGCACGGTCGAGGCTTTGCCGTGGTCGCGGGCGAAGTGCGCAAGCTGGCGGAGCAGAGCCGCACAGCCGCCTCTGAAATTGCTGCCTTGGTGGCCAATAGTTCCGGTGTGAGCAACGAAGTCATCACCCTGCTCGATCAAATTGTGTCGCAAGTGGTGCAAACCGCTGATTTGGTGCAAGAAATCAGCCACGCTTCGGATGAGCAACAAGGTGGCGTGGAGCAAATTCATCGCGCGGTAACGCAGATCGAAAGCTCTACTCAATTGAGCGCCCACTCTTCGACCGAACTCTCTGATTCTGCCAGCACGATTCATGAGCAAGTCAAAGATTTGGAAGCTGCCATTCGATTCTTCAAAATCTAAACAACCTACAACACGGAGACTGCACGGCTACTCAGCCGCGCAGCGCTCCGTCAATTTGCAGAGGCAAAAAGCCACGATATTGTAGGAAGCGTGCAACCTTTGCCTTTTCTTGGAAGGCTGTTATCAAGCCGACACCAAACTTCTTGCGCTTAGCTTCACTCGCCAAAGACAACCAGCCTGTATCACTGCGCCGCACGGATTCCACCACCAGCGTGGTTTCCAAACCACGGCGGCGCAACTCCTGTTCAATAAAGATGGGGCCGTAGCCACGCGCTTTTCTGCTGCGCACGAACACCTCAGCAAAACGCTCGTCGCTCTGGTAACCATCTTCCGCCAAGCGCGCCAAGCACTGCTGTAATTCAATGGCATCCACCGGTAGGTTGAACTTGTCAGCCAACTTGCTCAGCAATTCACGGCGTGAGTGCTCGCGCTGCCCCAAAAAGACAAACGCCGCCCCACGGATTTGGGTAGTCAAATCCATACATCACCTAAATAGTGTTTAAAAACAAATAACTACAGAGAGTTTCTAATGTGAATTAGAGATGTAACTCTCTGTAGTTCATGTTGTTTAGAGGTCTACTTCTTCAGCGGCGACTACAACAGCCGTCTGCTTGCGACTCTCCACCGGTCCCTGCAAATATGCGCCGCGTATCTTCGCTTCCAGCTCGCTAGCTACTTGAGGATTATCCTGCAAGTATTTGATTGCATTGGCTTTTCCTTGACCAATTTTGTCGCCTTGATAGCTGTACCACGCGCCGGACTTCTCGACATAGCCATCGTTGACACTGATGTCGATAATTTCGCCCATACGGTTGATACCTTGGCCGTACATGATCTGGAACTCGACCTGTTTGAACGGCGGCGCCACCTTGTTTTTCACCACTTTCACGCGCGTCTCGCTGCCCACTACTTCGTCGCCCTCTTTTACTGAGCCGATACGACGGATATCCAAGCGCACTGAGGAGTAGAACTTCAGGGCGTTGCCGCCGGTGGTAGTTTCTGGGCTGCCGAACATCACGCCGATCTTCATGCGAATTTGGTTGATGAAGATAACGAGGCAATTGGCGTTTTTGATGTTGCCGGTCAGCTTGCGCAGCGCTTGTGACATCAAGCGCGCCTGCAGACCGACATGGGTATCACCCATCTCACCTTCAATCTCTGCTTTTGGTACCAAGGCGGCCACCGAGTCGATTACCAGCACATCCACCGCGTTAGAACGCACCAACATATCGGCCACTTCCAAACCCTGCTCGCCAGTATCTGGCTGGGAGACAATCAAATCTTCAACATTGACGCCCAATTTGCCCGCATAAATAGGGTCGAGTGCGTGTTCGGCGTCGATAAAAGCGGCTGTACCGCCCGCTTTTTGGCACTCCGCAATCACTTGCAGGGTCAGCGTGGTTTTACCAGAAGACTCAGGGCCGTAGATCTCAACAATGCGACCGCGCGGCAAGCCACCGATACCCAAGGCAATATCCAAACCTAACGAGCCGGTGGAGATAGCGGGAATATCCTCATGCGCCTTTTCACCCATGCGCATAACCGTGCCTTTACCAAATTGGCGCTCGATCTGCCCCAGTGCGGCGGCCAGCGCCTTTTCCTTGTTTGCATCCATTGTCTTGCCCTCTTATCTATATAGCCGCTTGCGGCCTGACTGTTAATTGGGAGAGCCTCAACGCCCACCCCTCTCGACTTGCAGGGCAAGCATACACCGCTTTTTTGATACTGTATAGATCAACAGTGATTTTTTATACAGTATTCCTACAGGGCTGGTTAGCCCGCCACCACCCCCGCCTCGCGCAGTGCCGCCACCGCTTCTGCGTTGTAGCCAAAATCACTCAGCACGGCATTGGTATCTTCACCCGCTACGCGCGGCGCAATAGGCGTTGCTGGCTCACTGCGCGAGAAGCGCGGCGCAGGCGCGTGTTGCAGCAGGCCATCCACTTCAATAAAGGCTTTGCGTTCGACGTTGTGCGGATACTGCGCCGCTTCCTGAATATCCAACACCGGCGCAAAACAGGCGTTGCTGCCTTCAAAAACTTTCACCCATTCGTCGCGCGTTTTGGTTTTGAACACTGCAATAACTTTCGCTTCCAGCGCGGGAACTTTGCTGATGTCTTGCTCAGGCGAACCCAACCACTGCTGTTCAAACTCGGCTTTGTCTACGCCGAGGCGCTCAATAAAGTCGAGATAAAAATGCGCTTCCAACGCGCCGACAGACACAAACTTGCCATCGGCACATTCAAAAGTGTTGTAAAAATGATTGCTGCCGCCAAACAAATGCGAACCGCGATTTTTGTACGGCATGAAAAACGGATTTTTTTCGTAGGCGTACAAATACGCCATTAATGTTGCCGCGCCATCCACAATCGCCGCGTCCACCACCTGCCCTTTGCCAGATTTTTGCGCTTCCAGCAGCGCGCACACCACACCGTACGCCATGAACAAACCACCGCCGCCAAAATCACCCACCAAATTCAACGGTGGCACCGGCCGGCCGGCGTCGCGCCCCATTTTTTCCAGCGCGCCGGTGATAGCGATGTAATTGATGTCATGCCCCACGGTTTGCGCCAGCGGCCCCGTTTGCCCCCAACCCGTCATGCGCGCGTACACCAATTTAGGATTGCGCGCCTGCACGGCTTCCGGCCCCAGTCCCAAGCGTTCGGCTACGCCAGGGCGATAACCTTCGATCAACGCATCGGCGCTCTCACACAATTTCAGCACCAGCTCGACACCTTCCGGCTTCTTCAAATTCACCACGATGGAGCGACGATTGCGCAGCGTGGCATCTTGCGGGCGCAAGCCAGGGATGCCTGCCGCGCGTTCAATGGTGATGACCTCCGCCCCCATGTCCGCGAGCATCATCGCGCCAAACGGCGTTGGGCCAATGCCAGCCAATTCAATTACGCGCAAACCGTTTAATGGCCCCATGTATCACCTCAACAAAAAGAGAAAGTTAAAAAATTGTGGCATGAATGATACCGTAGCACCGTTATGCTGACTGACAAAAATAAGGAAAGCCGCGTGATGGCCATTGATAAAGAAGCACAAGCCCGCGACACCGCCATGCGTTACATCGCCATGTTGTCGCACATTCCGCTAGCACCAAGACATATCAGTGCCGCCGAACTGCAACACAAATTGGATGACGAAGGTTACGCCGTTGATGTGCGCACCATTCAGCGCGATTTAAGCCGCTTGAGCACACATTTTCGCTTAGACAGCACGCAAGGGCGCGGCCGCGAATTGCGCTGGTATTTTGATAAAGGCACCGCTAATCAATGGCCGGCAATGAATACCGACACTGCGCTTACTTTATTGATGGCCGAACAAAACTTGCGTCCGCTGATTCCCAAACAAGCATCCGACAGCCTTGCTGCACTCGTCAACCAAGCGCGCGAAACACTCAAAACGCAAGACAAAAGTGGACGCAAAAAAACCTGGGCAGATTCTGTACGCTTAGTACCGCGCGGCTTTGCTCTGCAACCGGCAGAGATTGCCCCCGAAGTGATGAGCAATATTTTTGATGCACTCGGCTGTAATCGCCAACTGTGCATCACCAATCGCAGCGGCAAAGAATCCACTGTTAACCCGCTCGGCTTGGTGATGCGCGGCACCATGCTGTATCTGGTTTCTACTTATTACAGCTACAGTGATATTCGCATCACCGCCCTGCACCGTTTGCGCAGCGCTACCGTGGCCATGACAGATCGCATCGTCCCGAAAACTTTAATTTGGATGACGCATTAAATAGTGGATTGATGAGTTGGCAACTGGATCCGGGCAACCCAAAAATTCGAAATCGAAGTAACCCAAGAGATTGCCGATTATCTCGACGAAAACCGCATCAGTCATACACAAAAAATTACAGCACTGGATGACGGCAACAGAATGATTAACTTCAGCGCCGAAGACACACTGGAGCTGCGCCAGTGGCTGCTAGGCTTCGGCGCAGAAGTTGTTGTGCATAAACCTGCTTCCGTTAAGAAATGGATACAGAAAATGGCGCAGGGGTTGGTGGATGTGTACGCATAACTGTATTTAAATAGCATTCATAGATCTAGCTATCCACCGTGTAACGCACAGGAATGAAAATGCCCCGCAAGAAAAAACCTGAAGCCCCCGCCAAACGCAACCCTGTGGCGCGCACCGCTGGGCAATTCAACAAAGCAGCCGTGCATACCGACAAGAAAAAAGAGCAGAAGAAAACCGGCAAGACAGAAGAAAAACAGAAAGGCAGTGACTCACCATGACAACCACAACACTCCAAGAAAAACTGCGCAACCGGCGCGAAAACATGCCGGAAGCACACGCTGTGCGCTTACACCGTGCGATCAGTTGGCTGAACTGCGCAGAAACACAAAAAAACAATCCAGACTTGCAATTTATTTCCCTGTGGATTGCCTTCAATGCCTGCTACAGCATTGATGAAGAAAAACACCAATCCATTGGTGAGCGCGATACTTTCCAGCGTTTTATGCACAAACTGGTGAAACACGATACAGCAGGAACCCTTCATCAAACTTTGATGCAAACCTACAGCGGCTCCATTCGCACACTCATCAGCAACCAATATGTATTTGCGCCATTTTGGGAAGCTCAGCGGATGCTGGCTAATAATCAAAAAGACACTACTGACTGGAAAAGCCGTTTTGATAAAGCCTCCAAAACCGCCATGATGTTTTTGATGGAGAAAAAGTCCCTGAGCTACTCGGCGTAGTGCTGGATAGACTTTATGTACTACGCAACCAATTAATGCACGGCGGCGCAACATGGAACAGCAAAATCAATCGCCAGCAAGTGAAAGACGCTTGTAGCATTATGCTAACGCTGATGCCCCTGATTATTGCGACCATGATGGAAGCCAACGATGAAAATTGGGGAGAGATTTTTTATCCCGTAGTCAAGTAAAACACTATGGCGACTGCAACTGCTCCACCACCCAGTCATATTCGCCTAGTGGAGAGTCGTATTTCCCCTTTTCTATCAGCAAACTTACTATCGCCCTACGATCAATAACAGATAAACCCAAGCGCTCGTGCAAATACCACAACAACAATGGCCGCGTATGGCGATGAATTAATTCCTCTATTGCCTCTATACCAAACCTGCGCCACAACGCGCAAATAGCCAAGCGTTGCAGCCACAAATCCACACTGAAAAACTCCGGCACACCACAACACAAACAGCCAGATGCCAGCCTGAACAGTAACGATTGCTCGTCAGCAGAACCATACCCTGCTTCCAGCAACAAAACAGCCTCAACCAAAGCTGGCAAATGCGCCAACACATCAAACTGAGATACCGATTTATCTGAAGCAACATCATCTACTGGCAACGCAGTAATACAGCACTCAATATATTCACGCAGTAACAAGAAACGTTGCACTAAATAATCCGCCGATGGCGCTTGCGCCCATCTCAAAGAAATGCCCGTGAGTTGTTCGGCTTTATTTAGCCAAAATGTAGCGCGCGGCGTGTAACCCATTAACTTTTCACGCTGGCTAATTATATTTCTTGCCAATAATAAATAAGCCGTATAAACGTACACTTTTTCATCAATACCGACAAGCTGTTCATCAAGGAAACTCTCACAGCTTGTATCTACCAACAGCCGATCAAACTCCTGAAAAACAGCAAAACTGCCATCACGCCTGCCATCATCAGACAAACCATGGTGCTGACGTTGATGCGCTGCAATATGCAGCGCAATGTGTTCTGTACAGTAGCCACACATACAAAACTCTTTTATTTTTGAGGAGAAAAATTTGGGGCCGCACCATTTATCTCTGCGATCATTTCTTCGGCATCCGAATATTTTTCGGCAACGCGCGGAGAGATGACTATGCCGTGAAGTTGTGCGCGTAGGTCATCCCATCGATCATGTAGTACCTGCCAGTTTTTCTCATCATACGTTCCCCGGAAAACAACTGGTCGAATTTCGATTCTAGGAAGGTCGCCATTCACTTGCTTGTCAGCGATCACCTGATTCAGTTTTTCTTCCCACAAACTGCCGATCCTATCGACTCGACCAATCTGCTGCTCAACCACGCCAGGATTCCACTCTGGGTGCAGTAGCAAAACTGTGCGACATGCCTTGTGAAGATTAAGCCCTTCACGACCCACTAACGATTGCGCTACCAATACCTTTGGGTGACCTTGCTTTCGATTAAAGGCCAATTGCAAGAAGCGCCGAGTCGCTGGTTTTGTTTCCCCAAACATTAGCCGTGCATATCCACCTTCAGGGCGGTTGTATTCCTCGTGTAGCCTGATTTTGAGTTCAGCCCAGAGACCAGATGCTTCCACTTCATCCAACTGCCCATCACCATCTGCATCGCCTTCGTCACGATCACTTGCCGCCGCCACTAAATCAATAAAGGCCTGCGCGAAATCGGACGACGTGGCATTCTCGGTATTAGCCTGTACCAATTCTTGCATTGCTCGAGCAACTATTGCCAAGACATGATCGTCGTTGCCTTGAACCTGTTCCGAATCCTCATTAGCTGCTTTCTTAAAGACATCAAACAGCGCTCGCACACGTTTGTCTGGTCGCTTGCAGCTGAAACCTTCCTCGATGTGACTAATTAGTTTTTCCCGAATATCGCGGCGCTGATTCTCGATTTTGTGGTATTGCTTCGCGAGAGCATCATCCAAAACTTGGCGATCCAAATTTTCTTGCCTTTCCAACTGCCGATGAGCAGCAAGGATGGCATTCCAGTTATCGTTCTCATGCACTTTCGATTGTGGCCAAGGCAGATTTTTATCCACGCACCGTAGCATCTCCCGAGCATTGAGCAGCTGCACCAATGCTCGTAATGGGCGCGTGAACCGACCGAACACCAGAACTTTTTCCCCTTGCCGACAAGTAGCCTCAATTTCTTCAACAGCGGCCAGAATTGCCGGGTGGTCAAATAACTCCGAGCCATCGTTCTTCATGAACGGCTGGGCCATAACGTTCTGCCACCACTCAGCGCGTAGCCGACGCTTGCGAGTCGTCAGATCTGCTTCTTCGTCACACTGTGCAGTGATCCCAAGAACTCCATCAGCGTCAGTTTGTTCATGGTCATCTTTGTCATCGGGATGCAGCTGATCAATCAGCGCGGCAATGCCATGACCATTGCCTAAGGTTAGGCGCAGCCGCTTGGCAACCGTACAGTCGGATTGACGTGCAACAAACGACAACGCCTCAGCTGCGCATACAGCTCGTTTCCATTCGGAAGATAGTTGGGCTGTATCGACCAGGATTTCCTGTTCGTGCCGGTAGGCGTGATAGCTCTCGCCAGATGAATTCTGAAACTTGATGACCGCAGGATCTTTCCGTTTATCACGTCGCAGCAGATAGTCATTTAGTGCCAGCTTGAATGCAGTGGCCGATTCTTTGAATTCCTTGCGCACCTCCTTGTCACTCGGGCATTGCCTTACCCTAGCTACAGCTTGCGCATAATTCGAAATGGCTGTAGTTGCTGCTGCTTTCGGTACATTATCAACTCTGATGCGTCCCAGCATTTGCGTCCATTGTGTCGCATCGAGCTCAACTGGCGTTGCGGTCATTGCTAGGCAGCGGGTATCGACAGATTTCAGTACGACCTCAGTTAACAATCGATTTAGCCCACTGTCTTGCCCCCTGCTTTTGTGTGCCTCATCAACAATGACCAGATCAAAAACACCCAGCCCAAGTCCGACCGCACGTTCCAGCCAAGGACGCAATTGTGCGTTATGCCCATATTCGCCAGCAGTCAGAGCGCCAGGCCAAGGTGTCGTTTCAGCTAATTCCTCAATGAGTTTTCGTGTAGGGTGATTGTCTGGGCTGGCGCATATTACATTGACGATGCTCTCCGCAGCTTGTCGAACCCACACGTCGTCGAGCATCTTGTTACTGCAATAATCGCGTGGCCAACGCCCGTTCGCTTGCTTTCGCCATCTAGCATATATTTCTGGGAGCAGAGCCCAGCGCCAAGGGACGGTGTTCTCTCCAAGCCGCCAGTTCGTGAAAGCATGAGACACAACTAGGGCCGACTCCATAAACCACGGAGCATTCTTATCCTTGGTTTCCCATGCCTGCAAATACTGCCAGAGACTGCGTAAGATCGGCGGCGCATTGACCCCGGCGGTTTGCAATTCATCGCTCCACTGATAGCCCAACCCAGGTGGCACCAGTATCGCAACCCGACCACCCACGGCAATCACAGCCCGGGCGACCGCCGCAGCTATCCGCGTCTTACCCATGCCCACTTCGTCCGCGATTATCACGCCGTTATTCGGTAGTCGCTTGGCAAGCTCCCGGAGGCTCGATGCCTGCCCATCGTTAAGTTCAATTGCACGACTATCTACAAGCGAAAGAAGATGATCTGCGACTCTGTTCCAGCCTCCAAACCTTTGACTCATTTAGCATCCCCAATCGGGCTCAATTCATTGACCTTCCAACTCTCCTCAATCCTGAGCAACATCTCGTCATACAGCTTTCCGGGCTCTGAGTCGCTGGTATCTGCAAACGATGGGCGAAAAGACTGGTAGCGCAATGAGCTTAGCGGGTTCAGTTTCAATTCGTCGCGAAAATACTTAACAGGTGTGCTGTCGCAGGCCTGTCCCAAAGTTTGCTCAAGACGATTGCACCAGAGCGCCCAATCTATTTCATCGACTTCGATTTGCTTAGCGGCAATGCTTTCGATCAGGTCCATCATCTGCCGTATCGGATAGCTGGCGATCGGTACAGAGTGCCCCTTCTTGTTGTTCTTGCCTTCGTTTTCATCGCCCCCATCGCTTCCGTCGTCATCATCATCATCCGGTGGCATTGGAAAATCCGCGAGTTGCCACCATGCCTCGTCAATATCGATGGCCGGCAATTCGGTCGCAGCAATACGCCCGAATTGATCGACGACAGGTATCCGCGCTTCAAGCTGCTGATCGTCCGCTTTCCAGCGCATCCAAACTTCACGGGGTCGCGCTTCGCACCACTCAAATCCATTTTTTGTTCTTGAGCAGGCAACTCCGGCTGAATCAAGCACCTCGACATCTGCGACGCGTCTGTCGTTGCTACGTAATTCGCGAACACTATCCGACTCGTGCCATACGAGCCAGGTAACGGGTGGCGCAACATAAATTGCATCCCGTTGCTCCATGCCGGAGCCGGCATTCAGCTTAGAAACGTCACGAATCTCATCGCCCCCCCTCTGAATGGGTAATAAGTTCGTCACTACCTGATGCTCAGGGGTAGCCTTGTTTTTCTGCCAGCATAGCGTGTTCGGGGCAAACACAACGCCTGCTTCGAGGTTGCCCGCAGCAGAGCTCATCTTGTTGGCGAAGCCTGGATGAGTCAGGTTCCCTGAACCTAGGTAAACCCAGGAGCTTGTGCATGCATTGGAGTCGTCTCGACTATTAGCACTGAACAGGAATTTTGCATGCAAACTACGTCGTGCTCCTTCACCGAACACAATGGTTGGGATAGCTGCAGGACGTACCGTGATGCCACTGTCGCGCAATGGTTGCAGCGATGTGGCTATGGATTGGCAGGCATTTGGATTGACATAGAGATCCACCTCCGATTTCGCAGTCAGCAAGCCCTCGCCACGAAGAGTCTTGAGAATGGCAAGTGGCACTTCGGGTGGCTTCTGCTGATCATCTGATGTTTCATAAAATCCGGACCCAATGGCCAGATAATTGCGTTTTACCTCGCAGTCTGCCTGGATTTTTTCAGGTAGTTGAGACAGAAGGGACTTGTTCCGATTGTCGAAAACCCTCGGCTGTCCATTTGCCTTTTTCGAGCACACATTGATCCATTGCCTGACTTGCTGCTGCGCGAGCATCGTTTCGCTGACATGACCATGAGCGGAAGCATTGAGCAACCGGGTGTCGAAAAGTTTCTGAATCCACGCCAATAGATCCCAGGCTGCCTTGATATCCGCGCAGTCTCGTTTGATATCCGCATCCAGGTTACTGAGTGATTCGCTGGAGATGTCGATCCGCCACATCAAATCCAAACTCTCCTCCAGTGTCTGCCGCGTCCAGTTGCCGGTGGACACCAGCAAGCGCAATTGCCACTGACTGTGATTTTCCTGATGTCGGAAGCCCAGCAACGCGACCTTGGCATGCAGGAGCCGGAACGGCTTATTCGCATGATCGATGATCGGCAAATGTGCCACCCCAGGGGCATCTTGCAAAGAAACGGGTGAGTTGCCTGGGTCAAGCAGCACGGCGAACGCAACACGGCCTTGGTGGGCGCGTTGGGAATGAGTAAGTCGAGTAAAGCGTTCTGTGGCGTCATCCAGAAATAACGCATCCGCAGAATAGCCGCACAACCAACCAAAATGTCCGGTGTAGTCCTCTGGCGCATCAAAATGCTGTGCTAGCGACGGCGGCCTCAAGATTTCGCCGTTGCGGCTCATACTTTGCCCTCACCGGCTCCCTGATTTAGCCATCCGTTCAGTTCACCGTGCATGTCGAGATTCAAAAAATAGAGATTTCGCACACGGTAAGAGATGCCTTCGGGCAATGGAATGCCACCCGTTTGTGGCATTTCTTGACCTTCATCGTCAGCATCAACCTGCATTATCGAACCACGAAATGCCGGCCCTGGTTTGATTTCATCGCCTACTAAGCGCAAAACATGACCGTCTCGATCGACCAAGGTTCGCAAAACGCTGGACGAATCGGTATTTACGCACTCGCGACAGAATTTGTTGGCTTCCTCATCCATGTGCTTAAACGCCAAATATTGTTTTGCTGCGGATTTAAGCTTTTCAAGTGACTGCGCCAGCGAATCAGGAACTTGATGTTTCAAGGATAGGAATTGCCCGGCACCCTGGTTTCCGATATGGACCTCTGCTGCATCGAGAGTGGCAATTGCGGCTTCACGAGCTTCAAAAAACAAGGCTCCTGCCTGAAGGTCGTGCCAATGATCTTCTGAAATTTCTTGCGGACGCTGCGCCCACGTTAGCCTGTCTGGCCTATTTTTTCGGAGTGACTCGACCCACGCCAGTGCGTTACCTCGCCGTTTCTTATCCTCACGGGATTCGCTCCCTCCTTGAATTAGTCTTTCGCGAAGTAATCGAATTGCGTCTTCTGAGAGAGAGTCGAGTGGAGACAGTGCCTGAATGAGTGGGAGCGAATTCTCCAGCTTGTCACTCTCGCCCAGTACCCACTTGGTCAGATGGCCAATGACTGATCTTTTATATGGGCTGTAGTTTCTTGTGGCTTGCTCAATGAAATTGCTTCCTCCTTCCGCGCAACAAAATGTATTGAATCGTGCGCTGTCGGACTCGACAAAGCCAAGTGTGGGCAAGGCCTGGACGGTCGCCATTCGCATGGGCTGTGTGACGTAGAAATTTTGCTGACGTACCCGCCGAAAACTGAAATCATCTTTACCGCGCAATTTGGTATTTCCACGCAAGCGACTATCAGCGCTCCAGTCATTGCTTTTGAAGGCTAGCCAACAGGCCAGCGCTTCAATCGCATTCGCCACTTCAATATTTTGCACTTTCACACCTTGGCTGCGCGCAGCTTCCGCTACAGCCACACCAAGCGTCGCAAGTAACAGCTGCTTGCCGTACCAGACGCCACCTAACCCGGGAACAGCAAGATCGTTAAAACGTCGCACTGACGCGCCAAGTCCAAGGGTTCGAGTTCGTCGCGTATTCTGCAAAAATTCAGGACCAAGAAGCCCCCAAAAATTTTCCATACCAAACCGTAAAGTTATTTACTAGGATCAACTAAGACGAAAAAATATATCACACAAACCCAATTCTGCGCGTTTGGCTGCCCTCTTTCACCGCGCACTCCTCACGCAAACCCTCCAGCAAAGCATTGGCATCAGCAACAGGATGAAAGCGGTGCCGACGATGCACAGCGGCAAAGTCACCCGGCGTGAGCAAATGCAAGGCATACAGGCTTTCTTGTAAATCCAGCGATGGCTGCGCAAACCCCATGGCTGCACACTGTTTATCAAACAACTGCCACGCCTGTGCAGGGCGCAAATAATCCAGATGAATTTTCATATCAAAACGACGCAAGGCAGCTTGATCCAAGTTACTCATCAAATTGGTTGACGCAATAAACAAACCGTTAAATGCTTCCATCTGTGTGAGCATTTCATTCACTTGCGTCATCTCCCAACTGCGCTGCGCATGGCGGCGATCTTGCAAAAAACTATCTACCTCATCCAACAACAACACGGCATTGTCTTGCTCTGCTTCCGTAAACGCCTTGCGCAAGTTTGCTTCCGTGCCGCCCACCCACATACTCAAAATATCTGACAGTTTTTTACTGTGAAATGGTCGCTGCAACTGTTCTGCCAGCCATTGTGCGAACGCACTTTTTCCTGTGCCTGGTGGGCCGTACAGACAAATTCTTGCGGAAGGATTGCTGCGTATACCCTCTGCCAGCGCCTTAAGATCTACACCCGCATTAACTAGAGCTGGGTCATAGAAATCTGGCAGAGCATTAGCCGCTTGCTTCTTGATAGACGCATAACCTTGTGCCTGCAAGGTTTGATTAAACATGGATTCCAACAACTGCGGCACCTCGCCCTCATCCATATTGCTGCACACCGCACGCACGACAGAAGCAGCTCGCTGCATCACCGCCGGTGACAAATATTCGTGCTTGGCAATGCGTTTAATGTGCGCATCAGGTACTGGCAAATCAGCTACCACTTGACTCAAAATCTCTTGCCTTCTAGACATAGGTGGAACATCCAGTTCCAACACAACATCAAAGCGCCTGATAAACGCCGCATCCATGCAACTGGCATCATTACTCAGCCAGAATGCTGGTAATGGGTTCTCTTCCAGCAGTGTATTGATTTCTGCCTTGCGCAATTGCGCGGTACTTTTCCCAAAAATACTTTCTCCATCATCAAAAAAATGCTGTATTTCATCAAAAAGAATAATTACCTTCTTTGATGAGAAAAACTGTTGTGCCGCTTTGAAAGCACGCAAGCGTGACCCACCAATCATAGATCGACAATCTTCATCTTCTGAAGAGACTTCCAATAAATTGAACTGTAGTATTTTTGCCAATAAACGCACCAACTCGCTCTTTCCTGTTCCAGGTGAGCCATAGATAAGTACATTAACGCCACACTTTGTATTCGCCATAGCTGCTGGTAGATAACGCACCAATAAATCCATATCTTTCTGTATATGGCGATAATCATCCACATCCAACGTAGGAATCTTACCCTTCTTAACAATATTAGATAAGAAATCCTCTGCCGTAGAAACAGGCGATAGTAGACGGTTAGAAAACCCGTCTAATACATCAATACGGCGACGCACACTGCAATTAGCACTGCTATCCATTGACAGCAACCCACAACGAATTAACTTTCCACGCTTGGATAAAGCAGCTATTACCAAATCGTGCTCAATATTCAGTATCTGCGACAACATGCCAAAACAAATATGCGCACTAACATCATCTAGCCAGCTTGAACAAGCATGCGATAGCGAGCGATCTGTCTCCATCAACACAGAAAACACCAGCAAGCTGCATTCATCGGCATTCAAGCCTGCCACTTCCTGCAGCAATGCCATATTGCCTGCTAATACCTCGCTGTATTGCAGATCACCATTGGCAAAGCGATGCTCCAGTTCAGCATGGTTATTCTTTAATTTTTCCAGTATTTTTTTGCGATCAAAACTTCCTTCTTCAACAAACTCCTTCAAGCCTAAAAAATATGCCACGGAACTGTTGTCAAAATCATCTTTCTGAACAAACTGCCCCAAGCATCCAAACTGAAACAACATGCGCAACAACCACAAGCGCACTAAATCGGGCTCGTGTGTGCGATGCTGCAACACTGGCGACTCCTGCAACCAAGACCTTCTACCGCGGCGACTGACCATAAGCCTCTCCTAATGCACTGTGGATGAAACTTATTATCGCCCTCATGTACGACAGATCATGTCGTATAAAAACAAGGGGGTTCCATTCCCCCCAGATCATCTCAAGTGATTGATTACAGACAGGAAACTGTGCCAAGTGCCGCCTAAAATGCTACTGTGATACCACCTGCGCACAGACCACTAGATAATGTTTCCTCCCGCACTCAAAGCCTTGCTCTGCGCTTTATTGCTGCTATGCGCCCTCCCTGCCCTTGCAGGGCGCGGCGTAGACCCCGCCAGCAATAGCATCCAATTGGCACTCACTACCGAGCCGCCCAATTTGAACAGCCTCACCGCCACCGACAGCGTGAGTTTTTTTGTGCTGTCACACACGCAAGAAGGTTTACTCACATATAACGAACAAGGTGCATTAACCGGCGGCGTAGCAAAAGACTGGCACATGGACGGCACCACGGTGCGTTTTACCCTGCGCGACAACGCGCGCTGGTGTGATGGCAAACTGATCACTGCGCAAGATTTTGTGTTTGCTTGGCGCACTGCATTAAAAGCCAGCACCGCTTCGCGCTACGCGTTTATTTTGTATCCCATTCTCAATGCAAAAAAAGTGCATGAAGGAAAGTTACCACTGGATGCTTTAGGTGTTTACGCAGAAGACGCAAAACATTTGCGCGTAGAACTGGAACAAGCCACTGCATATTTTCCCAGCCTGACCACTTTTGCTACTTACTATCCTCTGCGTGAAGATTTTTACAATGCACACAGCAAAAACTACGCAGCAGATGCCGACAAACTATTGTGCAACGGCGCTTTTCGTTTAACGCACTGGATACACGGTGCCAGCTTGGTGTTGGAAAAAAATCCTAATTATTGGGATGCAGAACGCGTCAAACTGCAACGCATAACCATTCCGCATATCACCAATGATGCTGGCACTTTGTTGAATCTTTTTCAGGCGGGCGATATTGCTTTTACCGAGTTGAGCCGAGACACCCTGCCGCTCGCTTTGGAGCAGCGTCTGTATCTGCAATCTTTTAACAAAGGCATGCTGCATTACATGGAGTTTAATTTTCGACCACAGCGCCTGCTGCACAATGCCAATTTACGCAAAGCTATCAGTTTGGTGATGGATAGAAATACACTGGTCAACAAAGTGATCGCCTCTCCTGGCACCAAAGCCACCGCGCATTTTTTTCCTGATTGGCTGCCGGGTATTGCGCCGTATCACGCTGTACCAGAACCCAACATCGCAGCAGCGCAGCAAGCCTTAGCGCAAGCCAAAAAGAATTGGGGAGAGTCGAGTTACCACTGCTGACTCTGCTGATTTATGACTCGCCCGCCGTGGTGCGCCAAGCAGAATATTTGCAGCGCATGTTGCAAGAAACGCTCGGTATTACTTTGGTGATCGACAAACAAATCTTCAAACAGAAATTGGCTAAATTAAACAGTGGTGATTTTGATCTCGCTCTCTCTGCTTGGGGGCCCGATTACAACGACCCGATGACCTTTGCCGATTTACTGCATTCCGCCAATGCCAATAATCATGGACGCTATCAAAACCCGCACTATGATGCCTTGGTAGAACGCGCCGCCGCGCTGCCTGCATCCGCCGAGCGCAATCAGCTTTTTCAACAAATGGATACGATTATTCAACAAGATATTGCCGTGCTGCCCCTGAGCGAACTGGGCATTCTCTATGTGTTGGATACGCGTTTGCACAATGTGCGCCGCAGCCGTTTTGGTGATGATCCTGATTTTCGTCACGCATGGATTGCACAGGAAGGAAAGCACTGATGCTGCACTACACGCTAAAACGCATCGCCACCGGTTTACTCACAATATGGTTTATCGCCACTGCCACTTTTTTTGCCATGCACATGGTGCCGGGCGATCCTCTAGCGGATGAAAAAGCGATCCCCACCGAAATTCGCGCTGCACTGTTGGAAAAATACGGACTCAACAAACCACTGGCGCAGCAATACCTTTTATTTTTTAACAATATGCTGCACGGCGATTTTGGCATTTCTTTTACGCAACAAAATCGCTCCGTGAATGACATCATCCGTGAGCATTTTCCTATCTCTGCTGCACTCGGTTGTTTGGCCTTGTTATTTGCTCTGGCTGGTGCAGTGCTGTGGGGCGCACTCGCTGCGCGCTTTCACCGACGCTGGCCCGATTATGTGTTGATGGGCGCGGTAGTGGCCGGTATTTCCGTACCGAGTTTTGTGTTTGCCGCACTCGCGCAAGTGGCTGTGTTGCGGCTCAATCAATCACTAGGCACACAGTTGCCGCTCGCCGGTTGGGGATCCATCGCACAAATGTTGTTGCCCGCTTGGGTATTGGGGCTGGGCACGATGGCTTACATGGCGCGTTTGATGCGTTCATCCTTGCTGGATGTGAAAAACGCCGCTTACATTCGCACCGCGCGCGCTAAACAATTATCAGCCACGCGAATTTTTTGGATACACAGTTTGCGCAACGCCATGCTGCCCGTTTTGGCTTTGTTAGGGCCAGCGATTGCTGCGATTACCACCGGCGGTTTTGTGGTGGAAACCGTATTCGCCATCCCCGGCCTCGGTCGCTATTTTGTGCAAGCCGTGCAACAACTCGATTACACCGTGATTATGGGCACCACCGTTTTTTACGGCAGTTTTTTAGTGCTGATGGTTTTGGTGGTGGATTTATTCACCGCGCTACTCGACCCACGCATTCGCCTACAGGATGCGCGCGCATGAGTGATACAGCGAACACACACAGCAGTTTGTGGCGCGATGTGCAGCGCGATGTTATGCACAACCCTGCGGCGATGATTGGTTTTTCGTTTTTACTGCTGATTTTTTTATTTTGCACACTGGGAAAATTGGTATGGCGAGTAGATGCCAATGCGATTGATTTAACGCAAATCTCGCAAGCACCTAATCGTGGCGTACTCACTACCGTGATCGACACACAAAACGCATTACATCCACCATCCAACAGCCCCGTCACGCAATTTCAAAGTTTATCCGGTGCGAGTACAGAAAAAGTTTCACTGGCTTGGCCTGTGCATGACATAAAAAACTATCGGTTATACCGCCATATTTTGCCGCCGTCTGGCATGAAAGATCTCGGCTTGCCGTTAGCGGATATCACCGCAACTGCTGCTGATACTGTTTTGCACTATGACGATACGCTTCTGCTAGAAAATCGTCGTTACTACTATTCACTGCAAACCTTGAGCGATAAAAGTCATTATCAAACGATTGCAGTGGATGTCGCGCACGCCACGCCGCTCGCGCAATTACAGCAATCGGGTTTGTTATCAAAAAATGAACCCACACCAGAAAGATTATTACTGCCCGCGCATCCTTTCGGTACCGATAAATTAGGTCGCGATATGTTGGCGCGTTTGATGGAAGGCGGTCGCACCTCACTATTTATCGGCTTCACCGCGCCACTGCTCTATGTGTTGTTCGGCGCGCTGTACGGCGCTATAGCCGGTTATCGCGGCGGGCGCACCGATACGCTGATGATGGCCTTTGCTGATTTTATGATCGCGCTGCCATTTTTATTGTTTGTGATTTTGTTGCGCATTGCCTTTGGTATCGGCCCTGGCGACAGCGGCATCACGGCCTTAATTGTCGCACTGCTGTTATTGAGTTGGCCAAATACCGCGCGCTTGGTGCGCACCCAGGTGTTGCAACTGCGAAAAATGGCCTATGTGGATGCCGCGCGCTTACAAGGCGCGTCCGGTTTTTATATTGTGTGCAAACACATGCTGCCCAATGTGCTGCCTAGCATTTTGGTCACGCTCAGCTTTGCTATTCCCTCTGCTATTTTTACCGAAGCGTTTTTTATCGTTTATCGGTTTAGGTGTTACACCACCCGCTACTTCGTGGGGGGCAATGTGCAATGACGGTTTATCCACCCTGCTCACTCATCCGCACGAATTATTATTTCCGGCTTTTTTTATCAGCGTCACAGTTTTAGCGTTTAACTTGGTGGGCGATGCACTGCGCGATGCACTGGATGTGCAAGTACGGGAGTCGCGCACATGAGCTTGCTGCACATTGAAAACTTGCAGGTGAGCATTCCCACTGCGAAAGGCATGGTGCATCCGGTGCGCAAAGTGAGCCTGCAGTTGCAACAAGGCGAAATGCTGGCGCTGGTGGGAGAATCTGGCAGCGGCAAAAGCATCACCGCGCAAGTCATTATGGGGCTGTTACCGAACAATGCATCGGTATCTGGGAAAACCCTGCACTTTGAGCGAAAAAAAATTGCCATGATTTTTCAAAATCCGATGGCGACTTTTAATCCCGTTTTAACCATTGGTTACCAAATTGCCGAGCCACTGCGCGTACTGCACGGTTACAGTAAAAAAGCTGCCGAAGCCGAAGCCATACAACTTTTAGAAAGAATGCAGATACGCGATGCCGCACAAAAAATGCAGCGTTATGCACACGAGTTTTCTGGCGGCATGTTGCAGCGCGCCGCCATTGCCATGGCACTGGCTTGCAAACCGCAACTCTTGATTGCCGATGAACCTACTACCGCGCTGGATGTTTCCACCCAAGCCGAAGTGATGCAACTGCTTGCTGAACTGCGCCGCGAAAAAAATCTCGGTATTTTATTTATCACGCATGATTTGGCATTAGTGGCGCAACAAGCTGAGCGCGTGGCGGTGATGTATCGCGGTGAGATTGTCGAAACCGGCATCACACGCACAGTTTTAACGCAGCCGCAGCATGTTTATACAAAAACTTTGTTGGCTGCATTGCCAGTCGCACTAACAAAATACAGCATTAGCTAATCGGCTCCACTAAAACCAATCCTCAAGTACTAAACCTTTGATCCGCTCAAACTCGCGCGTATTGTGCGTGACCAATGTTGCCTTTTTCGCCATTGCAGTGGCAGCAATCAAAACATCGTAAGCACCGATGGGCTGGCCGTTTTTTTCGAGACGCGTACGAATAACTGCCGCCGCCTCTGCTTCAGACAACCCAAAGGGCAACACTTGCGCGGCTGCTGTGAGCGCGTTGAGCTGCTGGCGGCGTTTGTGCGGCGCGCTGGATTTGGCAATGCCCACTTCCAACTCGTACAGCACGATAGCGGGAATAGCGATATCGCTCGGTGCAGTGCCGAGCAGTTTCTCTGGCACGCGCCCCATGCCTTTGAAGAAGTAAATCAGGGTGTTTGTGTCCAGCACCCACATCACAAGCCTTCCCTTTGGCTATCTTGTGCCGCGTTATCGCGTATTTCCTCCTGCGAGGGAAAATCTTTCCAGCTTCCCGCTGTTTCGCGCACTTCATGCGGCCATTCGTTGCTCAATTTTTCACGGATGATGGCCGCCACCCACTTACTTTTGGACAGGTTGCGCGCTTTGGCATCCGCCGCCATCTTGGTTTCCAACGCATCTTCGAGGTAGATTGTCACTTGTCCCATATTGCCACCCTCAAAAAATATATGTGGGATTATATGTGCAATCTCCCATCTCACACCATAATAACTTCCCATGACTGACCTGCTGCGCATCACCCAACTCCACAAACACTTCGGCAAGACACCCGTGCTGCAAGACATCAACCTGTCAGTAACCAAGGGGGAAGTGCTGGGTTTGGCGGGAGAATCCGGCTCTGGCAAATCCACGCTCGCACTGTGTATTGCCGGTTTGCACGCTTATGGCAGCGGCGAGATTCTGTGCAATGGCACCCCGTTATCGGTGCAACGCGCAGCGCAGAATTTTCGCCAGCAAGCGCAGCATATACAGATGGTGTTTCAAGACCCACTCTCCTCCATCAATCCACGCATGACCATTGCCGACACACTGCTGGAACCTTTGCGTTTGAACAAGATAGGCACAGCGGATGAACAACGCGCAGAAGCGGAACATTGGATGGAGCGTATCGGTTTGCGTGTGAATGATTTGCAACGCTATCCGCACAGTTTTTCTGGCGGGCAGTTGCAGCGTATTGGCATTGCGCGCGCACTTATCAGCAAACCGCAATTATTGATTTGTGATGAACCAGTGTCTGCGTTGGATGTGACTACGCAAGCGCAAATTCTTGAACTGCTTTCCAACTTGCGCAGAGAATTGGGATTGACGCTGCTATTTATCAGCCACGATCTCGCTACCATGCGGCAGTTTTGTGATCGCATCGCGGTGATGCAAGCAGGGAAAATTGTTGAACAGGGAAAAGTCGTTGAGGTGCTGGAAAATCCACAACATCCTTATACGAAAAAATTGGTGCGCAGCAGTCCATTATTAAACGACGCCCTCGTTCTTCAGGCATAAAAAAACGCAGCCGGAGCTGCGTTTCTTCGTAACGATCATTCGTACGGCTTACACCATATTGTGCAGCCAGTAGACCATCACACTAACGAACAGAGCAATGAGAGAGATGGCAGCAAAAGCATCTGCGCAGCCATCTGCTTCACATCCACCACAGTTTTTATTTTCATGTTGAGCCATGGAAAAACCCTCGGATCAGTTAGGGAGCAAGTGTTTAACGCCATCGCGCTCTTCGCAGAGTTCCTGCTCAGTCGCTTTCATTTTGGCGCGCGAGAAATCAGAAATTTCCAGCCCTTGTACAATTTCCCAATCGCCGTTTTTGCACACGCAAGGGAAAGAGTAGATCAAGCCTTTTTCAATGCCGTAAGAACCGTCAGAGTACACACCCATAGATACCCAATCGCCTTCCGCTGTACCCAGAGCCCAAGTGCGCATGTGATCAGCCGCCGCATTGGCTGCTGATGCCGCAGAAGAAGCACCGCGTGCTTTGATGATGGCCGCGCCGCGCTGTTGCACAGTAGGAATGTAATCGTTTTCGTACCAAGCGCGATCTACCAAACCTTCCGCTGCTTTGCCATCCACCAACGCGTTGGAGATGTCTGGATATTGCGTAGCACTGTGGTTGCCCCAGATAGTGATTTTCTTCACATCGTTGACGGTCTTGCCGGTTTTGCCAGCGAGCTGTGCCATGGCGCGGTTGTGATCCAAGCGCGTCATGGCGGTGAATTGGCGCGGATTGATGGACGGTGCGTTGCGCTGTGCAATCAGCGAGTTAGTGTTGGCAGGGTTGCCTACCACCAATACCTTGATCGATTTTTTGGCAACCGCATCAATCGCTTTGCCTTGCACGGAGAAAATGGCCGCGTTGGCTTCCAACAAATCTTTGCGTTCCATACCAGGGCCACGAGGGCGCGCGCCAACCAGCAGTGCGTAATCTGTGTCTTTGAAGGCCACCATTGGGTCATCGGTGCAGACCATGCCTGCCAGCAGCGGGAATGCGCAGTCATCCAATTCCATCGCCACACCTTTCAGCGCTTCCAGCGCCGGTGTGATTTCCAGCATTTGCAAAATAACGGGCTGATCTGGGCCGAGCATGGAACCAGAAGCGATGCGGAACAACAGGGAATAGCTGATCTGGCCGGCGGCGCCGGTCACGGTGACACGAACAGGCTGTTTCACGATAGGAACTCCAGTGTGGTGAGTGGACGAGGATAGCGAGCCGACAGAACCTTTTGAGTTGAGTTGAGCTGGCGACAGGTATCACCCAAAATGCGGGACACATTATAGGGAAAAAACGACTCGCCGTGCGCCTTGGAATCCACCTCACACACCCACTGACCGCGATTGTTCTCTGCACAATGCCGTTGTGGATTTACGGCATCCTCTGTGGTTCGACAGGGCATGACGACTCTCATATCACCTTCTGGCAAGCGCACACGCTGTTAGCGGAGGGACAACTGCTCAATTACAACGGCGAACGACTGGAGCAATCGAGCAGCTTGTTGGCGATTGTTTTAACGGCACTACTCTCGCTACTCACACCGCTTTCCATCGTAAACAGTGGCTATCTCATCAATCTATTGAGTGCACTGAGCGTTATTGCACTGGTTTATTTTTTGTCACGACGCGCTGGTGCCGCACAGCCATGGCTACCCGCCCTGCTCACCGCACTCACGCCCTACTTTGCTTACTGGGCGTGGTCCGGTATGGAAAGCACGCTCGCTGCTGGTGCTGCCTTGCTATTTATTTTTTCTGCATACACATTCCTTCTTACTCCCACGCTCAAAACGAGTGCTGTGTTCTGGCTTATAACCCTCATGCTAGCCAGCGTGCGCCCAGAGATGATAGTTATTGGCAGCGCTTTTTTTATGATGGCCGCGTTATTTCTGCAACGCCCATCACTGTTATTTTTTCTCACTGCATTTCTTGCATTGGCGCTGTGGCGTTACATTTATTTTGGTCTGTGGTTTCCCAACCCCGTCTACGCTAAAAGTGGCGCGCCGGATACCGCGCAGCTACAACGCGGCGTGGAATATTTTTTGCGTTTATATCGCCATCCCTTATCAATAATTGGTGTTTCGATGACTTTGCTCTTGCTAGGCATGAGCTACATCACGCATTTTCAACAACGCAAAAAAAATGCACTGCCTTTTTTATGCAGCTTATGGGTATTGCTCTACGGAAGTTTTGTTATTACTAGCGGCGGCGACTGGATGAAAGAAGGCCGCTTTTGGGTGCCACTCATTCCTCCACTATGGCTAGCCATTTACACAGCATTTCCAATAGGAAAAACCGCACAGTTAATCCGTTATGGCTTACCGGTATTACTAATTGCCTACACGCCATTTTTTATTGATCGCTATAGTTTAGGCACACCCACCTGGCAACACGCCGCCCCAAAAAAGATTGCCAGTGATCATGCTTCTTTTTTTGAAATAGCCAACCGCGAGCATTTGCGCGACTGGCTGGCGCTACGCGCCTTGCAACAACAGATACGCGAAATCAATCCCTCACCAGAACAACCGCTCACACTGATGAGCAAACAGATGGGCATGGTGAACTATCATTTATTTACTGAATTTGGCAACCGCTTGCGTGTTTGGGACATGGCGGGCTTGGTGGATAACACGCTGCGCGACTGCACCGTGATGGCGCAAGACGGCTTTGACAAACAGGGATTGCGCATCAACTACCGCAAGTTTTTTGAACGCTTACCGCAGGCTGAGCGCGAATGCGGCTTGCGCGCGCCAGACATTATTTATGACATCTACGGCTGGGGAGAAACTACTCCCCTGCCCGATTTTCTGCGCATGCGGGCTATACCATTGTTTTCAATCAAACGGGGCGCGTGAACATGGCTCTCGGCATTGATATCACTGCGCAGGAAACTGTCGCCGTAAAAACCGCACTACTAAAAAATAAAAACACACCAACGCTCAGCATTAATTTCAATCAAGCACTGGCGCAAGGTCTTACAGCTCGCCCCTAGCTTTCATCACCAAGCGCACCAATTGTGCGAGCGAGCGAGCTTTCATTTTATCCATCACATTCGCTCGATGAATTTCTACCGTGCGCTGTGAAACATTGAGATCAATAGCGACCACTTTATTGGCCTTGCCATCCACCACTTGCTCCATCACTTCACGCTCACGCTCCGTCAGTGAATCAATGCACTTCAAAATTTCAGCTTTCTGTAATTTTTCAACGCGAGCACTGGCATCCTCTTCCAACACTTCACGAATGCGGTCGATCAACTCCTGATCGCGAAACGGCTTTTGTACAAAATCCGCTGCGCCAGCCTTTATTGCTTTCACTGCCATCGGCACATCGCCATGACCAGTGATAAAGATAATAGGCAGCATGGATTCCATTTGTTTGAGCTTTTCTTGCAATTCCAAGCCGCTCATACCCGGCATACGAATATCCAATACCAAACAACCCGCTCGTGCAGGGTTATAACTTTTCAAAAAATCCTGTGCCGATGGAAAACTTTCTACTTTTAGCCCGACGGATTTCAGCAGAAACGCCAGCGATTCACGCACAGCATCATCATCATCAACAACAAAAACCGTAGCTTCAGGTAAGACTGACATTGTTGCCATCTTGCATTTCTCCTATGCGTTTTGCGCAGTCAATAATAAGGTAAAGGTTGCGCCCATACCGTTTGCATTATTACTCACAGACAGATGACCTCCATGCGCAGTCACAATCGTTTCACTGATTGACAACCCCATCCCCATTCCCGCTGCTTTCGTGGTGAAGAAAGGTGCAAACACCTGCTTCAGCGCATCTTCACTTAAACCAGAGCCGGTATCAACCACACGAACGCTCACCTTGCCGTCACTTTCCCGCTGCGTATAAACATCTACTCGCGCTCGCTCGCGCGGCGTTTCATCCATTGCTTCCAACGCATTGCGAATTAAATTCAGGATCACTTGTTGAATTTGCACGGTATCAACGCGCACAGCAGGAACCTGTTCTGCCAAATGCAGATAAACAGGAATGCCATGCCGGTGTGCATCCACTTCAGCTAGCTGCACCACTTCCGACACCAGCTCATTGGCATTGATCAACTCCAATTCCGATGCGCTTTTATTAATAAAACTGCGCAAACGACGAATTACTTCACCGGCGCGCACTGCTTGCGTCGCAATTTTTTCCAATGGCTCACGCAAGGTTTGTACATCAGCCTGCCCATTCTCCAACAGGCGCACCGAACCCTGCGCATAGGCAGAAATAGCCGTCAGCGGCTGATTAATTTCATGTGCAATGCCGGCCGCCATTTCCCCCATCGTAGACAGTCGCGCCATGTGCGCTAAATGCTCTCTGGCATCGGCCACTTCTTTTTCTTTTCTGCGCAGTTCAATTTCCGCCAAACGGCGATCGGTAATATCCAACAGCGTTGTTAGTATCACCTTGCGGCTGCCAATGCGCACCATTTTCAACATGACATCCAGATCAATTTCCGTATCATCTTTGCGCAGGCTGCGCCAAATAAAATATTGCGGCTTCCCTTGTGCTGCCAACTCAAAACGATTGCGCGTTACATCAACTAACTCTCCTTCATCTTCACGATGTCTCGGTGCAAAATCTGCAATACGCCGACCAATAATTTCACTCTTATCGTAACCCAGTAAGCGAACCACTTGATCGTTGCACTCTTCAATGCGATCACTAATAACCATTAAGCCTTCATTGGCATTATCAAATAGCGATCGATACTTAGATTCATTTTCTTCTAAAGTATCCAGCAAAGGCTTTGTAATTTTGTTCAGCAGCAAACTGCCAACAACAATAATGCACAGCGTTGCCAACGAGGCATACAGTGCAATATAGATAAAAGGCTGACGCACTTCTGCGGCATCTATTTTTACCACCACACCAAGATTCATGTTTTCAACGGGAACAAATGCCGCCAGCACATCAACACTCCGATAATCTTTTGTAAAAATTACACCCGCATGACCATCCAGTGCTAACCGCATTGCCTGTACGCGCGCATCATCATCTGCCATCACCTGCGCCGCTTGAGTATCAAAACGAAAAGGCGACACAAAATGAATCGCATTGCCCTCACGGTAGGCAAACAACATCTCGCCGCTGTCAGTAATCACCGGATTGCGCGCCAAAGTCTGACGAATATGCTCTAGCACCAAGCTAGGAGGTTCGGCATTTAATCGCGTCTGCTCTGGCACCAACGCCATCACCGACTGCAACATACTGGCTTGATGCTCGGCATAACTGATCATAATGCGTTTATTTTGTTCGGTAACCGACATGAACAAAACAAAAATGGTAACACCCAACACCATGATAGCGACGCTGGACATTACCAAAATCAGTTGGAAAACTCTGTTGCGGTTATGAATACCCATCACATATCAACGGCTGGTTTCTTTTTCCCCAACTTACCCACTACTACCACAAAAAATACCGGCACAAAAAAGATCACCAAAAAAGTTGACGCCAGCAATCCACCGGAAACACCAATACCAATGGCATTACGACTGGCTGCTCCAGCTCCAGTCGACAACGCTAGCGGTAACACACCAAACAAAAAGGCCATGGATGTCATGATGATAGGACGCAAACGCAAATGCGAAGCCTCTAACACAGCATCCAGCAATGACACACCGCGCTCATATTGCTCACGCGCAAACTCTACGATGAGAATTGCGTTCTTAGAAGCCAAGCCCACCGTTGTTAATAATCCAACCTGAAAATACACATCATTGGATAAACCAAACAGTTTGGCTGCAATCAAAGCTCCCAGCACGCCCAACGGCACAACCAAAATAACGGAAAAAGGAATCAGCCAACTTTCATACAGTGCCGCCAAGCATAAAAATACCGCCAAGATAGAAATTGCATACAACAATGGCGCCTGCTTACCCGCTTGTTTTTCTTCACGCGACAATCCTGTCCATTCAAAACCAAACCCGCTAGGCAATTGCGCAACCAACTCTTCCATTGTTTTCATTGCATCACCTGAACTTTTTCCTAATGCCGCAGTGCCTTGTATCTGTACAGATGGTACGCCATTGTGCCGCTCCAGTTTTGGTGAGCCATACGCCCAATGACCGCTGGCAAAAGCAGAAAACGGCACCATTTCTCCTGCACGATTGCGCACATACCATTTATTCAAATCATTCGGCTGCATACGGGATGCTGCCTCTCCCATCACATACACACGCTTCACACGGCCGCGATCAATAAAATCATTCACATATGAAGAACCAAACGCTGCTGTCATTGTGCTGTAAACATCCGACAAATCGAGCCCCAATACGCTGGCGCGCTCTTGATTGATATCCAATTGATATACCGGCGTGTCATCCAAGCCATTAGCTCGCACACGCATAACATCGCTTGTTTTTTTCGACGCCATTTCAATAAGCTGATTGCGAGCATCCATCAACGCCAGATGTCCATGACCGGCGCGATCTTGTAATTGCATATCAAACCCTGTGGAGTTACCCAACTCCTGAACTGGCGAAGGATTAATTGCAAAAACATTGGCTTCACGAATATTTCGAAAATAACTTGTAGCGCGCTGAATCACTGCTTGCACAGATTTCTCTTTATCTTTCCTTTCACTCCATGGCTTTAGCCGCGTAAACATTTGCCCCATATTCTGACCAGAACCGGCCCAACTGAATCCAGCAACATAAAACACAGACTGCACGCTATCCTTTTCTTGATCTAAATAATAATCGCGAACTTTTTCCAAAACAGCCACAGTTTGCTCACGCGAGGATCCAACAGGTAAAGAAATCACATTGACAAAAGACCCTTGATCTTCCTCCGGCACAAACGATGTAGGCAAACTCACAAACAAATACACAACAACTGCAACAATTGCAGCATACGCAAAAAACACTAGGCGAACATGCTTTACCCACCTGGCTACGCTGTTGCGGTATTTTTCTGACGCGCTTTGAAATACTCGATTAAACCAGCCATAAAATCCGCTTGTACTCTCTGTATTATGCGAAACAGGCTTTAAGAAAGTGGCACACAGAGACGGCGTAAGAATCAACGCTGTTAATACAGACAACACCATTGCAGCAACCATCGTCAAAGTAAATTGACGATAAATGGCACCACTAGACCCACTTAAGAATGCCATAGGAATAAGTACCGCAACCAAAACCAAACCTATCCCTATTAATGCTCCAGAAATTTGAGACATCGCTTTATAGGTTGCCTCTTTCGGTGACAACTTTTCTTCACTCATGATGCGCTCAACACTTTCAACAACTACGATCGCATCATCCACCAACAACCCCATTGCCAACACAAGACCAAACATGGTCAGCAAATTGACCGAAAAACCGGCCACCTCCATAACAGCAAAAGTACCCAGCACCACAACAGGAATCGCTATAGTCGGCACTAAAGTGGCACGCCAATTTTGCAAGAATACAAAAATAACAAGGAACACCAGCACAATTGCTTCTAGCAGTGTTTTGACCACTTCTTCAATAGAAATCCTTATAAAAGGAATCATGTCATAGGGATAATTCACTTCTATGCCTTGTGGAAAATAAGGCGCAAGTTCAGCTATTTTTTTTCTCACTCCCTCAGCTGTTTCCAGGGCGTTAGCGCCTGGTGTAGGAGTAATAGCTAAAGCGGAAGCTGGCGAACGATTATATGAACCGATAACACTGTAGCTATCCGCACCGCGCTCAATGCGCGCCACATCTTTTAAGCGTACCTGCGATCCATCTGTATTGACTCGCAAAATAATGCCACTAAATTGCTCGACAGTTTGCAAACGACTTTGCGCCATGATGGTAACATTCAGTCTCTGGCCTTCCACTGTCGGCCCCCCACCCAACTGACCAGCTGCAACTTGTACGTTTTGTGCTTTTATCGCTTGCATCAAATCAACTGGCGTCAAATTAAATGCCTGTAATTTTTCAGGCTGCATCCAAATACGCATGGCATATTGCGTACCGAGCAAATTAACCAAACCTACGCCATTCACACGAGATATAGGATCTTGCAAATTCGATGCAATAAAATCACCGAGATCTACGCTGTTCATGCTGCCATCCGCAGACGAAACAGTCATCACCATCAAAAAGCTTCTGCTGGCTTTTGCCACCTGCAATCCTTGCTGTTGCACTTCAGGAGGCAACATACGCATCGCCAACTGCAATTTATTTTGCACTTGCACTTGAGCTATATCCGGATCGGTTCCTTGAGAAAAAGTTAGCGTGATACTCGCTCGACCAGAATCGCTGCTATTCGATGAAATATATTCCAAATGATCAATGCCATTCATCTGCTGCTCAATCACCTGCGTCACACTGTCTTCCAATGTTTTGGCTGATGCCCCAGGATAGCTAGCAGAAATAGAAACCGATGGCGGCGCCAAACGCGGGTAGATAGCAACAGGCAATTGCGTCAACGCCAAAATACCCGCCAGCATCACAACAATCGCCAATACCCAAGCAAAAACGGGTCTACTAATAAAAAAATGGCTCATACGAAGTACTCTACCTTGTGCTTCTTGCTATGGATTTGTCATAGCAGAGGAAAGCGCCGCTGCTGAAGATGCAATTTTTACAGCAACGCCTGGTTTTATTTTTTGCAAGCCTTCGGTAATAACGCGATCTCCCGCTTGAACACCTCCAGTCACCAGCCATTGATTGCCAACTGAACGATTAATTTGCAGTACCCGCCGCTCAACGGTGTTGTTCGCATCCACGATTAAGGTCGTCGCCTGACCCGTCACACTGTATGTCACCGCTTGCTGCGGAACCAACAAGCCCTGCTGATCCACGCCCACTTCTAACTGCGCGCGCACAAACATACCCGGCAACAACACATGCTTGGGATTTTGAAAAATAGCGCGCAGCGTTACAGAGCCCGTGCTTTCATCAACACTAATATCAGAAAACTGCAACCGCCCTACTTCAGAATAGACGGAACCATCTTCCAATTTTAATGAAACTGCCGGGCCGCTTTTATCCGCTTGTTGTAATACACCTTTTTCCAAATCCTGTCGTAAACGCAATACTTCAGCGCTGGATTGCGACACATCTACATAAACAGAATCCAGTTGTTGCACAGTAGCCAACAGCGTTGCATCACTCTGCCGCACATAGGCGCCTTCAGTAACTTGCGACTTTCCAATTCTTCCATCAATCGGCGCGCGAACTTCGGTATAACTCAAGCGTATACGCGCAGCATCCAATACAGCCATTGCCGCTTCCACATCGGCTTTTGCCTGTTTCTGCGCAGCGCTAATGTCATCAAAATCTTGTTGGCTGATCGCGCGCCGTTTGATTAACTCATTTGAGCGTCTCGATTGCAGACTGCGCGTGGTTAAATTCGCATTTGCGCGCGCCAAAGCAGCGTTGGCACTGTTTACTTCCGCTTGATATGGCGCAGCATCAATCCGATACAACAACTGTCCTGCTTTGACATCACTACCTTCCGTGAATTCTTGTTTTAGCACCACGCCATCCACGCGCGCACGCACCTGCGCCACGCGCAAAGGCGCAACACGCCCAGGCAATTCGTTCACAATATGCACTGCCTGTGGTTGCACCACGACAACAGCTACTTCCGGCACCGCTGGCTGCGGCGCAACAGGCGCCTTACCACACGCTGCTAGAAACGATACTGACAATAGGCCTCCTGCCAATTTTACGAATAGATGACGCTTTACAGCTGTCATGGCACAACCTCTGATTTTGGAGACACCACATCATTGTCTTACTAAATACCTGTCTCGTAACTAATGAAATCCCACTAATTAAATACACTTTACAACCCGCCACAGTTCTGCACAAAGAACTGTGATAACCTCGTGCGGAACATCATCTACTTAGGGAAGTGAAGCCCGGTATGAAAGCCATCCCCATCGCTAATTACCCTCAAGATACGGCCAATGCTTTTATCAATGGCATCGCCTTCGTCAACGAAGTACGCACTGTTGATAAAAGCCAATTAGATGTCCTGATGAAAAATGCCTGTTTCATGGAATTTAACAGTGGTGAAATCTTATTAACTGCAGGCAAAGCCGGTCGGCGCTACTCTTTTTTGCTGAAAGGACAACTCTCGGTATATCCCGACGATGACACCAATGCTCCCGCTATCAATCAACTCACGCCCGGACAAAACTTTGGCGGGCTATCCATCATTTGTAAAACACGCCGCACCGCTACCATTGCTGTCAGCCCTGACTGTAAAACTGCATTAATTTTGTCACTGGATTTGACGGGGCTAGGTGAGCTGCATGACTTCAGCGTTTACACCCTGCAGACAAAACTGGCGCTCTACCGCGCCATCGTCAACAACACGCGCTGGCAACTGGAGTTGTACAAAATGGATTACCCCACGCATCCGCTGACACTACGCGGAAAATCTATTGAAGTTTACATTGGGTCACGCAATACGGAGCAAGAATTGGTCAGTCTTGATCGACAAGCACATCAATTGGTCGAGATGATTATGGAGTGGAATCAAGCACTGCTGACTCAGGAAACAATCAATGAGGCCAGCGGCACTTGGCTCTAATTTTCTACAGCCAGCAGATACAAAAAACCCGACTCGCGTCGGGTTTTTTATTTCAACAAAGTACAAAAACTTACAGTGCTTTTTCCAACTCTGGCAGCGCAGTAAACAAATCCGCCACCAAACCGTAATCAGCCACTTGAAAGATAGGTGCTTCTTCATCTTTGTTGATGGCGACGATCACTTTAGAGTCTTTCATACCCGCCAAGTGCTGAATGGCACCAGAAATACCTACGGCGATGTACAACTCAGGCGCAACGATTTTACCGGTTTGACCAACCTGCATATCGTTCGGCACAAAGCCAGCATCAACGGCAGCACGCGAAGCGCCTACTGCTGCGCTCAGTTTGTCGGCAATACCATCCAGCAAGTGGAAGTTTTCGCCAGAGCCCATACCGCGACCGCCAGAAATAACGATTTTGGCGGCGGTCAATTCTGGGCGATCACTTTTTGCAATTTCTTCACCAACAAAAGCAGAAGTGCCTGCATCTTTAGCAACGGCAACCGCTTCTACAGCAGCAGAGCCACCTTCGGCAGCCACTGCATCAAAACCCGTGGCGCGCACAGTCAGCACTTTGATGGCATCTGAAGATTGCACGGTGGCAATAACATTGCCCGCATAAATTGGACGCTGAAATGTATCCGCGCTCACTACTGAAGTAATTTCAGAAATTTGCGCAACATCCAACAATGCAGCAACGCGCGGCAGAATATTTTTACCGTTAGAAGTAGCGGGCGCCAAAATATGGCTATATGCCTTGCCCAATTCCGCCACCAACAAGCTGACATTTTCCGCCAACTGATGTGCATAAGCGGTGTTATCTGCCACTAAAACTTTAGCAACACCGGCAACTTTTGCAGCTGCTTCTGCCGCCGCAGCACACTGACTACCTGCAACCAGAATATGAATATCGCCGCCAATAGCTTTTGCAGCCGCAACCGTATTCAGCGTTGCGCCTTTCAAACTGGCGTTGTCGTGTTCAGCAATAACAAGCGTTGTCATATCAGATCACCTTCGCTTCGTTTTTCAATTTATCAACCAGTGTTGCAACATCTGGCACTTTGATACCCGCTTGTCGTTCTGCTGGCGGCTCAACTTTTACCATTTTGAAACGCGGCGCAATATCCACACCCAAAGATTCAGGCGTGACGGTATCTAATGGTTTTTTCTTGGCTTTCATGATGTTTGGCAGCGAGGCATAACGCGGCTCGTTCAAACGCAAATCGGTTGTTACCACAGCAGGCAAGCTCAAGCTCACGGTCTGCAAACCGCCGTCAATTTCACGCGTCACATTCGCTTTACCGTTTTCCACTTTCAACACAGAAGCGAAAGTGCCTTGCGCCATGCCAGACAATGCAGCGAGCATTTGACCCACTTGGTTGTTGTCGCCGTCGATAGATTGCTTGCCGAGAATGACCAAATCTGGCTTCTCTTGATCGACAACTGCTTTCAACGCTTTAGCAACACCCAAAGGCTGCACTTCGACTTCTGTTTTTACCAGAATGCCACGATCTGCACCCAGCGCCAGAGCCGTGCGAATTTGTTCTTCTTTATCGCCGATAGAAACCACAACAATTTCTGTCGCCAAGCCCGCATCTTTCATGCGCACAGCTTCTTCTACCGCGATTTCACAAAAAGGGTTTACGGCCATCTTGACATTGGTCAGATCGACACCAGTACCATCCGCCTTGGGGCGAACCTTTACATTGCGTCTGCGACGCGCTTGACTGCAACCAGAATCTTCATGGATTCCCCGTTCATAGTAGGAGTGGATAAAAAGCAGAAAAGTGGCGATTTACCGCCGATTTACACCGTTTTCAGGGCGCGCGTATGTTGCCCGCTGACACCCGCAAAAGCAAGACCTGAAACCACCCTCCTTGATCCGCAAGGCGGGTAGCTTGACTCAACACCACTTTGTGGTTAAAAAAGTGGCTCGGCGCTCCCATTGGCAGGGGACGCTGCATAACAATTACAACAGCACCCACTGTAGAACTGGATAGCAGTGGTGCAAGGAAGACAGTTTGATGAGGGTTGTATCATGGCAACAGGCACAGTGAAGTGGTTCAACAACGCCAAAGGCTACGGGTTTATTCTGCCTGACAGCGGCGGTGAAGACCTTTTTGCGCACTTCTCCACCATTACAATGGAAGGCTACAAGACGCTCAAAGCTGGGCAATCTGTTAGCTACGACATCATCCAAGGCCCTAAAGGGCTACACGCGACCAATATCACCACCGCTATTGCCAGCCTACAGCAAGCTGTTGCTGGCTGACCCACATAAAAAAGCCCGCTTCAATGAGCGGGCTTTTTTATGGATCACACATAGCTTACATGTGCTTGATCATTTCTTCGCCAAACTGTGAGCAGGACACCAGCTTCGCGCCATCCATCAGTCGCTCAAAGTCATAAGTGACGGTTTTGGCCTGAATAGCGCCGTCCATACCTTTGATGACCAAATCCGCCGCTTCCGGCCAGCCGAGGTGACGCAGCATCATTTCAGCTGACAAAATCAGCGAGCCTGGGTTCACTTTGTCCTGACCGGCATATTTGGGCGCAGTACCGTGCGTGGCCTCAAACATGGCGATGGTGTCTGATAAGTTAGCGCCAGGCGCAATACCGATACCGCCCACTTGCGCCGCCAGCGCATCGGAGATGTAGTCGCCGTTCAAATTGAGCGTTGCGATCACATCGTATTCTTCTGGGCGCAGCAAAATCTGCTGCAAGAACGCATCGGCAATCGCATCTTTCACCACGATTTTCTTACCGGTTTTTGGATTGGCAAACTCACACCACGGACCTTCGCCAATCAGCGTTGCACCAAACTCTTTCTGCGCCAGTGCGTAACCCCAATCGCGGAAACCGCCCTCGGTGAACTTCATGATGTTGCCTTTATGCACCAAGGTCACGGAAGGTTTGTCATTGTCGATGGCGTACTGAATCGCCTTGCGCACCAAGCGCTCAGTGCCTTCTTTGGACACCGGCTTCACACCGATACCGCAATCTTGTGGGAAGCGAATTTTCTTCACGTCCATTTCATTTTGCAAAAATGCGATGACTTTATTGGCTTCGTCTGAACCCGCTTTCCACTCAATACCAGCATAAATATCTTCAGCATTTTCACGGAAGATCACCATGTCTGTTTTATGCGGTTCTTTCACTGGGCTAGGCACACCTTTGAACCAGCGCACAGGGCGCAAGCAAACATACAGATCCAATTCTTGACGCAGTGCCACATTCAAGGAACGAAAACCGCCGCCGACCGGCGTAGTGAGTGGGCCTTTGATGGACACCACAAACTCTTTAATTGCACGCAAAGTTTCCTCAGGAAACCAATTGCCTTCGTACAACTCTGCAGATTTCTCGCCGCAGTAAATTTCCATCCATGCAATTTCTTTTTTGCCGCTGTAGGCTTTTTTAACGGCGGCATCAATCACTTTGCGCATCACAGGTGTGATATCTACACCAGTGCCATCACCTTCGATGAAGGGAATGATTGGGTGATCTGGCACATTCAAAGAAAAGTCGGCGTTAGTGGTGATCTTTTTGCCGTGGGCAGGAACCTGTATTTTTTGATAGGTCATGGTGCTACTCCAAGAAAATGTACCGAGACACTGCGTGCCTTAACAACAGAAACCGCCCTCATGAGGCGGCAACTGTGTGCGATTATATACGAGCCCCTTCCCATCTTGTAGATTTGCTACAAGAACCTAGCCACTTCTCTGTCGCTTTTGGTCAAAATATTTATGAGTCGATTGGTACTATTCAACAAACCCTACGGCGTGCTCTCGCAGTTCACAGATGAACAAGGGCGACCCACACTCAAACACTATTTTGTGGATGACAGAATCTACCCCGCTGGTCGTTTGGATTTTGATTCCGAAGGTTTGCTACTGCTCACGGATGATGGAAAGCTGCAACAACGCATCAGCAATCCGCGCTTCAAACTCCCTAAAACCTATTGGGCGCAAGTCGATGGCAATATCACTGATAACGCAATCCACCAGCTGCAAAAGGGTGTCCAGCTCAAAGATGGGTTAACCAAACCCGCCAAGGCGCGTCGCATTGCAGAGCCAGAAAACTTATGGCCTCGTGATCCGCCTATTCGCTATCGCGCCGCCATTCCCACCAGTTGGTTGGAACTCACCATCAGTGAGGGCAAAAACCGACAAGTACTACGCATGACAGCTGCCGTCGGCTTCCCTACTCTGCGGCTTATTCGCTGCAAGATCGGCAATTGGGCGTTGGGCGATATGCAGCCGGGCGATTTTTTGGATATGCCCGCTAAAATTTGAAGCACCCCATAAAAAAACAGCCACTGCAAGAGTGGCTGTTTAAACGAGCGAAATAAACGACAGGCTTAGTTTCCTGTCGCTATTTTTCCCGACATACCCTCAACAAAACCTACATCACGCAGCAGTTTTCGTTTTGGCGGCTTGCCTGGTTTTTTAGGAGGCAAGAACACCTCTCTATCCGCATTTGGTGCGGCAGTGACGATATCGCTGAAACCATCCAGATCTATGTCACCGATACCAACCACACACATTCCACGGTTGTCTTTCTTACGCAAGCCTAAGAGCGGCGTGTGAATAAACTGACCTGTCGCGCCATTCAGCACATACACAGCACCGACATCCTTCAGCTTTTTCACTTTTACCTTGCCTTTCGGCGTAGTAATGGAGACTGTGGTGTCACGACCCGGCGACCCAGCGAGCACATCATTCTGGCCGTCGTTATTGACATCACCGGCTCCAGCAACACTCCAACCCAGACGATCACCGCTGACTTCGCCTTCTTTCTTGAGGACAGGTGTACACGGTACGGTGGCACAGTTATATGCGTACACAGCCCCTGCTTGCTTCAAGCGCTTGGTTTTAGTCTTGCCTTTAACAATGACGCTGACTGATGCTGTATGGCGATAAGCACCGACTGCGACTTCTGCTTTGCCATCGCCAGTCAAATCACCCGCACCGGCAACGCTATAGCCAAACCAGTCGCCTTTCGCTTCGCCATTCAACCGTGCCCACTCCGTACCTGTAGCACCGGAATAAATGACTGCCGCGCCCGCATCCTTTTTGTCGGATGATGGATCATCTTTTGGCAGACCAATCACTACATCGTCACGGCCATCGCCATCCACATCACCCGCTCCTGCCACCGCAAGACCTAAGCGATCACCCGCTGTATTGCCATCCACTTTGAAGAGCGCCGTTGAGGTATCACAGGCGGTGCCAGCAACAAGGCTCGCGCCTGAACATACCAGCGCCCTACCTGCATCCCTCAACAATTTGCCATCGGTGCTGGACACGATGTCTGCTCGCGGGATACCAACGATTACATCTGCATTCGTATCAGCATTCACCAAACCTGCACGCGCTACAGAGAAGCCCAGGTTATCACCCGCTGCTGTTCCCTTAATAGAAACCGCATCCATTAGGCGACCCGTTTGACCAGAGAATACATAAACTCTGCCGGCATCTCTCACAGCTTTTTGCGTACCTGATTTTGGTACATCCCAACGCGGCGCACCCACGATAATGTCAGAGAAACCATCGTTGTCGATGTCTGCGCCCGCAACACTGTAACCAAACCAATCGCCTTTGTTGCCTCCTGTTATCTGTTCAGAAGGCAGCGAGAAAAGCTCAGTAGCATCTCTGCCGGAATAAACATAAACGCGACCAACATCCTTAAGTTTCTTGGTTTTAACCACGCCTTTTTTGTTGAGAATCGGATTGCCATTCTTATCTAGTTTTGGCACCACTTTATCCCACAAATAAGCGCCAACCACGACATCATTAATGCCGTCGCCGTTGACATCACCTGCATTAGCAACAGAGACACCGAAGCGATCTTTTTTCACTTCACCACCCCATTTGCGGAACAGCACACCTGGATCTGGATCGAAGGCATCAGGGTCGCACACATCACCAATACCATCTGTATCGGTATCGACCTGATCCGCGTTGGGATTTACAGGGCAGTTATCGGCCGTATTGTCGATGCCGTCACCATCCATATCCGCATCACAGACATCACCCATGCTGTCACCATCGATATTTGCCTGATCTGCATTGCTGATCAGTGGGCAGTTATCGGCTGTGTTGAGGATGCCATCGCCATCGCGATCCGTGTCACATGCATCACCCATGCTGTCACCATCAGTATTCAACTGATCACTATTACTAACCAGAGGACAGTTATCAGAAGTGTTGATGATGCCGTCGCCATCAATGTCGGTATCACAAACATCACCAATGTTGTCACCGTCTGTATCAAGCTGATCAGCATTAGCATCCGCAGGACAGTTATCTGTAACATCAGGAATGCCATCAAGATCACCATCAGGTGTGATGGCTGCCACTTCAGTTACCTGAGGCGCTGCATCGTAATCAGCATCTCCAGCTTGATCGTACATTACGGTACATGAACCCGTACCACCTGTCACAGTAATGATCGCAGTGCCTACACCCGAGCCTGAGCAGTTTCCGCTAACCGTGATTGCTACTGGCAAGCCTGAACTGGAGGTCGCCTCGGCGGTGAAGGTATCGCCAAAATCCGCATTCGCTGGCGCTGACGTGGTCACCGTGATGGTTTGAGACGCTGGACTGGTGGTACTGGTGTCGGTCACTTCCGGTGCGGCATCGTAGTTGGTGCTGGCTGGCACGTTGTAATGCACCACGCAAGGCACGCTGCTGCTGGTGATCGTCACATCGTTGCCTACATTGCTACAGCCACCCGTGGTGGTCACCACCACTGGATCGCCCGAGCTAGAGGTCGCCGCGACGGTGAAGGTGTCGCCAAAGTCAGCCGTGGCTGGCGCGGGCGTGGTCACCGTGATGGTTTGTGACGCTTTGCCGGTGGTGCTGGTATCGGTCACTTCCGGTGCCGCATCGTAGTTGGTGCTGGCTGGCACGTTGTAATGCACCACGCAAGGCACGCTGCTGCTGGTGATCGTCACATCGTTGCCGACATTCGTACAGCCACCGGTGGTGGTCACCACTACCGCATCACCTGAACTGGAGGTTGCCGCGACGGTGAAGGTATCGCCAAAATCCGCGGTCGCTGGCGCGGGCGTGGTCACCGTGATGGTTTGTGACGCTTTGCCGGTGGTGCTGGTATCGGTCACTTCCGGTGCCGCATCGTAGTTGGTGCTGGCTGGCACGTTGTAATGCACCACGCAAGGCACGCTGCTGCTGGTGATCGTCACATCGTTGCCTACATTGCTACAGCCACCCGTGGTGGTCACCACCACTGGATCGCCCGAGCTAGAGGTCGCCGCCACGGTGAAGGTATCGCCAAAATCCGCGGTCGCTGGCGCTGGCGTGGTCACCGTGATGGTTTGTGACGCTTTGCCGGTGGTGCTGGTATCGGTCACTTCCGGTGCCGCATCGTAGTTGGTGCTGGCCGGCACGTTGTAATGCACCACGCAAGGCACGCTGCTGCTGGTGATCGTCACATCGTTGCCGACATTCGTACAGCCACCGGTGGTGGTCACCACTACCGCATCACCTGAACTGGAGGTTGCCGCGACGGTGAAGGTATCGCCAAAATCCGCATTCGCTGGCGCTGACGTGGTCACCGTGATGGTTTGTGACGCTTTGCCGGTGGTGCTGGTATCGGTCACTTCCGGTGCGGCATCGTAGTTGGTGCTGGCTGGCACGTTGTAATGCACCACGCAAGGCACGCTGCTGCTGGTGATCGTCACCGTGTTGCCGACATTGCTACAGCCGCCCGTGGTGGTCACCACCACTGGATCGCCTGAGCTAGAGGTCGCCGCCACGGTGAAGGTATCGCCAAAATCCGCGGTCGCTGGCGCTGGCGTGGTCACCGTGATGGTTTGTGACGCTTTGCCGGTGGTGCTGGTATCGGTCACTTCCGGTGCCGCATCGTAGTTGGTGCTGGCCGGCACGTTGTAATGCACCACGCAAGGCACGCTGCTGCTGGTGATCGTCACATCGTTGCCGACATTCGTACAGCCACCGGTGGTGGTCACCACTACCGCATCACCTGAACTGGAGGTTGCCGCGACGGTGAAGGTATCGCCAAAATCCGCATTCGCTGGCGCTGACGTGGTCACCGTGATGGTTTGTGACGCTTTGCCGGTGGTGCTGGTATCGGTCACTTCCGGTGCCGCATCGTAGTTGGTGCTGGCTGGCACGTTGTAATGCACCACGCAAGGCACGCTGCTGCTGGTGATCGTCACATCGTTGCCGACATTCGTACAGCCACCGGTGGTGGTCACCACTACCGCATCACCTGAACTGGAGGTTGCCGCGACGGTGAAGGTATCGCCAAAATCCGCGGTCGCTGGCGCGGGCGTGGTCACCGTGATGGTTTGTGACGCTTTGCCGGTGGTGCTGGTATCGGTCACTTCCGGTGCCGCATCGTAGTTGGTGCTGGCTGGCACGTTGTAATGCACCACGCAAGGCACGCTGCTGCTGGTGATCGTCACATCGTTGCCTACATTGCTACAGCCACCCGTGGTGGTCACCACCACTGGATCGCCCGAGCTAGAGGTCGCCGCCACGGTGAAGGTATCGCCAAAATCCGCGGTCGCTGGCGCTGGCGTGGTCACCGTGATGGTTTGTGACGCTTTGCCGGTGGTGCTGGTATCGGTCACTTCCGGTGCCGCATCGTAGTTGGTGCTGGCCGGCACGTTGTAATGCACCACGCAAGGCACGCTGCTGCTGGTGATCGTCACATCGTTGCCGACATTCGTACAGCCACCGGTGGTGGTCACCACTACCGCATCACCTGAACTGGAGGTTGCCGCGACGGTGAAGGTATCGCCAAAATCCGCATTCGCTGGCGCTGACGTGGTCACCGTGATGGTTTGTGACGCTTTGCCGGTGGTGCTGGTATCGGTCACTTCCGGTGCGGCATCGTAGTTGGTGCTGGCTGGCACGTTGTAATGCACCACGCAAGGCACGCTGCTGCTGGTGATCGTCACATCGTTGCCTACATTGCTACAGCCACCCGTGGTGGTCACCACCACTGGATCGCCCGAGCTAGAGGTCGCCGCCACGGTGAAGGTATCGCCAAAATCCGCGGTCGCTGGCGCTGGCGTGGTCACCGTGATGGTTTGTGACGCTTTGCCGGTGGTGCTGGTATCGGTCACTTCCGGTGCCGCATCGTAGTTGGTGCTGGCCGGCACGTTGTAATGCACCACGCAAGGCACGCTGCTGCTGGTGATCGTCACATCGTTGCCGACATTCGTACAGCCACCGGTGGTGGTCACCACTACCGCATCACCTGAACTGGAGGTTGCCGCGACGGTGAAGGTATCGCCAAAATCCGCATTCGCTGGCGCTGACGTGGTCACCGTGATGGTTTGTGACGCTTTGCCGGTGGTGCTGGTATCGGTCACTTCCGGTGCGGCATCGTAGTTGGTGCTGGCTGGCACGTTGTAATGCACCACGCAAGGCACGCTGCTGCTGGTGATCGTCACATCGTTGCCTACATTGCTACAGCCACCGCGGTGGTCACCACCACTGGATCGCCCGAGCTAGAGGTCGCCGCGACGGTGAAGGTGTCGCCAAAGTCAGCCGTGGCTGGCGCGGGCGTGGTCACCGTGATGGTTTGTGACGCTTTGCCGGTGGTGCTGGTATCGGTCACTTCCGGTGCCGCATCGTAGTTGGTGCTGGCTGGCACGTTGTAATGCACCACGCAAGGCACGCTGCTGCTGGTGATCGTCACATCGTTGCCGACATTCGTACAGCCACCGGTGGTGGTCACCACTACCGCATCACCTGAACTGGAGGTTGCCGCGACGGTGAAGGTATCGCCAAAATCCGCGGTCGCTGGCGCGGGCGTGGTCACCGTGATGGTTTGTGACGCTTTGCCGGTGGTGCTGGTATCGGTCACTTCCGGTGCCGCATCGTAGTTGGTGCTGGCTGGCACGTTGTAATGCACCACGCAAGGCACGCTGCTGCTGGTGATCGTCACATCGTTGCCTACATTGCTACAGCCACCCGTGGTGGTCACCACCACTGGATCGCCCGAACTGGAGTTCGCCGCCACGGTGAAGGTGTCGCCAAAGTCAGCCGTGGCTGGCGCGGGCGTGGTCACCGTGATGGTTTGTGACGCTTTGCCGGTGGTGCTGGTATCGGTCACTTCCGGTGCCGCATCGTAGTTGGTGCTGGCTGGCACGTTGTAATGCACCACGCAAGGCACGCTGCTGCTGGTGATCGTCACATCGTTGCCGACATTCGTACAGCCACCGGTGGTGGTCACCACTACCGCATCACCTGAACTGGAGGTTGCCGCGACGGTGAAGGTATCGCCAAAATCCGCGGTCGCTGGCGCGGGCGTGGTCACCGTGATGGTTTGTGACGCTTTGCCGGTGGTGCTGGTATCGGTCACTTCCGGTGCCGCATCGTAGTTGGTGCTGGCTGGCACGTTGTAATGCACCACGCAAGGCACGCTGCTGCTGGTGATCGTCACATCGTTGCCTACATTGCTACAGCCACCCGTGGTGGTCACCACTACTGCATCGCCCGGAGCTAGAGGTCGCCGCCACGGTGAAGGTATCGCCAAAATCCGCGGTCGCTGGCGCGGGCGTGGTTACCGTGATGGTTTGTGACGCTTTGCCGGTGGTGCTGGTATTGGTCACTTCCGGTGCGGCATCGTAGTTGGTGCTGGCTGGCGCGTTGTAATGCACCACGCAAGGCACGCTGCTGCTGGTGATCGTCACATCGTTGCCGACATTCGTACAGCCACCGGTGGTGGTCACCACTACCGCATCGCCGGAGCTGGAAGTAGCTGCCACAGTGAACACATCGCCAAAATCCGCGGTCGCTGGCGCGGGCGTGGTTACCGTGATGGTTTGTGACGCTTTGCCGGTGGTGCTGGTATTGGTCACTTCTGGCGCGGGATCGTAGTTGGTGCTGCCTGGCAGGTTGTAATGCACCACGCAAGGCACGCTGCTGCTGGTGATCGTCACATCGTTGCCGACATTCGTACAGCCACCGGTGGTGGTCACCACTACCGCATCGCCGGAGCTGGAAGTAGCTGCCACAGTGAACACATCGCCAAAATCCGCGGTCGCTGGCGCTGGCGTGGTTACCGTGATGGTTTGTGACGCTTTGCCGGTGGTGCTGGTATCGGTCACTTCCGGTGCCGCATCGTAGTTGGTGCTGGCTGGCAGTTGTAATGCACCACGCAAGGCACGCTGCTGCTGGTGATCGTCACATCGTTGCCGACATTCGTACAGCCACCGGTGGTGGTCACCACTACCGCATCGCCAGAGCTGGAGGTCGCCGCCACGGTAAAGGTATCGCCAAAGTCAGCTGTGGCTGGCGCTGGCGTGGTCACCGTGATGGTTTGTGATGCTTTGCCGGTAGTGCTGGTGTTGGTCACTTCTGGCGCAGGGTCATAGTTGCCATTGCCCGCTTGGTTGTAATGCACCACGCAAGGCACGCTGCTGCTGGTGATCGTCACATCGTTGCCGACATTCGTACAGCCACCGGTGGTGGTCACCACTACCGCATCACCTGAGCTGGAGGTCGCCGCCACGGTAAAGGTATCGCCAAAGTCAGCCGTGGCTGGCGCTGGCGTGGTCACCGTGATGGTTTGTGATGCTTTGCCGGTAGTGCTGGTGTTGGTCACTTCTGGCGCAGGGTCATAGTTGCCATTGCCCGCTTGGTTGTAATGCACCACGCAAGGCACGCTGCTGCTGGTGATCGTCACATCGTTACCCACATTGCTACAGCCACCTGTGGTGGTCACCACCACTGGATCGCCCGAGCTAGAGGTCGCCGCCACGGTGAAGGTGTCGCCAAAGTCAGCCGTGGCTGGCGCTGGCGTGGTCACGGTGATGGTTTGTGACGCTTTCGTGGCCGTGGTGGATGAAGTCACCTGTGGCGCTGCCGCGTAAGTGCCGTCTCCTGCTTGGTTATAGGTCACGGTACAGGTGCCGGTACTGCTGGTCATAGTGATAGTTGCGCTGCCGGTACCTGAACCAGAGCAGATGCCGCTGGCTGTGATGCTAACAGGCAAGCCAGAGCTCGCTGTGGCGGCCACAGGGAAAGTATCACCATACTCTCTGCACTGCCTGGTGCCGGTGTCGTTACCGTGATGGTTTGCGGCGTAAAATCACACGCGTCACCTACGCCATCAGAATCCGTATCTGTCTGAGCCGGGTTCGGCACAGACGGACAGTTGTCGGTGCCGTTCGGCACGCCATCGCCATCCATATCGCTGTCACAAGCGTCACCCAAACCATCGCCGTCAATATCAGACTGGGTGGGGTTGGCTATTAGCGCGCAGTTATCCAACACAACATTGGTCGTTACACCGTTACCGTCATCTATGCCATCGCCATCCGTATCTTTCAACAGTGGGTTTGTCAGGCTGGTATTGACTTCATAGCCATCGGTCAAACCGTCACCATCCGTATCAGGATCATTAGGGTCTGTGCCATGCGTGTTGATTTCAGAGCCGTCTGTCAGGCCGTCATTATCGGTATCGTTATCGTTAGGATCCGTGCCATGTGTACAGATCTCAGCCAGATCAGTCAGTCCATCGCTATCGGCATCAGCAGTTGAATTGATTACCGAGAGTGTCACCGTGCCGCTGGTCATACCACTGGTAAAGGTATAGGTATCCAAAAAGGCATCATTACCTTTACTCAAGCCGCTGCCGTTGTAATTCCCCCAAGCGCGCGCATTGGTATTGGCTGCAAATGGATCACTGTAGTTGCCGGAATTGATGCCACTTGCACCCGATGTTGCTAGCGACACTTGACCATTCGGCATGGTACCCACACCGCTGCCTGCGTCACCTGCCGGCATGCTGGCTTCATTGGCCTGCACCAAGTTATCGTCCCAATACATGTTCAGCGCGGTGCGGCTGAGATCACTGTTTACTTGGAACAGGCGCAAACCTTGGTAAGTGGTTTCTACATCTCGGAAAGGATAATGCGATTCCCCCACCGCAACCCTGACTTTGCATTGGTAGTTGCCGGTAGACACATCATTGCCACTCTCGTCTTTACCATCCCAAGTAATGGTATTGCTGCCAGCAGTAGCACTGCCTGTTAAATATAGGTCTTGATTACTGGTTTCATCAAAAATGCTGTCTCCGTTCAAGTCACAGATAAGCCCGTAAGTACCCTCAATATCTGTTGTAAAAGTGAAGTCACCGGCATTGCCTCCACCCACGGTAGCTGAACCACTGTTGCAGTTGGGTGTAGTGGGTGTAAAAGTGGGCGTTGATACAGTTGGCGTTAGTGAGCTAAAAGTAGATAACTGAGGAACAGACAGATAGATGGAATATTGCGGAGTAACTGTGTTGCCCGATGTAGGCACGCTTTTGCCAGCATTGGCACCGTTGACACCCGTTTTATTGGCGTAAATGGAGTAATCAAATCCCTGAAAACCGTCTAATTTCAACTCCACAGTGGCGTTAGTGGTAGGGCCCGTTGGCACCAGTGTATAGAACGAACTATCAAGCGCCGTCGCACTACCATAACTTCCGGTATTAAAATTCCACTGAATGGAGTTAAGGCGACCGCCGGGCTGCACTGTGCCACCTGCGTCAACCACAGCAATGTCCCATGTCACGCCATTGGCTGGATTGCTGTCTCTAAGCTCCACTCTGTACTTACCATTACCACCATCCAAAGCGGCTGATGTGGTGTTTTTAGCCAGTGCGTTATTAAAAACCGTACCATCTGGTCGGTAAATTCTTAAGCGCTGTGTATTAGCCTGTGTAGTTTGCCAACGAATGCGCTCGACCGAAGAATTCACAATATCCACATAAGCCACTGTTGATGTTCTAAAGCCGGAGGATGTGCCCAACTGCGCACTGCCTTCTGCCCATAGATGCCCAGAAAATAAAGACAACAGGGTGGCGAATAAAGTGTGCTGTACCCACGATACGCGCTTCAAATGGTTTCTCATAAAAAGAACTCCAACAGTGACACAAACAAAGTGTGATCATTGTCTCACATCTCCCCCCCCCCCCCAACAACCGCACATTCCGCAAAATCAACCGTTTGTTTTCCGTGTCACGCAACAGAAACGGGAACTCGGGAGAGACCTCTATGTCTTTGCCACACACTCAACCTCATTTTGAGAAGCCCATGACTGATCCCACAACCCTGCAACAGCACTTCATCGCACACCGGCAGTGGCTGGAGACGCGCATCCTCGGCCAAACGGCACTGGTTGAGCGCTTGATGATCGCCCTGCTCGCCGACGGCCACCTGTTAGTAGAAGGCGCGCCAGGCTTGGCAAAAACCAAGGCCATCCGTGAATTGACCAGCGTGCTGAGCGGCACATTTCAACGCATTCAATTCACACCTGATTTATTGCCCTCCGACATCACCGGTAGCGACATTTACCGCCCCGAAGAAGCGCGCTTTGAATTTCGCAACGGCCCGATTTTTCACAATTTAGTATTGGCCGATGAAATCAATCGCGCACCAGCCAAAGTGCAAGCAGCGCTGCTGGAAGCGATGGCAGAACGGCAAGTGAGTGTGGGCAACCAAACGTATGCACTGCCGCCAGTTTTTTGGTGATGGCAACACAAAACCCCATCGAGCAAGAAGGTACTTACCCGCTGCCAGAAGCACAGTTGGATCGTTTTTTAATGCAGGTGAATGTGCATTACCCGAATGCAGAAACAGAAAAATCCATTTTGCAATTGGCGCGCAGCGAAGCCAAACAAAGTAGCGACCACGCCGCGCCAACACCGCTCAACGAAGCCGATTTACTGATTGCACGCAAAGCGGCACTCAATATTCACATGGCAGACAGCGTGGAAGAATATCTTGTGCAGCTTGTGCTCGCCACGCGCACGCCAGAAAAATATGACGCTTCACTAGCGCGCTTAATTGAATACGGCGCCAGCCCGCGCGCCACGATTGCACTGGATCGCTGCGCGCGTGCACGCGCTTGGTTAGCGGGGCGCGATTTTGTGACGCCAGAGGATGTAAAAGCACTCGCGCCCGATGTATTACGCCACCGCATCATTCCCAGTTTTGAAGCAGAAGCGGAAGGCCACAGCGTAGACAGTTTGATTCAGCGTCTGCTGGCCTTGGTGCCTGTTGTTTAATCCGCATGAAACCCAATTCCACTACACAAACAAACGCAGTGCAGAACAAAACAGCGTTGAGCGCACTGGAGCCTCGCGGCACACGCATCGTCTTGCATAATTTACTGCGCTGGCAATTGGCCGCCGCGTATATTCCTCTGGAAAGCCGCAGCAATAGTTCGCAACTTTCTGGCACCCAGCGCTCAACGCTGCGTGGGCGCGGCATTGATTTTGATGAGGTGCGACTGTACCAAGCAGGCGACGATGTGCGCTCTGTGGACTGGCGCGTGACAGCGCGCACCGGAAAAATGCACACCAAAATTTTTCACGAAGAAAAAGAACGCCCTGTTTTGTTGGTAATTGATCTGCGCAGCGGCATGTACTTCGGCTCACGCCGCTGCTTCAAATCGGTTTTGGCTGCTAATGCGGCGGCATTGCTCGCGTGGGCAGCCGTGGCATCTGGCGATCGCATCGGCGCGCTACTGATCAGCGACAACGGCGTTATGGATATTAAACCGCAGCGCAGCCGCCATACCTTGTTGCAACTGTTCCGACAAATCATTGCACTGGATGAGCAACACGCAAGCAACACACCAAGCTCCGTATCGACACCGTGGCAACAAGCCATGCAACAACTGCGCGTACTCGTGCGGCCAGGCACTTGCGTCATCATGCTCAGTGATTTTCACGATTGGAACACTCAGTGCCAACAAGCGTTGCACCCTGTCGTGCGCCACAGTCAGTGTTTTGCTATCCACATTCACGATATTTTAGAAAAACAATTGCCCGCGATTGGCTTGGTGAACCTTCGCTCTGGCAATCAAACAATTGCGCTGGATACACAAGACACACAACGGCTCGCTCACTATCAACAGCAGCGCCAACATCATTACCAAACGGTAGCTGCAGCCATGCGCACATTGAAAATACCCCTGCTTGCGCTGCAAACGGATGCTGGTATTTTTTCTTCACTGCGGCAGTTTTTTACCGCTGGAAAACAAGCCGGTGCTACTGATGAACGCTGATGCACTGGCTGATCTAAAACCATTGATAGCCCCAGAGCCAATCACTTGGTGGCCACTCGCACCTGGCTGGTGGATTCTGGCAACTCTGCTCTTGCTAAGCATCGTTGGCTTATTGATTTTTTTCTGGAAACGCCGGATTCACTTTCGCAACACCGCCTATCAACGCGAAGCCGCACAATTGATTGATGCCACACATGCACTATCAGAAACGCAACAACTGCAAGAAATAGCAGAAATTTTGCGCCGAGCCGCCGTGTGCGCTTGGGGGCGTGAGCGTGCAGGCACGCAAAACTGGGAAAGCCTGATGCAGCTTTCTCTCAGTGAACATAAAAAAAATTCACGCAAAAAAAATGTGCTGCCAGCGCTGGATGACACCAGCTGTGAACTGCTCAGCAATAATCTCTACAGCGGCACGCCACCCTCTGCGTCTGCCATGCAAGCACTGATTACACAGTCAAAAGCATGGCTAAAAACTTTGCCGGCCGTGGAGCGATAACATGCTGGCTGAATGGCTGTCTTTTTTCCACAACAACACATTTTCCCTGCACTGGCCGTGGCTGCTGTGCTTGCTGCCGCTGCCTTTTTTAGTGCGACACTTAGTAAAACCGAGCGAATCACAACAACACACTGCACTTTTTTTTCCCGCAATCGACACCCTACTCAATGCGCCAAAAGAAAAAAGCAGCACACTGAAACAAACAGAAGCGGCACCGTGGTGGTTGTGGCTGATATGGCTACTGTTAGTGTTTTCTGTCACACGCCCACAGTGGATAGGCGAACCCGTCAGCATTCCTACTTCGGGCCGTAATCTGTTGTTGGTGGTTGATATTTCTCCCAGCATGCAAGCAGAAGATATGCAACTGGACGGCGAACCCGCGCAGCGCATTGATGCCATAAAAAAAGTGGTGGGCGATTTTGCACAACGCCGCACCGGCGATAGGCTCGGTCTAGTTTTATTCGGTAGTCGCGCCTATCTACAAACACCGCTCACTTTTGATCACACAACCTTGGCACAGCAACTACAGGAGGCTCAGCTGGGTTTTGCTGGCGAACAAACTGCTATTGGCGATGGCATCGCCCTCTCCGCGAAGCGTTTGGAAGATCAAAAACAAAAAAACAGTGTGATGATTTTGCTCACCGATGGCGCTAATACCACAGGCGCCTTATCACCACTGCAAGGCACCGAGATTGCCAAAACGATGGGAATTAAAATTTACACCGTCGGCATAGGCGCGGACGAAATGACACGCCGAACATTCTTTGGCATACAAACTGTCAACCCATCTAGTGACCTAGACGAAAAAACACTCACCGATATTGCGCAAGAAACCGGTGGCCGTTATTTCCGTGCACGCAACACGGAGCAGCTTGATCAAATTTACCGCGAGCTAGATCAACTAGAACCTGTTGCAGGTAAACAAGAGACACTGCGCCCAATCACCGAATGGTTTTACTGGCCTTTAGCGTGCGCACTACTCCTCAGTTTTTTCGCCGCCTTAACAACGCTGCGCCACTCTCTGCGATGGAAAGAAAATGACTACGCTGCTTGATTTTCTTTCGCTGGCAGACTTTCACTGGCTGCGACCGTTGTGGCTCTTGGCAATTATTCCCGCCGTGGCACTTTTTGTTCTCCTGTTGCGTCGCAAAGCCAACAGCAATCAATGGAAAAGCGTTATCGACCCCGCACTGCTCAATGCACTGCTAGAAAATCAATCTGAAAAAAAACGCCAATGGCCATGGTATGCGCTGCTGTGCGCTTGGATTTTTTCTACCATAAGTTTGGCTGGCCCCAGCTTTGAAAAAACCGAACAGCCTGTATTAAAAAATGCAGATGCCTTGGTAGTGATTCTAGATCTCTCGCCATCCATGCTCGCTACCGATGTAAAACCCAGCCGCATACAAGCGGCACATTTCAAACTGCTCGACTTACTGCGTGAACGACAGGAAGGCTATACCGCATTGATTGTTTACTCTGGCAGCGCGCACATTGTTACACCGCTTTCAGACGATACAAATACCATCGCAACACTCGTCAATACACTTGAACCTACGATCATGCCAAAAATAGGCAGCCGCGCAGAAGATGCAGTTAGTGCAGCTATCCAACTGCTGCACAACGCCAATTTTCAACGCGGACGCTTGCTCTTGGTGACTGATGGTGTAGTGCCTGCAGCACTCGACAGCATTCACAAGCAGCTGCGCAATACCAGCATCGAGCTCAATGTTATTGGCATCGGCACCGCAGAAGGCGCGCCCATTCCACTGCGCAATGGCGGTTTTGTCGAAGATGCGCAGGGTAAAATCGTGATGAATCCTTTAGAGGAAGACATTCTAAAAAATTAGCGTCAAACAACGGTGGCTATTACAGTAGTTTGCGCGCCGATGATGCAGACATTGCACCACTCTCCAAACCTTCCAACGCATTGACCAATAGCAACAACAAGCGTAACGACCAGCGCAATATTGAACATTGGCTGGACAGCGGCTACTGGCTGGTTTTTCCCTGCTTGTTAGTTGCACTGCTTTTCTTTCGACGCGGCGCAGTGGTCTGTGTATTACCGCTAGCACTGTTTTTGTATCAAGAAAATGCGCACGCAGAACTGCCTAAACACTGGAATGATTGGTGGCAGACACCGGATCAACAGGCGGCTAAAGCCTTAGAAAAAGGCGACACCAAAACCGCCGCGCAACAGTTCCAAAACCCGCAATGGAAAGCCTATGCGGAATACCAAAACGGACAACACAAAGAAGCTGCCGCACATTTTGCAACAGGCAGCGATACTGCCTCTCTGTATAACAAAGGCAATGCACAGGCAAAATCCAACGACTTGCAGGGCGCTATTAGCAGCTACGAAAAAGCCTTGAAACAAAATCCCAAGCTGGAAGACGCCGTCTTTAATCGCGATCTCGTGAAGAAACTGCTGGAGCAACAGAAGCAGCAAAATAACGATCAACAAAACCAAGACAATCAGCAGAATCAGCAGAATCAGCAGAATCAGCAGAATCAGCAGAATCAGCAGAATCAGCAGAATCAGCAGAATCAGCAGAATCAGCAGAATCAGCAGAATCAGCAGAATCAGCAGAATCAGCAGAATCAGCAGAATCAGCAGAATCAGCAGAATCAGCAGAATCAGCAGAATCAGCAGAATCAGCAGAATCAGCAGAATCAGCAGAATCAGCAGAATCAGCAGAATCAGCAGAATAACAACGAGAATACGGCTAACGATTCCAAAGAAAACACTGAACAGGAAAAACAGCAAGCACAGCAGGATCAACAGCGGCAAGAAAACACTGAGAAACAAAAAGAGCAGCAGAGCAAAGAACAAAACTCCGCACAAGAACAACAACCAGAAAACAACAAAGCCAGCGAATCTGAACAGGAACAAAAAACAGAGCCAAAATCTGCAGAAGCCACTGCAAATAGCCAGATGAATAACGAGCAGCAACAAGCCGTTAAACAGATGCTCAATGTAGTGCCGGATGACCCAGGTGGACTGCTGCGCAACAAATTTGACTATTACTACCAACTGCAACAACAGCAAGGAACAAACTCTGCAGATAACGGGGGGGATCGCTGGTGAGACTCGCACACTTGCTTTTTTTACTGCTCTTCTCGCCCAGCTTATTGGCAGGCGCCCTAACGGCTGAGGTAGACAGCACACAAATCAGCCGCAATGAAACACTGACACTCACCCTGAAATACGACGAAAGAACTAGCGAAAAACCTGACACGAGCGAATTGGCAAAACAGTTCAATATCCGCAGACAAGGCACCAGCTCAGGTATACGCATCATCAACGGCGATGTTTCTGGCAACACGACTTGGGAATACGAACTATCTCCCAAACGCACGGGACAGCTTTCAATTCCTAGTTTTGCCATCAATGGCGACACCAGCGAAGCCATCGGTATTGAAGTGACTGAAAAATCTGCTGGTGCAACACAAACCGACCAACAGGTTTATACAGAAACTGCTTTAGATAAAACGACTATCTTTACGCAACAACAAGCTGTTGTTGCATGGCGTTTTGTTTCGCGCGCAGGAGCACCACAAGTGCGCCTAACACCACCCCACATCAACGGGGTCATTACGCAAGACCTTGGCAACCGCAGCTATCAGCGCACAGGTTCCAATGGTCGTTCTGAATGGGTCATTGAACAAAGCTACGCACTATTTCCACAACAGAGTGGAAAAATCACCATTCCGACACAAACTTTTCAAGCCATTATCAATACACCACAGCGGCACCGTTCTGGATTTTTTGTTTCTGTTCCCACAGAGGTTTCACTGGATACAGAAGAAAAGCAACTGGAAGTCATACCTCCGCCCAACACCAACAACAAAACTTGGCTGCCCGCGGAATCGGTCGAAATTCTGCAACAAATTACTGGGCTCAATACACACTCTCAAGCCACAGCTGGCACTGCATTTACTCGCACGATCCGTATCCGCGCCAAAGGTCTGAGCGCCGAACAGCTGCCAATACCGGACATGCAGGCAAACAACATTAAAATTTATCCAGAAAAACCCGTTTTTGAAAACAAAGCTGGATCACAAGGCAATACGGGAACCCGTGAAGACAGTGCAGCAATCATTGCCATGCAAGCAGGGAAACTAGTATTGCCTGCAATACGCATCGCTTGGTACGACATCAATACTTCGCAATGGCGCGATGCCGTATTGGAAGAATCGACAATTGATGTGCTGCCCAATCCGAATGCACCGGCACAACAGCCACCGTCTGCCGCGATAACGACTCCGCCACAATCCAACATCATTGACACAACGGTTGACGCCAGCACACCCAACACGGAGCAAACGCCATCTAACAACAACAAACCACTTAATACTTACTTTTGGCAAATAGCCGTTGGCATATTGCTGCTCTCGTTACTGGCATTGGCCGTGTACATCTACCACCTACAACGAAAAATGCGTGCAGGAATAACGCAGACGCAAGTACAAACACCTGCAGCAAAAATCTCAACGGCAAATAATATTCAACAGGCAATCGCTGACAACAATCTACACACCCTACACCGCGCTATAACTGAATGGGCAAACACACCCGAGCGACGCGTCGCCCTAAACCAAGCCGACATGCAGCCTAGTTGGCACGCGCTAGAAAGACACCTCTTCGGCAGCGGCCCAGCTCCTACCGCTGAAGCTCTACAAACACTGGCCTCGGCACTGAAGCAACAAACAGCTGCAGCCCCTCCTACAGACAAGGTGAAGAAAGCACATCTAAGCAGCCTGTATTGATAAGATATCCTCCATAAAGGGAGCTTGGGGCATGCGTGCTTACTTAAAACAATTAAAACAAAAAATAGCAACTTGGCTATTACGCCACGGCACAAGTCTCGTCGATTTGGAATGGTATTGCTCACACTCACCAGTGAGCCGGCTAGGAAAACGCGCACCATTATTGCACTACTGGTTGTTTGGCTCAGATAAGTCAGCGCAGGCTCACCCATTATTTGACAACCAATATTTTGCAGAACAGTGCCAAAAAGCAGGGCTACCCGTTCCCAACAAACCGCTGAAAGTCTATCTCGGCAATCGAGAATACTGGAACATCAACCCACACCCATTATTTGATGCGGCTTTTTATTATCAGCAAACTGGAAGTGATTTGAGCACATCGCCACTGATGCATTACATTAATGGCGGCCACACGCAGTACAGCCCACATCCTTTATTCTCAAACCATTGGTATTTCATTAGCTTCCCAGGCCTAAAAACCATGCAACAGCACTGCCCCTTAGTGCACTACATGAAAATTGGCCATACTAACGCTGTATCTACACACCCTTTATTTCATGCTGACTTCTACGCAAAAAGCACTGGAATTCAAATTGACAACGACAAAACGCACATTAATACACTGCTGCACTTTGTAACATCTAAAGAAAATAACATCTCATGTCACCCATTATTTGATCTTGATTTATTTAAACAACAAATAGAAAAAAAATACGAAGACTTAACAGCATCAGAACTGATCATCAAACAATATCTATTGCAACCATCCCACTGGCAGTACAACACACACTTACTCTTTGATTCCTCTTTCTACCAACAGCAATCATCCGGCATAAAAACCGATAAATCGCCACTAGAAGAATATATCGCGCATAATTTTTCCGTACGCAACCCACACCCACTATTCAATACACACTGGTATCAGAGCAGAAAGAAAAATATTCTGAAATTTTCAGGTCAAGGCCGCGTTCCGCTGATTCATTTTGTTCTAAACGGATATCAAATGGGTGAATCACCATCCCCACTGTTTTCCTTACAGTGGTACAGACATACCTACATGGAAGGAAAGCGCAGTGACACAAATCCATTGATTGAATTCATCACACAGGGAGAAGCTGCAGGCAATCGACCAAACCCTATTTACCCTACAAACTGGAGGGAATGGTTATTCAAAAAACACAACTGCTCAACGCTGGCTGACTACGCAGCAATAGCTCCCATTGGAACACCGAACCTTCGCAACAGAATCAGTGATGCATTCTCAACACCCTATATCAACGAGCAAGATAGCACTACAAAAACCTACCTAATTCTATTTACCCCTAGATCTGGAAGCAGCTGGCTAACCGACCTCATCACCCAACAAAAAGCACTTGGCCGCCCAGCAGAATGGTTCAACCCTGATCTCATGCAATCCGCCATGAATGGTCTTCCAAAACACACTCACAACATCTACGAGTTCTGCCAAGAGCTTCAAAACACCCACAAAAGTAGAGAGAATTATTTCGGCGCAGAACTGACAGCAACCCACCTTTCAATGCTGTCAGACCTGATAAACATCCAGCAAGTCTTTAACCAACCGTCCTACATTGTCCTACTGCGCAGAAACATCGTTGCACAAGGCATATCATTATTCCTTGCAACAGAAACAGGTTTTTTTCACTCAACGAACACCATAAATAAAGATAACCAACTCCAGTACAATGAGAAAAAAATAAAGAAATGGATAAATGAAATACTAAATGACGAGAAATACATACATAGATTTATAGAAAAAAATCAACTAAATCCTTTATATATATGGCACGAAGATATCAAAGAAAATACAGAAGAAAGCATACAAACAATTATTAATCATATAACAGGCAACAAATTAAATTTAGAGCCAATAACAGAAAGTGAGCATAAAAAAATAGGATCAAATATCAACCATATTTTTGAAGAAAAATTTCGAAGTGAAAACAAAGACTACATAAGCAAAATTGAACACAAAAGATTATTTACAACATCAAGCACACGAAACATAACACCATGAAAAACATATCATATATTTTTGCACTTGCTTTAACTCTACTAGCACCTGAAATTTCCCTATCTCAGACCGCAAAACAGAGCGCAGATATAGTCGCACCCATAGAATCCTCAGGAACATCCTTACAACAGGGCATCACCTTAACAAAAATCTCAGATCAGGCACTGGCCACGCAAAAGCTCGTTGAAAAACTCAAGCCGATGGCTGCACACCCTATTGAGTTTGAAGAGTTAAATGATCGCTGGATGCAATTCCAAAAACAGCTTGCCGATTTACAGACACAAACAACCAACATCATTAACGACAGAAAGTCCAGCATCGACCAAATTCGTACCAGCCAATCACAGTGGCGTTTTTTTCGCGACCAACTCGTTAAAGACCAACAAAAAATTCGCGAGCGCGGATCAGAGTTGGAAATCGCCATTGAGCAGCTCAGCACTGATGAACAAGCCTGGAAACAAACACAAGCACAGGTAACATACACGCCAGAGCTGATCTACGATGGCAACACCCTAAAAACAGCAATGAGTTCTATTTCGAGCTTGCGCAAACAACTCTCTATACCCCTGCAAGAAGCACTGACATTAGAACAGGAATGGCAAGAACTGATTGACCAGTGTGATGACGCACAAGCATCACTGAAGAATGATGAAATCTATTTGCAAAGCAATCTGCTCAACAACATCCAACCACCCATCTGGAAAATTGCGCTAGATGACTTTCAAATTGACGATAGTGCAAAACATTCTTTCCAAATACAAACAAAACTACTAAGCCACTACAGCGTTCGCTATTTATTTCATTTGCAGTTTATTGTCGGCGCAGTCTTTGGAATTATCTTCTTTATAAAAAAACTACGCCAGCTCAACAATAAAAACCAAAAGGATCATATTGGCATTGGGCTTAAACTCCCACTTTTGGAAAGCCTATTTCTACGGTCACAGCCTTTGCTATTTTTTCCGCATTATTTATTCTTCCAAATCCACCTCAACCTCTAAAATACATATTACTCCTGCTATTAATCTTTCCAATTTTGCATCTTGGCATACCAAGGCTAGCCACCTCCGTCAAACCAATGGCATGGCTGGTATCGCTGTTTTTTGTTGTAAATAAATTAGGCGAATTGGCTATCGCCATACCCGCGCTGCACAGACTATGGATTTTTGGCTGTGCCATCGTTGGATTTTTTGGCTGCATTTATGTTTTACGACGCACATCATTTGCGCATGAGAAGAAGCGTACGATCTGGCGGGTACTGCAAGCATCTCTTTGGCTATCTTTATTTGCCGTACTGATTGCCATGATTGGCAACATCCTAGGTGCAGTAACGCTATCGCAATTTATTTTAACTGGCATGGCACATGCCACTTACGCCGCACTCTGCCTAGCTGTGCTAGCCGGTATTCTCAATGATATTGCGGTTGCTGCTGTTTATATGCCGGCCAGTGAATTCAGTCATTTAATTAGCAGCAATCGCTCATTACTCATTCGCTATTTCAGCAAATTTATCACCTTTGTTTTTTTACTAACATGGATTCACTTTTCCCTGTCACAATTTGCGCTTTGGGATAGCATCGTTAGTGTCTTTTCTTCTTTTCTTACAAAAAGCTTTACCGCTGGCAGCTTATCTATTTCGGTAGGTGACTTTCTCTCTGTCGCTATTACGATTTGGCTATCCTTCAAATTATCGCAATTGCTGCGCTTTATTTTGACGGAAGATATTGCCCCTAGAACCAACATGGCGCGCGGTGTTCCAGAGGCAATCGGCACACTAATGCAATACTTCATCGTGCTGATTGGTTTTTTCACTGCAATTAGCATGACGGGATTAGATTTATCTAAACTCGCGATCATGGCCGGCGCCTTGGGTGTTGGTATCGGCATTGGCCTGCAAGATGTCGTCAGCAATTTTACTTCCGGTCTCATTCTGCTGTTCGAACAAAACATCAAACAAGCAGACACCGTTCAGTGCGGCACAGTTAACGGGCAAGTCATGCACATAGGCATGCGCTGCAGCATTATTCGCACCTCAGATGGCGCAGAAGTGATTGTGCCTAACGGCAAGCTGACATCAGATCAAGTTATTAACTGGACGCGCTCCAGCCAAGAGCGTCGCATTACCGTGCCACTCTCCACCACACAAAATGTCGACCCCAACAAAGTCATTGAAACGCTACTAACTGTTGCCAAAAATGACAGGGACATTATTGACATGCCGCCCACAGCGGCACTGCTCTTAGGGTTTGGGGCGGGTACGATGAATTTTGAACTGCGCGCTTGGGTGAATAACAGCGAATCGCTTGGTGAAGTGAACAGCAGACTCTGTGCTGCTATTGCTCATGCCTTTGCAGAAGCCGGTATCATCATCCCCTTCCAACAACAGGATGTTTATATCAGACACACCCCTGCCACAATCAAATAAAACTTCAGGGTGCTGATATCAAAACACGGGCTTCAGCTAAGCCAGATTGCTTTTCTTGCTTAACAATTTCTAATTGATTCAGTTTGATATTTTGCTCGTCTAGCACCGCCAACCAGCGCATCAACATATCGAACTCAGCGCCTTCAATCCACAACCGCAGTCCGTTTTCGTCCTGCGGTTGAAAGCGTTTAAATGCAATACCAAAAGGTTTAGCGGATACTGTAGCTTGATTGATCAGTGAAGAACCCTCTTCATCACTGCCTTTTTCTAACAGTTTTTTTCTGGCAGCCGCCAATTCAAGTAATTTAGCCTGATTAGCGTCTACCCAACGACTGTCTTGCTGCGCATACGCATAACGCTTAACTGCCGCCTGTTGATAACCACCCGACAACAATAATGACAAATAAATCACTGCCAAAAAAATAGCAGCCAGCATAATCAGCAGCGCTCGCTGATCACTAGCTGGCATTTGATCAAACTTTTGTCTCAGCGGAGCCATCCAAATTTCCAACATTATCAACTCCTCATTGCGCCTTGTTGATTTGCATACGACCTTCTACGCCACTTCCACCGTCATTGGCCGATGATATTTTTGCCGTGAGCCCAGACTTTCCTAAAACTTGCTTATATTTATCTAGCTGATCAATGCTTTTGGCTTTTACTTCTAATTCCACCTGCCCCTGCTGATCGTCATAGCGCAATTCAATGATTTCAAAACCATCATGATCAGGCATTGCATTGAGCACTTGAATACTGCTGCTAAACAGCATCGCAAAGGATCCTCCTTCTCCATTGCTGGCGCCAGCTAACAACTGCGACTCAATTTGTTTTCGCACACCGCCGACACGCCGCATATCAGGAAACACCTTCCTAAACTGCGCATCCATTTTTTCTTCCATTGCATTGGCAGCGTGATTGAAATACCAGCCACTGGCTAATTGCAATGCGCATTGAGCCAACCAGAAACAGACAGCTATAACAGCTAGCCATTTCCACCAAGACGCTTTTCCATCTGGTTGCCGTACAAAGAACTTGCCCTGTAGCAAGTTAATAGCCGACACATCCACAGCATCCAACAAGACTCCATTCAACACTTGAATTTTTGAGTCCATTTCAACACGCGTTTCACCGAGCGCTGAAAACTCTGTCGCCAACTGCTGTGCGAGCAAATCTTGCCCTTCATCTTCTGCCGAATAGTAGATTTTTACCTCTGCAGGTGTAGCGTCACCCAGAAAAAAATGAATCATTTCAGCGGCATTTTCCCGCTCAAAAGCTGCCATTTCTTTTTCCGTGCGCAACAACACACGATTACCCTGCATAGCTACGGTTAAACCCGCGCTAGCAACAGGCAGCAACTGCGCATCCACATAGACAGCGCGCAATCTCAGCTTGGCTTGCTCACAACATGCCAACAATGCTGACATCAATGCCATATCAATCACGACAACAGACCATAAGCCACTTGATTGGCGAGCTCCAACGGCTATATGCACTTTTTCAATATCTGCAGCCAACTGCTCTTCAACGATAAACGGAAGCGCCTGCATTGCTTGTCGCAAATTTTTGGAAGGCAAACTGACACTCTGTAGCGTGGCCAATTCTGCTGGCAGAACCACATCCACACAGACACCTTCATCAGAAGCCTGTAGTGCCGCTGCTGCATGACATGCTTGCAATAAAGTGGCGCACTCCTGCTCGCTCTTCAGAATATCACCGTACTCACATTGCCAATCAACAGCCGAAAAACCTGGCTGCAACGAGAGCACAGAAATGACAATACTCCGTTTACTTGAATCACTATTTATAGGTTGCTGCATCTTCGTAACCAATTAAGGATCAACTATTATTCACCAATAAAACCAGTGCTTTCTGATTCACTATTTTTCGATTTTTTTGTATCGCTTTTACTGTCTTTTGCTTTCTCACCCAGCAAAAACCTTTGACTCATATCACGAGCCAGCAGGCGTATCTCACCCGTCTGCTCATCACGAAACAGCGTAGTCACCAGCCATTGCTTATTTTTTCCATATTCCGCAATAACTCGAACTTCAAAATATTCACTATTAACGCCCAGCACAGACTTTCCGCTATCACCATTATCGGCGCCGCCCTCATCCTCTGCGTCTTCACCACCGATCACATCTTCACTATCTCCTGCATCTTCACCATCCGTCTCATCGTCGCCACTGTCATCGACATCCAACAAATTGGCAAATACATCTGGCGAGGTATATCCGCCTTCCTGTTGCTGGCGCTGAGCAACAAAACTCTTAACCGATGCCACACTCTGTTCAGAGCCATCCGTCAACGCAAGCAATATCGCCTCAGGAGCCGTGTTGATATTGATGCGCACCGGCACGGGCAATGCCGACAAAAATGGTGATATCCGCCTATATTCCTCCGCACGAAAATCCTTCAATAAACGCAACTCAGAAACACCGCCGAATTGGGTATCTGCAGCGCGATACCCCGTCTTATCTGAATCGTATAAATCACCAGTGTCATTATCATAACTCGCCCAGCGTGTTGCCAAATCGGCATAGCTAGATTGAATACCAAAGAAAGTCATCAAACGCTGCAGCACACCAACTTGCTGCGCCTGAATTTCACCTTCTGCATTAATGAGATTGTTCAAGTTAAACCGCGATTGCACATCGTAGATTTCAACTTCGACAGAGCCACCGACCACCTTCAACTTAGGCAATGGTTGCGCCCATTTTTCATGCAAATGGTCTGATTTCGCCGATGACAACTTATCTTTTTCAAAGTCAGCAGCGAGCATCTCTCGCGCCATCGTTTCACCGCCCAGCGCATACTCCAACGCTTGTTGCGTATTGAGATAATTTTCTGAGCGCTTCATGCTGGCATATACGCGAGAAATCACTTCTGAGCACACTAACACCGCTATTGCCAACGCCAACAATACGGTGATAACGGCAATTCCTTGCTGAGCATGCTTGGACATTACTGCACGCTCTCAACTGGAACTTTTTCTTTCTTTACAATATCCCCCACTTGAAAGACTTGTTCTAGCACACCGTATTGCGCTGTTTTCAATGTCAACTTAATGGCAACTGGCAGTGTGCGCGCATGCTCTTTACCATCGGATTTTTTCTCTGGCCACTCTTTCTTCCAATCTCCTTTAGGATTCATGAACTCTAAACTTGCATCATCTACATCATCGAACAGCACTTGTATGTTTTCTTTCGCACTAGCGCGTCGATCAACCGCTCCCCATGTATGACGCAACAAGCTCTTCCCCTTCCTGCGTTTTTTCTGTATCTGATTAGTGGAGTCATGCGGCGGGGCACCCACTGAATAGGCAACACGCTCCAAATCACTGCGTGTTTCCAGCAGGGGATTGCGCAGACCTTGCCGCGTAAATTGCAACAGATAGTCGTCACTGTCCGATACCAACGCCGGCGAGCGTTTATCGTCCGGCATCCGCACATCGCGCATCACCAACTGATTCATATCCATGGCAATAAACCGCAATGAACGCTGCAATTCACGCAACGCATTGACATGTGTCGTGATGCGATCTTGACTATCGACCATGGTCGATAACACGCGATATACACCAGCAGCCACCACAGCAAACACAGCAATAGCAACCATCACCTCTATCAAGGTAAAGCCCTTGCTGTTTATACGCTTGCCTCTGATCGACATCACGCTCATCAGTGTTTCCCGATAAAGCCTGTCAAAAAATAGCTACCGCCTTTTTTGTTTTTGGTATCCACAACACGAACATCAACCTGTCTCAGATTTTCTATTCCTGTTTCATTGACGGTAGTGCTGACATCCCATTTCTTTCCCGCCATTTCCACGGTGGATTTGCTTGCATATACGGATGACCAATCCTTCTTAATACGCAATTCAGACAACACATTCTCCGCCACTACGCTGGCTAGTGTTTTTTCCTCTAACAGTTGCTGGCTGCGAATATCTCCACCCAACCGCGTCAAAAGAGTGATCGATAGAACGGCAAAGATAACCAAAGCCACCATGATTTCTATCAAGGTAAATCCATTTTGATTACGATGCGATGAACTTCTTTTCATTTGGCATCACTCTTTTTTTTACTGGTTTTCTTTCTCCCTGTCTCGGCATTACTGATACGCACACCAGAAAACCCATCCCCTTCGATAGAGAACACCGTGTCTTTTAGTAGCTTATTGCCTACTTGCAAGCGAAAGGGCGTGTAATGCCCATCTGAAAAGAAAATTAATGAGGGTGTATTTTTACTTCGCTTGGCTGATTTCTTATCACCTGTTGTCAGCCAATTCTCTAAAGGCTCAGACTTTCCTAGTGCGTCTTTGTATATTTTTTTCAAATCAATAGGCGCTCCATCAACATCGAGGTTTACCTGTATACCTTCCGGCAATTTGCGTTGATTAAATGTATCTTTTTCCAAGGCTTGCCACGCCAAAGTCTTTTCATCAAAGTACAAAAAACCGTATGCCTTTTGTTGCTCGTCAATGAAAAACCCAATCTCCTCCCCAGAGAACTCTGCTTCATCCTGCGCCATCACCAACAGCTGCTGCATGCGTGTTGCGTCTTTTTTTAATTCACGGCTCGTATTGCCGCCAACTGTCATGACCACCAAGCCCGCCATGATGCCGACCACAAAAATCACCATCATCAACTCAACCAGTGTAAATCCGGCCTCTCTGCTGACGATGGCATTTTTCATCACAATGACATTGCGCGCTTTTAAAGTTCTAAGCTGCTCAGGTCTTGATCTTCACTTTCACCGCCATCGCGCCCATCTGCACCCAGTGTGCGTATCTCATAAGGCGCACCTTGCGCTGGGCTGATATACAAATACGCCCTGCGCCACGGATCTTCTGGCAGTTTTTTCAAATAACCACTGGGGTTCCAATTGCGCGGCTCTGGGTTGCCTGAAGGCTTCGTCACCAACGCCTCTAAACCTTGATCGGTTGTCGGATATGTCGAGTTATCTAATTTGTACATATCCAAGGCTTGCCCGATAGCCGCTAAATCACTCTTTGCCGCAGCCACGCGTGCATCAGCAGCTTTGTGCAACACATTCGGAACAACCAGCGCACTCAGAATACCGAGAATAACGATAACAACCATGACTTCGATCAGCGTAAAACCGACCTGTCTTTTTGATGTAGCACTACGCATATTTTTTTGATTTGTTTTTAATGTTTCCATTTTCTTGTCACTCACGGTTTTGTTAATCGACAGCATGAACACTCATGCCACTAAGTTATTCATTTGTATGATAGGCAACAAAATTGCCAGCACGATAGTCAGTACAACACCAGCCATCATCACCAACAACAACGGCGGCAGAATGCTGATCGTAATGGCGATAAAAGCCTGCAAGTCTTGCTCTTGACTGGCTGCAACACGGGACAACATCGTATCCAATTCACCCGTTGATTCACCGCTGGCAATCATGTGCAACATCATCGGTGGAAAATAGCCCGCGTGCTGCAAGGCATTGCGCAAACTGGTGCCTTCGCTCACTTTTTGCGTCGCTTCTCTTACTCGCGTTTGCAACCAACGATTGGCCATAACTTCACCGGCGATGTGCATTGCTTCCACCAAGGGCACACCAGAGCTAGTAAGAATACTCAGCGTACTGGCAAAGCGCGAAGTGTTGATATTGCATGCCAGCTTCCCAAACAGCGGCAGTGAAAGAATTTTTTTATGCCATGCCAACGCCATTGCAGGTCTTTGTAATAGCGATTTTACTGCCACCACGAGCACTACAATTAAACAGAGCACTAACCACCACCAGTTGACAAAAAAATCACTGGTTGATATCAACGCTTGCGTGATGCCTGGCAACTCTTGTCCGGTACCGCTAAATACTTCAACAACATTTGGTACAACTTTGATCATCAATAAAGTGACAATCAATACAGAAAACACCACCAGAAAAATTGGATACCCCATTGCACCTTGAATTTTCTGCTTGGTTTCTTTGCTGGTTTCGGTGTAATCCGCCAAGCGATTCAACACTAGATCTAAGTGACCAGAATGCTCCCCCGCCGCCACCGTTGCACGATACAAATCAGGGAAGGCGCGCGGAAATTCGCCCAAACTGTTTGCCAGCGTATAGCCTTCCAATACTTTTGAACGCACCGCCATCATCATGCTTTGTATGCGCGGCTTTTCTGTTTGCTGTGCGACAGCCGTTAACACATCGCCGATTGGCAAGCCCGCCTGCACTAGCGTTGCCATCTGGCGCGTTAACAACGCGAGATCACGCGCACTGATGCTCTGACCAAGCTTAAAACTAAAAGTTAAACTTTTGTGTGTGCCTGATGACTTTGTTGCGGCATCGACTGATAACGGCACCAAACCTTTATCACGCAGAAATTGTCGAACTTGGCGCTGACTATCCCCCTCCAGTACACCCTTGGTTTGCTTGCCGTTAGTATCTAGCGCGACATAATTAAAGGCAGCCATGCGTCACTCTTCCTGCGTCACGCGCAACACTTCTTCTACTGTTGTTTCACCAGCAAGAATACGCGCGCGACCATCGTCGCGAATGCTAGGTCCTTTTGTTCGTGCGTAGGCTGTCAGTTCGGCTTCTGATACACGACTGTGAATCAGTTCGCGCATTTTGTCATCAACTGCGATTAATTCATAAACACCGGTTCGACCCAAATAGCCCAACTGTTTGCAGTGAGCGCAACCAATGGCGTGATAAATGGTAGGTGGATTTTTTTTGTCTACTTGCAACAATTCGCATTCAGCTTCATCAGGTTGGTGCGCTTCTTTGCAATGCGGACACAATACACGCACCAGTCGCTGCGCTAATAAACCAACCAAACTAGATGACAGCAAAAATGGCTCAACACCCATATCCACCAAACGCGTTACCGCACCAATGGCTGTATTGGTATGCAAAGTAGATAACACTAGGTGCCCAGTCAAACTTGCCTGCACTGCAATTTCTGCCGTTTCCAAATCACGAATTTCACCAACCATTACCACATCGGGATCTTGTCGCAGCATGGCTCTCAATCCACGCGCAAATGTCATATCCGCCTTGGTATTGACCTGTGTCTGACCGATACCTTCCAAGTTGTATTCGATAGGGTCTTCCACCGTCAAAATATTTTTGGTGGCATCATTGATGCTGCTAAGACCCGCATACAACGAAGTGGTTTTCCCCGAACCCGTTGGGCCGGTTACCAAAATAATGCCGTGCGGTTTTCTCAACAACTCTGAGAAAAGCGCAAGATCACGCGGCTGCATACCCAACACATTGAGATCCAAGCGTCCAGCGCGTTTATCCAATAAACGCAGTACCACGCGCTCACCATTGCTGGACGGCATAGTAGAAACACGAATATCGACTTCACGCCCTGCCACACGCAGTGAAATACGCCCGTCCTGCGGCACGCGTTTCTCTGCGATATCCAACTTCGCCATAACTTTAATACGAGAAACCAGTAGCGGCGCCAAAGCGCGTTTGGGCTGCACCACTTCGCGCAAAATACCGTCAGTGCGCAAACGCACGATCAAACGCTTTTCAAAGGTTTCAATATGAATATCGGACGCATTTTGTTTCACCGCCTCTGTCAATAAGGCGTTGATCAAGCGAATAATTGGAGCATCATCTTCTTGCTCTAATAAATCGCTGGTATCTGGTACGGAATCCGCAAGACTGGTGAGATCTAACTCGTCACCCAAATCCTCAACCATCTGCATCGCTTCGCCGCTGTTATTTTCGTGTGCGCGTGCGAGTTGGGCGTTAAAGCTTTCTACATCCGTTTTTTGAATGCAACTGGCTGCGCCACCACACGACGCGCCTCCAGCAGTGATTGCATGCTGGCATCTTCGCGATATAACAATTCCACCGGATTGGATGTACCGGGAACAACCAGCACACCAAAACGCTTAGAAAAGCCAAAGGGCAAGCGGCGAACAACAGACTCCGCATCTGACACTTGGTCAGCTGCGTTGTCTTGTGCCACATCATTTTGATCCAAAGTGTCTTGCATACAAACTTACTGCCCCTGTGGCGGCTCTTCGAGCTGACGCGCACCGGTTGTACCTGGGCGTGGCGGCTGCCAAGGCGTCAATTCAGACAAAGTACGATTAATTTTCATCGAATCGTCCATTTCATTTTTATTAAACCGCTTTTGTACGCCGCGAATATTGTTGTAGTAATACCCCGTATCATCAGAAACATCAGCATCGTCATATAAAATCTTAGGATGAATAAAGACCATCAAATTCTTCTTCACCACCTGCTTAGATGTACCTTTAAAAAGCCGGCCAAGGTAAGGGATTTCACTCAGGAATGGCACGCCGTTTTCAGATGCCAAAACCTCATCACGAATCAAACCACCTAAAACCAAAACATTGTTATCTTTCACCAATGCTTTGGTCTTGATTTTGCGCTTGTTGGTAATAATGTCAGCGGCACCAGACTCACCACCCACATTGGCAGACTCATTGATACTTTCTACTTTCTGCTCAACATCCAGCGTTAAAATGCCTTCCTGATTGATACGCGGCGTCACTTTGAGTTCAACACCAATATCTTTGCGTTCGATCTGTACGAAGTCGTTGTTATAAACAGAATCATTGTTGTTGTTATTGTTGTTGCCAACAACCGATGTACTGTTAACGCGTTCCGATCCCGTTTTAAACGGCACACTTTCCCCCACCAAGATAGTCGCCTCTTCGTTATCCAGTGCAATGACCGTTGGTGTAGACAACACATTGGCATTGGTATTTTTTTCCAAGGCACGAATCAAACTCACCAAATCACCGCCAGCGAAAAACCCTAAACTCAAACCACCTAGATTCAAACCTGTTTTGCCAGAGGCGTCATCACTCGTGATGGTGGCATTTCTTGTTCCAAACAAACCCGATGTTTTGACATTGTCGCCATCGCTTGACCAAAAAATACCAATGTCGCGCCCTACATCTTCACTCACTTCCACAATTAAGGCCTCAACCAGCACTTGCTGTCGACGCACATCCAGCTTAGCAATCACGCCTTTCATGGTGTTCATCATCGACGGCGGCGCTGTAATAACCACGGCATTGGTTTGCTCCAAGGCCTGCACATTTACGGAGACCTCTTGTGCGCCGCCACCCTCTTTGCCAGCACCACCTTTGGCGTTATTACCTACACCTTCCAAAATGGGCAACATGTCCTTCGCAGTAATGTAATTGAGATAAACCACTTGTGTATTGCCTTCACCAGACAGCGGCAAATCCAAGCGCTGAATCAATTTACGCATTTGCGAACGCATTACAGGATCGCCCGTCATCAAAATACTGTTAGAGCGTTCATCTGCCGTAATATTCAACTCACGCCCTGGTGCCGCAGCAGCACCAGTTTTTGCAGCACCTGTTTTCTGCACCAAATCCAACACCGTTTTTGCCACATCTTTTGCACTAGCAAACTCTAACTTAATAATTTCAATATCGACTGTTCCCGCTTGATCAATACGATTAATGATATCGACGATTTGAGCGATATTTCCTGCACGATCAGCAATCACTAACGAGTTATTTTCTGGATACGCCGCCAGATGCGCGCTATTAGGAGTCAACGGCTTTAACAAAGAAATCAACTGCTGTGCAGCCAAGTTTTTAACTTTTATAATTCGAACAACAATATCTTCGCCACCCGTTTTTTTCTCGCCATCAACAACAGGCACTTTCTCTGTTTTAGCTTCTGGCTCTGGCAACACTTTCACCGTGTCACCGTTTTCAACCACAGCCAAACCATTCACTTGCAAGGCTGACAGGAACACTTGCCACGCTTCTTCGTGCGTCATGGGCTCGCCCGCCACAATCGTAATTTTCTTACCGGCCACACCAGGGTGCACGATGAGATTTTTAGTGGTGAGATCCGATGCCCAACGAATCACATCTTTCACATCTGCATTATCAAATGCCACTGAAACTTTTTGTTCCTGATCGCCAGCCGCCGGCTGTACAGGTGCGGTAGTTTGCGCATATCCCTGCGTTGAAAATGCCGCCACCAATAAAGCCACCGCCAACGGATTCAAGCGACAAGCCATGTTTTTCTTTTGATAAATTTTGGTCACTAGAAAACCCTTTCTGTTTATTAGCTAAAAATTATGGAGTGTCTATATTCACCGGGCGCACTGGCAACTTGTCCGTAGGAGCAAGATTGGCGCGAGGATTACCGCGTGAAAAACGATCCGCAGGTGTATTCAGTGGACGATTAGTCGGTGCAACGGCTGTCTGAGGTTGGCGCACAAAGCCACGATCCAAACCAGCACTTCTACGCGGCGCGCTCGGTGCGGATTCATCCGCGCGTGGAAATGACAGCGTTTCCAATTTTCCGTTGCGTTTGAGTACCACCGCATCGGCACGCACTTCTTGCAACACCACACCAGTGGCCACACTGTCACCCACAAAAAAACGATTGGTTTGTTTGTCCGTTGCAATTAGCGCGCTGGCTTTCGCCGCATCGCTGTTTGTCATGGCTCCCACCAAAACAAACTTCAAATTCGTTTGAGGTATATCGGTCTGCACCGGCTCAACCACAGGCGCGATATTTTTTCACCGAACAGATGCAACTTGGCTACCTGCTCTAAACCGATACCGCTGCCCGCGCTACCTGCACTGCGTATCGCCAACCTTGCATTGGACACTTCTTCGCCGCGCCAAGTCGCAAACAAACCCACGCCCTGCCACGCAAAAACTGCTGCAATAACAACAGTAGCCACCGCAAAGACCAATTGCGGTGGCAAAGACTGCAAGCGTGCCGCCATGGGTGAATTAAGCACGGACGACTTCCAGCGGTGACTGCATACAGAACACGAAGGGATGACAATTTTTCACAACAATGGACTCAGCCTCAATTCCCATGCGACCAAGGCACAGCGATAAAGTTCATTCAGAAGCGGAAAATTATGAATAAAAACAAGGAAGATGGATAGCCTTTGGCAAGGCGTTACACAGCAAACAGACGGCGGAAATTCTGCCAGACCGCTGCCGCTAGTTGTTCGACAGGTTCTTGCCGCAATTCAGCCAAGTAGTGGTAAACATCCACCACAAAACGCGGTTCGTTGGGCTTACCGCGATGTGGCATAGGCGCCAGCCAAGGAGAATCCGTTTCCACTAGCAGACGATCCAAGGGCAGCTGACGCGCTACTTCGCGCACATTGTCTGCATTTTTGAAAGTCACGATGCCGGAGATGGAAATGCAATAGCCCATATCCATCGCGGCGCTGGCCATATCCCAGTCTTCAGTAAAGCAGTGCAATACGCCTGCGTGCGGGGAATCTGCTGCTTTGATGGCATCCAAAGTCATCTGTTTGGCATTGCGGGTGTGCACGACTACAGGCAACTGCAAAGTTTTTGCCAGCGCCAAATGTGCCTCAAAACTCTGAAGCTGAGCCTGCTGAGCGACAGGCTCTTCATGTCCGTCGTGATAAAAATCCAGCCCGGTTTCACCGATGGCAATGACTTTCGGATGAGCTGCCAAGGCGCGCAAACGCGCTATCACGCCCTGAGTATCGGCCAGTAGCCGTGGATCTGAGCTACGGTATTCCGACTCCACAAACTCACTGGGGTGGATACCTACAGACGCGTAAACATCAGGAAACGCCTCGGCAATTTCGACCACGCGTTCGAGATTGCCCAAGCCTATGCCTATACACAAAAACCGTTGCACCTCGCGCATGCGTGCCGCCGCAATAGCAGAAGCAAGCCCGCCGGCTGCGCCGTCGAGCTTGAGTTTATCGAGGTGACAATGGGAATCGAGAAACAAGGAGCTTACATGGTGTAAGTGGCGCGATCGGATTCCAGTGAACCGGCCAGATAAGTTTCAATTTTGCGCTGCACGGTATTGTCGGGGTCATTGAACTGCACACCAATCCCCGCCGCGCGGTTGCCCTGCGCGCCTTTCGGCGTAATCCAAACTACTTTGCCCGCCACCGGCAACTTCTCCGGTTCATCCATCAGCGCCAGCAACATAAATACATCGTCGCCCAATTTGTACGCTTTGGTGGAGGGAATAAACAAACCACCGCCCTGCAGGAAAGGCATATACGCCGCGTAGAGTACTGCTTTGTCTTTCATGACCGGCGACAAAATGCCGCCACCTACACCCGCCATATACCACCTCTCCGTCAGTTCGTTGTTATCGGCTCAGACTAGCGACCCAATTGGACGCCGTCAAACCTCACAGCGCTGCAAGAATCGCTTCCGCGCTGGTTTTTTCCAAACCCTGCGCGTCAATATTCAACAACTCCACGGTGCCGTTATTGACAATCATGGCAAAACGCTTGCTGCGCGTACCCATACCAAAGCCCGTGCCGTCCAACTCCAAACCCAGCGCGCGCGTCAGGTCCGCATTGCCATCCGCCAGCATCAACAAATGCTCCGCATTTTGGCTTTTGCGCCACGCACCCAGCACGAACGCATCGTTGACCGACATGGACACAACCGTGTCCACGCCTTTCGCTTTGATGGCGTCGACATTGACGACGAAGCCTGGCAAATGTGCATTCGAGCAAGTGGGCGTAAACGCACCCGGTACAGCAAACAACACCACTTTTTTACCGGCAAAAATTTCGTCGGTAGTGATATCCGCAGGCCCTTTTTCTGAAGCGTATTTCAATTTTACGGAAGGGATTTTTTGGCCGACTGCAATGCTCATAATGATTTCCTTTTATCCATGATGATTCAAAAAAAACGCCGAACTGTGTCGGCGTTTATCTTCACTCGTCACACACCGCTGGACAGCAGCATGTTGCGAATATGACCAATGGCGCGTGTTGGATTCAAACCTTTCGGGCAGACATCTACACAGTTCTGGATACCGTGGCAGCGGAACACACTGAACGGATCATCCAATTTTGACAGACGCTCTTCACGCGCAGTGTCGCGACTATCCACCAAGAAACGGTACGCATGAATCAAGCCTGACGGACCGATGAACTTGTCCGGATTCCACCAGAAAGATGGGCAAGCCGTTGAGCAGCAGGCGCACATGATGCACTCGTACAGACCGTCAATTTTTTCGCGATCTTCTGGCGACTGTTTGCGCTCTTTAGCGGGTGGCGGCGTGTTGTTGATCAAGTACGGCTGCACTTTTTCGTACTGACGGTAGAACATGCTCATATCCACAACCAAGTCGCGAATAACAGGCAAACCGGGCAATGGACGAACAATAATTTTTTGCGGCAGGCTGCTCAGGCTCACCAAACACGCCAAACCGTTTTTGCCGTTGATGTTCATGCCGTCCGAACCGCAAATACCTTCACGGCAAGAACGGCGAAAAGTCAGTGATTCATCCAACTTTTTTAGTTTGATCAACGCGTCCAACAACATGCGCTCAGAGCCGTCCAACTCCAGCTCATAGCGCTGCATGTACGGTTCTTTGTCTTTGTCTGGATCGTAACGGTAAACTTCAAAAATTCTCTTGCTGCTCATTTCAATGCTCTCTCGAATTCAGAAATAGGTTGAATATTCGTTAGAACGTACGCGCAACTGGCGGTACAGAATCCACAGACAACGGCTTCAGTTGTACAGGCTTGTACGCTAAACGATTATCTTGTTTGTACCACAAGGTGTGTTTCATCCAGTTCTGATCGTCGCGCGCTGGGTAATCATTGTGTGCGTGAGCACCGCGAGATTCTTTGCGTGCCGCTGCAGAAATAATGGTTGCCTTGGCCACTTCGATGAGATTTTCCAACTCCAAGGCTTCAATGCGCGCGGTGTTAAACACTTGTGATTTGTCATTGAGGTGAATATTCGGAATGCGCTTTTCAATTTCAAGCACTTTCTGTACACCCTCTTCCAACAAAGCCTGCGTGCGGAATACACCGGCGTGAGCCTGCATGTCGCGGCGCAAATCGTTGGCAATATCTTGTGCATACTCGCCAGATTTAGAGTTATTCAAGCGCTCAATACGCGCCACAGTTGCGTCCAGCGCATTATCTGGCAGCGGTTTGTGAGCTGGGGCATTACGCACGGTTTCGATGATGTGATTGCCGGCTGATTTGCCGAAGACAATCAAATCCAACAGTGAGTTGGTACCCAAGCGGTTAGCACCGTGCACAGAAACACAAGCGCATTCGCCGATGGCGTAAAAACCTTTCACCACACTGCGATCGTCGCCATCTTTCGGCACCACAACTTGGCCGTGCATATTGGTGGGAATACCGCCCATTTGATAATGGATGGTTGGCACCACGGGAATCGGTTCTTTGGTGACATCAACATTGGCAAAATTGAGGCCGATTTCGTGCACCGAAGGCAGGCGTTTCATGATGGTGTCCACACCCAAGTGCGTGAGATCCAACACCACATAGTCCTTGTTCGGGCCGCAACCGCGACCTTCTTTAATCTCTTGGTCCATGGAGCGTGAAACGAAATCGCGCGGCGCCAAATCTTTCAGGTTCGGTGCGTAGCGCTCCATGAAACGCTCGCCTGCGGCGTTGCGCAAAATACCGCCTTCACCACGGCAACCTTCGGTCAGCAATACACCGGCACCAGCAACACCAGTTGGGTGGAATTGCCAGAACTCCATGTCTTGCAAAGGAATGCCCGCACGCGCAGCAATACCCAAACCGTCACCGGTATTGATATAGGCGTTGGTAGAAGCGGCGTAAATGCGTCCAGCACCGCCGGTTGCAAACAAGGTGCACTTGGCGTGGAAAACGGAAATTTCACCCGTTTCCAATTCCATCGCGACAACACCCAGCACATCGCCATCGGCATCGCGCACCAAATCCAGCGCAATCCACTCGACAAAAAACTGCGTGTTGGCTTCAAGGTTCTTTTGATACAGCGTGTGCAACAGCGCGTGACCGGTGCGGTCAGCCGCTGCGCAAGCGCGCTGCACGGGTTTTTCGCCGTAGTTCGATGTGTGACCACCGAAAGGACGCTGATAAATAGTGCCATCTGGGTTGCGGTCGAACGGCATGCCCATGTGTTCCAGTTCATACACCACTTTTGGTGCTTCACGACACATGAACTCAATGGCGTCCTGATCACCCAACCAATCCGAACCCTTAACGGTGTCATAAAAATGGTAGTGCCAGTTATCTTCACTCATGTTGCCCAGTGAAGCACCGATGCCACCCTGCGCCGCGACGGTGTGCGAGCGCGTGGGGAATACTTTGGTCAACACCGCAACTTTCAGACCAGCCTGCGCCAGTTGCAAAGAAGCGCGCATACCGGAACCACCGCCGCCGACGATAACGGCGTCGAAAGTCAGCGTACGAATATTGTCGATACGAGAAGCTGCAGCCATCTCTTATACCCTCCACACAATAGCAAGACCCCAGAGGGTATAAGCAACTAGAACGCCAATGGCGATGATTTCGAAAGTCAGGCGCAAAGCGGTCGCCTTTTCACCCAATAAACGCACCGTGACATAGTCCGTCAACACCACCCAAATGCCGATCCAAGCGTGTACAACCACCGACAACAAACTCGCGGTGTTAAAGATTTTCATGCTGGTGAGTTGGTGCAAGCTCAACCATGTGGGGTAATCCACACCCTTGTGCGTCAACAACCAACCGACAATAAAGAAGAAGTACGCGGCAATAACCACGCCTGAAATACGCTGCAGCAGAAAATCCGACAGGCCACTGCGACCAAAACTGGTAACTGTTCTTACCATAACCACACCCCCGCCAACACAACGCCAATAACAGTCACAGCAATCACTGCAGCCGCACTTTTTCTGCCGCCTTCCAGCGATTCACCAAAACCAAACTCCATTACCAAGTGCCGAATACCGGCCATCAAGTGGTAAATAAACGCCGCCAAAACTGCCAGCAGCAGCAGCTTCATCGGCACGGAGTCCAAACAGGCAACGGCAGCGGCAAAATCTTCCGCCGAGCGCAAGGAGTAATCCAGTAGACCCAGTAAAATGGCGATCGCGCCAATCAGAGCCACACCGGAAACACGGTGCAAAATAGAAACCAGAGCGGAAATTGGTAACTTAATCGTGCCTATATCTAGGTTCACGGGACGCTTGTCTATCACAGGAAGTCCTCAAATTTAGGATCTAAAAGGAGGGAGGGGTACCTAAGTACGGCGCGCATTATATGACCACAGCTTTTACATGACAAACCCCCAAAATCTGCGCAAATACGCAGAAATACAGGCCGCACAAGCCTCGGAAAGCTTTTGTAATTTATTGACAAAATGCGGAATCGCCCTATAGTTGCGAGGGTTCTGCACGCACCCTTCCCGCATGCATTTTTTTTGCAGGTCTTTGAGTTTTATATTTCACCTGCCTGTTCTCGCCTAGTTGTACTTCCTACTACAGGAGCCTCTCATGTCTGAAAAGAAAGCCACCCTCACCATCGACGGTCGCGACCCCATCACTCTGCCCATCCACTCTGGCTCTGTCGGTCCTGATGTCATTGATGTACAAGCTATTCTTGCGCAAGGCGGCCACTTCACTTATGACCCAGGTTTCATGGCTACGGCTGCTTGCGAGTCAAAAATCACTTTTATTGATGGCGATAAAGGCATCCTGCTGCACCGCGGCTACCCGATTGAGCAACTGGCTGAAGAATCGGACTATCTTGAAACTTGCTACCTGTTGCTGAAGGGCGAATTGCCCAGCGCACAACAGAAAAAAGATTTTGATGCACGCGTGACGCAACACACGATGGTGCACGACCAAATCCACAAATTCTTTGAAGGCTTTCGCCGCGACGCGCACCCAATGGCCGTTATGTGCGGCGTAGTCGGTGCACTGTCTGCTTTCTACCATGACACACTGGATGTAACCAATGCCGAACACCGTGAGTCTGTTGCGATTCGTTTGATTGCCAAAATGCCAACAATTGCAGCCATGTGCTACAAATACAATGTCGGTCAGCCTTTTGTGTATCCACAAAATGATATGGATTACGCGGCTAACTTTCTCAACATGATGTTCGCCGTGCCGGCGGGCGATTACGAAGTGAATCCAATTCTGGCCAAAGCCATGGATCGCATTTTTATTCTGCACGCCGATCACGAGCAAAATGCTTCCACTTCCACCGTGCGCTTGGCGGGTTCTACGGGCGCCAACCCTTACGCCTGTATCGCTTCCGGCATTGCTGCGCTGTGGGGACCTGCACACGGCGGCGCCAACGAAGCTGTACTGCAAATGTTGGGTGAAATTGGCTCGGTCAAAAATGTAGATAAATACATTGCCAAAGCCAAAGATAAAAACGACAACTTTAAGTTGATGGGTTTTGGTCACCGCGTTTACAAAAACTTTGACCCACGCGCCAAAGTGATGAAAAAAACCTGCGATGAAGTGTTAGCCGCTCTGGGTATCAATGATCCGCAACTGGAACTGGCAATGAAGTTGGAAGAAATCGCCCGCTCCGACAGCTATTTCATTGAGAAAAAACTGTATCCGAATGTCGATTTCTATTCAGGCATTATCCTGAAAGCCATCGGCATTCCCACCAGCATGTTCGCGGTAATTTTTGCCTTGGCGCGCACTGTGGGCTGGATCTCGCATTGGAACGAAATGCTGTGTTCACCGTACAAAATTGGTCGTCCGCGCCAGTTGTATACCGGCAGCCCACAGCGCGATTTTGTTCCCGTCAGCAAGCGTTAATCTCAAAACACCTTCAGCACCAGTGCCGACGGCTCGGCACTGGCTGCCTGACGGCGATGCCCCACGCGCAATAATTCAAAACCATTTTTTTGCCAAAAGCGCAGCACATCCGGTGCCGCACTAAAGCTGCTGCCCACCGCACAAACGCCACACTTTTTCTGCTCCTGCAATATCGCTTGTAACAACTGCGAACCTAAACCCTGTGACTGATATTGCGTGTGTACGGCAATGCGCACTACACGACTCACGCGCTGCTGCAAAAACTGTGGCTGCTGCAAATGCACTGCCAAACTCTGCACCAACAAATGCCCGCGCGGACGACGACGACCTGCTGCTATTTCTTCTGCCATTTCAGCATCCAAGCTACCCTCTTCTATCAACAGCGCAACGGCCAGCGTCTGTGCATGCCGCACCAAGCGATAAAGTGAAACAGTCGGCGCATCCAACAAAAACCGCAAATCATCTGGCGTAGTGCGGTAGTGGGCAGAACGCAATAAACCGTAAATCTCTCTTAATAAAATTTTATTTTGCGACAAGCATTGCTGTGAGACTAATTCAAAAGTCAGCGGGAGATCATTGTCTCGTTCAGCAAACACAGGCTCTTTTGCATCCAATAACAATGTTGCATACAGCCAGTGTGACAGCGGATCGTCTGCCGCCCAACGCATCGGGGCATCCAGCACCAAACGCTGCCACGATAAAAAACGACGATCAAGCTCGCGCAAAAAACGCAGCACAAAACCCTGCCCCGTGCCTTCGTAACCATCGGTCGTGGTCGCCAAAACCACATGCGGAAAGCGCGCTAACAAAGCAAATAACATCGACAGAGGAATAGCCGCCGCCTCGTCGATCAACAACATATCAGCGGTGATCGTTGCATCTGCCAATAAATAATCTGGCGCGCAAAACGGCAAATCACTTTCCGCATAACGAAACACACTGCGTGCAGCAGTGCGCGACGGCGCAACCAGCAATACGGATTTCCCTTTTTTCTTCCACGCTGCTGCAGCAAAACCCAGCGTCGCCGACTTGCCGCAACCACGATCGGCAAATAACACCGAAATACCAGAATGCAGCATCAACTGTTCAAGGCAACGCTGCTGTGCAACCGTTGGCGTATCTGTTTTTTTAACGGCATCCAGTGCAGAAAAATCAAATGCATGCGATAGATGCAACAGCGCGTCATCACGCTCGCAGCCTTGCCGCCAATGAAAAACCACCGTGCTGTTTTCAGAAAACTCAGCCACGGATTTTTTGATGTGCAGCAGAAAATAAGATGACAAACTGCTCACTTCATGTGGATAGCTTGCCAAGCGCACATAATCCAAATCTGGCACCGTCCCCCACTGATCCCAAACCGGCGTTAGCAAAACCAGCACGCCACCAGCAACAACTGTGCCACTCACCGCAGCGAGGCAATCCGGCGACAAGCCTGCGTGCGCATCCAGCACTGCCAACGAATATTCACTTCCTAATACTTGTTTGGCTTTTGCCGCAGAAATGGCATCTATATATTTCGAAGTGTCACCTATCCACACGCGTTGCTTTGCAGCGGCATACCAAGCATCTGCTATTTTTTTGCACCAAACGCGTGATCCAGACAGCACGATCAATATACGGTGATGATTGTGACGCGCTTCACGCAAAGCATCAGAAAAACACGCTGTATTTTTTGATTTCACGCCAATGGTTGCCCCTCTGCCATCGCCGTGCATAATGACCAGATGCCCATCGAGAGACAAGCGCCGTGCTCGACAGAATTCGCACCGGATACCACGCCGCCCGCCGCATCGGCCAAACCAGTTTTGCCCTGCAAAAAAGTGGCTGGCGCTGGTTGCGCCACCGCGACACGCCACTGCCAGAATTGGCGCGCGACACTGCAGAAGCACTCGGCTCTACTTACATCAAACTCGGTCAGTTGATTGCCAGCTCGCCTTCGCTGTTTCCGCACGATTATGTGGAAGCGTTTCAAAGCTGTTTAGATCAAACCACTCCACTGCCTTTTGCAACTATTGAAAAAGTACTCAAACAAGAATTAGGCACGCGACTCTCGCGCCACTTCCGCGATATTGACCCAACGCCGCTGGCCTCCGCTTCTATTGCGCAAGTACACGCGGCGCGTTTAGCCAGCGGCGAAGAGATTGTCATCAAAGTACAAAAACCTGGCGTGGAAGATATTCTCGCCACTGATTTTCAATTCATGCACTTATCAGCTGCGCTCTTGGAAAAACTTAGCAAACACATTCCAGAATCTTCTATCACTGATATGGTGGATGAAATTCGCAACGGCATGTTGGAAGAATGTGATTTCAAACGCGAAGCGGAGAACATTGCGCTATACCGCCGTTTTTTAGACAGCAACAACATCACACAAGTTACCGTGCCTACGGTGTATCCCAGCGCCTCCAGCAAACGCGTATTAAGCATGGAGCGTTTCTACGGCACAGCTTTGTCCAACACCGCGGCCGTGCATCAGCTATCCGCCAATCCGGAACAGGCACTCATTGATGCGCTGAATACTTGGTTTTTAAGTTTGACGCAGTGTCAGATTTATCACGCTGATTTACACGCTGGCAATGTCATGATGCTGAACGACGGTCGCATCGGCTTTATTGATTTTGGCATTGTTGGTCGTATCTCACCCGAAACATGGGCCTCCTTACTCGCTCTGATCGCTTCAGTGCCCGCCAAAGACTTTCATGCCATTGCTACCGCCATGGCTGGCATTGGCGCTACCAATCGCGTTGTCAATATTTCCGCGCTAGCTAAAGACTTGGAACAGCTGTACCAACAATTTGAAAACGACGACAGCAACAACGATTTTTTAAACACCATCACACTGCAAATTTCCAATATCGGTAGAAAATACGGCATCCGTTTTCCGAGAGAGTTCACGCTGCTGCTAAAACAGTTTCTCTATTTTGATCGCTACATCAAATTGTTATCGCCTGATTTAGATATTTTTGATGACGAACGAATTTTCCTGCACAAGACATAACAGCACCATGAAGCAAATACTCAAGAACATAGGCATTAACGCCGTGCTGCTGGTGTTTTTTACCGCGCTCTCCCTGCTCATCCTTGAGCAAGGGTTTCGCTGTTGGCTGTTCGGCTGGAAAGCATTTGACTACCGCGCCATGAAAAATAATGCGCCGATTAGCAATACTGATTTTATGAGGCAATCCCCCTTTGATGATATTTACTGGGCACTAAAACCCAACTTAGATACTTCATTCAAATTGGCGCGCCTCACCACTAACAGCTACGGTTTGGCAGACAAAGAATATTCACTAGAAAAACCTGCCAATAACTATCGTATTGCTGTGCTGGGGGACTCTTATAGCATGGCCTCTGGCGTAGATACCGATAAAAGTTTTCATGCCGTGCTAGAAAACAACTTGAATACAAACAGCACTCAAGCTTACGAACTGATTAATTTTGCGGTGGGCGGTTTTGGTTTAGAGCGTTACAACGCTACGCTAGAACACCTAGTTCCCGCGTGGCAGCCCGATGCTATTTTATTGGGGTTTTGCGCTTTTAACGATCAAGTTGCACTACCCCCAAAAACCGGCAGTGTGCCGCCATTCAATCCTCATATCGTCAACGGCTTTTTCAGCTCCTATGTGCGCGAGTACTACCGACTTCAAAGCGCAGAAAAAAAAGCCTTTCAAATTCGCGCAACAACAACTTATCGCCCCAAAGATATTGCGTTCATCGACCAGCAGCTAGGCGAGATGCGCCGCCTCGCCAACACGATCAAGCCTGATATGCCAATTCTTTTGGCATATCTTGATAACCGCGAACACGCTGCCAGCGACATCAGTAATCTCAGTCATATCACCCAAAAATACGGCATACAATTCGTTGACACGACACAGCCCTTCCACGGCACCAATATCGACGACTACAGCATTTATTTATTGGATAGTCATCCCAATGCCACGGCGCATGCAATGTTTGCCCAGAGTTTGTTTACTGCTATTCAGCGCGACCATGTTTTTGGTTTCGGTGCCGGAATAACCACGCCGTGAACCCCTTATCGCGCCGCCGATTTTTGCAAGCTTCCTTGGCAACAATGGCCGCTGGCATTTCTATAAAAGGCATTGGCAACACTGCCACGAAACCGCCTAATATTTTGTTTATCGCCTTTGATGATTTGAATGACTGGGTCGGCTGCTTGGGCGGCTACCCAGGAAAAGTGCATACACCCAATATCGATGCACTCGCCGCCAGCGGCACCCTGTTTACCAATGCACACTGTGCCGTACCATTGTGCAACGCGTCGCGCACCAGCACGCTCACCGGCTTATCACCACTGCGAACCGGTGCGTTTTACAACAACACCCAATGGCGCGAACTACCGCAAACTAAAAATGCTGTGCCTATTCCACAGTTATTTCGCAATCACGGTTATCGCGCAGTAGGCTCCGGAAAAATTTTCCACTTTCACGACCCACAATCTTGGGATTATTTTTGGCCGAATAATTCTCATGGCGAGCCTGAAGATCCCATTAAGCCGAGCTACGAAACTCCACGCAAAGGCGCGCCCTATTCCTACAAAACAGATTTGCAATTTGATTGGGGCGTCGTCGATACCGCGCTAGAAAATACGCCTGACTACCAAACTGCCAATCAAATTATTCAACAGATTCAGACTCCACAAAAACAACCGTTATTTCTCGGCTTAGGCATCGGCAAACCGCACTTACCTTGGTACTTACCCCAAGCGTATTTCGATCGCTACCCGCTGGATAAAGTGCAACTACCCGCTGTACTGCAAAGTGATCTCGATGACATCCCTGCCGCGGGGCGTGAGATGATCAACGGATATCTACACTCAGACATCATCCGCGATGGCTTGTGGAAAAAGGCCATACAGGCTTATCTCGCTTCTATCACCTACGCTGACGAACAACTGGGGCGTGTGCTGCAAACACTGCGCGCTTCACCCCTAGCTGACAACACCATCATTGTGCTGTGGTCTGATCACGGCTGGCACCTCGGTGAAAAAATGCAGTGGCGCAAACTCACGCTGTGGCAAGAAGCAACGCATATTCCGCTGATATTTAGCGGCCTAGGCATTGCTGCCGGAAAGCGCTGTCATGCACCGGTCAGCCTGCTCGATATTTACCCAACGCTGGCCGACCTTATCCACCAACCATTACCCTACCCTGTAGACGGCCACAGCCTCAGCCCTCTGTTGCGCAATACCAATGCCGCATGGCCGTATAAAGCCTTTACTGTTTGGCAAATGCACAACAAGGATCATGTCGCTGTAGTCGATCAGCGCTTTCGCCTGATACGCTATGCGGACGGAACAGAAGAACTCTACGACCATGAACAGGACCCTCATGAATGGCACAACCAAGTCGACCAAGAGTCATACCAAACCGTACGCAAAAATCTTTCGGCGGCTATTAATGATTACTTGCGAAAAACAGCACCAAGCACCTAAACACACACCACAACGCAGTCAAACCATGCCTGTGTTGCTATATTTATCGGCGCTTTTGTTCACAGTGCTAATAAATACAACATTGAGCCAATCAGTTTTTGCTGAAAGCGCCGCTGCTCAACAAAACACACCTAAAGCGTTACAACTCAGCAGCCTCACGGCCGGACAGCTATTTCCAAAACCATTCACAACCTTTTACGACCCTGGCGCGCAAAACCCCACCATCTCAGATGTCATTCACATGCCCGATCAACATTGGGCAGCGCTCTCAACCAGAACAGCGTCTATCGTGCTGCACCCAAGACATGAGGTGTGGTATCGCATCCCCATTCACAACAACCTTAGCGAAGATCAAGTGCTGTATCTACGCGACAACAGCCCAGTAACCGACGATGTATCAAGTTATCTTTGCTTACGAGAAAACGATGCCAGCTCCTGCACAAAAAACACCGACCTAACTCACAACAAAAACATTCAGCAAATAGACTTGGCAGCCGGACAATCAGCCACACTGATCATAAAATCTAAAGGTTTTCACTCGTATATTTACACCATATCGATTCAAACACCAACAGCCTTTTCTGCGCAGCAATACAAAACCCGCATCTGGTTTGGCATTCTCAATGGAATACTGTCTGGCCTTGGCATCTACGCTCTATTGATCGCGGCATACACCAAACAAAAGTCTTATTTTTTCTACTACATTTTTACTTTTTTTCTTGTTGCAACATTTTTCTTCCATCAAGATTTTTTTCGTATATTTTCAGGTATTGCACCAAAAACATTACTCACAAACTTCTCAATAATACTACCTTTGTTTGACAGCGCATCCCTCGCTTGCTTTTTGGCATACTTCACATTCAACGAAACACCACCAACCAGAGTAAAAACCACGCTAAAAATATATTTAGCAGCATTGTGTTATGTCGCTATAGCCTTCACGCTCAACGCACCGACAGTTTTTTTATTTCCAATTTACGGCATGGCAACACTAGCCGTATTCATATACTTCTTTTATCTGTACTTAATAGACAAAAAGATTCCCACGACCAGCAAACTGTTACTACTTCTTGGCACCGCACTGCCATTTTATAACTTCTCCTCAACCCTGCTGGCAGCCATGGGCATCGTTAACGCCCCCAATAGTTTTTTACTGATATCACAAAGCTTAGAAACCCTCTCCATCTTCCTGCTCTCCGTAGTGACTTTATTGAGTATTAAACGACTGCAACTTGAAAATATAGAGCATGCTAGAGCAGCCTCCCAAGCCAATATCACCAGCGATGCCCACAATCAGCTACTGTCTCACCTAAATCATGAGCTGAGAACACCACTCAACGGTATTCTTGGCGCGGCAGAAATCCTTATGCACAAATCGCACCTGCCGAAAGATCGCCGCGTATTTAGCATGATTTATCACACCGCCTTGCCGCTAAAGTATCTGATTGAAGACATTGTCAACATCAAGTCCATCACCAAAAATCAGAAAGACCTACAGAACACCCGCCTTGATTTGCACAGCCTTCTGCAAGAGTGTGTTGATATATTCTTATTAACGGCACATGACAAAAAAATTCGCCTGTATTTCCAGATAGACAATAATGTGACAAGCGATATCACGACCGACATCAATCGCCTGCGACAAATACTCATCAATCTCTTAGGCAATGCCTGTAAGTTTACTAGCGACGGTATTGTCGGCTTGCATGTCAGCCAAGAATCTACACCTGCCGCCAATCAGCATCTCTACTGCTTTGAAGTAATTGATAGCGGGATTGGCGTTAAGGAAGAAGACGAGAAAAAGTTATTTACCTTTTTTGAGTCCATGAATCCAGAAGTAAACCCCAAAGGTACAGGAGTCGGTCTAAGCGTAGTACGAGAACTGAGCCAGATGATGGGGGGGCACTGCGGATATAGAAAAAATCCAAGCGGAGGAAGCACATTCTGGTTCAGCATAAAAGTCACAACACACCACAACACAACCCGAAAAACACACTGTGCTTTTGATGGCTTAAATCTTTTGCTAGCGGACAAAGACACCTATTTAGTGAACAGCATTTATGAAAAAATCTCAGATGCCGTGAATACACTCATCACCACCAATACAGAACAACAAATTATTGATGCACTAAGAGAAACAACGCCAAATGAAAATAATCACGGAACGACCGTTATCGATGCAGCCCTTATTTACAGCGAGCTAGCCAACGAGAAAACCATTAACGCCATTCTGACAACAGGAATACCACTATTTGTTTACAAGGACTACGATGAGATCACTAGCTCTGAAGAAATTATGGGAAACGAAAAAGGTTATGAAGTCATCCTTAGAAAACCCTCTGTAGAGACTTTCTCACTAAACATTGCTGAAGCCATTCTCAGAAAAAACAGCATTATTCACAAAGTGTCGCCAAAAGTTGATAGGCCACATAAGTCTGTATTGATTGTCGATGACATTCCAACAAACCAACTGATCATAGAAGAAATTATCACTTCCATTGGCCTAAAACCCATTACCAGCTGCAATGGCAAACAAGCCTTTGAGGCATTCATCCAACACCATAAGGATGGCTCTGCATTCAAAGTCATTATCATGGATTGCGAGATGCCCATAATGGATGGCTTCGAATCAACAGAAATGATCCGCGAGTATGAAAAATCACACGGACTTAAACCGGCACTAATCATTGCGCTATCCGCCCATGCCGAGCAGGAATATCGTTTGCGCAGCAAACAAGCAGGCATGGATATCTATCTCACCAAACCTGTTCATACGGCCACTCTGATACAACACATAGAAAATCAATACAGGAGTCTGGCATGAAACATTACCAGACCATGCTGCACTATTTCCTGCAAACATTAATATTGCTAATGTTGACAGGAATATCTTCTCTATCACTAGCAACAGCAGAAAACTGCCAAACCACTTATATATCCAATAAAAACAGCACACTCTTCAGCACAAAGCTAAAAACAGAGAACGAATCGCTGCGTAATTTATTGGAGGCAACTGACACCCCATACGAACATCAAGGCCAAGCGTGTATCACTATTGTCAACCAAGACGCCACCGCTAAATCCATTAGTATTTACTTAGAAAACACACGCGTCCGACACATAGAAGTTTTAAACATCACCAACGACACCCATCAACTGATTGGCATTAGCGGCATGGAGTATCCGTTAGCAAACTGGGAGAACCTAGGCTCAGAAATTATTTTTGACATTAAAATCCCACCCAATACAAGCGAAACACTCCGTATAAATGCAGGGTCTATTTTCCCCTACCACAGCGTCGTCTTGATCCGTGATACCGAGCGGATGCTTCACCTCCTTACTCTACAGCAATCTGTTGCCGGGCTACTGATAGGCTTTGTACTCTCACTGATTTTGTATTCACTACTCATTGGCCTCGCCACCAAAGAAAAAGCTTATCTACTGCTCTTTGGCTCAACTTTTTGTGTGACGCTTCTTCAAATAAATGACATTGGGCTACTTTATCTATTTTGGCCGAGCGCTTCCTATTGGAACAATATCAGTTCAGGGGTGTTTGCCATCGCTAGCACAATTTTTGGAATTGCCCTAGCACGAAACTATTTGCTCACCAAGGAAAATGCCCCTCGATCTGATATGTGGCTGCGTTTTCTTTTTTGGTACACACTTATTGTCGCACTACCACTACCACTCATTCAAAACGACCCTGTGTTTTTTGCGCTGTATGCACTTCCAACAACAATTATCACGCTACCTTCTTTAGTAATAATTTCCATCGTACGCATTCGACAAGGCTACCCTTTAGCCAAGTTCTACCTGATGGCACTGGCAGCGCCAGTCGTTGCCGGCATGATGATTTTTCTGATGTATGCAGGCTTCATCCCCTCCTCACAAATAACGCGCGCACTACCCCTGATAGGCACCACGGTGCAATTAATTTTATTTGGCTTTGCTATCGGCAAGCGCATCAGCTGGTTGAACAACCAGAAAGATCAAGCAGTCAATGCCGTTCTGCACGCCAAAGCCGAGACAGAAGCAAAAAAGAATTTTCTCACCCATGTCTCACACGAATTGAGAACACCATTAGCCGGCATTATTGGCCTATCAGAAATTGCAAGAAAAAATCCAATTTACAAAGAAAACAAGCAGCTAGTTGAAGGAATTCTGGAATCCGCAGAAACGCTATTATCATCCGTCAACATGCTACTCGACTATGCGCGTGTTAACTCAGGAAAATGGAAAACCAGCAATACCGTCTTTAATGTTCGTCTATTACTTGATGGCATTGCCAGTAATTTAGAGAAACAACTTGCAAAAAAAGACATCACCTTGAATTACCAAATTGAAAAAAACACCCCAACCATGGTAGAGGGAGAAAAAAATATCACAGAGAAAATCCTAGGCTGCGTACTAGAATATTCTATTAACAACATGAACAAAGGACATATTCTTCTCAAAGTAGAGCCGGAGAGCTACAACAACCAATACGCCATCCGCTTTGACATCATAGACACTGGTGCTGGCATTGCCGAAGACCACAAACCAGAAATTTTTGAAATCTTTGAGCAACCTGACAAATCTACAACCCGCACCCAACGCGGCATCGGCATCAGTCTATCGCTCAGTAAAAAACTGTGTCTCTTATTGGGTGGCGATATCAATTTTGAATCCAACCCTCTGCACGGCACGGCATTCTGGTGTCACATCCCCTGCCGCCCCGTAGCCGATACTGACAATCCTCTTCTTGCAAATACCGTCACCGTGCAACCCACTGCACCCAACAGCTCTGCAGCCAACAATGCAATGCGAGGCGCCATCTTGGTTGCCGAGGACGATGAAACACTGCAACTTGTAGTTGCTTCGCAACTTGAAAAGCTAGAAAAAGCTTTTCGCATCTACCCCAATGGCAAGCCGCTGGTAGAAGACTACATCAAAAATCACGATACAATCTCTGCAGTTCTTTTGGACTGGAATATGCCAATATGCAATGCCAGCGCTGCAACGCTATTGATACGAGATTTTGAGAAAAAAATGAAACTACCGCCCATTCCTATCGTCATAATGACAGCACACGACAAAGCCAGTACCAATGAACTTGGTCTACCACACGGCATTCATGTACTGCACAAACCCGTCACCATCTCTGACCTAGAGCAGCTATTCATATCCCTGCAAAAACCATGAACCCCCACTTTTACAACATCCAAGCACTGCGTGGCATCGCGGTGTTATTGGTAATTTTCTATCATCTGGCTGGCGTGCAAAGCAAATCCAGCACGGCGTATGCACTGCCAGATGTCTTACATTTTGGCGCCGTCGGCGTAGATATTTTTTTCCTCATCAGCGGATTTCTGATGATGGCGATTACACGAGGCATGCAAGCTAGCTTTAGCACGGCATTGCAATTTATGAAACGCCGCCTGCTGCGCATCTATCCGATTTATTGGCTGGTGAGCATTCCAATCACTTATCTATTGTTTTTTAGCAGTCGCGATTTACTCAACAACCTCAATCTCAACCCAGATGCCGCTCGATACATCCCTGATCTATCAATTTATTTACTAAAATCTGCCCTGTTATTTCCGCAAGTAAACCTGCCGCCACTCACGATTAGCTGGACTTTAATCCATGAAGTGTATTTTTACTGCGTATTTGGCTTATTGCTGTTATTGCCACAACGCACACACGGCTGGCTGCTGCTGGCGTGGTCTGCTGTAACGCTGGTTTTCTGGTGGATACTCAAACCCACGCAATACCAACCTATCAGCTATTTATTGTGCAATCCATTAACACTGGAATTCACCGTTGGCTGCTGGTTAGCGATGTTTTTAACCAAGAAAAAACATATCACTAAACCATATATCTTTCTTTTGTTGGGTTGCGCTGCGTTTGCCGTTAGCTGGCTGGCATGGGTCGCAAATAACGGTTATGAATTTCCGATTGCTGATGATCGCGTGCTGTATTTACTACTGCCCTGCGCCTTAATCTTGGCAGCCGTAGCGTCCATGGAGCAGCAAAAACAATACTTGTCGCAACTACTCCAAAAAATTGGCGATGCTTCGTATTCTCTCTACCTTACGCATATTATTTTTCTTTCTATCGGCAGAAAAATATGGAAGCTACAAGGTTTTGAAGACTCGCTATTCAATAACCTGTGGTTTTGGCCGAGCTTGTTTGCTGTAACATTAGTTGCCGGCACGCTGTGTTATCAACTGCTGGAAAAACCTCTGCTGCGCGCCGGCAAGAAATATTTGGCGTAAGCAATTAACGACGCGGTCTGTGTGACGAGGAACGCCCGCCACCTTTATTGGCAGAAGCTGCACGACGCTCACGGCGACTTTCTCGTTCTGCTTTTTCTGCTCGGAACTGCATATCTTCCGACAGTTTTTTCATCAATTCGACAGGGGCCATTGCACACTGCAATTTCTGCCCTAGTAATTGCTCAATAGCCGGCAACAAAAAGCTGTCATCTTCGCTGGCAAAACTAATAGAAACGCCTTTTGCTCCCGCACGACCGGTACGCCCAATGCGATGCACATAATCGTCTGCCACTTCCGGCAGCGTGTAGTTAATGACATGGCTAATGCCATCCACATGGATACCTCGACCCGCCACATCGGTTGCCACCAACACTTTGGTTTGACCGCTGCGGAACTTTTCCAGCGTGCGGATGCGTTTATCTTGATCCACTTCGCCACTCAAAATACCGCAAGAGACATTGCAGGCACGCAGTTTTTCAAACAGGTCGCGGCAAATATCACGGCGATTGGCAAATACGATCAAACTTTGAACATCATCACCCTGCAGCAAGTTCATCAACACGGTGAACTTTTCATCGCTGCTCATCATATATACGCGCTGCTCAACATTATCCGTAGCGGCGCGTTCCGGCTGTATTTCGATATGAATAGGGTTGCAAGTCCACTGCTTCGCTAAGTTGAGTACATCTTGATTAAAAGTTGCGCTGAACAATAAAGTTTGACGATTTTCTTTAGGCGGCGTGGAGCGCACAATGCGCTTAACCTGCGGAATAAATCCCATATCTAACATGCGATCCGCTTCGTCTATAACCAAGCATTCCACTTCGTCCAGATGCACATCACGACTTTCCAGAAAGTCGATCAAACGCCCTGGCGTGACAACCAGAATATCCACCAACTTGCTGTGCAAATGATTTTTCTGTTTTTGATAATCCATGCCGCCGACTAACACCTGCACAGACAAATCGCTGTACTTACACAAAGCCTCCGCATCTTTGCCAATTTGTATCGCCAGCTCACGCGTGGGTGCTAATACGATTGCTCTCGCCTCGCCAGCATAGCGTTCATGCTCGGGTGGATTTTTTAACAAATCATTAATCACCGAAATTAAAAACGCCGCAGTTTTTCCTGTGCCGGTTTGTGCTTTACCAACAATATCGCCACCGCGCAAAGTGTAAGGCAGGGATTGCGCCTGAATCGGCGAGCAATAACTAAATCCGAGATCCGCAATGGCGTGCATCAATTGTTCAGGCAAATCAAAGTCGTGGAAGCGCGTTTTCCCTTCAACTGCTTCCACTACAAATTGTCCAATATCCCAAGACGGCACTGTGGTTTTTGTATTGCCCTGCTTCTCTTGATTTTGGCCTCGGCCACCACGCCCCCTGCGTTTTTTAGATGATCTGTGTACATCAGACTTTTCAACATCCTGCCCTACATGCGCCGCGTTGTTATGCGATGCAGCCGTTGTATGCGCTGGTGCTGGAGAGCGAAAAGGAAGCTTGGAGAGAATTTTAGACAGCAATGCGATATCCGCCGATGAGGTAAGAAAAAGAGAAAATAAGGGCAGCGGTCAGCATAACAAAAAAGCTTCTCGCCCGTGGAACGGCGCTAGTGCGCAGCGTGTTCTGCTAGCAGAGCTAACAACTGCGCCTCGTCCCATACCGGAACGCCCAACTGCTCTGCCTTGGTCAGTTTAGAGCCCGCCTCTGCACCAGCAACCACCACATCCGTTTTAGCGGATACCGAACCCGCCACTTTTGCACCCAAAGCCTGCAATCGATCTTTTGCGGTGTTGCGATCCAAACTGGATAAAGTACCTGTCAACACAAAAGTTTTACCGGCCAATGGGCTCGTGGTTTCAGCAGCTACAGCCATATCCTGCCAATGCACGCCCGCACCGCGCAGCGCATTCACCACCGCTGTATTGCGCGCATCTGCAAAGAACTCGGCGAGATAGTGCGCCACTACCGGCCCCACATCCGGGACTTGCTGCAGCGCTGCTGCATCCGCTGCCGCCAAGGCTTCTAATGAGCCGAAATGCCGTGCCAGCGTTTGCGCAGTCGCCTCACCCACTTCGCGTATCCCCAAGGCGTACAAAAATCGTGGCAGCGTTGTGGTTTTTGAAGTCGCAATTGCTTCACATAAATTGATGGCAGATTTTTCACCCATGCGCTCTAAATTGGCAAGCACAGGAGCGGTCAATGCATAAATATCAGCGGGTGAATACACGATATCGCCATCCACCAGTTGCTCCACCAGTTTATCGCCCAAGCCATCAATATCCATTGCCCTGCGCTGTGCAAAATGTTTAATCGCTTCTTTGCGCTGTGCGGCACAAATCAAACCACCACTGCAGCGCGCTACCGCTTCGCTCTCTGATTTTTCCACGGGCGATGCACACACAGGGCACACACGGGGCAAATAAACCGGCTTTGCATGCTCAGGTCGCCGCTGAGGCAACACTTGCACAATTTGCGGGATCACATCACCCGCTCGCCGCACGATGACTGTATCGCCAACGCACAAATCCAAGCGCGCCACTTCATCCATATTGTGCAACGAGGCATTACTTACCGTCACACCACCGACAAACACTGGCTCTAAGCGCGCAACTGGCGTGATAGCGCCTGTGCGACCGACTTGAAAATCCACTTCCAACACGCGCGTCATTTCTTCTTGCGCTGGAAATTTTCTCGCCGTTGCCCAGCGCGGTGCGCGCGCAACAAAACCTAAAGTTTTCTGCAAAACAAGATCATTAACTTTATAAACGATACCGTCAATATCGTAATTTAATGCCGTGCGTTTCTGCGATAACTGTTGATAGTAATCCACACAACCTTCAACACCTGTCACCACACGCAATTCAGGATTAACAGGAAAACCCATTGCACCTAAGCACAACAAAATATCAGCGTGCTTCTCTGGCAACGCACCACCTTCTACTTTTCCAACGCCATAGAGATAAAAATTCAACGGGCGCTGTGCCGTGATACGAGAATCCAACTGTCGCAAACTACCCGCAGCGGCATTGCGTGGATTTACAAAAGTTTTTTCTCCAGCGGCCATTGCCGCCGCGTTCATTTTTTCAAAACCTTGCAACGGCATAAACACTTCACCGCGCGCCTCCAATACAGCAGGAATGTTTTCTCCCTGTAACCGCAAAGGAATAGCGCCGATAGTGCGCAAATTGGCCGTGATGTCTTCACCACTGCTACCATCACCGCGTGTGGCACCGCGCACAAACACTCCATTGTGATACAACAGCGAAACCGCTAAGCCATCCAACTTCGGCTCGCAGCAATACTCAATCACATCGGTTGTTTTCAAGCGGTCGTGAATGCGGCGATCAAAGGCAATCACATCGTCATCAGAAAATGCATTATCCAGAGACAACATCGGCACTTCGTGCTGCACGCTGGCAAATTGTGATAACGGCGCAGCACCCACGCGCTGACTGGGAGAGTCCGGCGTTATCCATGCGGGGTTTTCAGCTTCGATATGCAGCAATTGCTGCATCAAACGATCATATTCTGCGTCGGGAATTTCCGGCGCATCCAACACATAGTAGCGATGGCTGTGATGGTGGAGCTGGTCTTTGAGTGCGCGATATTGTTGGCGTAACTCAGCGGATGACATGCACTACTTCCTGCATATCAACGCGCGCGCATACGGCTTTGCATCTCGAATTGACGAATTCGCTGGCGATTATGTTCGATGGTTTGATTGGTCAACACGCTGCGCTGGTCGTCACGCAACTCACCATTCAATCGCGTGGCAATCGCGCGCGCAGTGTCCAACATCAAATCAAACACTTCCATCGCGTTGCCGTGCAGAGAAGTCATAGAGAGAAACATCGTGATGCCTGGCGTTTGAAAATTATCCATCTGGTTATAGTCAAACGAGCCTGGGTTAAAAATATTTGCCACACTGAACAACGATTCTTTTTCTGTCTGCTCACCTGTGTAGTAATGAAACAATCCATGGTGACCAAAACGCAAACCGCGCTCTAAAAAAAGATCTAACAGTGCTGTTCCGCTAAATCCGTTGCGATCGCGCGCCATCACACCAACGATAATCAAATCATCCAGTGGCAATTGTTGATTTTTCGGTTCTGCTGCTGCTTTTTCAGCACGACTGCGTTCTTCACGCGCCTCCAAAACCGACTTGCTAGGCTTTTGCACGGTCGGCTCTCGGCGCGGCGCAGGTTTATCTGCCGGTCTTTCGTAAATGCGCGGTTCACTCACCACTTCTGATTCACCCAAACCTAAAGGCTGGGTAGCGGTATCAAAAACAGGAGAAGCATTGCGCACACCACGCGCGGGAGGAACTGTCGTTTCCTCTAACGACTTCTCTTCATCTGCTGTCGGTGTTTCTGCAGTAAGTGCATCTTCTCCGTCATCAATATCACACCCACCATCGAAGTTTTCTTCAAAATCGTCTAACCCTAATTCGGGCTCAATACGCACCGGACGCTCATCTTTTACATCCAACAAAATGGGAGCAACTTGCGCCAAATCGGCTTTGCTGTGTTTAGTCGTTACTGGGGAAGTTTCATCTACTTCCTCATCGCGCGGTGCAACAACACGCGCAGCACCGTTGGGGAAATCATTGCCAAAATCATCCAAGTTGCGATCCATGCCTTGATGCATTTTGTCCATCATGTGCAGCGAATCACGACGCGCATTGCGTGCACGGCGCACGCCATCCAGCAAAATTGCCGCAACGACAAGAATTCCTAAAGCAATCAGCGATTCAGGCATGCCAACAGAGTCCTATCCCTATTCAAAACTGGTGCCATTTTACACAGGAGAGCAGCACTGAACAGTGAAGCCTTCGACAACTTGAAATGGCGCGCCCGGAGGGATTCGAACCCCCGACCATCCGCTTAGAAGGCGGATGCTCTATCCGACTGAGCTACGGGCGCAGAAGCAGGGGAAAGGTGGCGGGAAGTTGGTCGGGGTAGAGAGATTCGAACTCCCGACATCCTGCTCCCAAAGCAGGCGCGCTACCAGACTGCGCTATACCCCGATGCGGTAAGTGTTGGCTGAAGCCTTCACTGAGGGGCGGCATTCTACTGACAGCCTCGGTGAGCGTCAATCTGAAACCGAAGCTGTTTTTCGCATCTGCTAGACTGTGCACCCTAGCAAAAAACACGGCAAAAACACGATGTCCAAGAGCACGATCACCGATCCACTGGCGCCGCATCTGAGCAATATTCGTATCGTTCTGATCAACACCCAACACCCTGGCAATATCGGCGCTGCAGCGCGCGCGATGAAAAACATGGGCTTGTCGCAACTGTATCTGGTGGACCCGCAAGACTACCCCGCTGACAAAGCCGTGTGGCGCGCTGGCAATGCCACGGATGTCTTGGAGCAAGCTGTCGTCGTGAATACGCTAGATGAAGCCATCGCCGACTGCGGTTTGGTATTGGGCACCAGCGCCCGCGAGCGCAGCATTCCGTGGATGCTGCACACCGTGCGCGAGGCCGGCACCAGTGCTGTACGCGAAGCGAGCCAGCATCCGGTGGCAATTTTGTTCGGGCGCGAAGACCGCGGACTGACCAACGAAGAACTGCACCGCTGCACCGCGCACTTACATATCCCTACCAACCCCATTTACAGCGCGCTGAATATCGCCGCCGCCGTGCAAGTGGTGTGTTACGAGATACGCATGGCGGCGCACGCGCAAGCCGAAGTGCCAGAAATGCCAGGCTGGGCTGATTGGGATATTGCACCAGCCACCGCGAAAGAGCTGGATTACTACATAGAACATTTAGAACAAACGCTGGTGGATATTGGTTTTCACAAGCGCGACAACCCGCGCCAAACCATGCCGCGTTTGCGGCGCTTATTTTCGCGCATCCGCCCCGATCAAATGGAGTTGAGCATCCTGCACGGCATCCTCACCGGCACACAACATATCGTGCAAAAAAATCGTCAACTGTTAGACAAAGAAAGCCGTTAATTTTTTAGGCTTGGCCATCGCGCAATTCGCGCCGCAGGATTTTTCCGACATTGGATTTCGGCAAACTGCTGCGAAACTCTACAATATCTGGTGTTTTGTAACCCGTTAAATGTTCGCGTGCAAAATCTTCCAAATCTTGTGCGGTTAAGGCAGGATTGCGCGACACCACAAATAACTTCACCGCCTCGCCTGTTTTTTCTGAAGGCACGCCCACCACGGCGCACTCCACCACATCGGGATGCGCGCTCATTACATTTTCTATTTCATTGGGATACACATTAAAGCCGGATACATTGATCATGTCTTTCTTGCGATCCACAATGCGGATATAGCCATCGGGATCAACTATCGCAATATCACCCGTGTGCAACCAACCGTTGATAATCGTTTTTTGCGTTTCGTCATCGCGCTGCCAATAGCCTTTCATCACTTGCGGCCCTTGCGCGCACAATTCACCCGCCGAGCCAACAGGCTGCAACACATCATTGTCATCAACAACTTTAATTTTCGTATCTGCCACCGGAATACCAATCGTGCCTAAACGCATATGGCCAGCCGGATTGATACTCAACACCGGCGAAGACTCGGTGAGGCCGTAACCTTCCAACACAGCGCAGCCTGTGGTCTGCTGCCAGCGGGTAGCAGCGGTTTCCGTCAATGCCATACCGCCAGAAAAAGTTAATTTCAGTGCAGAAAAATCCAGTTTCTTGAATGCCTTATTGTTTGCCAGCGCTACAAATAATGTGTTGATGCCGACAAAAAATGAACAGGGATATTTTTTCCATGCCGCAACCACCGTATCGAGATCACGCGGATTGGGAATCAACACCGAATGACTGCCAGACTCCGCCAACAACACTAAGTGCAGCATAAACGCATAAATGTGATACAGAGGCAGTGGCGCCAGCGCCACTTCACCACCATTTTTCACGCCCGCTTTTTCCATAAAAATACGGCACTGACGCATATTCGCCAATAAATTGCCGTGCGTGAGCATCACACCTTTTGCCACACCGGTAGTGCCACCCGTGTATTGCAGTGCCGCAATAGCATCTGTTTGCAACACTGCGGGCTGATACGATTTTTCACGCCCCAATGCCAAAGCAGCGCGCCAAGAAACTGCATTCGACAAATGGTAAGGCGGCACCATTTTTTTTACATAGCGCACCATGCTATTGATAACCAAACGCTGCGGGAATGGGTGCAAATCAGCAAGCTCGGTCACCACCACATGCCGCACCGCTGTGCGCGACAAAATGTCCTCCAACTTATGTGCCATGTTCGCCAAAATTACAATCGCAGCCGCACCAGAATCTGACAACTGATGCTGCATTTCATCGGGCGTATACAGCGGGTTGACATTCACCACCACCATACCCGCGCGCAGCGCGCCAAACACTGCCACCGGATACTGCAATACATTGGGCAACTGTATCGCCACGCGATCGCCAGCTTTCAAACTGGTGTGATTTTGTAAATACGATGCAAATTGTTGCGACAGACGATCAACATCTACGTATGACAAAGTTTGCCCCATGCAACTGTAGGCCGGTCTTGCAGGATATTTTTTCACGGCTTGCGCGAGAATATCGGGCAGCGTTTGCAAAGTATCTGCTTGCAGATCCAACTCCGGTGGATAGCCCAAGGCCAACTGCGCAGCGCGTATGCAAGAAGCCGTGTCTTGTGCTGGATTCAATTCAGTGTTTGACATACATCACCTGCGCTTGGCGTTCCCTGATGGGCTGATTATAGTGACGGCTTCGCCCACAAACCAAGGCTGCGCGCGTGCTGGCTCACCACAACACTAACAACGATGCTTACATGCTGCGCCTACTCTTACTGGGCATACTCATCCCCGCTCTGCTGGGCATTTTCACCTATGTCGGGTTCTTCACCAATTACACCACGGCCGTGTTTTCACAAGCAGGGTTTGAACAGCAGTATTTGCACAGCAGCATCTACCGTTTTCGTGTCCTTGGCAGTCATTTGCTGCTATGGGTGTATGAACACATCAAAAATTTGCCATTGAGTGATTACGCGCCTTACGGCTTGAAGTCTGTCGATAAAAATGGCTATGCCAACTTTTATTGCGCCTATTTCCTCGTCAACACGGCGTTTTTAATCGCCACTTGCAGTACGCTGCTTATTGCACTACTGCGCTACGCTGACAAAAAGGATTTTCTGCATATTGATCTGCCCGTATTATTTCTTGCTTTGATAATGAGCTTCGCACAATTTGTTATCACCCCTTACGACACCCTCTCTTATTTTTTTCTAGCGCTGTCTTTTTTACCGTGCATGAAATCTAAACCCACATGGCGCGATGATTTGTTGCTAGGCATCACGCTCATACTGGCAACCCTCACACGGGAAACTGCCGCCTTAACACTCGCCTTTTATTTCACTCTACACAGCAAGCGAATTTTCGCCAAAAAAACCACACCAGAAGCCATACGCCTGCTGTGTTTAACGCTACTGTTTTTGTTGACTTACTGGCTGCTGCGTTGGCAACTGGGCATGGAAGATGCCACGCACCGCAGTTTTCGCCTGCTGCGCAATTTCAGCAATGACCCACTGCCGATTATAGGTGCTCTATTTTTCCCTGCCGTACTCGCGCTATTTTTTACTGACAGTAGTGGCAAGCCTTATCTAAAAGTTTTTCTCTGGGCTTCCCTGCCATATTGGCTGGCAATGTTTTGCGTGGCCTACCCGTGGGAAATTCGCCTATGGGTGCCTATTTTTATCGTGATGACATTTATTAAATTAACGCACCAACAAATTCCCAGCGCGCAAATAATCAACAGGAACACAGCCGCATGAGCACTCTGCAAAATATTCCCTACACCGACATCACTATTGGCATGCAGCGCCAATACAGCAAAACACTCACCGAGCGCGACATCCAACTGTTTGCCGAAACCTCTGGCGATTACAACCCTGTACACATGGATGCCAGCTACGCCGCCACTACCGCGTTTGGTGAACGCATCGCACACGGCATGTGGAGCGGCGCATTAATTTCTGCCGCTATCGCCACCACCCTGCCAGGCCCCGGCGCTGTATATCGCAGTCAAACACTGAAGTTTTCCAAACCCGTCAAACTCGGCGACACCATCACCATCACACTCACTGTCACCGACAAAAAAGATCGCGTGAAATTACTGACGATTGAATGTGAAGGCAAAAACCAACACGGCGAAACCGTGGTGAAGGGAGAGGCCGAGGTGATTGCATCGGCAGAAAAATTAATCTTTGCAACAAAAGATTAAAGTTTCATAAACCCCGGCACATTGTGCGTCCAGGATTTTTGCTCGGTGCGTTTGGCGATGCGCCAACCGTCTGGGGTTTTGATGTATTCGTCGTGATACCACAAGCCGAGAAAAAAGGTTGGGATGGCGGGCTTGTCGCCGGTTTCCAACTCCATGGGGTTGAAGCCCATGATTTTGCCCGTGGCTTTATCGCCATCGAGTCGGATTTCAAAATTGCTAATGAAATGCTGCGTGTTGCGAAAACTTTTCAGTGATTTCGCGAGAAAGGCTTTCACTTCAGGATAGCTACCTTTGGCACCACCCACAGCGGAATAATCGATCAAAGCATCTGGCGTAAAAATAGCATCGAGTTTATCAATATCACCGCTGTCAACTGCGGCGGCGTAATCGGTGATTAAATCTTCGATTTCTAAACGGTCAAGCACCATGTCCATTGTGTAGCGCATAACTTTTCCTTTTGTATTTTTGGGATATTAGCCCATCGACATGTATTCGCCGCCGTTGATATCCAAGGCAGCGCCGGTAATCACTTTGGCGTAATCCGACACGAGGAACATGCAACCTTTTGCGCATTCCGCATCCGTTGGCATTTCACCCATTGGAATATCTTTTTCAATGCCTTTTTTCACCGCAGCAGGATCCGCACCCGTTTGCGCCGCCACGCCATCGACATAGCCCTTCACACTCGCGCCCCACATCCAGCCCATAAAACAACTGTTGACGCGGATGCCGAGTGGCGCCAATTCCATTGCCAGCGCTTTAGTCGCCGTTGCCAATGCGGCTTTTGATGTGGCGTAACCGGCCTGTGCGCCGACAATTTTTTTGGTGGACATGGAGTTCACCATTACAATGGCGCCGCGCTCTGGCTGACTTTTCATGACTTTCGCCGCTTCGCGCGACAACATCAAAGAGCCGTAGAGATTTACATCCATCGCCTTGCGCCAATCGTCAAAATCCCAACGCTCCCAAGTGCCAAATTTTCCTGGAATGTAGGCGCTATTGATCAAGGCATCTACGCGACCAAAAGCGACCACGGTTTTTTCAATCAAGTTTTTGCAATCTTCCGCTTTGGAAATATCGGTCACCACTTCCAGCGTTTTCGTACTGAGATTGAGCGCAGCAATTTGTTGTGCCGCATCGCTGAGTTTGGCTGCCGTGCGCGCCGCCAACACTACGGCTTGCGCACCTTCTTTGGCTGCCAACAACGCCAATTCCACTCCCAAACCAGGGCCGATACCTGAAACGATCACCACTTTATTTTTCATCAGCATAAAAAACGCCTATTTATTTAGCAACATTCAACACGCCGAGTTTTTCCAGCTCCGACAGCAAAATATTCACTTCTTCTTCCAGAGACATTTTGTCGGAATGCAAATGCACTTCGGGTTTGTTCGGCGCTTCATACGGATCATCAATACCAGTAAAGCCTTTGATTTCACCGGCACGCGCTTTTTTGTACAGACCTTTCGGGTCGCGTTTTTCCGCTTCGCTCAGTGCGCAATCGACAAACACTTCCACAAAATTCATATCAGCCGATTCGTGCAGAGCGCGCACGGTGTCGCGGTCTTCACGATACGGACTGATAAAGCTGGACAACACAATCACACCGGTATCGACAAACAGTTTTGCCACTTCACCGATGCGACGAATATTTTCTTTGCGATCATCGGCAGAAAAACCTAAATTTTTATTGATGCCGAGACGCACATTATCGCCATCCAAGCGATAACACAGTTTTCCTTGTGCGGTTAACGCCTGTTCCAAAGCCACGGCCACGGTGCTTTTGCCGCTGCCCGACAAACCCGTAAACCACAGGGTCGCACCTTTGTGCCCCAATAATTGATGACGGTCTTCGCGTGTGACTTCACCGTGATGCCAATGCACATTGGTGGCTTTTTGTTCGACCATGTTCTGCTCCTCAATAAATGAATAGACTAAAAATACAAATAAAAAATGCTTATTGCTGTGTGATGTGGGCACCGGCGCGTCTACCGGAGAATACGCAATCCGCCAGTGACAAACCACTCACATACGAATGTGAAGCCACACCCACGGCGGTGCGACCTGCCGCGTATAAATTAGGCATCACACTGCCGTCTTCGCGCTTCACTTGCCCTGTGCTTTCATCCACCAACAAACCACCGAGGGTAATGGTTGGGCAGACAAAAATTTTATTGCCGACCGAAACATCCATCGCGTAGTAAGGACCGTTATCGAGTGCGCGCAAATAATCGGTAGATTTATAAAAATCTTCGTCACTTTGTTGCGCCACAAAACCATTGTAACGATCAATCGTGGCACGCAAAGCTGACGCAGGTAATCCAGTTTTCTCTGCCAAAGCTTCTACCGTTGCTGCGCGTTTGGTGTTGAGCAACAAACTCAACAATGCTGGTGCAGTTTGCAACATCAGCCACACTTTGCCTGGCATCAACTGCAACAACACATCTTTCAACATGGCCTGCGTAAAAATCAGCGTGGCTTTGCCATCGTGTCTCTCTGCCATCGCCTCACCGATGCGCGCACCGTAACTACCTTCGTTCACAATGCGCTCACCCGCGCGATTGACAATAATGCCTTCCACCCACGATTTCGGCGGATTGATAAAACGCCAACTGGAACCACGCCCCATATTGCCGGTAGCGCCGCCCACACTTTCTCCCAAACGAATGCCGTTGCCATTGCAGCCCGGCGAACCCAGCGGCGCACCCGGCGCGTATTTCGGCGCGTGGTGTTTAATCATCGGACGATTGAACACAAAACCACCGGCTGACAGCACCACACCTTTTTTAGCGCGCACTAAGCGTGTGACTGTGTGCTCCTGCTCGATGAGGTTCATCTCTTTGCGCAGCCAGTTAGCCAGCTGCGGCACATACATACGAATTTTAGTGAATAAATTGTAGTAAAGTGCAAAGCGTTTTCTCGCGGAAGATTCCGGCTCAATGCGCAGAATTTTTGCGCCGAGAATGCGCCCACTGCTGTCTTGAATCAATTGCGTGACGCGACTCTCCATCATCGTATCTACGCCGTAATCTTCGCAGCTTTTCAGCAAAGCCTGCATCAAGCCCGCTCCAGAAAAACCATTCCACTTCACACGATGACCACGCGGTGCCGATTCCGCCACATCTTTGTATTCTTTTACCAGTTCGTTTCCGGAGTAATACAAAAAGTATTTATTGATTGGATAAAAAGTTTTCACGGGGCTCATGCTGGCTTCAAAACGCACGCCGTGCTGTTCCAGCCAATCCAAATTTTGCACGCTCTCGTCACAGAATTTTTTTAGCGTGCTATCGCTAACAACACCGCAAGTTTCCAACTTCAAATAGTTGTACATGTTTTCTGGCGTATCGTTATAACCTGCTTGTTTTTGATACTTCGTGCCGCCGCCGTAGTACATGATGCCGCCGCTCAAACCCGAAGCACCACCGCCGACAAAACGATCCACCAACAGCACTTTGGCGCCATTCGCTTTCGCTTCAACGCCGTGCTGGCACCGGCACAACCTGCGCCCACTACCAACACATCGGTTTCCAGATCCCATTGAATAGCGTCCGCAGAGGCCAGTACCGCCACGGATTCGATATCAGAGTGCCAATTGGGGTCTTGTGGTTTCATGGCTGCAGCACCTCGGCATTTAAGAGACGCGGGACTATGGGCAAATTGCCCAGAAGCGTCAACCGCAAGATACCCACTATTCATAGAACAAAAACTACGCTACAGCACGGCAAACCCAGACTGGCAATAGCCTCCACCCTGGCTTTCCGCTAGCATGCCGGCACCGCCACTGACCCTCTGACTATGCGCTCGTTGACTCTAACTCGCCCCGACGATTGGCACATCCACCTGCGTGATGGCGCCCACCTGCCCCGCACCGTGGCCGATGCTGCCCAACAGTTTCATCGCGCCATTGTGATGCCCAATCTCGTGCCGCCCGTTGGCGATACCGAGTCAGCGCGCCACTACCGTGACCGCATCCTCGCCGCGCGCCCAGCCGGCTCCGACTTCAATCCTTTGATGACGCTCTACCTCACCGACAACACCACGCCCGCCATCATTACTGAAGCCAAAGCCAGCGGCTTGGTACACGCCTGCAAGCTGTATCCCGCTGGTGCCACCACCAACTCTCACTCGGGCGTGACGGACATCCAAAAAATTTACCCTGTCATCGCAGCAATGGAAAAAGCAGGCATGCCCCTGTTGTTGCACGGCGAAGTGACCGATAACCACATCGATATTTTTGATCGAGAAGCGGTATTTATTAATCGCACACTACAGGCACTGGTGCGCGACTTTCCCGCACTAAAAATTGTGTTGGAACACATCACCACCAAAGACGCCGCCGATTTTGTCAGCAGTGCGCCCAATAATGTCGCAGCCACCATCACCGCCCACCACTTGCTGCTTAACCGCAATGACATGTTGGCTGGCGGTATCCGTCCACATTTTTATTGCCTGCCAATACTGAAACGCAATACGCATCAACAAGCATTACTGCAAGCAGCGACCAGCGGCAGTGCAAAATTTTTTCTCGGCACCGATTCCGCGCCGCACGCACAACACAAAAAAGAAACCGCTTGCGGCTGCGCTGGTTGTTACACCGCACTGCATGCACTGGAGCTGTATGCCGAGGCGTTTGATCACGCTGGACAACTGGAAAAACTGGAAGGATTTGCCAGTTTTTTCGGCGCTGATTTTTACGGTTTGGCGCGCAATACCGAACAAGTCACGCTCATCGAAAAATCACAGACCATTCCCGCTACGCTGTCATTTGGTGACGAAACCCTAATTCCCTTACTGGCTGGCAGCACACTGCGCTGGTCGCTACAAGACCGCACGGCATCATGAGTAACAACCAAAAAGATTTTTCCTCGTTTGCTGAGGCTTTTGCTAATGTCACGCCGTTCCCAACATTAGGGACACGCTTTCGCGGCTTTTTGCCGGTGGTAATTGATGTAGAAACCACAGGCTTTAACAACAATACCGATGGCATTTTGGAAATCGCCGCCGTATTTCTCGCCTACGACGACAATGGCAAACTACAACGAGAACGCACTATTTTTCACGCGATTCAGCCTTTTCCCGGCGCGAATATCGAGCAGTCTGCGCTGGATTTCACAGGGATAGATCCCGATGATCCAAGCCGCAATGCCATCAGTGAAGCCGAAGCCCTGAGCGATATTTTTTCGCACATCAAAAAAGCAGTGAAGCAACACGACTGCACACGCGCCATCATGGTCGCGCACAACGCACACTTTGATTTGGGCTTCTTAAATGCCGCCACACTGCGTTGCGAGTTGACCAAGAAAAATCCTTTTCATCAGTTTTCCTGTTTAGACACCGTATCTCTCGCAGGCTTAGCCTACGGCCAAACGGTACTCGCACGCGCCTGCCAAGCAGCCAATATTCCGTTCGACAACAAAGCGGCGCACCATGCAGATTACGATGCTGAAAAAACAGCGGATTTGTTTTGTAATATCGTCAATCAGTGGCGCGAATACGCCGGTTAATCTGCGTCACGAATAAAAATGCGTGTTTTCTGCAACCGTCGCGCGCGGTGTGCGACAACGATTTGCCGCCGCCGTTTCGTCAACATAGCCAAAAGAAATACCGAACAATAATTTTTGACTGGCATCAATGCTCAACACTTCGCGCACGGTATCCGCATGAAAGCCCAAGGAAGTTTGCGGGCAACTGCCGAGACCTAAAGCTGTCAGCGACAACATCAACGACTGCGCATACATCCCCACATCCATCGCCTCGCGCAAACCATGCTCCTGCGGCATAAACAAAAATGCCACATGCGGCGCATCAAAAAAAGTGAAGTTGCGCATAAAAGCATCGTTGCGTCTCGCCTTCTCTTCACGGGCAATATCCATTGCCTCAAACAAAATACGCGCCGCCTCTTTCTGGCGCTCTTTGTAAACACCGTGGTATTGACCGTCGTAAGGAAAATCCATAGAAGTAATCACCTGCTGCATCAGCGGCGGGATAGTTTTGCGTAGTGTTTCCAGTGCGGCACCGCTGGCCACATGCACAGACCACGGCTGCGTATTGCAGTTAGAGGGCGCACAGTTGGCCAGTGCAAACACCTCATTCAAAACAGCCTGCGGCACAGGCTCAGGGCGAAACGCTCGCACGGAATAGCGGCTTTTGATTACATCGGCGAAAGCGGGTGTGGTTGTCATATAGCGCACCTAACAAAAAGTTGGGGCAGCATGCCGCAACCACCGCATGTATGCCAGCCGAGCAAACCGAAAGAATGGCACGATACGGTAGAATGTGAGCCTAGTTACACGCCAATCTGCGGAAAATAGCTTTATGTCAATTACCTATAAAACACCGGAACAAATCGCCGAGATGCGCGAAGCAGGCCGTCTCGCCGCCGAAGTGCTGGACATGATCGGTGAGCATGTGAAACCCGGTATCAGCACCGCTGAGATTGATCGTCTGTGCCATGAACACATCGTCAATGTGCAAAAGCTATCCCCGCCTGCTTAGGCTATCGCGGTTTTCCGAAATCCGTGTGCACATCGGTTAACCAAGTCATTTGTCACGGCATCCCTTCTGAGAAAAAAATTCTGAAAGAAGGCGACATTATTAACATCGATGTCACCGTGATTAAAAACGGCTGGCACGGTGACACCAGCCGCATGTATTTTGTCGGCACACCCGCACCACACGCCAAACGCTTGGTCGATATCACGCGACAATGTTTGGAAGCAGCAATCGCTTTAGTCAGACCCGGCTGCAAATTGGGCGATATCGGCCATGTGATTCAAACACTGGCTGAAAAAAATCATTACAGCGTGGTGCGTGAATACTGCGGCCACGGCATCGGCAAAGTCTTTCACGAAGAGCCGCAAATTTTGCACTACGGCAGACCGAATACCGGCTTAGAACTTAAAGCAGGCATGGTGTTTACTATTGAACCCATGATTAATGCAGGCAAACCACACTCCAAACTAAAATCTGACGGCTGGACAGTGGAAACCAAAGACGGTCGCCTCTCCGCACAGTGGGAGCACACCATGGCCGTTACCGCTAACGGCGTAGAAATTTTAACCGCCAGCCCTGCAGGATTGTTCTAATGAGCGCACTGCTTTTTTTTGATGCGCAGCGTTTTGAAAAAGCATTAATTGATCACAAGCTGCTCGACAACAAACCACCACACGACAAGCCGATCACGATATTTCGTGATGCCATCCAAGCTGCCAACACACACTTCGACAATCGCTTTTATGAAGGCGAAGATGTGCGCGCACTCATCAATGAACGCGCGCGATTCATTGATATTCTTCTGTATTTCGCATGGCAATATTTTGGCGTGGGTGATGTGGGCTCACTTATCGCCGTGGGCGGCTACGGCCGCATGGAGTTGCACCCTACTCAGACATTGATGTGCTGATACTGCTGCCCGCGGAGCCCGATGAAGAAACACGCAGCAGACTTGAGAGTTTTATTACCTTCCTGTGGGATATTAACCTCCATGTCGGCCATAGCGTGCGCACCTTTGATGAGTGCATAGATGTGGCCGCTGCTGACATTACGATTGCCACAAATTTGTTGGAATCACGCACACTGGCGGGCAACCCTGATCAACGAAAAACATTACGAAAAACACTGGACACAAAAAACATCTGGCCAAGCCGCGAGTTTTTTTACGCCAAATGGCAAGAACAGCGCGAGCGGCATGAAAAACACAACAACACCGAGTACAACCTAGAACCCAATATCAAAAATGCACCCGGCGGCCTGCGCGACATTCAAACAATACTTTGGGTTGCCAAACGACACTTTGCCGTCGAAAAAGTTATCGATCTCGTCAAAGTTGGCTTCTTAACGGAAAGTGAATTCGCCATTTTACGCAAAGGTGAAGATTCGCTGTGGCGCATCCGCTATGGCCTGCATTTATTAGCTGGCCGACCAGAAGAGCGTCTATCTTTCGACTACCAACGGGCACTTGCCGAGAGCTTTGGCTTTCACGACAGCGAAAAAAGCCTAGCAGTCGAACAATTCATGAAGAAATACTATCGCGCCGCCACAGCCTTGCGCGAACTAAATGATGTGCTGCTTAACTTTCTTGATGAGTCACTTTCTGATGATGACAACATAGCTGATATCGTCGATATCAATCGACGCTTTCGCACATATAACGATTACATCGAAGTAAAGTCAGATACCGTTTTTCAACAGTCTCCTCCTGCGTTACTTGAAATATTTGTTTTGATGGGGCAACACTCACATATCAAGGGTGTTCGTGCCGCAACGATACGCATGATCCGAGAAAACAGACATTTAATAGACGAAAGCTTCCGCACAGATATCAGAAACACCTCGCTCTTTATGGAGCTACTACGCACTTCTAGCAACTTGGTAACGCAGCTATTGCGTATGAAGCGTTACGGCATACTCGGCCGCTACCTACCAGAGTTTGGTGAAATTGTCGGGCAAATGCAGTACGACCTTTTCCACATTTACACTGTCGACGCGCACACATTAGCCTGCGTAAAAAATATGCGTCGTTTCTGGCGTGCTGATGCAGAAGAAAAATTTCCACTCATCGCACAACTGATTAAAAAATTACCGAAAATTGAACTTCTCTATATTGCCGGCCTGTACCATGACATCGGCAAAGGACGCGGCGGCGATCACTCACAGTTGGGCGCAGTCGATGCTAGAGCCTTCTGCGAACGCCACCATCTCAGCAAACGCGACACTAACCTCGTTGCTTGGCTGGTAGAAAACCATCTAGTAATGTCTAGCATCATTCAACGGCAAGATATTTCTGACCCAGACATTATTCGAGAGTTTGCGTTAAAAGTTGGCGACCTCGTTCACCTTGACTATTTATTAATGCTCACTGTAGCCGATGTCAACGCCACCAACCCCACACTGTGGACTAGCTGGAAAGCACAACTGATGCGTCAGCTTTACACCGAAACCAAACGCATGTTGCGACGCGGCTTGGAAAATCCAGTCGATAAAAATGAATGGATTGAGGAAACACAGCAACAAGCATTACAAAAACTTGAGCAAAAAGGGTTTGCAGAAAAAGAAGTGAGAAAACTATGGGAAGGTCGCACTGAAGACTATTTTCTACGCGAGAGCGTCACCGATATTGAGTGGCACACCGAAGCAATTGCACACCACGCCAACCCTGATGAACCATTGATTCTAATTCGCGACCCGCAACAAAGCGCCTTTGAAGGCGCAACCCAAATCTTCGTTCGCATGCGCGCACACAATCACGCTTTTGCTGCCGTGGTGACGCTGCTCGATCAACTCAACCTCAACATTCAAGATGCACGCCTCTACAGTTCCAGTGGTGAATTTACCAACGACACCTATTATGTATTGAACGAAAACTTAGAGCCGATAGGCAATGACGATGAGCGCCGCACGCAAATCTGGCAAACACTGCACGATGAGTTAGCACATAACATCGACAATTTTCCTTCGATTGCCCAACGGCGCACAGCGCGTGAATTAAAGCATTTCACCATGCCGACGCGCACCAGTATGGCAAACGATATTCGCAGCGGCTCAACAATGTTAGAAGTCATCTCGCCAGATAGACCTGGGCTCCTAGCGCGTATTGCACGCGTGTTTATTGAGTTTGGCATTCGCCTGAATAACGCCAGAATTGCCACATTGGGCGAGCGCGTAGAAGACATATTTTTTATAACGGATCAGGAAGGAAACGCATTATCCGATTTAGATTTTTGTGAAACACTACAAGCAACTTTGCGCGAGCAACTCGACATGCAAGTCGCAAAAACCTCTGCACCCGCTATGTAATGGTTTTAAAAATGAATTCACTGCTCGACACACTGCAACCTTACCCCTTTGAGAAATTAGCGCAGCTAAAATCCGGCATTACACCGCCAACAGCATTGCCTCACATTGCGCTCTCCATTGGTGAGCCTCAACACCCTGCACCACCGCATGTAGTGCAAACGCTGCTAGCGCACATGGATGGGCTCAGCCGCTATCCCACCACCAAAGGCATACCCGCATTGCGCGAAGCCATGGCACAGTGGTGCACACAAAGGTTTTCACTCTCCACACCACTAAATCCAGAAACACAAATCCTTCCCGTCAATGGCACGCGCGAGGCACTGTTCTCTTTTGCACAAGCTGTTATCGATAGCAAAAGTAAGCCACTGGTTATCTCGCCCAATCCGTTTTATCAAATTTATGAAGGTGCAACTTTACTCGCTGGCGCGGAGCCTCATTTTTTAGCTTGCACTGCTGATAAAAATTTTATTCCTGATTTTTCTGCTGTGCCTGTCGCAATTTGGCAGCGCTGTCAGTTGCTGTTTATCTGCTCACCCGGCAACCCCACCGGCAGCGTAATGCAACTTGAGCAACTGCAAACACTGATCAAACTGGCCGAACAATACGATTTTATTATCGCTAGCGACGAATGTTATTCTGAACTCTACTACGACGAGCTCAATCCTCCTGCTGGCTTATTGCAAGCCGCTAGTGCAATGGGCTTACATAACTTCAATCGTTGTGTCGTGTTTCATTCGCTTTCCAAACGCTCCAATCTCCCCGGCCTGCGTTCAGGCTTTGTTGCCGGTGATGCCACCATCATTGAAAAATTTCTGCTGTATCGCACCTATCACGGCTGCGCCATGCCTCTTCAACACCAATACGCCAGCATTTCTGCATGGAACGATGAGGCGCATGTGAAAGAAAACCGTCTCGCCTATGCTGAAAAATTTTCTACTGTGCTAGGCATATTGGCAGATGCGATCGCAGATGGGAAAATTACAGCTACACGGCCTGACGCCAGTTTTTATCTCTGGGTCGATGTCAAAGGCAGTGACACAGAATTTGCACGCAATCTATTTTCCAAGAAAAACATCACCGTTTTACCTGGCAGCTATTTGTCGCGCGAAGTTGACAGCTACAATCCTGGCGTTGGCTTTGTGCGTATGGCGTTAGTGGCAACGCTAGAAGAATGTGTAGAAGCAGCAAAACGCATTCACGATTTTCTGAACGAGCACTAACACAATGCTAAAGAAAGAACGCGCCGCGTGGATTGCTGACAAATTAGCCGAGCTGTATCCCAACCCACCCATTCCGCTCGCCCACACCGATGCCTACACTTTATTGATAGCTGTTTTGCTGTCGGCACAATGCACCGATGAGCGCGTTAACAAAGTTACGCCTGCACTATGGGAACTAGCAAATAACCCACGCGACATGTCGAAGAAATCCGTTGCTGACATAGAAAAAATCATCAAACCCTGTGGCTTATCACCACAAAAAGCCAAAGCAATACGAGGGCTATCTGAAATACTGGTCAACGAACATCACGGACAAGTGCCTAATACTTTTGAAGAGTTAGAAAAATTGCCCGGCGTGGGCCATAAAACCGCGAGCGTGGTGATGTCACAAGCATTCAAGGTGCCGGCTTTTCCCGTAGACACACACATACACCGCCTCGCACAGCGCTGGAAACTCACCGACGGGCGCAGCGTAGCGCAAACGGAAACAGATCTTAAAAAACTGCTCCCTAGAGAGCACTGGAATGCCCTGCATCTGCAAATTATCTACTACGGTCGCGAGCATTGCTCTGCGCGTGGCTGCGATGGCACACGCTGTTTAATCTGTCGCCACTGTTTTCCTGATCGTAAAAAACCCGTGACCACCTTGAAAGCATAAGGCAGAACGATGGGCAGCACTCTCAACACACTGCGCAAATACTTTATGCCATGGCCAATAGTAGCCATGGGATTACTGCTGGCCCAATGTGTATTGCTGTATGGCAACACAACACGCGACGATGCCTTTTTTACTTACTGGTCCGCCTATTCTCTTGCTGAACACGGCAGCATTCTCAACTACAACGGCGAACCGGTAGAACAATCCTCCACACTGTTCTACACCATACTTTTAGCAGCGCTATATAAATTGCTGCCTTTTATTTCTATTCCAACTTTATCGTGTGCGCTTTCTATATTGTCCGGCGTATTAGCACTGGGAGCTTTTGCAGCGATCCTTAAAGACCGCAATACCAACACTCACGCAACGCTACTATTAGCCAGCGCCAGCCCAATGGTTTTTTGGTCCAGTAGTGGCATGGAAACACTGACAGCTGCTTTTCTATTTACTGCCATTCTTTTTTTGTGTTTAAAAGAAAAAATAACGAAATACCAATACGCATTGCTAACGCTGTGTTGCATCGGCGCTGTCTTAAACAGGCCGGAAGCGTTTGCTGTTCTGCTGTGCTTTGCACTTGCCACATGGCCTCTACAGTGTCTGCTGCGCTGGTCTTTCAAAACAGTTAACCACCGTGCATGGCTAACACTACTGCTCGCCACTGCATTTTCTGCAGCAACTGTCAGCGCATGGCGATACTTTTATTTTGATGACTGGTTTCCGCAACCCGTTACCGCCAAACACAATGACAATTTCATCACCAATATTTTCAATGGCATAAACTATTTAATAGAAGGCGGCCAGTCTATTGTCGCCTTGGCAGTGATGATGGCCGGCCTGAGTTGTGGCGCTTTAGCGCTACTTTTATGGAAACACAGAAACCGCACACAAATTCTTACTTGCTGCATGCTGGCTATAGCACAAATAGCATTTATTATCGCAACAGGTGGCGACTGGATGGATGCCAGTCGATTTTTACTGCCCGTCTTACCAGCCCTATTGCTCAGCGCCATACTGTTTTTTACGCCGTGGCCGCGCGTCCTGTTAGCACTCCTTCTACCAACCATTATTTTTTCCCTCCAAAACAGCTGGCAATTTGCAAAAACAAAATCAACCGGCTTTGCTGTGCATGAGCTCGATTCCATATGGCAAAGCAAAGACGCACTGCGTGATATGCCACAACTAGAGCAACTCAACACACTTATTAGCAAACTGCAAAATCACCCACAAAAACTCAATATCACCTCCATCCAAATGGGATTTATCCCATACCACTTAGCTATCAATTTTCCAAATAAATTGCGTTTTTTAGATCTGCGCGCATTGAGCACTCGTGAGTTAACCGATTGCCCATTACTCAAACCGTTCAAACGCACTAGCAACGGTCTCATCATCAGCTACGAGCAATTTTTCGCGCTGTTACCTGTATTAGGTAGACAGTGTGGCATTCAAAAAACCCGATGTTTTATACGATCTGGGTTATGGCATGCGAAAACAAGCGCTGGAAGACAATGGTTACATCATCATCTATCGCGAAGTTCGACATATCCAAGGCAAATTTTCTCAGCGTTCGATTGGCTCTGAGTTATTTATTGCTGTTCGCAAAGAATTAGCGGCGCAATACGGCATTGCAGATATTAATGGCAACACGCCAGCCCTTACCTCATCTAAAAACAGCACGCACCCCAACATTGTTTTTGTACTTGCCGATGATGTGAGTTATGACAATTTTGGCTTTATGGGCAACAAAGCGGTGCGCACCCCCACGCTAGATCATCTCGCACAACAAGGCACGGTATTTACTACGGCTTATGTGCCAACAGCATTTTGTCGTCCGTCACTTGCCACGCTGCTAACCGGACAGTGGCCACATCAAAATCGCCTGCATGCCAACAATGGTGTCCCTGTGTTACCGTTAGGTTCGGCAACGCTAGCTACGCGCTTACAGCAGCAGGGGTATGTGACATTTGCTGGCGGAAAATTTTGGGAAGATGAGCCAGACCTGCGCGGCTTTGATTACTACGACAATCGCAAAGAGGAATTTGCCCGACAAGACCAAGATAAACTTTGGCAATTTCTCGATAATTTCTCTGGAAAACAACCGATGTTTATTTGGTGGGCGCCGATGATTCCGCACCAACCATATAACTCGCCACAACAATATGTAGACACTGTAGACAGCAGCGCCATCAATTTACGCAATATCCCTGCCGACAAACAACAGGAGTTTATTGAGAAAGAAAAACAACTATTAGGAAATACCGCTTGGTTTGATGCTGAATTTAAAAAGCTCTACGACAATTTGTCTAACAAAAAACAGCTAGAAAATACCCTATTTATCTTCATGGCTGACAACGGCTTTAGCAACCGCGGCGCATCCAAAAGCACACCGTATGAATTGGGAATCCGGACGCCTCTTGTTTTCTATTGGCCTAAGCATTTTCCTGCACAGCGCATTGATGCAGGCGTCGATACCGTCAACTTATATCGCACCGTACTAGAGCTGGCTGGCGCACCACAACCATCTAATAGCACGCTGCCAGGCCACAGCTTACTGCCTGTTATCGAGCAGAAAACCGCGCCAGCTGCTGAAAAATTATTCGGCGCCAACTACCCAGCCTACACACTAAAAACAGACCCGCTCCCTAGACCAGAGCGTGACATCTTTGCCCTACATGTGCGCGACGGCGATTGGAAATACATCTTCTTTCTGCGCGATCTTCGTGAAAAAGATAATGCCGATCTCACCATCCAAAAAGGTGTGATGCCATTCCCTGAGCGTGAAGGTGGCGATGAAGAATTATTTTATTTGCCCGATGATCCTTACGAAAGAAATAATCTTGTCAACGATACCGAGCAACAAGCACGCATCGCACAATATCGCCGCGAAGTTTTGCAGTGGTGGTTCAGCACAGGCGGAAAACCACTGGATGTCGCACACCACTGCCCAGAACAGCCCGCTGTGTTGTGTAGAAAATTAACCGCAGCGGCTTATCAAGATTTAATACGCACCACCAAACAGTCGCACTGAATCACATGCACGATGGCGTTAGCGGTTGAGCCCAGTAATGCGCGCCAGCCGCGCCGACCATGCGAACCCACCACCAACAAATCAGCGTTAAGCTGTTCAGATAAATGCGCCACCATGCTAGAAGGCTGGCCTAATAATGTGTGCGTGTGTGCCGCGTCTATTCCATATTTTTCTACAAATTTTTGTACCGAATTAGTCATTTCTTGCAACATTGAGTCATCACTCACCACTGAAAAACCAACCACGGGGTCAAACCCCGTCAACGGCCAATCCAACACATGCACCACATCTAACGCAGCGTTGTACTCCTTGGCCAATGCAGTGGCTTTCTCTAAAACAAGATTGGATTCGTCACTCAGGTCAATTGCCACGAGAATTTGTTGGTACATAACAGCTCTCCTTATGGTTTTTTTGATATAAGAGCCACTGTACCACCCATCCATCATGGTTTGCATGCCCTGTGTCAAGGAGCTGAAAATGTTATGCTAACTAGCTGTTTTTAGAGGACTGAATAAATGACTTTTGCAATCGGTATCGGTATCGGCACACGCAATAATCATGGCGAATGGTTGGAAGTTTTTTATCCTTCCCCCCTCTTACACCCGACGGAGGATTTAGCACGCACCGTGGCGACAACACTGCATCACACAGGTGGCAACGCGGCGATTGAAGTCAGTACCGAACAGATGTGGCAATTGGATGTCGCTCTGCAAAAAAACGGTCACACCCTACCTTGGCTCGCCACGCTGAGCAGCAGTCAACAGCCCTTGGTTGTCACGCTATTGGAAACCGATGCGCAATCCACTTCCGTGCCAGAGGTGTATTTAAAACTGCATTTGCTTTCGCACCGTTTGGTGAAACCGCACAGCATCAATCTCGCGGGCATTTTTGGTTTATTGCCCAATGTGGCGTGGACGAATGAAGGCGCCATTGATATTCGCGAATTACCTGAAAGACAACTCGCCGCGCGCATTGCCGGTCGCACACTGGAAGTTTCTTCTGTCGATAAATTCCCCAAAATGGCAAATTATGTTGTGCCAACCGGCGTGCGTGTGGCTCACACTGCACGCGTGCGACTCGGCGCCTATTTGGGCGAAGGCACCACCATCATGCACGAAGGTTTCGTCAACTTTAATGCCGGCACGGAAGGGCCTGGCATGGTGGAAGGTCGCATTTCTGCCGGTGTTTTTGTCGGCAAAGGCTCAGATATTGGCGGCGGTGCTTCAACGATGGGCACATTGTCTGGCGGCAATAATGTGGTGATTTCTCTCGGCGAAGGCTGCTTGCTCGGCGCAAATGCTGGCGTAGGCATTCCACTCGGCGATCGCTGCACGGTGGAAGCTGGCTTGTATCTCACCACTGGTTCTGTCATCACATTGATTGATAACGCAGGCAATAGCGCTGGCACCTGCAAAGCGCGCGAGTTGGCAGGAAAATCTGATTTATTATTTCGCCGCAACTCTAAAAACGGCGCGATGGAATGTTTGACCAATAAAAGCGCGATTGAATTAAACGAAGCATTGCACAAACACAACTAAATAAAATAAAAGAAACGACACATGACCGCCATGACACCTACACTCGCACTCACCTGCCAACTGATCGAGCAGCCATCGGTAACGCCGCACGACGCCGATTGTCAGCAGATCATGATGCAGCGTTTGTCTGCTCTTGGTTTTGTGTGTCGTGAAATGCCCTTTGGTGATGTAAAAAACTTTTGGGCTGTGCGCGGCTCGGAAGGTGCACTGTTTTGTTTTGCCGGTCACACCGATGTGGTACCTAGCGGCGATGAAAATCACTGGCACAGCGCCCCATTCAAAGCGACGATAAAAGACGGTTATTTATACGGACGCGGCGCAGCCGATATGAAAGGCAGCTTGGCCGCGATGGTAACGGCCTGCGAGCGTTTTGTTACAGCACATCCAAACCACAAAGGCCGCATTGCGTTTTTAATCACTAGCGATGAAGAAGGTGTTGCGGTAGACGGCACAGTAAAAGTAGTTGCGCAATTGCAACAAGAAAACACTTTGATTGACTGGTGCTTGGTGGGTGAACCTTCCAGCACCAAAACAACGGGCGATGTGATTAAAAACGGACGGCGCGGCTCACTGGGCGCAAAACTGCTGGTAAAAGGCGTGCAAGGACATGTCGCCTACCCGCACTTAGCGCGCAACCCTATTCACGATGCTGCACCGGCACTAGCAGAATTGGCGAATGAAATATGGGACAACGGCAATGATTTCTTCCCTGCTACCAGTTTCCAAATTTCAAACATCCATGCAGGAACCGGCACTACCAATGTCATCCCAGGCACTTTAGAAGTCTTATTTAATTTTCGTTTTTCGACAGAAGTGACGGAACAACAATTGCGTGAACGCACCGAAAAAATCCTGCAAAAACACAATCTGCAATACAGTTTGGATTGGAGTTTAAGTGGCCAACCTTTTCTCACTTCACGCGGCGCACTGGTTGATGCCGCCGTTGCCGCTATACATGCAGTGACAGGCATAGCCACAGAACTCTCTACCGCAGGCGGCACATCAGACGGGCGTTTTATTGCACCCACCGGCGCACAAGTAGTGGAGCTGGGGCCTGTCAATGCCACCATTCATAAGATTGACGAAAACACACATATCGAAGAATTAGAGCAGCTATCGTCGATCTACGAAAAGATTTTACAAAAACTGCTTACTTGATTGATCTAAACAACTCCGCCACTTTTTTTTCTGAAACTGGCTCGCGTGTTTTCATGGGTTGCGCAAACAGGGCAATGCGCCACTCCTCCAGCAACCAGCGCAACTCGCGCTGTGCATCCGTCCACTCTGCAAGCGTTTTTTTCTGCTGCCATTCACACACAGGCTGCCAATATTTCTGCAACTGCGCGACTGCTTGTTGATCGCGCGGCACGCCGCCACGCAATCGCTCCAAACGCTTCTGTAAAGCCTCCACATAACGACCATACTGTAAAACCTGCTCTGCTGGCGCTTCTTGCAAAAAATGCGGGTGCCACAGCGCAGCTAACTGCGAGCGCATATCCTGCACGGTGATTTTGGCCTCCGGTGCTTTTAGTGCATCCAATTGCTGCTGAATAAGCTGTGTTGCTATTACCGCTTTGGCAATTACTGCATCCATTTTTTGTGCAAACGCCACCAATTCTGCTTTCTGCGCAGCCAATCGATTTTCAAAGTTCGCCTGCGTGCGCGGCAAATCACTATGCGCAAAAAATACCGCCGCAATGCAGCAGTCAATCAAATCTTGCATCACATTGCCAGACACACCCACTGCCGTTAATGCCAAGCGCACGCGGTTGTCGCGCAAACACTCTTTCTGCAAATACTTCACTTGCTGCGGCAATGCAAAACCAGCCAGCCGCACCAAACCGCGACGGTGTTCACGCTCGGCCCACTCTGGTGTGTCATACAAAGTGATGGACACACTGTCGCCATCATCCTGCAAAGCAGGGTACGCCATCACCTGTATTGCACCGCGTTGTTGCGGCAACACCGCAGGTAGTTCAGGAAATGTCCAACTGCGCAGCCCGCGCTGTAAAAAGTTTGCACTGCCCGCTTGCTGCACGATGGCTTGCACAATCTCGCGCGCTTGCTCCGAAAACTGCGCTTGCAGCATGGCTAAATTTCTACCCTGCGCCAACACAGCATTGCCTTCGCCCAACACTTGCACATTCATACGATAAAACGGCTCCAAAGCCATTTCATCCAACTCTGTTTCGCCTACTTTCAAAGAATAAAAACGCAGCAATAATTTTGCCAATGCCTGCGCCAAGGTTTCATCCGGCGCTGGCGCTGTTTGCGACAACAAAGCCACTAAACGCTCTGCAGTGCTAGGCAATGGAACTAAAGTTTTGCGCAACATTTTTGGCAAGGCGCGCAACAAGGCCTGCACTTTATCCGCCAACAATCCTGGCACCAGCCAAGTTAAACGCGCGACCGGCATTTGGTTCAACAGCGCCAAAGGCACTTGCAGGGATACGCCATCCTGCTCATGTCCAGGATCAAAACTGTAAACCAACTTCAAAGCATTGCCATTGCAGTCAAGATGATCTGGAAACTGCTGCACGGTTTCCTCGCCAACGTCTTTCAGCAAGATATCCGCTTCGGTCAGCAGCAATAACGCCGTATTTTTCTGGCTTTCTGTTTTATACCAATCATCCAGTTGTCGCGTGGTAACAATATCCGCCGGAATCTTGGCGGCATAAAAGGCAAACAAGGCATTGTCATCCACCAATAAATCGCGGCGGCGAATTTTTGCCTCCATCTCTTCCACATTGGCAATCAAGTGCTGATTTTTTTCGATAAAACGATGACGACCGCGATAATGCCCTGCCACCAGTGCTTCACGAATCAGCAACTCACGCGCCGCGGCGACATCAATATCACCAAAAAACACCTTTTGTTTTTCTACCAACACCAAACCGTACAGGCTGCTGCGCTGGTGAATCATCGGCATACCGCGCTGCACATCCCAAAATGGTTCAAAATAATCGCGTTGAATTAAATGTCGCGCCGCTGGCACCACCCACTGCGGCTCTATCATGGCCACGCAATGCGCAAACAACTGCGAGGTTTCCATTAAATTGGCTGCCAGCAACCAGCGCGGTGTTTTCTTCGCTTGCGCGGAGCCGGGAAAAATCCGCAGCTTGCGTTGGCGACAGCCGAGGTATTCTTTTTCTTCTTGCCGCTGCGCGATATTGGACAACAAACCCACCAACAAGGCCTGATGCAAACTGGCGTACAAAGCTGGCTTTAGTGTTGTTGTGTTTTCTGTATCACTATTGATTTTCCAACCCAACTGCTGGCAAGCAATGTGTAATTGATGATGGATATCGCGCCATTCGCGCATACGCTGCCACGACAAAAATTCACTTCACAAAATTTTCGCAGCGCATTTTTCGTGAGCGCCTGCCTCTGCACTTCAAAAGCATTCCATAAATTGAGAAAACTGACGAAGTCCGAGCGCTCATCCGCCCACTGTTTATGCTTTTCATCCGACTGCTGTTTTTTCTCTGCCGGACGCTCGCGCGGATCCTGCACACTCAGGGCGCTGACAATGACCAAAGCCTCGTGCAAACAGTGTTTTTCGCGTGCCGCCAGCAAGATGGCGGCCAAACGCGGATCCACCGGTAGCGCCGCCATTTGTCGCCCGCGCGCAGTAATGCGCCGCTGCTCATCCACCGCCTGCAATTATGCCAGCAAGTTGTAGCCTTCATTGATGTGGCGCAGCTCTGGCGGCTCCAAAAACGGAAAATCCACTACCTGCCCCAAACGCAACAACAGCATTTGCAAAATTACGGATGCCAAATTAGTGCGCCGAATTTCTGGATCGGTAAATGCAGGGCGCGCTAAAAAATCCATCTCGCTGTACAAACGCACACAGATGCCGGCCTCCAAACGCCCGCAGCGTCCGGCGCGTTGATTAGCGCTGGCCTGCGCGATATTTTCTATCGGCAAACGCTGTACCCGCGTGCGATGGCTGTAACGGCTCACACGCGCTTTACCAAAATCCACCACATAGCGAATGCCGGGCACAGTGAGCGAGGTTTCTGCCACATTGGTGGAAAGCACAATGCGCCGCCCCGTGTTAGGCGCGAAGATTTTTTGCTGCTCTTTTAAAGTGAGTCGCGCATACAGCGGAACAATATCGCAGTGCAACAAATGCTTGTTGTATGTTTTTTGTTTGCGCAAATACTGTGCGGCTTCCAATATATCGCGCTCGCCGCTGAGAAACACCAACACATCGCCGCCGCGCACCGTGCGCTGTTTTTCCTGCTCGAATAAATACTCCAGCGCTTGTTCCAGCACTTCACCGGCATCTTCCGGCTTGCCCAACATTTCATCTGGCGGCAAATAGGCAATCTCAACAGGGAAAGTTCGCCCTTCTACTGTAATTGTCGGCGCGTTGTTAAAGTGCTGTGAAAAGCGCTGCACATCAATCGTCGCTGAAGTAATAATAATTTTCAGATCAGGACGCTGCGGCAGTATGCGTTTGATATAGCCCAACAAAAAATCAATGTTCAGCGAACGCTCGTGCGCCTCATCAATAATCAACACATCGTATTTTTTTAGTAGGCGATCGCGCTGAATTTCCGCCAGCAAAATACCGTCAGTCATCAATTTGATGCGCGTGTTGTCACTGCTGTCATCGTGAAAGCGCACTTGGCAGCCCACCGTCTGCCCCAGCGGTTCATTCAGCTCTTGTGCAATGCGCGTCGCCACCGTGCGCGCCGCCAAACGACGCGGCTGCGTGTGACCAATTAACCCGTTCTCACCGCGACCCATTTGTTTGTGAAACAACAATTCCAAACAAATTTTTGGCAGTTGCGTGGTTTTGCCGGAGCCAGTTTCACCGGCAACAATCACCACTTGGTGCGCAGCAATCAGCGCCGCGATTTCCTCACGACGCGCAACAACGGGAAGTTCAGGTGGGTAATTAATTACACGGGGAAGCATGGCTGGGCATTGTACCTGCCCTCTCCTGATCAAACAGCGCCGAGACTTCTGTTTATCGCGGCAAAGTGCCGCTCCTACAGATCAACGCACAACACCGTAGGAGCGCCACCTTGGCGCTATGAATGAATCATCGCGCCCCTGCGATTAAAACTCCACACCGTTCACCACGGTTACTTTGCCCGCATCTTTCAGCAGTTTGGTTTTGCCATTCACGGCGACAGGCAAATCAAAGCCAGGAATGCCGATGATGATGTCAACTTTGCCATCACCGTTGATGTCACCAGCACTTATGACTGCGCCGAAATAATCTTTCGTCACATCGCCATATTTTGTTGTTCCGATTTGGGCGTAACCATTGCCACTGAATACAACAACACTGCCCGCCATTTTGATGGGCTTTTTCGGGTTGCTGGTGGGTTTGTTGTCTTTCCAGGCGCCAGCAATCAAATCCGCTTTACCATCATTATTCACATCACCGAGCGCCACGCTGTAGCCGAGTTGCGCTTTGGCGTTCGTGCCGTATTTTTTCGGCGTGAGTTCTGTGCCGCTAATGCCGGAGAACACACTGATACTGCCAGCATCTTTGTGCGCGTTATCCAAATCATCATCCAATGGCGCACCAACAAGCACATCCTTGTAGCCATCATTATTCACATCACCTATCGCAATGGATCTACCAAACTGCGAACCTTTCGCGCCGCTTTTTGTGAAGAACGGATCTGCTGGATTTGCCAGTAAATACGCTTTAACGCTGCCACTATTTTTTAAGGCATCAACACTGTCATTCGGTGCGACGATGATGATGGCAATGCCGTCATCATTCAGTTTGCCTGTTGTGACAGAAGTGCCCGCATAAGCATTTGCTGTTGCACCATAGAACACGGTGTTAAAACGGCTGAGATTGGTGCTGGCGTACACGCTCACACTGCCCGCTTGTTTGATGCCAGATGCGCTGGCTTCCTTCGGCGTGCCCACCAGCACCTCTGCACCAGCCACGCCGTCCACATTACCTAGTGCCACCGCTGCGCCAAATTGTGATTTGGCTTGTGTGCCGTTGATAGTGGCAGGGCTGCGGCTTGTGTTATTTGCTCGCCCGTAAAGCACTGTCACCGTACCGGTGTGTGTGACTCCAGCATTGGGCGCGCCGACAACTACATCATCAAAACCGTCGTTATCGACATCGGCACCGCCAGCCACGGCAAAGCCCAGCGCATCTTTGGCAGCAGCACCTTCAACGCCCGCAAGCTCCGCGCTATCTTTACCGGAGATCACCACTGCGCGGCCTATGTCTTTTTTCGTTTTGATTTTCAGCGCCTTATCCGCAGGCAAATCATAGCCCGGCATACCGATCACATAATCGCCGTAACCATCTCCGTTGAAATCGCCGGCAAAGGCAACAGATGTACCAGCCTTGTCAGATTTTGCAGCGCCATCAATATCTTCTGGCAACGGCACAGGGTCATCGCATTTATCGCCTAATCCATCACCATCCCAATCCAATTGGCTTGTGTTTGCAATGAGTGGGCAGTTGTCGGAAACATCGGCAACAGAATCGTTGTCATCGTCTGTATCACAAACATTGCCTTGGCTGTCGCCGTCTGTATCAAGTTGATCGACATTCGCAATTAGCTAGCAGTTGTCTGAGGCGTCAACTACATTATCACCGTCGTCATCGGTATCTGCGTTGTTACCCGTGCCATCACCATCAGTGTCTACGCTTTCGTTCGCATCCAGTGGGAAGGCATCGGAGACATCGGGAATGCCATCGTTGTCATCATCAACATCACAAGCATCTCCCAATCCATCAATATCCGTGTCGAGCTGATCCGTATTGGCATCTAGGGGACAGTTATCCGTCAGATCATCAATACCATCACCATCAGAATCCAAATCTGGCAAGTACCTCGCAACTCCTAATTTATCTGTCCCTACAGTTCCAGCTAAAACCAATTTACGATCATGCTGCTGAACAACAGAAAGTGAAGAATCTGTGCCCACTGAAAGATTAGTTGTAATAATTCCCGTGCCGCCACCAATTGCAGTGTCCACAGAACCATCATCATTGAAGCGCCTAAATTGAAAATCATTTCCACACCAACCAGTTACAACCACCTTTCCATCGTTTTGCACAATAGCGTCTCTAACACTCATACAAGAAATTTTTACAGTGCCACCAGCGCCAAAACTTGTATCAATAGCACCGTCCAATGGTTTTAGGCGCATTATCGCGCCCATAGTTGGATCAGGCTCGGATGCATTTGCTACCCCCGCCACCAAGATCCCGCCGTTAGCCTGCTGAACCACCGAGAGCGCAGTATTCTGCCCCGTCACAGGATATACATTTTTTTTACCAAAGCTGGAGTCGAGAGATCCATCCGAGTTAAAACGCGCCGCCGACCAAATATTGCTCGACCCACCTGGTGAGATAGAACCTGCCACAACTAGTTTGCCGTCTGTTTGCTGTGCTACTGCAGAAAAACTTTCAGATCCGCCACCACCCATATCTGCAGTTACAACGCCATCATCATCAAAAGTAGTGTCCAACGCCCCATCTGGGTTAAACCGAGTCAACGCCGATTGATTTATAGTTTGTCCTGCGATGACAATTTTGCCATCCGACTGCAGAACACCTCCTCTGACGGTGTAGAGCGAATTCGGGAAAGTCAAATCGAGAACGCCATCGGCCGTGTAGCGCCGCAAAGGACCCCAGATACCCGCAGTAAGCAACTTGCCATCAGCCTGTTGGAGCAAAACACTGCCGCCAGATGCAGTAGCCACTCCATCACCACTGAATGTGGTATCCAATGTTCCGTCATGGTTGAATCGAGTCAACGCCGATTCAGATGAAACTACAATCTTGCCATCTAGCTGCTGAATAACTTTTACACCATAAGCGCTTGTCCCAGCTACAAGCACTTTTCCTGTACCACCAAAACCGACATCCAAATCCCCCGGCGCAGCAAGCGCGCTAGAAGAAAAAATAACCATCAAAATTGCTGCCAGCCATCTGCGCATTACATACAGTGTCTTGTCCATATTTCCCTGCTTTGCCATGCCTTCGCCCTGTTATCAAAATTGACATTCAACGGCAAAAGGTATGTGTTTTACCCCCCCATACTGTGATGCGTATCACATATTTAACTTTGAGAGATTTCAATTTTGTTCAGAAACCTACGCTGACTCTGCATTGACCACTTAACTTAGTGTAACTACAATAAGTCCATGGAAATGACTTTTGATGCTGCCAAGGATGCCAGCAACCTCGCCAAGCACGGGGTAGCATTGACTGACGCCCTAGCGTTTGAATGGGACACAGCCATTTGTATTCCCGACACTCGCCAGAACTATGGCGAGCCGAGGGTGCTGGCCATTGGTTACATCGGGCTGAGGCTGCATACGGTAGTTTTTGTAGATCGTGAGGGTGTGCGGCGCATCATTAGCTTGCGCAAAGCCAACAACAGAGAGGCGAAACGATATGCCAAAGCTTAAGCAGGGAACGGTTTTACCTACAAAAGAAGAGGATGCCCTTATCACGGCCGCCGCTATGGCGGATCCCGATGCCTTGCCTTTCTCTGATGAGGAATGGAAAGCAGCCAAACCGTTTATGCGCATGGGGCGTCCACCGGCTATCTCACCCAAGCAGGCAATTACTGTGCGCTACGATGCCGATGTAATCACCGCTTTCAAGGCCAGCGGCAAAGGCTGGCAAACCCGCATGAACGCTGCCCTGAAGGACTGGCTGAAAAATCACTCTCCGGCGTGATGGATTGTTCCATTTTCCCAAGCTAGGACGCGCCTATCCGATCATCTGATTGCCGAAATCCAAAACGGCTCGGAAAAAATTATCACCCGCAACGACAAAGGCTAAAGAAAAAACTCAACCATGCCCAAACGGGCATTTGCCAGCGCCAGACGCATTATCAATGCCCTTCGGCGGCAAGCCGGCAAAGGCATCGGCGCGGTTTTGTTCGCGGTCTGCCAAAATTAAATCCGCTGCTCTTTCTGCCACCACTACCACGGGCGCGTGGGTATTGCCGGAAATTAAATTGGGGAAAATGGACGCATCCACCACACGCAGCGCGTGCAAGCCGTGCACTTTTAGTTCGTTATCCACTACCGCCAGCGCATCATCTGCCGCACCCATTTTGCAAGTGCCAACCGGGTGATACACGCTGCCGCCTTTTTCGCGCGCGTACTGCAAAATTTGTTCATCGGTTTGCACGGCTGCGCCAGGGATAATTTCTTGCGTGGCAATTTCTGCGAACGGCGCAGCGGCATAAAACTTGCGCTGCCACTTGATGCCCTCCACCAAACGATCGCAATCGTCCTGATCGGTTAAATAGTTGTACAAAATTTTCGGCGCAGCTTTTGGATCGGTGCTGCGAATATGCACATGGCCGCGCGATTTTGGGCGCAACACACACACCGTAGAATTTACGCCAGGAATATCAGAAGGCACCATGTTGCCCGCGTCATCCATGCCGCCTGCGCCTGGCGTAAAGTGAATTTGAAAGTTAGGGCGCGCATCGCGCTCACCGCGAAAAAATGCCACGACATTGGCCGCAGGAAATGCCAACACGCCGCGCTTGGCAAAAATGTAGCGGAATAAACTCAAGATGATGCGCGGAAACTTGCCGTCTTCACTAATGGTCGGCGGATTTTTCACACCGTGCTGCACTTGCACATGGTAGTGATCTTGCAAGTTTTCACCCACGCCGCGCAGTTCGTGTTTCAATTCTATGCCCTGCGCTTGCAACACTTCTTTTTGTCCAACGCCAGACATTTCCAACAGCGCGGGTGAATTGAGCGCACCGGCTGCGAGTATCACTTCCTGCATCGCCGCCGCTTCTTGCAACTGACCGTTTTTATCCAAATAGTGCACGCCAATAGCGCGCGTTTTGTGAAACAACACTTTAGCAGCAACGGCTTGCGTGGCGATCACCAAATTTTTGCGTGCGCGCACTTCTTTACTCAAAAACGCTGCCGCCGAACTCCAGCGCTTGCCATTTTTTTGATTCAACTGAAAATAGCCCACGCCTTCTTGCGTTTCACCGTTGTAATCTTTGTTAAAAGGAATACCCAGTGTTTTCACGGCACGCAAATAATTTTCGGTTTGCGGATACTCGGTGCGACAGCCCGTAACATTCAACTCACCACCTTTGCCGTGATAGCGATTCGCTTCACCCAACTCGTAGTTTTCACCACGCCGCCAATACGGTAACAGTGTTTCGTAATCCCAACCGGCACAACCCGGCTGCTGCGCCCACTCGTCGTAATCTTCACGCTGGCCGCGCACATACACCATGCCGTTGATAGAACTGCATCCACCCAGAACGCGACCGCGCGGCGAATGCACAGGTCGATTATTGCAGCCGGGCTCTGGCTCGGAATAATAAATATTGGTGTCTTTCGGATCGTGTATCAGTTTGATAAAACCAATCGGCATGTGAATCAACGGATTGCTATCTTTGCCACCGGCTTCCAGCAATAACACGCGGATATTGCTGTTGCGTGACAAGCGATTGGCAAGCACACAACCGGCTGAACCGGCGCCGACGATGATGTAATCAAACTGGTTATCGAGCATGGCAATTCTCTGAGGTGATAACGAAGTGCTGCGATTTAACCGCAGCGCACTCAGCTCGGCAATCGTCGCTTCGCTTAGCCGTATATTTCCCAGTATCATCCTGCGCTTTAGTCGCACTACACTGGAAAGACACAGGCATCTCAGGAGCATCCATCATGGGCATAGCCAATTATTTCGATAGCGACCCCAACTTCACCGCCGTACAAGAAACGGAATTGGTGCGCTTAACCAAAGCACTGCGCCAACTCATCGATCACACCGTGAAGCTCAACGCGCCGCTGGAAACGCTTTCACAACTGGCGGATACCGCAGAATCCATGGCGGCAACTATGCAGCCCTACAGCGGCGTGCGCCCCATTGCTGCGCACAACAAACATTTTCGTCCTGACGATGTGAATTGGTCCGGCCCTTACAGTCCCGTCGCCGGCCGCTGCAATCCGCTGTCGCCCCCCATACACATGGTGCTGCGCGAAGAAAAAGCCATAGGCACCGTAACCTTTGGCGATGCCTACGAAGGCCCTCCGAATTGCGTACACGGCGGCATGGTGGCGCTGACTTGGGATCATGTCATGGCACTGGCGAATATGTTGATCAACGCACGCGGCCCCACCGCTTGGCTGCATGTCGACTACAAAAAACCCACACCGCTGTACGCGCCGCTGCGTTTTGAAGCGTGGATCGACAAAGTTGAAGGCAAGAAAATTTTTATCAAAGGCGCGTGTTACGCCAATAACGAAATCGTCACCGAAGCCAGCGGTTTGTTTATCAACACCGTGATTAAAAATATTGGCATGGAAGAAGAAATGCTGCGCCAAGATGTGCTGCGCGGCACAGGAGAAAACTCCGATGACCGACACCCGTTACATCCCTCTCGGTTCACTGCTGATTGATATCGAGTGCGAGCTGCGGCGCGGTGGTTTTTGGCAAAACGAAACACCGCCCACCAGCGCATTGGCCAGCATCGAACCGTTTGCGGTAGACACACTCGACTTCCACCAATGGCTGCAATTTATTTTTTTGCCGCGCATGCGAGAACTGATAGATGCACGCCAAGTGCTACCAGAGCAGTGCAACATCACCGCGATGGCGGAAGTGGTGTGGGCAGATGAGACACGCGCCATTACTGTAATCAATGCACTGCGCCAGTTTGATGAAACCATCAATAATTCTTCTGCAAGATAAACACTTGCCACAGGATTTTTATGTTACGCCTCACAGAAATTCGCCTGCCTTTAGATCACACACCGGAAGCACTGCGCGCCGCGATTCTTGAACGGCTGAGCATTGCAGATATAGATTTGCTGGATTTCTCGGTATTCAAACGCAGCTACGATGCACGCAGCAAACGCAACATCCAGCTTATTTACATCGTTGATGTGCAAGTCAAAAACTCTGCTGCACTGCTACAACAACACCAGAATCATCCACATATCAAAGCCACGCCCGACATGGCATATCGCCCTGTTGCGCAAGCTCCCTCTTCACTAAAACATCGCCCGGTGGTCATCGGCATGGGGCCTTGCGGCATTTTTGCGGGCTTGCTGTTGGCACAAATGGGCTTTCGCCCGATTATTCTGGAACGCGGTAAAGCCGTGCGCGAGCGCACGCAAGACACCTGGAAACTGTGGCGACAACACGAATTAAACCCTGAATCCAATGTGCAATTTGGCGAAGGCGGCGCCGGCACATTTTCTGACGGTAAACTGTACAGCCAAATAAAAGATCCGCACTTTCACGGCAGAAAAGTCTTAGAAGAATTTGTAAAAGCTGGCGCACCGGAAGAAATTTTATTCATCAACAAACCGCATATCGGCACCTTCAAATTGGTGAGCATGGTGGAAAACATGCGCGCCACCATTGCAGCACTCGGCGGTGAAATTCGCTTTGAGCAGCGCGTGACGGATATAAACATTGTTGATGGCGCTGTTTGCGGCGTGCAACTCGCCAGCGGTGAAACCATTGAAACCGATCGCGTCGTGCTCGCTATCGGCCACAGTGCGCGCGACACCTTTGAAATGCTGCATCAACGCGGCGTGCATATCGAAGCCAAACCGTTTTCCATCGGTTTTCGCATCGAGCATCCGCAATCTTTGATTGATCAATGTCGCTTTGGCGATTTTGCCAATCACCCCTTGTTAGGAGCTGCGGATTACAAACTGGTGCATCACGCTAGCAATAACCGCAGTGTTTACAGTTTTTGCATGTGCCCAGGCGGCACGGTAGTCGCCGCTGCATCTGAACCAGAGCGCGTCGTCACCAACGGCATGAGCCAGTATTCACGCAACGAACGCAACGCCAATGCGGGCATTGTGGTGGATGTCACGCCCGCTGATTTTGCGGACGCGCATCCCTTGGCGGGCATTGCTTTTCAAAGACAGTGGGAATCGCACGCTTATGAATTGGGCGGCAAAAACTATTCTGCACCTGCGCAGCGCGTGGGTGATTTTTTGGCAGGCAAAGCTTCTGTAGAGGCAGGCAGCGTTATTCCTTCGTATCGCCCTGGCGTGCAATGGACAGATTTATCCAGCGCACTGCCCGATTACGCCATCAGCGCTATTCGCGAAGCCCTGCCCGCCTTCGATAAAAACATCAAAGGCTTTGCCTTCGCCGATGCCGTGCTCACCGGCGTGGAAACGCGCACTTCCTCACCTGTGCGCATCACACGCGACCCTACAAGTTTGCAAAGCCTGAATATAAAAGGTCTATTTCCTGCGGGCGAAGGCGCGGGCTACGCGGGCGGCATACTCTCCGCCGGTGTAGACGGTATTCGCGTGGCAGAAGCTGTCGCGTTGAGCCTCATCTAAAATCTATTAATTTTGTATCTTCTAGGGGATTTCACCTAGAATCCCTCTCTTGAGAACACCCAGCCACACATCAACGACAGGAAAACTGTTTTGCAAACCGACCTCAACATCGAAAATTTTTTGACACATATTCACCAACGCGACCCTCATCAGCCAGAATTTCACCAATCAGTAGAGGAAGTGGTTCGCACGCTATGGCCTTTCCTTGAGCAAAACCCGCACTACCTCACCGCCGGTGTTTTGGAGCGCATGGTGGAGCCAGAGCGCGTCATTATGTTTCGCGTGCCCTGGGTCGATGACAAAGGCAAACTGCATGTCAATCGCGGTTATCGCGTGCAAATGAATTCAGCCATTGGTCCTTACAAAGGCGGCATTCGTTTTCATCCTTCCGTTAATTTAAGTGTGCTGAAATTTTTGGCATTCGAACAAGTGTTCAAAAACTCTCTCACCACACTGCCCATGGGCGGCGGCAAAGGCGGTGCAGATTTCGATCCCAAAGGTCGCTCTGATCAGGAAGTGATGCGTTTTTGTCAGAGCTTTATGACGGAGTTATATCGACATATTGGCTACAACCTTGATGTCCCTGCTGGCGATATCGGCGTAGGTGCACGCGAAGTTGGCTATATGTTTGGTCAATACAAACGCCTCGCCAATGAGTTTAGTTCTATTTTGACTGGCAAAGGACAAAGTTATGGTGGATCGTTGATTCGTCCCGAAGCCACCGGCTACGGCACCGTGTACTTCGCACAAGAAATGTTAAAGCGCCGCCATGAAAGTTTTCGCGGCAAGCGCGTAGCAATATCCGGCTCTGGCAATGTTGCGCAATTTGCAGCAGAAAAAGTGATGGAGTTGGAAGGTGTAGTTGTTTCACTCTCCGACTCAAGTGGAACGGTATATTTTCCCAATGGACTCACGCCAGAACAATATCAAGCGGTACATCATGTCAAAGATGTAAAACGCGGCCGTATCAGCGAAATAGCCGAACAATTTTGGCTTCCGTATTTAGAAGGTCAACGCCCTTGGAGTATTCCTTGTGATATCGCACTGCCCTGTGCAACACAAAACGAACTCAACGGTGAAGATGCGCGCATGCTGCTTAAAAACGGCTGCTTCTGCGTTGCGGAAGGCGCCAATATGCCGTCTGACTTGGATGCCGTTGAAACTTTTTTAAATGCCAAAATTCTCTATGCACCAGGCAAAGCGGCCAACGCAGGCGGCGTTGCTGTTTCTGGTTTGGAAATGTCGCAAAATGCCATGCGCTTGCATTGGACAGCCGCAGAGGTAGACGAAAAACTGCATCAAATTATGCAAAGCATTCACGCGTCCTGCGTGCGCTTTGGCGAAGAATCTGATGGAAAAATTAATTATGTAAAAGGCGCGAATATCGCTGGCTTTGTTAAAGTTGCCGACGCCATGATCGCACAGGGTGTGGTGTAACTTTTGTTACACCATCGCCTTTCTTGACTCCCTATTTTTTAATCATCGCATCCAAAATTTTATTCACTTTGTCAGTGTAGGGAGGCTTCATCCCCATCAACTGCATCATGTTGATTTTGGATTGCGTGTACACCGAACGCGCATGACTAAAAGTTTTAAAGCCCTCAATGCCGTGATAATTCCCCATACCACTGGCACCAACACCACCAAACGGCATGTCTTCACAGCTGACATGCTGGATCACATCGTTCACCGTCACACCACCTGAAATCGTGCGCGACAACACCCGCTCCTTCTCGCGCGCATCATCTGAAAAAATATACAAAGCCAAAGGGCGCGGATGTGCATTGATATAGTCAATCGCATCATCAATATGCTGATAGCTTCGCATCGGCAATAGAGGTCCAAAAATTTCTTCCTGCATGACTTTCATGGATTCTTTAGGCTCAACAATGAGTGTTGGCGGAATTTTGTGTATGCCATCTTTCTGCATGGCAAAACTTTCATTGGCAGGATTGACCACGCGCACTTCGCCTTCTTGTGCTTTGGCATCATCAATATAACTTTGCAAGCGTGCGTGATGGCGCGCATTGATGATAGATGTGTAATCTGGATTGTCACGAATAGTGGGAAACAATTCGGCAAACGCATTTTCCAACTCGGCGATCAACTCATTCATAGCCAAGTGATGCACTAAAATATAATCCGGCGAGAGGCACACCTGCCCCATGTTCAGCGCCTTGCCAATCGCAATCGCTTTGGCAGCTTTTTTCAAATCAGCATCGCGCCCAACCACTACAGGGGATTTACCGCCCAACTCCAAGGTCACTGGCACTAAATTATCTGCCGCCGCGCGCAAAATGTGTTTCCCCACACTGGTCGCACCCGTGAATAGTATGTGATCAAACGGCAGTGCCGAAAAAGCAGTACCCACATCTTGCTCACCCGTCACTGCAGTCAATTCTTCTGGATCAAAATATTTTTCAATCAATTGTTGCAACAAATCCGATGTGTGCGGCGTAAATTCTGACAATTTCAACATACAACGGTTGCCCGCTGCGAAAATAGAACCCAAGGGGCTCATTGGCACCCACACTGGAAAATTCCATGTAGCAATCGCGCCGACCACACCTTTGGGCTGATAGTGAATTGCCGCTTTCGCGCCAAGAAAATTTAACGGCGGATCCACATGGCGCTTTTCTGGCTTCATCCAACGCTTTACATTTTTTTTCGCATATTTCAGTGAATTGAGTGAACCAAAAATATCGGCCATGCGCGCTTGGTGCGACGAACGATGACCAAAATCTTCCGAAGTTGCTTCACACAAAATTTGTTGGTTATCGACTAGCAAAGCAATAACGCGATCAATTCGACTTATTCGATTTTCTAAAGACACTACGGCTTCGCGCTCAAACGCGCGGCGTTGACGGTCCAGTAAAATAGGCAGTTGCTCCAGCGGGGTATTAGCCATGGGTTTTCTCCGGTTTTTGTGTCTATTGCGTCGCATCATGCCCACAAAAAACACACACAACAATCAGTAAAAAGACTTGTCTATTGTTGCCGGTTTTTGGGGGGAGGCGTAGGCTTCAACTGCGAGATACATCAAGGAAGTGACCCGTGCCCACACCCGATGAGTCAGCCCTATGACCACTGATGCGAGCCATCCTCTAAGGATTTTGCTAGCCGAGGGCAATGCCCTCGACCGTGCGATTTTGGCGCGCGCACTGCGCGACCAGAACCACAGCACTTATGTCACAGAAGCCCCCAGCCTAGAAGCCGCGTACGCCGCGCTCAGCACCCACTGTTTTGATGTCATTCTTGTAGGGCATCAGTGGCACGACGGCGACGCGGGCCATCTGTTGCTACAAGTGCAGAGCATTCCTGAAGATAAGCCAGCAGTCATCGTGGTCGGTCACGATAATGACGACGCATTAGCCGAGCGCTACATAGACGAAGGTGCCCAAGCCTATTTGCTACATGAAGAAATTCACTCACGCACACTCTTCTGTGCCATCGCGCAGGCACGACAACACGCACATCAATTAGAAGCACTTAAACAGGAAGCGGCTTTTCTCAAAGCCCAGGCCGAACACGATGCACTCACTGGCTTATACAACCGGCGTGTGTTCGATCAAACATTGAATACCTGCTTGGCACAGGCCTGTCGTTATCGTCGCCAATTTGCCTTGCTTATGCTTGATCTCGACCAGTTCAAGCGAATCAACGACACGCTGGGGCATTGCGCCGGTGATGCCCTGCTGCAGCAAGTGGCGGGAAGACTGTGCAACCTAATTCGCGACTCCGACACCGCTTGCCGCATCGGTGGCGACGAATTCGCCATCCTACTACCTGAAATTATCAACCCGCGCCAACCTGCTGTGCTGGCGGAACGCCTGGCTGAATCGTTGCGTGAACCCGTACAAACTGGCAACGGCAATGTGCTAGTGACGGCCAGCATCGGCGTGGCCATCTACCCCGACAATGGCACCACCACAGAAACTTTGATGCATAACGCTGACCTCGCTATGTATCGCTGCAAGGGTCGCGACACCTATACCTCCTCACAATCCTGTAACGCTAGCGACCTACAAGACCAAAGCATCACCCACTGATTGCCTCGCTTTAGGCAGTCACCTATCATGACCACCCTCGCTATTTCCCCTCTTTATTACGCATTCCTGTTGGAGATTTTGCGTCCATGAGCACGCCACAACACCACCGATTAATTATTCTCGGCTCCGGCCCTGCCGGCTATACCGCAGCTATCTACGCCGCGCGCGCCAACTTGAAACCCGTGCTGATTACCGGCATGCAGCAAGGCGGCCAGCTCACCACCACTACCGAAGTGGACAACTGGCCCGGTGATGTGCACGGCTTGCAGGGCCCTGATTTAATGATACGCATGCAGCAACACGCCGAGCGTTTTGCCACGGAAATCATTTTTGATCACATCCACCAATGCAATTTGCAGCAGCGCCCTTTCACTTTGATGGGCAACAACACTTACACCTGCGACGCATTGATTATCGCCACCGGCGCATCCGCACAGTATTTAGGCCTGCCCTCTGAGCAAGCCTTCATGGGACAAGGCGTTTCCGCCTGTGCTACTTGCGACGGCTTTTTCTATCGCGATCAAAAAGTCGCCGTCATTGGTGGCGGCAATACTGCCGTAGAAGAAGCGCTGTACCTGTCGAATATCGCGAGTCATGTCACCTTGATCCACCGTCGCGATTCACTGAAAGCGGAGAAAATCCTGCAGCAGCATCTGCTCGATAAGGCCGCCAACGGCAACATCACCCTGCTGTGGAATCACACGCTGGATGAAGTATTGGGCGATAAAACCGGCGTTACCGGTGTGCGCGTAAAAAACACACAGGATGGCAGCACACAAAATCTTGATCTCAGCGGCGTGTTTATCGCCATTGGTCACAAACCCAACACCGATATTTTTGCCGGTCAATTAACTATGCACGATGGCTACATCAAGATACATGGCGGCTCGAACGGCAACGCCACACAAACCAGTATCGAAGGCGTTTTTGCCGCGGGCGATGTGGCCGATCATATTTATCGCCAAGCCATTACTTCTGCCGGCTCAGGCTGTATGGCTGCACTGGATGCCGAAAAATATCTGGATATGCAATCAAAATAATATCAGCAACAATTTGTGCTACAGCGCACCGAGATCAAAGGTCTCGCCTGCGCTGTCTATCACCAAATGCAATTGCCCATTTCGTTTTTCTTCCCGCGCCAATTCAACCAATTCATAAAAAACAGGACGGTGAATGCGCGCCTCCATGCCACCACGCACGAGAATATACGGCCTCGGCTCATTGCTAACGGGATCCACCTGCACCCGCAAAGGATGTTCAGCATCCAAACGCACAATATCATCTGTCGCTGTGCGAAATAAAAAAGCAGCGAACTGATCTGGAGCCTTCTCTTGCTGCATCTCTATGGCAAGAAACGGCACATCCTCCACCTGAATGCGCATTTTTTCCACAGGTGACACTAAAAAGTATTCATCACCTTCTTTTCTCAGTATGGATGACAACAATTTGGTGAGTGCATCGCGCTGAAAAATACGCCCTTCGTGGTACCAACGGCCATCGCGTGCAATGCGGATATCGATATCACCACAAAAACTAGGATGCCAAGATTCAACAGGCGGCAGCTTTCTTTCTTTCAATTTCCCAGCGAAAGCAAGAAAACCATTCACATCATCCATCGCCCCGCCGTCCAAATTTAAAATAGCTTTCTGTAAATATATCGAGTTGGCACAGCCCTAGAGTTCTCAAACAAAGCCGATAAAAAAGGCGAAAAAGGAAGCTGCTCTTTATTAAACAAATCTAAGCTTGCTTTGCTATCCCAGTGCTCAATCCACGCAATTTGCTCTGGAACACAACAAATCACATCGACATTAAGGCAAGCAGAAATTTTCTTAAGCTCCAGCTTCCAGTCATCTAACAATTTTTTTGCCGATTCAAAATGCACATTGGTTGGCTCCAGCCTGGCCAAAACCATAACTGGCCGGCCTTGTGCCTTATCCTGTTGACCCAAACTATCTGATTGCTTTTCCATTACTTTTCCTCATTGACATCAACATCAAAAATAAAACTGAGCAGCTTCGTGTTAGTTGAGCCACAACGCATCTTCGTTTTCCAAACATTGCTGCAAATGCACCATTCTCTGCAGGCTGGCCGTACGCACCATTGCCGAGCCATAGTACGATTTTAGGCCGAACTCACCTGCACCTGCTGCCGCTATTTTTTGACGCAGCAACGGAATATCTTCTTCCTTTAGCCTCTCTGAAGCGCAAATGGTGAACATACGCCGCTGTCTATGGCTTGCAAAACAAGTAGCGTGTTTCACACGAAAATCAAACACCACCAAATCACCAGGCTCAGTGGGAATTACCTGCGCTGGCACTTCGTGATCCTGCAAACCTAGATCATCAACCAGGCTATCCCCTTTCTTCAAAAAGGACTGAATTTTATTGGAAAATTTATCGCCAAAATGTTGGCTACCAGGCAGCACCCGAAAACACCCACTATCTGCCGCCAAAGAATCCAAATAGAAAATCATTTTTACATTACGATATTTTAACAAGGCTCCATAAGTATCAGAGTGCCAACATGTTCCACATTCAAATAAATTAGCATCGCTACCACGATAAATAAAATCTTCGCCGAGCAGTCCCTTATAAATTCCAAGAATCCGCTCATCATCCAACAGAGAACTTAAATACTCGTCTCGATCAATAAATTGCGTCAAAAACTGTCGCTTCTCATTGGCATGGGCTCGATGTTTCCAGTCAATGACATCTTCCAGCCCTTTAGAAAAAACACAATCAAAAACTTCTGATATTTTATTCGCCTCTTTAGAAAATAGACCCTTGAATACAAGATACCCAAAGGTTTCAAAAAATTTCTTTTGCTGTTCAGATAGTACAAACATAACTATTTTATCTCTCAGCAGCGATCACATTATTCTTCAAATCCATCGCAGCCAACGCATCATACAACTCGGGGTCATCTATCTTCTGCTGTTTTAACACGCCAATTCGGTTAGCAATCCGCGATTTAGGAGCCTCACCCTGCTCAACCTCAAACATTGCTTCCCGAACTACATTGATTGGATCGTAGTTACACTTCAAGCAAGCGGCATTACCCCGCCTGATACTATCCATTTTAATTTGATCCATGTCGGACACACTGTAGTCAAATACCGCCCCCAGCGGCGTCACTTTTTCGTAATCACTGCAACAAATGTAATACTGCCCACTCCAACCGACAAATGGCACAATAAACGCAAGATTGCACCATGTAGACACGCCTTTAGCAGCCATCAACGCCTCAGCTTCAGCTCGATATTTTTCACTGCGCAAAAAATAGTGCCCAGTTTCGCAGGCACCACCGCGCGTAATTTGGCGAAAGGAAAAAACACCCGTCACACCTTGTGACTCCCAATACGCACGCATAGCAGGAATTTTTTCACGATTGATGTCGTGCTCCACAATACTGATCCACACTTCACTGCGATTTGCAGGCTCCCGCTCTGCATTAAGTGTCATAAATGCTGCCACATGCTCACGCATGGTAGCGTAATCCAAGTTGTAAACTTCTTCGTAATCTTCATCGAGATCACTGATGCTGAAAGTGACGCGTGAAATACCTGCTTCCAGCAATAACGCCGATTTTTCCGGTGTTAACAGCGCCGCATTGGTCGTCATCGCAAACGGCACTTTATTTTCAGCCAAATACTGGATGCACTGATCAAAGCGAGGATGGATCAGAGATTCCCCTTGACCGGTCAACATCACGGTTAAGTTTTCTTCTTGCGCACGCGCCACGGCTTGTCGAAAAACCGCATCGCTCATAAAACCCTGCTCAGGGGTTTTATCGCGCGGGCAAAAATGACACAACGCGTTGCAGCGATTGGTCAGTTCTACATCCAGTGCTAGTCGTTTGATTTTCATTGCCAAGGTACCGAGCGGCTTTGAGTTCAGCCTAGCACAAGCTCATACCAAGGGGCGAATGCCTACCGCTGCTCGCACGCGCGCCATAAACGGCTGCGCAATCGCCCGTGCTTTTTGGGCACCCTTCTGCAACTCCGCTTCCACCTGTGCAGGATTGGCCAACAACTGCTCATAGCGTTCGCGTGCTTCGGCAATCTCTGCATCGATCAGCGCGCACAAGCGCTTTTTGGCTTCACCCCACGCAATACCCGCCTCAAATTCACGACGCATTTCTGCCGTCTGCTCTGGTGTAGCGAAGGCACGCCAAATTTGGAACACCGTGGAAGTGTCCGGATCCTTGGGTTGCCCTGGCTCCAGCAAATTGGTGATGATTTTGTTGATGTTTTTTTGCAATTGTTTTGGCGGCAAAAACAACGGGATGGTGTTGCCGTAACTCTTGCTCATCTTGCGACCATCCAGACCTTGCAGCACGGCCACATGCTCCTCTACCACAGCCTCCGGCAGTACAAACAGCTCGCCAAAGTGATGGTTGAAGCGCAGGGCAATATCGCGCGCCATTTCGACATGCTGGATTTGATCTTTACCTACCGGCACATGCGTCGCACCAAACATCAAAATATCTGCCGCCATCAACACCGGATAACTGAACAGGCCTATGGTGATGCCTTTATCAGGATCCAAATCATCCGCTTCTTCATTCGCCTGTACTGCTGCTTTGTAAGCGTGCGCGCGATTCATCAAACCTTTTGCCGTCATGCAAGACAGCAACCACGCCAACTCGGTAATTTCCGGCACATCCGATTGGCGATAAAAAACCACATTGTCGGTATTCAAACCCAAAGCCAACCATGTCGCTGCAATTTCTAAAGTGGAGCGATGCACATGTTCCGGCTCATGGCATTTAATAAAAGCGTGATAGTCTGCCAAAAAATAAAATGCACGATTGTCCACTTGTTGACTAGCGCGAATAGCGGGACGAATAGCACCGACATAATTACCCAAATGCGGTGTGCCCGTGGTCGTGATGCCTGTTAATACTGTCTTCATAAAAAAATTCTTTACCAAGAAAAAGTTTGTCCAACAATTTTTTCCGATTCCTGCCACAACTTTTCCGCCGCGGCAGGATCAACAGCCCACGCATAATAGCCGTGCTCGGCCACGCCCACAGGCACTTCTTCAGCAATAGCGCAATCTTCCAAATACAAACCGCCTTTGCCTTCCAACTCAGGAGCTGTTGCCGCCCACACAGAAGTGGCTGCACCTTGTGGAATGGTTTTTAAGGTCAACTTGCCGCGACTGGTGCCGCCGGATTCTTTTTTCTCGCCGCCCAAAGATTGGCTACTCATTAACGCGTTGATGTCATCCGCTGTTAAATGACGCCCCAAATCCGTCGGGATCACACCAGGATGTACAGCAAACACACTCACGCCTTTGGCGCCTACTCTGTTTTGCAGAGCGACAGTAAATAATGCGTTTGCTGTTTTTGATTGCCCGTAAGCACCCCACTTGTTGTACTCGCGCGTCTGCCAGTGCAAATCATCAAAATCAATCGCACAGTGTTTGTGACCGCCAGAACTCAAATTGACGATGCGTGCTTTGCCCGTCGTAAGCAACAAAGGCAACAACAAGTTAGTTAACAAAAAATGACCTATATGATTGGTACCAAATTGCGATTCACAACCTGCTGACGTGCGCGCAAACGGCACCGCCATGATGCCCGCGTTATTGATAAGCAAATCTATTTTCTGAGTCAACCGTGCAACGCGTTCAGCACAAACGCGAACACTGGAAAAATCGGTCAGCTCCAAAGGCACGGCATCGACAGTCGCTTGCGGAAAATCCGCTCGCGCAGCGGTTAACGCCGCGTCCAATTTCGCACCAGGCCGCGCCGCCATAATCACTCGCGCACCCGCACCCAAGAGTGTGCGCACCGTCTCCAAGCCCAAGCCGCTGCTCGCACCTGTCACCACGGCTGTTTTTCCGTGCAGATCTATGCCCGCAATAACATCCGTCGTTGTTTTTTCTGCGCCAGAGAGAATTGTCATGCGTACAAGCCTGCGTCATAGAAAGTGGCGAGACTGTAGAGAAGATGGCGGGCAAGAGCAATCCCTACACCTACGAGAATACAGGTTACGGCTGCGTTGTGCGCTCCAACCAGCTTTCTACAAACGACCGCTCCACCAAGCCCATCTTCATTTCACGCTGCTGTGCGCGATCATAGAAATAGGTGCGCGGCACTTCACCATACCAACGACGATCAATTTCAAAGCGCAAGCGTTCTTGCATAGCATCGGCAAACACCCACTGCTCTACTTTGTCCAAACCGTAATGCGTGAGCCGCTGCTTTATTTCTAATGATTCATCTGGCGTATCGGTCGCTACCAACACTAAATTTAACGCGGGATTTTTTTGTTTTAATGCAGCGAGCATTTTCAATTCAGTCGGGCAATACGCGCAAGTCAGCGACCAGAATAGCAATACAAAGGGCTGCCCTTTATGTTCCGCTTCAATTTGCGCCATGCTGCCCACAACAAACGGTCGCAACTCACCCGCTGCAACCGCACCACTCACCAGTAACGAAAATGCCAACACTATTGAACGCATTAGTGCGCACTCAAATCAAACACCTGCAACCCACCTGCCCCACCATTCCATACCAACAAGGGTTTCTTGGCATCGCCAACAAATTCTGGGATATCCATCTTGCCTGCAGACGCCGCTATCACACGCGGTGCAGACCAGCGTTCACCGCGCGGATCGTCAGACTGCATACTCAGCAACTGGTATTCGCTGCCATTAAATTCACGCCAAGCCAGAAATACGGTTTTTCCTGACACAAAAACAGCTGGGTAACTGGCTTGCGCGTCCACATTGCCAAACGCACGCGGAACCGTCATATGTTCATCGTCGATGCGACGATAAAACAAACCGGGATTTTGGGGATTCCCAGTAAACCACACCAAATGCAAGCTACCCTTCTCATCAGCGGCAATGTCGCCACCATGATGCGGGCAAGCACTGATTTGCCAATTGTCTTGACTGGCGCGCAATACGCTTGCATAGACATCCAAGCGAGCAAATGCAAAATCACGCACACCACCCGTAAATAGATGTCGCCAAAAAACCACCGGCACGCCATTGCTGTTTTGCGTGATGGCAACACGACAACATTCACACGAATTATCTGCTAATTTTTTATTGGCAGAAAAACTTTTTCCTGCGTCATTAGAAATAGCGTAGTAAAGCGAACTCCCTTCAAAAGACTTGCCATTTTCCTTAGCTAAGGCTTTATCTCGACTATCAATCCACACCAAAGCTATGCGCCCGTTATCACTCATGGTCATGGCAGCAAAGCTATGGCCGACTGCATCATCTTGCGCATTGAGCGTCGCGGGTACAGAAAAAGTTTTGCCGCCATCTGTGGAACGAGAAAAACGAATGTTGCCGGCAAAAGTTGTAGGCAAGGCTTGCGACCATGCCACCGCAATCACACCTTTTCTCACTGCAATCTGTGGCCGATTTTGACCTTCGGCTAAAATAGATTCCGGAGCTGCATTCACTGCAACACCTTCTGAAAAGCGTTTGCCGTTATCTTTCGAATGACTGACAACGATGCGCCCCTCGCGCATTTGCGCTAACCACAACACGTCGTTTTCATCGGCAGCCACCGACACTGCCAAGCCAACAGGTTGCGAGCGCATGTCTGCCCACATTTTTTCCATGTTGTGCGACTGATGACCGGCTGTATTTTCTGCCAACGCGCTAACAGAGAGCGCTGTAGAAATTAGCAACAGGAATCCCGCAGCGATTATTTTTTTAAACATCATCACATCCTGAAGTCGACACTTTCACTACAGATAAGTGTCGCAGAGAGAGCTCACCGATTAAGCGAAACTTCTGACGCACGCCCATAACGATCTTCAAAACGCACAATATCGTCTTCGCCGAGATAAGCGCCGGTTTGTACTTCGATCAAATCCAAAGGGATTTTCCCTGGATTTTCTAACGCGTGTACGGTACCCAGCGGAATAAAAATAGATTCATTTTCTGCCACTAATCTTTCTTCGTTACCGACAGTGACTTTCGCTGTACCGGAAACCACGATCCAATGCTCAGCGCGATGGTGGTGCATTTGCAGTGAAAGTTTCGCACCCGGCTGTACCGAAATGCGTTTCACTTGATAGCGATGGCCGTTATCGATGGAGTCATACATCCCCCACGGGCGATACACTTCGCGATGCAACTGGTGTTCACTGCGATTGAGTTCTTTGAGCTGCGCGACAATCTGTTTCACATCTTGTACGCGATCACGCGCCGCGACCAACACGGCATCCTTGGTTTGTACGACCACCGTATTTTCCAAGCCCACGGTGGCAACCAGCATGCTTTCTGCAATCACCAAGTTATTGCTACTCTCGTGTGCCAATACATCGCCTTGCAACACATTGCCATGTTCGTCTTTGTCCAGCACATCCCATAGCGAAGAAAAAGCACCGACATCGCTCCAACCGGCATCCAACGGCACAACAACTGCCGTGGCAGTTTTTTCCATCACGGCATAATCCACGGAATCTTCTGGGCAAGCACGAAACGCAGTTTCTTCCACGCGAATGAAATCCATGTCGGCACACGCACCCGCCATGGCAGCTTCACAGGCGCACAAAATATCGGGTCTGTGCTGCGCTAATTCTTGCAAATAGCGACTGGCGCGGAACAAAAACAAGCCACTGTTCCAATAGTAATCGCCCGAGACAACATATTGCTCCGCCGTGGTGCGATTGGGTTTCTCCACAAATTGCGCCACCGAGTACGCGCCTTCGCCCACCGCTTCGCCGCGACGAATGTAGCCGTAGCCAGTTTCTGGGCTGCGCGCGACGATACCGAAAGTTAGCAACGCACCCGCTTCGGCGTAAGGGATGGCATTGCGCAAACTGGCATGAAAAGCAGCCACATCGCGGATGACATGATCCGCAGCGAGCACCAGCAACAGAGGGTCTTCGCCACTGGCCAGTGCGTGCAGCGCTGCCAATGCGATGGCAGGTGCGGTGTTGCGACCAACGGGCTCCAGCAAAATATTGCGCGCCAGCAAATCCAGCTGCCGCAGCTGCTCCGCCACCAGAAATCGGTGTGCTTCATTGCAAATGACCAAGGGCGTTGCATTCCCCAACCCAGCAAGACGCTGGATGGTGGTCTGCAACATGGCGGTATCGCCTTCCAACGCCAAAAATTGTTTGGGGTGCAACTCACGCGACAGCGGCCACAGGCGGCTGCCGGAGCCACCAGCCATGATGACGGGGAGTAAGGTTGTGCTCATGATTCGTTATGCTCAAACACGACAGACAATTGCGGAATCATACAGCAAGAGATCTTGCACGCACGAGAAGCACTCTGCGTATTCCGCAAAACAAAATGGCATCAAACAGAAAGATACAAGAGAAAAAGAAAATGGCGACCTGGAAGGGACAGGCACATAGTAGATAACTGTATGATTTACTTATATTTTACAAATAAAAAATTCAAGAGTTACCCAGATTGTTACCCAGCTTTTGCACATCATCACACTCTATCAGATCAGCCTAGTAACCACAGCAAATCTCAGCTGACAGTCACCGTCTGATAAACGGGTAACTGCCAGATTAAGTCTGATCTACTACAGATATATTCAGGCGGTCAGTCTTCTAATTTAAGCTCTTGCTGCTGTATGGGTATGTATGAATCTTGTTCAAGAGACGCAGCGGCACCAACCTTTGATTCCTCTGTGACAGTTGCTTGTGAATCACCCCCTAGATCCGCCTCGGCAAGTTTTGCCTTAAGGCACTTCACCTCTTCCGATAATGCAAGGTTTTCGGATTCCAGCTCTAGCACCTTGCCCTGAAGGTTGTTCACCATCATTTTATGCAATATACGGACATCATTACCCACGTACTTACGCAGCTCTGCGTCAAGTGACTCAATTTCTAATTTGGCATTTTTGAGCTTAGTCCTCAGCTTTTCCTTCTCCTTCTGATGCTTCTCAGTCTCAACACGCTCCACTGAAAAGCCATGCCTGATTAACCCCTCAGTTACAGAGTTAAAACTCACCCCTTCAGAATCCGCCAGCTGCTTTAGCTTGCGCTTGGATTCGGAACTGATAACACGACTGGTGGTAACCAAGCCCTTCTTCTTGAGATTCGACCTGTATTTTTCTTGCGCCCAGCTTGCCTTCATGCGTATCAAGAAAAGCTCGTTGGAGTCATTTCTGATCAGCCCATTCAACGCCTCCTTGAGTCTGTCATCAACCGACATGACACCTAACGACACAATATCTTTTCGAAACTTTTCTAGGTAACGCAGCGCCCAAGCCTTTTGATGCCCATTTCCGAGTTCGATCCACTCCACCCACTGCCTACCCACGCAAACACCAATATCACAAGTAATATTTTTTAAATTTTAATATTATATTTTAAGTAAATCAACATGTGATTTATTTAGTAATATCACTGGTGATAATAGCGTTTTCACTAGTATGTATTATTATGAAAAATGGTGAACTAGGCAGCAAATCTATGGGATCAAGTAAGAACAAGATAATTTGCACCATAACATCAGAGCTTGACGGCTCATCACCTTACACAAGAGTACTACTGGCAACAGTGCTTTGGCTTATGGGTGATGATGAAACAGTCACGATTTCTCGTAAGGAGTTGCTGGCGCACACTGGCTTGAGCGGGCATCACTTGCGGGAAGGAGTTAAGCAACTCAAGGCCAAGGGGTATATCCGCACATGTCAAACCAGATCAGTAAATGACCAACACGAACTCTTGATCCGATTGATCGCCCTGCCCCGCCCCATGGAGGGCCTCCCAATCCCTGAGCACACTGTTCATATGAATCGCATATTGCATGCACTGTTCGGCGAACTCCCAAAAGGCACAGATCACCACGAGACATGCCCAGACGAAAATCTCACAGAAGAAAGACCACTGAAACAAGAGTTCGCCCAACCCGTCACAAACCGTCTTAAAGCGGAGCCATTTACGCGGTTGGTACTGGCCATACTCCTGTGCTTCGCTGACGAATCAGGCACCGTTGACTCCCTAGGCTTCGCCTCCCTATCAGCCTTGACAGGCCGGTCAGAGGATCGAATCAGACACCAACTCAAGCTGCTGAGAACCAAAGGCTACATCTCGTCATGGGTCAGCAGCCAAAGCTCTCCGCTGTTTGGACAAAAACCCAACATCTACCGCTTGGCTATCGATACATCTGTCTTTGCCCCTTTCCAGCTATATTCCGTGACCATGTCCCACAACTATATTTGGATAGATCCACCCGCCCTAGATGAGGCTCAGATGACATTCTGGATTGTCAGCTATGTACGGGATGAAACGCTCCCCCGTCGATGGACAACGAGCACTGAACGTCAATTAAAAATGAAAGACTACTACTCTCAATTCCTTGCCGAGCAAATTGATTTCAATACCATTTTGCACTTTTTCCAAGACAGCCCTGATTCAGTCACCTGCCGATACTATCAGGCCAAACTGGAACAATACGCCGCATATATTCTGAACAATCATTACAGGGTATTTGACACACCAAAACTTAAAGTCATTGAAGAGCTGGTAGATAAAATAATTGACGAAATTGTACCCAATGGCCTGCACCAGAAAATTACTGGCGAAACCAAAAAAACAACTGCCCTCAGGAGGTCAGGAAAGACAATACCAGATGATGTTATCAATTTAGCCAATCTTGTCTATGGAACCGCTTACAACATGGCAAGAGAAGCAATGGCACCCATCAAAGCTATGTCTTTTATTGAGGAACACACAAAATACATATTTTCAGTCAGTCGCATTACCAAGAAAAAGAAATGCATTGTCAAGGCAATGAAAAGCACCCCATATAATTTTTAACATAACAGCCCTATCTCGTGAACCAATTCACGAGGTCACCACCATGCAGTTCATAGACATAAAAGAAGTCATGCAAATGACATGCGTAAAGAAAACATTTATCTACAAAAAAATGAAGGAAGGAAACTTCCCAAAGAGCATTCACCTTGGAAAAAGCACCCTATGGGTCAAAGAAGAAATCTTACAATTCATGCAAGCAAAAATGGACGAACGAAATCCACTTAAAACATCGTGACACAAACAACACACCACCTCTGCCGTTAAGAAGCAGAAGTGTCGTCATCTGTTAAATACTCCACTGGAACAGCAAAGCAGGCACGTTCGTTTAACAAACACCATGATCAATCTGCACTCTTCTCACGATAAACCTTACAAATAAGTAATTCTATTTTTCCAGAGTAGAAAAACCAAAACTAGACAGCAATTTCCATTGCTTTGTTTGGTTATTTTTCAGCATTAGGCTAATTCTCTCTCCTGTATTAATAGTATCGTAGTTATAACGACAACAATTTTATAAAAAAATAACACTGAATATATCACTACATCTCAATATCTAGATATAGTCTAAGTACACCATCAACCAATACAACAAATCTATTAGTCATGTGTTATACAGATGGATTTCAATTTCGTCATGTTTTTTATTATAGCGATTCTTCTGTTATGAACATGATCTGTTCAATTGACTAATTCGACAGGAAAATACCAGTGAATACTAATCAACATAGCAATCAATACCCACGCTTTCATCTAAACAAAAATTTACATGTCATTCACGGTGGTAATTATCAAGGTTTTAATATTATCTCCAGCAAAAGCCCCTTTATCAAAGAATGGCTAGATGCAACGCTAGATACTACCTACCTGGCTTTACAACAATATCCTCGTGTCACCATTATCCGCTTTGATTTAAGATTTCCTGATTATGTTCCCTATTTTGACGATAGCTATACCAGTTGGGCATTTCAGCGATTTATCAACTCCTTAAAGGCCAAAATAAAACACAGCCGATCCATGACACTCAAACAAACTGATCGCGTTAATGACACCGTAGTTCGTTATATTGCCTGCACTGAGTACGAAAAGGATGGCAAGCCGCATATCCATGTGGCGTTGTTTCTAAATGGTGATGCGTATCGTTATATTGGCTGGTTTGAATCTGAGAAAAATAATCTTACAAAAATGATCAGTTCTGCATGGTGTAGTGCTTTAAACCTGTTATTGGAAGAAGAAAAATGTTTGGTGTATTTTCCTTCGAATTGCGTATATCGCATTAATAGAAACCGTGAAAGCTATGCAGACGCCATTTACCGTCTGAGCTATTTGTGCAAGATAAAATCCAAGCATTTTGGTATCGGTTTACACCCTTTCAATCACAGCCATACCCAAGTCTTCGAAAACAGATAAAATCGCTCAGAGAGCCATTCAGGCGGTTTTAACGCCATCCTGAATGGTGTCTCTCTCAAAGCAACCCCATCTCAGCAAATGAAACAATGTTTTCTCCCACAACAATGTGATCGAGCACACGAACATCAATCAAAGCCTGTCAATGGCGGAGTAAAAGTGTACCGCCGGGGCGGAGCAAAAGTGTACCAGTTGGCACACGATGGTTTGATGTTGTTTTAGCGGAAGTGCGGTCTGGCGCAGCCAGACAACAAGCGTAGCGCGTTAGGGGTTTGCCGGGTTGGCGGAAGGCTTCCTCTGCCTTTTCTTGCTCTGGTTGAGCCGGTAGCTGTCGCCGTTCATGGTCAGGATGTGCACCTGATGGGTGAGCCTGTCGAGCAGTGCGCCGGTCAGCCGTTCCGGAACCCCAGCACTTCTGTCCATTCATCGAATGGCAGGTTGCTGGTCACCAGCAGGGAGCCGCGTTCATAGCGTTGGCTGAACACCTCGAACAACAACTCTGCGCCGGTTTTGGATAACGGTACAAAACCGAGCTCGTCGATGATGAGCAGGTGGTAACTGGCCAGCAGCTTTTGCGTACGCAACAAACGTTTCTCGTTGCGCGCTTCCAGTAGTTCGTTAACCAGTGATGCTGCCGTGGTAAATCCCACTGACAAGCCTTTCTGACACGCAGCCAATCCCAGGCCCAGTGCGATGTGCGTTTTCCCGGTGCCGCTGTTGCCCAGTGCAATCACATTTTCGCGCCGTGTAATATATTCACAGCGCGCCAGTTCATTGACCAACGTTTTGTTCAAAGTAGGGATCATCGTAAAATCAAAACTGTCGAGACTTTTTACTGTAGGGAACCGCGCCAGTTTTATACGGCGTTCCACCATGCGCCGCTCACGCTCTATCAACTCCAGTTCCGTCAAACGCAATAAATAGCGAGGGTGATCCACACCTTCATCGGCACACTGCTGCGCTACCTTGTCATACTCGCGCAAGAACGTGGGCAGCCGCAGCGCCTTCAGGTGATGCGCCAGTAATACCTTGGGTAATTCCTGCGCGCTGCTCATGCTGCCACCTCGGTTAACAACGCCAGATAATCGATGGCTTCCGTGGTTTTGACGTCTGCTCGCGGCAGATACGGATAGATAGCCAGATTGAGTCGTGGCGGTTTGCGTTCAATACGACACAACAAACAATGTTTGACGGCATCAAAACCGATCGCACCCAGTTGCAAGGCTTGATGAACTGCCGCTTCCACCTCATCAGCAGGAAAGGACTCCAGCAAACGCAATACCTGCACATATTCACGTTTGCCGGATTTGCCCATGCGCGCTTCCAGCAAACGCCGCAGGGTTAAAAATACCTCGGGCAATACCCAGCCTTCCAGTGGTGCGGCCTGATCCAGTGCATTGATCTTCTGCTCCAGCAGCGCCAGATAGTGCAACGGATCAAAGATAAAATCTTCTTTCGCATACGAGCGTTCATGCTGCGCAATCCGCTCGCTGCCGCAGTGAATCTCGACGCGATCGACATAGGCCTTGATCAACACTTCGCGATGGCCGTATGCCACCGGCACCGAGTAATCATTGTTGCGGTAGCGAACCAGCGAGTGAACTGACGCGTGTCGCCTGTTTGGCGCACGCATCGTAGGCTGTGGCAGGTAACGCCATAAACACGGCAAGATCACGTTGCATCCGTTCGCCAATCGTTTCTGTTTGGCCGCGCAAAGTCTCCTGCAGACGAGCGCGGCAGCAGGCCTCCAGATGCGCATTGAAGGCGTCATAACTGGCAAAGTGCGGAATCGGCACCATGAAGTTGCGCCGCGCATAACCCACCAACCCTTCCACTTTGCCCTTGTCATTGCCTTTGCCAGGACGACCAAAGCGATCGGCAAACAGATAGTGGGATTGCAGTTCGCTGAACACAGTGGAGCGAACCCGCGTGCCATTGCCGAGAATCTTCGCCACAGCAATTTTGGTGTTGTCGTACAGGATCGATTGCGGCACACCACCAAAAAGGCAAAGGCCGCATTGTGGCCATCACAGAACGCCTCGGTTGTCTCCGCCGGATAGGCTTTCACAAAACCGGCATCGCTGTGAGGCAAGTCCACGGCCAGAAAGTGTGCCTTCTGCTCGACACCGGCAATCACCACTACGGCCTCACCAAAGTCGGCCTGGGCATGGCCGCAAAGGGTGCAGCAGCGGCACAAACACCTCCTTGCTACGCAGGGTCTGCTCGCGCACATAGTCCTTGACGATGGTGTAGCAACCCGTAAACCCGTGCTCATCCCGCAGGCGCTCGAAGATGCGCTTGCTGGTGTGGTGCTGCTTGCGCGGGCGGGTTTTATCGTCGTCCAGGATCTGGTCAATCAGCCCGGTGAACCCCGCAAGCTTGGGCCGCCGCACCGGCTGAGTGCGCTGGTAGCCCGGCGGCACCGAGAAAGCCAAGGCCTTCTTGACCGTCTTGCGGTGCACGCCAAACCGCTTGGCGGCCTCCCGGATACTCAGGCCATCGACGTGGCAGGCACGTCGTAATCGTTGATACATCTCCACGCTGTACATCCTCCACCCCCTGCCATCTGCCGAGACGGCAGACTAGAGGAGGCCACTGGGGCGGTACACTTTTGCACCGCCGCGACCGAGGAATTCGGCCGCTTCAGTGGTACAGTTTCTCTCCGGCGCTTACAACCAGTTGTATCACTTCTCTTGTATAAACACTGGCGCCATCAATCGTGCCGTAAAACAACTCGTGGTATTCAATGAGTCTATGACTGGTATCCAGCAATAACACAGCAAACACTTCACGCTTCTTTCTGGCTAATTGGCAAGACAGATATTGCTTAACGGATTGTGGATTGTTGAGCTGTTCACCACTTTTAAATGATTCAGCCAATATCTCAGCGGCTTTCTCTAAAACTTGATGAGCAGTTAATGGCTCATGGGTAACATAAACTTGTTTTGATTGTTTTCTTGTCTTTCGCATAAAAACTCCTGCAACAGTGAATGCACAGGCGTGATATATGCGTGAAAAATTTTCCAATACTTGTCAGCTAAGTTTATCCGTAATTATTTACAGCAAATACAACAGTATGAGCAAAATAATACGAGGTGCACCATGACTGACAACATCATCTACGACCAACACTACCAAGGTATTCCTCTCGCCATAGAGCACGGTCCTTTTTTGGAAAATCGATTGGCAGATGCGTTAGCCACTATTGAAAACATCATGCAGAACAATCGTCGTATCACTGTCGCCTGTATGGAGCTTCGTGTACCTGAATACAATGGTTTTCCATTCAGTAGGATTGTCGACACATCGATCATCAAGTTTGTAAAAAAAATGCAGCACTACGCGCGTTGGAAACACACAGAACTACACAAAGGACAAAGGCAGAACGATCGCCCTGTTGTGGATGCCATCTGGCAAATGACCTGCTCACCCGCAGGCAAGCCTTACTACAGGGTCATGCTGCTGTTAAATCATGCCGCTTACCATGTGCAAAGTCCCGGCTATGATGCGGCCAATACCTTGCAGTACCGTGCGCGACAAGCATGGGCAAAAGTGGCGCAAATTCCACAGAATTGTTCAGGCAAATACATCCGCTTTCCACCCAACGGCATGATGACTATTGAAAATAACGCGGATGGATTGTGTCGACTGTTTGCCAGAGCAAGTGCTTTGTGTGCTGTGCCCAACGATGCCAATGGACAAGCGTTTTTATCGTTTGGGTCTACAAAGCAGGCCTTAACAGCGAAATGTCGATAACTCATCGCTTTGAATCCGGCAAGTCAAAAATATCCACCCCAAAAGATTCAACCGTCGCCATCACTGCAACAAATCTTCTAAAAACTCACTGGCCATATCACCACTCGTGACCAGCAGATGATCCCTGGCACGTGTGCAAGCCACATAGAGCAGTTGTCTCTCAGTGGCATACACTTCTTCTAAATCTGAATCATCCGTCACGGTTTCAATCCTAGCTTGTGAAGGTATCACTTCGTCATCGCATGCCATAACCACTACAGCGCGGAATTCCAGCCCTTTGGCGAGATGCATGGCGCAGACCGAAGCATAACCGTGGGTAGTTTCGACATGTTCATCTAGCACTTTGTAAGGTAAACCTGCTGCTTCCAGTGCATGTTTGGCTCGGTCGATCTCATTGCCGGAACGAACAAACACGCCCACTTCATGCGGTTGTAGTCCGTCACTCGTGAGCGATTTCAGCCAGCTGGATACCGCTTCTACTTCGGTCGCTGGGTTATCCAGTTCCATAACCTGCGGTGACGGACCATTGAATACCGACACCGTGCCCTTGCGGGATTCGACATTGCCATCGACATCCGCCACCTCTGGCCCCAATAACTTGTCTGCCTGAGCGCGAATCTGGTGGGAGGTACGGTAATTGATACTCAGGGTGCGCGAACGGCCACGAATCTCCACACCCAGTGACTTCCACGAGAATGCCTGCTGGAAAATGCGCTGGCCAAGGTCGCCGGCGAAGAACAATGCGTTCGGACGATTACCACCCAGCGCGGCTAGGAATCGCAACTGCGGCACGCTGATGTCCTGTGCTTCATCGATTACACAGAATTCAAACGCAGGATGATTATTCTCCTGCAAACGCCCAGCTAAACGAGTAAACATGGCGGCCGGGGTGATCCATTTGCCTTGCTCTAGCTGCTGAATCACCTGCTCGAAAATAGACCATAGTTGCTGACGCTGAGCTTCCGGTAATCGCGTTTTTCGCCCCAGACGCTTCACATCGCGATAAGCTTCCCAGTTGGACACCTGCCAAGCATCAACCACTTGTTCCCATTCAGTCAGTAAAAAATGCAGACCGAATTTGTGTTCACCGATCGCAGAAGAAGCTTGTGACATTAGATCCCGCAATTGGGCAGATGTGACAAGGCTGGGCTTACCAAAATAGCGCTCATACAAACGCGCACCGATATCCTCCATGGAATGCACTTCAAGCCGTTCTGCCAATCGGGGTTCATTGCTGATCAGTCGACGTAACTTGGTGCGCAAGGCATTGGCCAGGGTATCGGAAAACGTGCTCAGCAATACCCTGGCCTCAGGGTGTTTACGAGCCAGGTACACCGCGCGGTGTAACGCGACAATCGTCTTGCCCGTACCAGCGGAACCCGATACACGCGCCGGGCCATTGAAATCTTTTTCTACCAGTTGTTGCTGGGCCGGGTGCAGGAAGATAGTCCATTTGTCCCACGGATATTCGAGCGCTTGCTTGAGCGCATCCACATCCGTCATCACGCGGAAACGGCGCTGGGCATCCGGGTGGGCGAACGGATCTGTACCCGCAGGCACTGGCTGCGGCACCACTGGCGTGCCACCCGTTGCCAGTTCCAATAGTGCTTCCGCTGCTTCCGCCGGCAAGTGATCGGCCAGTTGCAGCAGGCTGTCTTCATCCGCCTGTTTTACATCAGCCAGCCACTCCGGCGGTACGCCATACGCCAGCAGTTGTTCATCCGCGATATTGGCGAACAGGAGTGATTTTGCAGGCGCAGCAACGGGCTGCTCCACATAAACAGGAATGGTGATTTCCTGCACGCGCTCGCGGATTTCAACCAACTGTGCAGCACCCGTGGTGGGGTGCGCTTCCAGTTTTCTGCGCTCTGCCCAGTCGTAGGCTTTGTCGTGGTGATCGATATAACACAGCAACAAGCTGGAATCAGTTTTGTGAACGATGATGCGGATGTCACTATTCACCCGCACCGACCAGAAATTTCGGTCCTTAGCTTTATCCAGACGATGAAAACTCAAGCCAGGATTGGCAGGGTTTACCTGCAAATCGAAGGCAGTGGTTTTAGCAGCTTTCTGCTCATCACCCGTGAGTTTGGCTAGGCTGTCTGTAAAGGTGTCTGCTATACGAAAGTTCATAAATTCAGCTCCCGAACCAAATAACCGAAAGATAAGCACGAGCTCTACTCATGGCCACATAGTGATTAACTCTTGATCCGGTAACTTTATCTGGCGAAATCAAATCAATGACAATGATTGCTTCGTTTTCCAAACCTTTAAAATTGGCAATGGTTGAAAATGAAATCTTGTCTCCGGGGAAATTCCTGAATGAATATTCATCCAAAATTTCAATATTTTTTTGTACTTATCCGGAAGACAACTGACTAACGATTGATCGAATTCAAAAGGTGACAATATAGTTAAATGGCCTGGTGACAAACCACCAATGTCGACCACCTGATCAATTTCCTTTGAGAGTATGCTTGAAGCTTCTTCGCGTGATACAGATGAGTACTCCCTCACCTTGGGGCCATGCCCTGCGCCTTTAGCCCCCATGTCTGCACCTAATGAACTTTGGACTTTATCAAGAATCATTCGAGTATTGCGGCAGTTGGTTCGCAAAGGGATATGCGATGGATTCATGGCATTCAAATATTCAAATGCATCAAGGTCAACTTCCCCAAGTAAGCCTGACTGATTATTCAAATCATGAAAGAAACACCACTGCCCATTGGCGAGGCCACCTTTGAGATATTGGTCAAGCTTGTCGACATTATCCATATCGAGAAGATCCTGCCCCTCATCTACTATGATCCCATCAAAATTCTCGAAAGCTTGCCTTCTCAAAGATACGGCCAAGCCATCCACAGTCGACACAACGAGATTAGGCATCACAAATTGGGTCTGTAAAAAACTTTTTAACCAAGGTGACTTACACACCAGAGCAACATTCATGCCCTTAGATGTCCATCGGCGCGCCAACTCTAGAGCAAGGAATGTTTTACCGGTACCGGCACCACCAGAACATATAACCCTGGGATTGGCTTCTACAACATCCACCCAACGCAACTGATCTTCAGTTAATGTTGCAATGTCTTCATGGGCGGAATCGATTTGCACGTACAAAGGAACAACTGCCTCAAAATCAGGACGCAAAATATCCTTGACTGCCTTGAGCGCCTCAGAATTTGCATGTTTGTTTTTCCCATCCTTTTCACGCCAATAACGCATCAAACCTTTGAGCCAATTATCAAAATCCTTATAGCGTCGGGAATCCGCAAATATTTGCTGATCCCATTCAGCACCCTGCTGGTGAAACTCACAGTCTGGCATCAAAACGCCATAGCCAATAGCAAACTGGGAAATGATGCTTTCCGGTAAAACGGAACGCAATTTTGTCAACAATGCGTGTAATGCTGATTGAGCCTGTTTAAATGGGCCTTCGTGGGATGTATTACTTTCGCCATAACGATTCTGATATTTCCAAAGCCCGTCTTTACAAGATACTCCCCCGCCTTTAACTTCCAATACATAAATCCCGGAAGGGCAACAAATCAGAAAATCGATTTCGCCAAACCTTTTATAAGCATGACGCGTAAGGTTCAGCGAATGATAGGTGGTAAATTCGTTCATTTTGTCGTCGGGGAATGCTGCCCGCAGTCGATCAAAAATCTTCTTCTCAGCCTGACTGTGTGTGCCGTGAGGTGTATCTGGAATCAATCGCATGGTTAATTAGATGCCTTGAAGATATCCAAAATCTTGTGATGTAGCTTTAATGGAATTATGCCATCGCTTAGATTAGCTCTGAAGGCATCAGGAACAACCTCCGTGACAACTGCCTTGATATCACCAGGGAGTGACAACTCAACGCCACCATTAACGACTGAAAGCGTGTACTCACCTTTACCTAGAGCAATACGTGTATGAATACAATTCCATTTCAATTCACGTGCCATATACAAGGCAGCTTCATTCTGCAATTTCGAAAATGAAGAAGTGTCAGAAGCGAAAAGCTCTGAAAGAGACCGAGGCCTTGCCGGGGATGGTCCAAGATCAAAATTCGTTGCTGAAATTCGGTGAGACATCACTGCCATTCTGTGACTGACAGCGTTTACTAAACCAGGAAATTCACGAAGAGCGTTGGATAAACCCAACCAGCTTTGTCTGGCAGAAAAAAGTATCGCTGCATGTACATAATCAGCCTGGGTTAACAATGGATGAGAGAATTCGAGCAGCTCATCCATTCTTTCACGAAGCGCAAACAAGGCCATGGCACGTGAAACAGGCTTTGGATGCCTTTCAAATATTTCAGAAATGGTGCTATCCGAAAACCCGGCTATTGAACGTAAATCTGAAGCCAGTTTCTTGCCATAGTCTCTGACTTTATAGTCATATGCATCTTCAGGCATTGACTGCAGGTAATCGATAGCAACATCGACAGAATTATACTGGGGGTCAGAAAAGCGGGTCTCTGCAACTTTATTCACCAATGCCCAGAACAGTTTTTGTGAAACATCTCCACTTGATTGAGCATGACCAGACTTAAACCAATCACTCATGGCAGCAATGACAGGATACTCAGATATCTCGAAGCAATCATTCTCTTGATCGAACGACAATTTTCCTGCTTCGATGAATAAATTACCCCGGTGACTCATATTGACCAGCAAACCCATGATGGCTCCCGCAGCCAAAGGAAAATCAAGAACCACTTTCAAAGAAGGTATTGATACATCATTTATAGGCCATGGCTGGTCTTTCAGTTTTGAAAATTCACTTGCGGAAACTTTTCTTACATAATGTGTTAGATCAACATTGCTGTAATCTTGCACATCCTTTTCACAATAAACCTTGTCTTCTTTTGATCTGAAGAGAATTGATTTCAAACAACTGATAGGCAGCGGCGCTGGCAGCAACAACAGCTTGCACGAACTGTCTACTCCATCCGGAAAATTGACATCCTCGATCTGACCAAAACGATTGATAATTTTGGCCTTTCCCGTGAAACATGAAAGTTCAATGGTAAAAATGCAGGGAATTAAGTGTGGCTTTTCTGCTATCGAATACTTGATGGCCTCTGACGAAACATGCTCTGGAAATAATGGTATATAGCCAGGGTATATCGATAACGTATCGTTATAATATTTTCTACCAAATCCATCAGGAGGCATGATTAGACCAGTAGCAAGCATATAAAACAGATTGGCATGGTTGGTTACCATTTGCCATGCATTGACTTTGGAAAGGGTAATCTCTTCAACGCTAGCGCTAAACAAATCAACATTCTCAGACATTATTTTCTCTCCAGAATACTTTCATCAGCAGGAAGAATACTTTCAACTGCACACGGCCTTCCTCGCTGCTTCAATAAGATCACTTTATCAATTGCACGGGCAACCATGACATAGAAAAGTCTTTTCGTGTTATCTTTAGTACGCTCATCACAAGAAAAGTGGTTTATATCAGCAACAAAAACAATATCAAACTCCAAACCCTTACAGGCTTGTGCATTAATAACCACAATACCACCCTCATCAAAACCAACTGGATTTCTATCATTTGATGAATAGGTCCTAACAATAGGTTTTTTGTTGTCTAGCTTGACATCAGATTTTAGTAATTCTTGGTAATATTGAGATCGGTCATCATCATTTGCCGTTAGAATACCAATTAACTTGGATGGGTCACGATCTGATGTTTTTAAAATATTCTCAACAAGCTTTTTAAATTCATTTTTATCATACTCATAACACAAAGGTGTTTTCACTGATTTGGAAGTGACTGGCGGCAAATCAGGGGGGGGGCTGGCCGGGTCACCTGTATAAAACTCTCTTGCCAATCTCGCGATTGGATATTTATTGCGATAGTTGTTTTTTAACTCAATCACATCAGCTGTTTCAATCGCCAACGCAGTTTCAATATCGCGTCTGCTACTATTTTTCTTATAGTTAATCTGCTGATTCTGATCAGCCATCACAAAAAAATTTACAAAACCGAAATTAACTAAAGCCTGATAGAATTCAGGCGGCATATCCTGCCCCTCATCAATTATCAATGTGGGCAAGTCTGAATCTAATGGTGAAATCAATGCCAAAATCTCTGGCCAATTGAATTCCCTCCAGTTATTAGCATCTGGGAGTAACTGTGGTACCGATTTCTTTATGTGACTTCTGAAAAATGACATAAACCAGCTCTGCCATTGTGAACTGGTAAGATTACCCCCAAACAACTGCCGGCTTGATTCATTCAGCAAATGGTTATAAACAAGAAAAACATACCTTTTATTTTCCTGAGCAAGCCTTCGCGATCTAAGAAGGGCTAATACAGACTTTCCTGTCCCTGGGCCACCTATAATCAAATGTTGCCCTTCAGTGGCGAGTGCCCTTGCCTCCTCCTGCTCTTTACTGAGGTCTTGAATTCCTGGCAACTCGAAACGACGCTTAGCCATGAATCACATTACCTTTGAAAATCCAGAAACGAAAACATCTCGTAGGATGGATCGCCTTTAATAAAGACTCTATCCAGCAAGACATTTTTAAATGAACAACTTGGCTCAGGTATCAACGAACAGGCATGACAAGCGGCACGATTTAACAGAAATGGGCCCTGACCTTCATGCTCAGCACATACCGGGTCAATGGAGCACCATTCAGCATGCTCAAATACACTGGTCATCAAACGCAAAAAACGTTGCGGATCGGCCAGCTCAGCCAACCCACCCAGTGAACCAACAACATCAGGTACAGCCACATAAATCAGTATTCCCGCCATAGGGCATTCACCACCTTGCGAAGAATAGATTCGTTCTTTCAACGACGCAGCCGGATAGCCTGCCATTGATTCCAACTGCCTGATTACCATGTGAGCCAAGGAATGCAGCAAAATAAATCGAGGGCTTATTGTCACCTCAACATCAAATTTCAGGCCTGTATTGGAAAAACGTAATGCAATTTGATCAGCCCTGGCCCTAACGACAGGGTTTGATTCCCATGCATCCATAATTTCTTCATTAAAACTCAAGAAAATACCTTCACCATAAAGCTCTAAACATGGCAACCAATCACTGCTGCCATTAATGTCAGGCGATACAATTTCCCCCCCAAGTCTTTGAAAGCCGGTCATGACCAAAATTTCTTTAAGTCGGTTTACGGACACAACCTTGTCGATCACTTCCACAATTTGTGCTGACTTAGAATTAGCGCCAAGCGTTTCTGCAAGGGTTTTCCACTCCTTGGCAAAATGACTCGTCACAAAATCTTCATCCTCTGCCATATCTGGCAATTCATCCATCAATGCCTGATATTCGCTTTCCAGCAGTAAACCAGTGGTGAATTCAGCACCATACAAAGGGTAACCCCTGTCAATGTCGCCAAGGGCATCGTCAACCTCTTTCACAGTACAGCGTAATTCCCTGGCAATTTTCTGCTTTTCAGACTTTATGCCCAGAGGAGTTTTCGCCAATGCCAGATTTTTCCGCATTTGGGAATTGGAATACAATCGATCGACCACCGAGCCTTTGCGAATACGCGATTCCGGAGGAATAACCAAAGCATTCTTATTGATCGGGGAATGTACACGAGCATCATTGATCTCGAGAATAACTGCCGGTTTGTCCGGGGTTATTGGATGGTTCTTTCATCCAGGGTTGCTGGCGTGTATCTGAGTAATTAATTGAATTCGCTCATCGAACTGTGATGAAGCCTTGCAACGCTCACAACGCAGTATTGGTTTGCGGCCATCATTCTTAACTAGTCGCAAATACGCATCTGACCAATCATGCCGACATTGCTTTTGTTCATTGGTCACTTTGTTACTATGCGTCAGGTAATGCCAAGGCACATCGGCCATATATCCATCTTCATGAATCAAAACCCATGGAACTTGCTCAAGCCTTGGGCGTTTCTGACATCTCTTTGTATCTGTTTCATGACAACGAGGAGCTTCACCCTCTGACAAATCACGCCAAGGTCTGTTGTGTAACAAACCACAGGATGGACAAATCATCCATGACGGGAAGCGCATGGCTGGTACACAACTACCTTCCACCTGGCCATTATCACGTTGCTGGGCCACAGGTGGTTTGCGCAATACCTGAGTAATGCCAAGAGACGATTTCACTTGTTCTACATAGGTTATTTCATCACCGGCCACCAAACCTGATTTATCTGTCCAATGATGTATATCTTTCACTGTCAATAAATAGTCAGGGCCACGAACAATTGCACCAACCGAGCAATGCCGTAACAAATGTGAAAGCCGAACGGGTAAATATAGGTCATCTTTCATAATGATTTCAGCAATGCCGTCTCTTCAACATTTCTCATCGATTGCAAGGTAGGCCACAAACCCCGAATAGTATCGGTATGGTTATACAGTAACCTCTCATTATTTTTTCATTATCCCGTGACTGATAATTAAGTTGTCGTCTTTGGTTCACACAAGAATCGACTTCTGATTTCCAATCCAACACCAACTTGTCAATATGGTTGATGATATCGACTTTACGATCAGGGTCAGCCTCTACACAACGACGCTTTAATTGCTGTATCACCTTCTGAATTTGCTGGTCAGCAGGGTCAAATTTTGCGGCTGAATCATTAGGTAATAAAGAATGAAAACCATGCCTAACAGCTATTACCAAAGCAGCATGCAATGCACGTAGTCTTGCCTGGTAGGTATAAGGGGTAACACTTGTCGGCTCAACAAAGCGATAAAACGACTCATGATAAGGACGGAAGTTTTCATAATGCGAAAGATTGCGTGCACTATTTCTATAGAAGTTCACACAGACTAACCCTGGCACTGTTCCTCTGCCAACCCGGCTGCTTGCCTGTATGTATTCAGCAGTGGTTAATGGCTGGCCATTAATGACCATGAGCGCCAAACGAGAAACATCCAGACCCACGGATACCATATTGGTTGCCAATACAGCATCAATGCAATCTTCATGATCGCGGTTTAACTCGAGACGCGCGAAGGTTTGAGCATTTTTTTCTGGCGTAGATATACTGGTTAACTGATCAATTTTCGGAAGAGCTCTTTGAATCTTGTTTCCATTCTCAGCAGACTCGGATTGAAAGCGTGCCAACAAATCGCGAACATCAATATTGAAAGAATTATGGCTGTTCCCCACCCCCTTGAGACTGCCGTGATACACCACCTGAGACCACCATGCTTCCAATAGTAGATCCCGATTACGCTGTCCTTCATCAAATACCGATTCTGGCGCTGCCAGTAAAGATGCTGCCAAAGGCGCCATGCAATGCTGCTTATCCAGCAAGGGCGCAAAATACCCCATATACAGCCGACCAGGGCGAACTGAGAGATCAACCGTTTTGGCAAAATAGGAATCATCACAACTTAAGCCCGGCGGCGGGAATACAGCAACTTCACTGCCATAGATTCGCCTGACCTGTTCTTCAGCCATCCGGATGGTTGCAGTTGATGCGACATATTTTGGATAGCAGCCCTTGAGTTGAAGCACCGAATCAAGAGCTGCTTCATAAATACCAGCAACTGAACCCAAGGCGCCTGCGATCAAATGTAACTCATCCTGAATAATTAATTCAGGCGGTTTATTCTTGCTGCCACCAAGAAATGCGTTGGCACGCTCTTCCCAAGCCAATCGGGCAAACTTGTCGATAGTCGCCACCAACAAAGTGGGTGGCTCTTTATACAAGGCCTCATCAACTACATTGCAGGGTATGATTCCCGAGCCTGCCTTACCAAAATCACAACTACTATTCGAGCAGCAAAACCTGAAATTATTTTCATTGGCAATGTAGTTTTCAGGGCCAGTAAACCGCTGACCACACCAAGGGCAGCTATCGAGCACCAGGCTACGTGATGCCTCAGTTTTGCCGATAGCAATTTTACTGACCTGCTCCATCGCTTTTTCAAAAGTATTAGGGCTAGTTGCTGAACCTACCCACATTCCAATGCTGATAGGTTCATTACCCAGGCTGGGCATCGATTGCCTGATTATCTCGAGAGCACAAATCAGGCGTGCAGCACGCAAGTATTGCTGTGATGTCAACAGTCGCAATGTATAACGCATCAATACAACAGTGCCACCACCCGCAGTGGTGTTTGTGAGGCGTCGATAAACAATCAAAAATGCGATTAATCCCAGATAGGCTTCAGTTTTGCCTCCCCCTGTTGGGAACCATATAAGGTCAACCGTATCGCGAAAATCACTTTCCTCATTAATCGCTGATTCCAAGACCGTTAATACAAACGCCAGCTGGAATGGGCGCCAGGCATAACTTTCTATAGCACGATGTGATTTCTTTATCGAATCGACCTGGCGCATTTGATCTAACATCGCCTGGTTTGCCTTGGAAAAGGCCAAGAACGCTGTAGCATTATTACGCAACAAACTGATGCCAGTTCGAATCCGTTGCAATGCCTGCTCCATTCTTTTGGTGATTCGCTTGGCTGCCTTGCCCTCCAGCCCAGATAGATGATTCCCAGACTCAATCTGGCCAGCCACCCAATCGGCATATTCACTGACGAAGTTCTCCAGGCCTTTCAAAACCTCATCTTTTGCTTGCGTGCAATTAGCCAGATAGGCAATCTGAAGAATCTTGTTATCTTTACCTGCCACATCGGCTGTCACCTGTGGCACTTCAACTGTAGGCATGAAATCAGTATAAATTTCGTTTACCTTGCCATTTTTCTCGCGCCAATCAGCAGCAGCCCCATGGCCAATGGCATAAATCCTGCGGTGCTTATACTGAAGTTCAAGCTCTTGTTCTTCATCATTGAGTAAACTGTACTCAACACGAGGATAATCACCTACCTCACCCTGATCGATAAAACAGTGCAACGACACTTCAAACAAAGTCCGGTTCGAGCGCTCCACCCATTCCTCGTTTGTCGACCATGTTTGCTTGTTAAACAATGAAACGGTGATGATCGATCCATCAGCATAGGGCCGCCACTGAACATCCAGGCCTGCCAGATATTCACCGTTATGGTCGAGTAGCACATCAACTCGCTTGGCAGTAGTGAACGTGACTGCCTGCTCATCCCCCCCTAACGATATTCGTTGGAACTCATAACCGACATATCGACCCTTTTCATCCCTATCGCCAGCCCTGCCGTAACGAACTGCAGAACATCTGACATGAAACTCGAGCGAAGCACCCTTGGCAAAAAATGAAAACCCCACTGCTGAGGGAGCTACATAACGTCTTGGCTTTGAGGCTGGCTCAGCTTCAGTCTTATTCGAAACTTCTTCACTAGATTGCTGAGATTCATCGTCATCTTCAGCAAGTGATGCAGGGTCAATACCTTCCTGATCATTAATGACAGGGTACAACTGCGCACAAGGGTATCTCTCAAGTGGCTGTATACCATGCAATATGCCACTTTCATTGGCAGGGCCAATCATCTGCCGGCGCAACCAATCAACCAGACGCTGCCTTTCCAAACGGTAATCCATTAAATGCTACCTCCCAAATGGCGAATGCACTTGGTTAAATCTTGTTTACTGGCTTTCTGTAGCATGACTAACGTATCGTGATTAATTGTCTTTAAGTTGAATCGACTGGATAACTCTTGTTGTATCCGAAATAACAAATGTGCTGTACATTCAGCATCAGCCATAGCCCGGTGAAAACTGCCTTGCTTTGGCAACCTTAGTGTTTGAACCAACGTTTCAAGTTTGTGATTGGGTGCAGATTGGAAAATACGGCGGGATAACAATAACGAACATGCAAAAGGTATTGATTGACTATACCCGACCCTGCGAAGCTCAGCCTGCCAAAACTTTTGATCAAATGACGCGTTATGCGCCAACAAGGGCGTATCACCCACAAACCTTGCAGCCTCTTTCATCACATCAGCAACGGGAGGTGCATTTCTGACCATAGCATCAGAAATCCCAGTTATTTGTTGAATAAAGAATGGTATTGGAATACATGGGTTCATCAAATTCTGTTAACGATCAACGATTCTATTACCCTCAACCAAGACAATAGCAATTTCGGTAGGCCTTGCGCCAGTGAGCAGGTGAAAGTCCTGTGGTTTCGAAATCGATTACTGCCATTCGTGCCATTCGTTACACCCTAAACACCTTCATCACTTCGTCGCCCAAATGGTTAATCACCTTCACAGCAATCCTTCCATTCTTGGGCTTTTCAAAGGGCCTTGAGGTATCGCTGTTCAGGGTTTCCCAGGCTTCCTGGTTAATCTCGGCTTTGAGGGTGGTCTTGAGAGCCTTGTACGGGTCATTAGCACCGAGGAAGTAGGCATGGCGGACGAAGAAGCTTTCTTCGTTGTAGTCGGTGTCGATGAACCAGCAGGCGATGCCGTCGGCGCCATCGCTGCGGACTTCGCCGGTGGAGGGGTCGAACACGTCGACGCCTTTCACTTTCAGCTGCACCTGGCCATCGGCTGCGCCGATGATGTCGATATCCGGTTCGCCGAAGATAACGAACAGGTTACCTTTGCCGGTGTTCTTGAGGTCGTCGGCCATGTGCAGGTCGGCGTTCATGCGTGCCTTGAGCACGGGGATGCGGCCGAGTTTGTCGAACTCGGTGGTGTGGGCTTCAAAGTTGAAGGCGCAGGCGATCAGCACATCGAAATCGGCATCACCGGCTTCGCGGGCAGCAGTGACGAGATCCACACGCGATACGGTGCCGAACTCAGGGCCGATGAAGATGGCGGCGCGTTTCTCAACCTCGCCTTCCATATAGCGGCCTTCGCCACACACCAGCTCGCCCGGCCACGGGGTGATACTGCTGAAGCTGATCTTGTCTTCTTTGTGCGCCTGCTGGACGCCGGCAGTCTTGAGGTTTTCGAGGATCATGCCTGCAAAATCCTGCTCGCCGGCATAACCGCCTTTCTTCTCTTGCACGCCATCGACGAGATCGTCGTTTTCATCCACGGCCAGTACGCGGTGGGGTGACAGGCTTTCTACGGTGAAGGGGCCAGCCACGCGCACTTTCTTTTTATCTTCGTAGGGTTTGTCGTACAGGTATTCAAAATCGGCCTTGGCGGCGATGGAGGCATCAATTTCTTTCTGGCGTGCGATGCGGCTCTGCCACCAGTCGGCATGCAGTTTTTTGGTGGCATCCGCCCATTTGGCATCAGCCTCGCGGGGGATTTCCCATTCCTGCCATTCTTTACCCGCTGCCTTGTTCAGTTGCTCGCGCAGCGGCTCAAGTTTCTCTTGGAACTTGTACCATATGACATCAATTTCAGAATTTTTCGCGATGGAGCCTAAAGTTATGTGCGGTATTCTTTCATAAACGAAACCGTGACGAATGTTCCCATTTATTGGCTTCGATGAAGTTACTGAACGGGTTATTTCAGCTTCTTTCTGCTGACCTTCCTTGGAGTCTGCCAACAAGTAATACGGGTAACGAGCACCCATAATGCGAGCTCCTCGCAAGAGCTAACGATACACGAGATGTGTCAATGGTAATCCAGCGACGCCCCCATTGTTCTGCAACAAATGCTGTTGTACCGGAACCACAGGTGGGATCAAGAACAAGATCACCTGGGTCCGTTGCCATCAACATACATCTTTGCACAACAATAGTACTCGTTTGAACAACATAAGTACGCTGGACAGCAAATGTGCTTTCCATTGTATCCGTCCACATGTTTGTAAATGGAGTGTGACGGCTTTCGTCAAGGTATTTTTTGAAAGTTAATGTATTTCCAGCTAAATAAAGTCTTCCCGATATTGCTATCCGAGGCATACTTTCCAAAGAAACTTTCCAATGATTCCCTTTTTTAGGCGTATAGGATCTTCCCTTAAAACTGAATTCTTGTAAGTTCTTTGCATCACCAGCAGAAAGCATCGGTGCAGTTTGAAATCTTCTTCCATCAGGAAAACTAACAACGTCATCCATTTCCTTTGCCGTTAGACGACGGCATTCTCCATTTGAAAGTTCAATATTACCGAAGCCTGAGTCAACTGCTTCAGAAGAACGCTCTGTCAATAATCTACGAAACTTGGTTTTATTAGAGTCTTTGCCATACCACAAAACCGTATCAGCTATTCCCGATATATAGTTACCCGACATTGACCCCGTTTTTTTAAAATAAAATGCAGTTATAAAGTTTGTTTCGCCAAAAACTTCATCCATCACGGCTCTAACACGATGCACATTCTCATCACCAATCTGAACATAGATCGAGCCAGAATCCGTCAACAAATCCCTCGCAACCGTCAAACGATCACGCAAATACGTGAGATAAGAGTGAATTCCATCTCGCCAAGTATCGCGAAATGCCTTCACCTGTTCCGGCTCTCGGGTAATATGATCGGCATTGCCATCCTTCACATCCCGACTGGTGGTTGACCACTGAAAATTGGAATTGAATTTAATGCCATACGGCGGATCAAAATAAATACACTGCACCTTGCCGCGCAAGCCTTCCCGTTCCGCCAGCGATGCCATTACCTGCAAACTATCACCCAAAATCATCCGGTTAGACCAATGCGAATCATGCTGGTAAAACTCGGTCTTGGCATTCTCATCTGGCAGGCCATTAAAATCGGCAAACATATCATCCATGCTACCTGATTGCTGTTGCACACCCGCTTCTGTACGGCGCAACAAATCATCAATTAATACTTTGGGATGTACTTTATCTTGAATGTAAAGAGGTGGCGCATTTACCACCAGATCAGACCAATCCTGCTCATCTTTACCACGCCACACTAACTGTGGATCAAGATCGGTATTTCTTGGGTATTTTACCTGCACAGGTTTCTGGTCGTTCTTTTGCACTAACGATTGATATTCTGCAGTCGGAATATTTTTGCGAGTTGCATCATCATGCTTGATAGTTTCAACCGCGATTTTTGATGGTGGTTTTTTGGGGGATTTGGCCATTTCAATGTCCTTGTTCCGGCGCACCGGATACTGCTTCAATCATCTTGTTAAATTCAGCCTCAACCTTCTCGGCAAAATCCACCTGCATTTCAAATACATCAGTGAATTCGGCAAACGCCCAGCGGCCATAGGTTTTCAAATTATTCACACCGGGAATCCAGTAAACCTCCATGGTGTTTTTCTTTTCCTTGGCATCTTCCCGCCGATAGCCCTTGATCTCGACCACCAGATTGAGCAGGTCATCCGGCCCGTGGCCGTCATCGATCTGCACAATGAAATCCGGCCGGTATTTGCGGGTTTCAGAGGCGTAACGGTATGGCACTTCCAGCCCTAGGCTGTGATTCTTCACGTAGGCTTTCACCTTGGGGTGCGCCTCGGCCACACGGCAGAACTCGCCTTCCCAGTCACTGTCCAGCACTACCCAATTGATGTGGCACTTGTCAGCTTGCGTCTGCCAGCGACTGGTCTTGGATGTAGTGAAATTCACATGCCGCGTGGTGCCCGTGGGGTTGTAAGGTTCCAGCATGGCCTTGATCGGGCGGCTGCCCATCTCGGCACGGGTAATGGCGGCGGTAATACGCTCGCAGGCCATATCGGCCAGGCTCTGGTACATGAGCTGGGCTGGGTAGGTGCTGCCCTTGCAGACCAGACAGGTATCCAGCCATTGCTTGGTGATACGCTTTAACTGGCCAAACAGGTGCAGCTTGGGTGCCTCACCTGGATCACGCCACTTGGTGTAAAGCAAACGCTGGGTTAGGTGAAACAGCAGCGTGGACGGGCGCATATCGTTGGTATGCACCAGGTTGAGATCCACTGCCTCACCGATGATGCCTTCATTACGGGTTATGGAGGGGCCGACCAGATCCGGTGTCAGTTCCATAATGGAATCCTGGTTGAACTCTGCCGTGAGGCGTTCTTCCGGTAGTTCTACACGATAACCCGCGACACGAGGGAAGCGAATTTCCAGCGCGTCCCGCTCCGGTCGTACAGCTTTCACCTGCACCGTTTCACGGGGCGGCTGGGGCTTGGAGATCACCGGCTTGGCGGTGAAATCAAATGGAATACCGAGCACATCGGCGTATTCCACATTGAACAGGCCTTCGTCATTCAGGTCGTAAGATTGCCTACGCAAGGCACGGCCAATCACCTGTTCGCACAGCAGTTGTGTGCCAAATGCACGCACACCTAATACATGCGTGACGGTGTTGGTATCCCAACCTTCCGTCAGCATCGAGACAGACACCACACAGCGAATGGATTCACCGAGTCGCCCTTGCTTGCCAACGGTGTTCATGACTTCGCGTAACAATTCCTGATCGGTGATATTCGTAGCGGCATGAATATCGCCAGTGCGTTCACGAATCTCATCACGGAAGCGTTCGATTTCATCAGACGCCATGTGGCGGAAGTTGTCATCCAGCGCATCACCGGATTCCAGTTGTTCGCTGTCGATCAGCAATGTTCTGGGGCGCGAAATTGGGTTGCCGTGTTCATCGAAATTGCGGAACAGAGCCAATCGGCCGTTCATCAATTCGCTGGAGCCATCATCATTCTGGCGATGGAAACCGGAGATATAGTCATACACCAGTTTGGATGTGGCTGTGTTATTACAAACCACAATAAAACACGGAGGAACGGCAACACCAGCTTTTTGCCAGAGTTCAAAAGTTTTTTCGTAATGGCCGTAGAGTGCTTCCAGCGCTGTTTGTAATTCGACTGGAATGCTTAGCGGATCCAGATCACCACCGGCCTTGCGGTTTTTCTTCGGCATTTTTTTGCCGATATGTTCCCACAAATTGCGAAACATCGGCATTTCGCCGCCGGGAATGTTGTCCGCTACCGGCACACGAGGAAGCTTGACGATACCGCACTCGATGGCATCCATCAGCGAGAAATCGCTCATCGTCCACGGAAATAAAGTGCCTTCCGCATAACCGGAACCACTGAGAAAAAATGGCGTGGCGGACAGGTCAATGACCTTGGCGACACCCAGTTTTCTTTTCACCATTTCTAAACCGGAAATCCACAAGCGCGCTGCAGCATTGTTTTCTTCTGCTTCCTTTTTCTCGTCACCCTTCAAATCGTCGGCTTCACCCGGCTTTTCGCGATAGCAGTGGTGCGCTTCATCGTTGATGACCAGAATATTTTTCATCCCCATCAGTTCCGGCATCACACGCTGGATCATCTGGCCTTCGGTTTCCAGCGTTTCAATATCTTCGCCAGTGCGGCCCTTCAACAGTGCGCGGCCACCTTTGGAAATCTCGATGCGCTCACGCAGTTTGAAGGCGTGGTAATTGGTGATGACAATCTTGGCGCGCTCCAGATCCGGCAGCATGTCGGCGGGCACAATTTCGCGGCTCTGGTAATAGCTGTCTGGATCGTTGGGCTGCAGCACGCGCAGACGATCCTTGATGGTTAAACCGGGTGCAACAATCAGGAAACCACGGGTAAACAGCTTGCTGTTGGGCTGGCGCACGGCATTGATGGTTTGCCAGGCAATCAACATCGCCATGACCGTGGTCTTACCGGCGCCTGTGGCCAGTTTCAGGGCTAAACGCAACAGTTCCGGGTTGGCATCGTTGTTGGCACTCTCCAGATAATCCAGAAAGTACCTGCCAGTCTTGCCCATTTTGGGCGCGACTTCAGTCAGCCAGATGGCGGTTTCGGCAGCCTCCACCTGGCAGAAGAACGGCCTCACCCCCTGAAACGGGTAGTCACGCCAGTGCTGCAACAGGCGAGCGGTTTCCGGCGTCACGTGCCAGTCATTAGGGTTTTTCAGTTTTCGCCAGGTATCGACATTTTTGCGAAGTTCGTTGATGACAGAGATCGGGTCATACTTCTGCCCACCGGCAGATAGCCCCATCGTTTCGTCAAACAGGTCTTCTGACTTGCCCCCTTTCTGCTTTTTAGGCTTGGGGATTGGCGTGACGAATTCCGCCCGGCGTCTGGCATCCATGATTTTCTGGGTCGGCTGGCCATGATCCAGCTCCCAATGCCGTGCCGGATATTCGTAGGGTGAATTGAGGATGGGGCGTTCAAAAAACAGGTTGCTGTCCTGACTCATCACTAAGTATCTCGTCTCTCCTCGCCAGCCCTAGCGTTTAGGTAGTCCATATCCATAATCAGGCTATTGTGCCAGAGGGCAAGCATCGTAGCGAAGCCCTATTTGGTCATGTAATTCAATGGATTATGACAAGTCCAAAGCTCACTAGGTGCGCCAGGCAGACAGAAAAGAACTCGGTTGGGACACCCATATGGAGCACGGGCGAGGAAACCTTGCAATCCCCAACCCAGATTGATACTGTAAATACATACAGCATCACTAGACTATCCCATGCTCCAGCCCGCCCTATTCCCTGCTCCCAAATGCTTCACCCCACTCTATGCCGATCCGGTACAGGCTGGCTTTCCTTCGCCAGCTCAGGGCTACGAGCAGCAAGCCATCGACCTGAACGAACTGATGGTCAGTAACCCGCCGGCGACTTTCTTCGTGCGAGCCAAGGGGGATTCCATGGTGGATGCCGGTATTCGCGAAGGTGATTTGCTGGTGGTGGATTTCTCACGCCAGCCTAAGCACGGGGATATCGTCATCGCTCGGCTAGATGACGGCTTTACTGTGAAGCGGCTCTATCAGCGCCGCCAAGCAGTTCGCCTCTGCGCCGAGAACAAGGCCGCACAGTACCCGCCTATCGAGCCGCAGGAAGGTCAGACGCTGGAAGTGTTGGGTGTAGTGCGTTTTGCCGTACACAGCTTTTGATGCGTTATGAATACGCCCGTCTTTGCTCTCGTGGATGGCAATTCGTTTTACGCCAGCTGCGAAAAGGTTTTTCGACCTGATTTGCGTGACAAGCCCGTGGTTGTACTCTCGAACAATGACGGCTGTGTAGTAGCGCGTTCTGCCGAAGCCAAGGCGCTCGGCATTCCAATGGGTGCGCCGCTGTTTCAAATCCGTAAGGAAATCCACAAACACGGCATTGCAGTGTTCAGCTCTAACTATGAACTCTATGCCGATATGTCGGCACGCATGATGGCAACCATTGCCACATTGGTGCCACGCATTGAGGTGTACAGCATTGATGAATGTTTTGCTGATTTGAGCGGTTTACCCAACCGCACTGCACTGGGCCATGAAATTCGCAACCGAATCTTTCAATGGATTCGCATTCCCACGTGCGTTGGCATTGGCTCAAGCAAAGTGTTAGCAAAACTCGCCAACCATGTCGCGAAAAAAAATAAAGATTGGAATGGCGTATGCAACTTTGCAGATTTGTCATCGACCCAGTTGGACGCCATTCTAGAGTCTGTAACAGTGCGTGATATTTGGGGCATAGGCAGCAAATTGTCGGTGCAATTGCACAGCATGGGTATCACCACCGCGCGCCAATTGCGCGATGCAAATCAAAGCATAATCCGCCAACGCTTTGGTGTTGTTGTTGAACGCATTGGCCGTGAATTGGCTGGCTACAGTTGTCTAGACATTACGGAAGTCAACGAACCCAATCAACAAATCATTCGCTCGCGCTCTTTTGGTCAACTGATAACGGAAAAACATGCTTTACAAGCGGCTATCTCTACACATATCAGTAGCGCCGCTGAAGCACTACGCGAACAAAACACGCGCGCGGCCATACTCACCGTTTTTATTCACACCAATCGTTTTCGCGAACAAGACGCGCAATATGTCGGCAGCAAAACCGTTTCACTGCCCTCACCCACTTCAGACACGCTGGTTCTAAACAATCTCGCTATGCACTTACTTGATCAAACTTACAAGTCTGGTTATTTGTACAAGAAAGCTGGCGTTATGTTGTCGGGGATTGAATCAGTTAAACATCAACAAGCCGATTTATTTGCACGACAAAGCAGTCCAGCAAGAGAACAACTCATGGCAGCGATGGACAACCTAAACGAAAAATATGGCAGAGGCACCGTACAGGTAGCCTCCGCCATACAAAATGAAGATTGGAGGATGTGTCGGGAGAGATTGTCGCCTGCTTACACTACTCAGCCGGGTGCTTGGATCGTAAAGTAGAGAGGTATTAATAGCTCTAATCATTTTTACAAAAAAACACTCACTCCTTTCGGAGCAAGCGTTTAATTTTTGCTGTCTTACGCAACACCATCCACTAGAACCGCATCCCTATTTTGATTCGCTATTCGATCATCCAGCTTTTCCTTCAAACTCGGCCTTCCCTTGGCCGAGGTGATTGGAGCAGTATCCACTGCCTGCTCTGAATGGTTGTCTGTTTCTGGATAAAACTCTTCCAGAATTTCTGGCACTTCTTCTTCGTTGGTTTCAAACGCAGCATTTTGAAAACCGAAGCGCGCTGCTTGATCGAGCTCTTGTTGATCAAACCCTACGGCTTGGCGTTGTGCGTGCGTTTCTCGCGCTTGGGCAATCGCTGTTTCCAATGTCATGCCATCGCGCACCGTGATGTCTGCATAGAAAATAGCAGCGCGATAACTTTGCGTGGTGCTTTTGCCGCGCAGTTTTAATGCCAACGGCATGCACGCGAGTAATCCACCGGAGACCGCATGAAAATAACGCAAGCGTGCCGCCAATGTGCGTATGCTGTTAAAACCCGTGGTGCGAAAAATGAACGAACCCAGTTCATCTTCATCACCAATTCGCACATTCAAGCGTCCGTAAGGTTTGCAACCAGCTTTTGCCAATTCACAACTTTCCGGCGATGGACACGGCAAAGTTTGCATAGCGCCGTTACACACGCGTTTGCATTGCTCACCGTTGCCCACGCACAGCGGTCTACCGTTTTGACGATCAAACAAACTGTATTCCGCGCGTAAATTGAGATCAGGATCATCGAACAATAATCTAATGGGAATACTGCGCAATTTTCCGTTATCGGTTTCTTTGCGCAGCGCTTCATCGAGCGGATGCACAATCCAGCCATCTTTGTTTTGCACTTGTGTGGTGATGGTGAATTGATCATCTTTTTCTGGCAGGCGTTTGCCGTTCTTTTCAACAACGCGCCCGATGGAAATACGCCCCAACAAGGGCGGGGTAATAGCGAGACCTTTAATCATGGGATTGCTCCTTGGTTGGATGGACATAAAAAAGCCCCTGTCAGCGAACTGACAGAGGCTAGAGATGTATTCAAGGTGATGATATATAGCTAAAAATAAATAGAATCGAAAAAACTAATTATTCATGCAGGCAAACACTGAAAATGAAAGCTGACGATTATTGTTGACACATAGCATCATGCAGGATAAAAACACTTTAGTATCAGGCAGATAGTTGAGCCCGCCAGTTTTTTATATACCGCGGTAGAATGCTATTCGTAAAATATGACGAATAATCAATGTTGTGACTTCTTAAGGAAAAATAATGTCTGTCGAAGTAATCAAAGAAAAAATTTTTCAGTTTTTATCTTCAGATCAACCGGAAATTATGGCGATCAAGGGAGAATGGGGCGTAGGAAAGACTTTTAGTTGGAATAAATTCCTTGAAGAAGCCAGTGCTGAGAACAGATTGATCCTAGAACGCTACTCTTACGTTTCTCTTTTTGGCATTAACTCACTGGCTGACTTTAAATATACAATTTTTGAAAATGTAATCAAGAAGGAGATTATCGGTACAGAGGCAAGTCTCGAAACCTTTAAAAGCAATACGGCAAGCCTAATAGAATCATTCGGAAGACAATCTTTTAACTTCTTTAAAGGCATGCCAATAATTAAGTCATTTAACCCAACCATAGAGGCTATTTCTTTCTTATCCTTGAATAAAACGCTTATATGCATTGATGATTTGGAAAGAAAGGGAAAAGGTCTTGAGATAAAAGATATTTTGGGGTTGGTCTCGCTGTTAAAGGAACAAAAGAAGTGCAAAGTAGTATTGCTTCTTAACGATGGCGAGGAAGGCTTAGGTGACTATGAAAAGTATCGTGAAAAAGTTATCGACACTGAGCTTGCGTTTGCACCATCCCCGAAAGAGTGTGCGGAAATTGCTTATTCTGAGAAAACGCCAAATTATTTAAGGCTTAGGCAGCTAACTACAAGTCTCGGAATTCGAAATATCCGTATTCTTAAAAAGATTGAGAGATTGGCAACTCTAGCTCTCCCGCTGACTGAAGAGTTTGAGCCAGAAATATCAGATCAAATCCTACACTCTATTGTTTTATTTACTTGTAGCTACTTCTGTTCAAAATCCAACGACGAAATACCACCTATAGAATTTATAACTAGCAAAGGCTATGCATTGCTGGGTATAGGGGGTGAAAAAGTCAGCGAGCAGCAGGAGAAGTGGCAAACCACCTTGCAATCTTACAATTATCAGCTTACTGATGATTTGGATTTAATATTGGCAGAAGCTGTTAAAACTGGTTACTTCGTCGAAGAAAATTTCAAAGAAAAGGCATCTACAAAGAACCAGCAAATAATAGCTTCAAAGTCCGAGGATTCTTTCTCGAGTGCATGGCGACTCTATCATGACACATTCCATGATAATGGCGACGAGGTTATAAACGGGCTTTATGAAAGTTTCAAGAAAAACTGTCAATACATAACACCTGCGAACTTAAATGGCACTGTTTCATTATTTAGAGAGTTGGGCGAGATGGATAAAGCATCAGAAATTATCGGAATATATATAGAGAAAAGAAAACAAGATACAGAACTCTTTAATATGGAAGAGATCAACTTTTTTGGCGATATTAGAGATCAGGAGGTAATAGATAGATTTAACGAGACATACAGCCAGTCTGTTGCTACTGAAACGGCGAAACAGGTTTTAGAACGAATAGCAGGTAAAAATGGATGGAATCAAAGCGACGAAGTAGTGCTGGCAAATACATCAGCCGATGAGTATTACAAGCTATTTAAAACCGAAACAGGCCGCCACCTCTCATCCTTTGTTACAACATGCTTGAAATTTGGTCAGTTTGGAAATGCTAGTGATCAACAAAAGGAAATCGCCAATAGGGCTACGGAAGCATTACGAAGACTTGCTGCGGATAGCAAAATTAACAAAATGCGAGTTAAAAAGTTCGGTGTAAACATTGAAAATGCATAACAAAGCGCCAAATTTCGCTTACTGGACAGCTTCAGTCTACGCATGCTTCGCTTGTTATGCGCCACCTTTCGCCGCCCTTAGCTAAACGTTAGCCGAGAGGAGAAGTTAATGCCAATTTTAAAATCAGGAAGAGCGGTATCTATATTTGCAAAAAACTTCATTGACAAAGTTATCTTTGATGAAAATGGTGAGCTTGAGGAAATTACATTTGGTTATCGACCAAATGTAAGCACAACAGATGATCTTCTTTCTATATTGCCAATCTGCTACTACGATACTGAAAATGGAAAACCAAAATTTGAAACACAATATGATTCAGGCTACAAATTCAATGATGTTGTATCAGGGAAAGCTGGCTGGACGGAAAGTGAAATAGAAGAGTTTACAAGTTGGTCTGCCTCAAATAGTGAATTACATAAATGGCTAGCTGAGAATCTTGCGGCAATAAAACAGCAGGAAAGAGAAGATCGTGAGAGTGAAGAATAATTCACCTAACAAAGCGCTCAAGCACGCCCATTTCACTTGTTGGGCGCGGTTAACGCCGCGCCGTTTAGCTTTGCGTTAGCTTTCAGACGCGGGATCCATCTCACCGAGGTCGACCAAGATACCATGCTGAATTTTGATGATTTGCATATTGGCAGTTCCATCGATCTACCTGAGGTTGCGACTCATATATCGGATGGATCCACTAGATTTGTTGTGAAAGGCATCTTCGCTGGTGGCATGGGAATATGCATTCATCTTTCCCATGTAGAAACAAAAAAAGAGTTTGCACTCAAAGGCGTGCGACCAGAGTATGTTGGCGAGAAGGCGACAATAGACAGATTTCTCGATGAGTTAGCCGTTTGGATTGCCGCATCACCTTGCGATCTTATCGCTGAGGCCGTAGCTGTAGTTCGAATCAATGAGCTTCCATGCGTCTTAGCAAAATGGATGTCGAACGGTGATTTATCTGGCTGGCTTCCACGATTGACAAAGACCAAAAAAATAGAAACATTGTTGCGAGTCGTTCGCGGCCTCTCTTGGGCAAAAAGACACTTAGGAGTTATTCACCGCGACCTGAAACCATCGAACATTTTGCTCGATGAAAAGGGTTTGGCGTATGTTGCGGACTGGGGACTAGCTCGCCCGATTGGGCAAGCATTACAGAGTGTTGGTAATGCAATAGCCAATACAATTGACCGCCCAGATCGCACGCAGCAAGGAAGTTTTCTTGGCACCGTAACGTATGCAGCGCCTGAGCAAATCGCCGGATCAGCCACGATTGACCATCGTGCAGATATTTATGCCCTTGGTTGCATGATGTTTGAATTCGAAACTGGGTCACCGCCATTTCTTGGCACAACCGTGGTTGATATCGCCAAACAACATCTACGAGACAAACCCAAAAAGCTGGGAGGATTGTTTAACTCAACTCCGCTAGGGTTAGGGCGTATTATTGCTCGTTGCTTGGAAAAAGATCCAAAGGACAGATATCAGAGTTACGAGCAGCTTGAGCTTGATTTGCTACCGATAGCACAAAAGCATGGTGTTGCGCTTGACCTCTGCAAGCCAGGTACGCGATACAAACGCTCAATTCTTGGCAAGGGAGAAAAGCAGCAAGCGGACATGCTCGTGTGTGTTCCAAACGAAAATCGAGGTAAAGACGGTTACATGGTCGTAGAGATGGACGACTTGTTGCCATTTGCAAAAGAAGCGATTGATCTAATTGCATTAGGACGCTATGCCGAGGCAGAACAGATTCTTCGTCCTCAAGTCCTCCCAGAGATACTTAGCAAGTGGATACAGTGGTGGGGACTGCCGCACGATATGGCTGTGAATTATGGTCTTTGCCTTTGCCATTTAGAACGGGCTCCAGAAGCTGAAAAACTTTTCCTTTTGTTGGCAATGAACAATGCCAAGCCCTCCGAGTTTTATGTCAACTATTCAATGACACTCAACCTTCTTAATAAGAACCGTCAGTCTGCAGACTTGTGTAGAGACGGCATTGAACATTTTCCAAATGATGTAGATATCCAAGGAAATTTGACAATTGCGCTAATGCAGGCAGCCGAGCATGAGCGAGCACTCGACTCTGCGCGCAAGCGGTTAAACATTCGGCGCGATGTCCACTCACTTGATGAGGCAGCTTGGGTTGCGCTCGAATACGCCACAGCTATTCGTTACATCGACCTACCGCGCGCTATGGGTTTTGCCAAGTTGGCGGGCGACTTGATTAAAGAAGGACTTACTCTCAATCCAAACTACTACACACTGCGGATGAGAGAAATACTTTTGCGACGTCTTATTCAAGATGGAGAGGTTGTAAATACGATTGCGCCTACTTTGTGGGTGAGTGATTTGGTTCCGATCGATATTCGTAAGCGCGCCCTTATAGAGATGCTTGAACATTGGTGCGATGACGGCTGGGGGACCGATAAAGGAGCCGATGGCGTTCTGCAATTCATCAAGAACCACCCCCAATGGCTGAGCGAGATTCGCGAACTCCAAATAATAGAGTTGCGAACAATAGCTCGATACAAGTTAATGAAGGGAAGGCTTGATACAGGAGAGCAAAATATTTTTTCTAATATCGAAAATCTATTTCTACACAAGTCAAGCTCTGGGGTATTTGTAGACGCGATTCTGGCAGCGCAGTTGAAGGATTGGCTTGGGGATACAAAAAGTGCTTTGGAAATTCTTTCTGATTTCCTTCGTGATGTGCCAGATGATTTTAACGGTATTAGAGCAATGGCTACAATTCAATTGCACAATAAATATTTTTCTGAAGCTATGAAGTATGCAAAATCATTGGTTAAGCTTGCCCCTTGGCGAGCTGAAAGCTATGACTGCTTAGCTTTCGTCGCTGAAAAAGCAGGGGATGCGAATTACGCAAAACAAGCCAAGATCGAAGGCGATAGAGTTTTTGCGTCAGAAAAACAGCTATATGATGAAGCAAAAGCATATCTGGATCGCTGATGCGGCATGATGGGTACTGCACCAGAAAGCTAATAAGCCAATCCAGCGGGGCGGTACACGCGCCGCTGATTTAAACACCAGAGGATAAAGCCATGAAAAATCTTAAGCAGTCATTCGTAGTTGCATGTATTGCATTTTATGTGAACCACTCACTTGCACAGCACAAATCGGAGGATGCTATTACCGAAGCAGCTGGTTCATATTTGGCTAGTGTATATGCGCTACAAGCAGTAAAACAAACCAAATGTGGTTACGCCTTGCTTATGAATATTGAGGAGCTCTCACAGAAGGCAGAGCAAGACATTGAATCTAATATATCATCAGCGTACAAAAATCAACTGCCTAAATATAAGAGCACTGCAAAAGCAGAAATGCAAAGTATCGTAGCCAATAACATAAGAAGCCTAGATGGTAAAATAGATCCAAAAACACAATGTGGTCTTGTTGTTGGTATGCTGCTGGGAAATTTTACGCAATACTGGACAGAGTTTGAAAAAGAGGTCGGGAAGGCCGCAATGAAGCCAGACTCGCAAGAAGCCGAGGCGAAAATCATCGAAGGATTTACCAACACTGCCAATCAATACAACCAGCAATTGCCAATGATGATTGATCAAGACACTCGATTGGATAAGCTCACTGTTGGGCCAGGGCCGAGAGCTGTATATCACTGCACCCTTCCTAAATACACGTCGAGAGACATTGATGCAAACTGGATTCAAACAAAGCTTCGTCCAGATGTTACGCGGAAAGCTTGTGCAAGCACAGACATGAAGAAAACGATCCAATATGGAGGCATTTACGTTTATGCATATTCTGGAAATGATGGAGCTGAAATCACCCGCTTTGAAGTCGGCAGAAATGATTGCAGTTTTCCAACGGTGGACCATAACGTGCAGTCAGATATAAAAATTGGCGATTGCCTAACTCCCAATAACGGGAACACCCTGGAAAAGATTGTCCAAGTTGTTTCGGTGACCCCAACCGAATACAAGGTGTTCACCAGCCTCCTTGTAAACGGCAAGTTGATTCAAGCGGAAGACTATCAGTCTCTTGACGCTAACAAGGCTTCATCCTCATACTCAAAGATTGCATGCCCAGCATTTGAGGGCAGCTTCTCTCCAGATGCATACATCAACCAAAAACAATAGCCGCGCGTCATGATGAACATCATTGCTAACATTTCAGTCAATCATTAGGTCTACTCGTAAGCAGGTCACATGGAAAACCAGAAATGCCCACTCTGCGATTTAGTTGCAAGCTTCAAGTCTGTTCACTCTCCCTACGGCAGGTTATTCTCATGTAAAGAATGTAGCGATTTCTTTATAGATTCAGCCAGCGAGTCCTACCTTCTAGAAATCCCAGAGGTCACACGGACGGAAGCTCGCAACAAACTAATCGAACTAGCCAAGTCTAGTAGAAATGGGCAACTCTTAGTTATTCGCGAGCCGCGAAATGATGAGATTCATGGAGATGGACACGGAGCTGCTAAGTTGAGAATGCTGACTGAGTGGAAAAGCCGGAGCGAATGAAATACCTAACAAGCGACTGTGGTAAAAAATCAATACTTATTTTGTAAAATTAGTTCACTTGTCACATGAAATTATCCCGCACCATGGCATTCAATATGGCCATCATTTTTCGCATACAGACGGTCAGCGCGACTTTCTTGTGTTTCCCTTAGTGCGACGAGTTTTTGATAAAACGCTTTTATTACAGATTGCCCAACTCCGGCAGTTCTCCCAATAAGATATACACCACACCATCGCCAATGCTTGGCGCTGAACTCAGAATATCTCGCATACGCTGACACTCACTAATGCCGTCCACCAAGAAAATTTCAGGCTACATTTTCAATATTGCACAGCAGTTTGATGGCTCATGCGAGCACATCCGTTATCTGCTAATTAGCTCCGGCGAAGAAAAGTTTGTTGCCAACTTAATTACGGGTTAAATCTCTCCACAGCAATTTTCAATTCCTCGCAACCAAAATGTTGTGTCAATGGCGCAATCCATTCTGAACGGATTCATAAGACCAATTCTTGGCGAGAAGATTGCGAGCGCAGAATTGCAACTCTCTATGTCTGGAGGAGAATCAATTACCGAAGTGTTATTGCAAGACAAAGAGGGAAATACATGGCAAAAACGGCTTGTTGTTGCAAACCCACTGATCCATCCATGAAGCTGCCTAAAAATCAGCATATAGACCACACTTGCAATGGATGATTAAATCCAAAAAAAATAACACTCACCAAACGTAACTTGGCAAGTGTTACTCTGCTACTCCAGATCACGCACGCACCAAAAACCTTCTACTTCCGGTTTTGTTTTTCTTCCATGACACTTCACCTGCCGGAAAAATAATCCGGCTTGCTTCGCCCATTTTTTCTTGCAGGGTTTGCTTGTACAGATCTTCCTGCTGCTGGGCTTGTGCAATAGTGTCGCGTGCTGCTAACAAATCAGTAAACACTTGGCACAGGTGTGAATCTTCCGTGAGATCCAATACATCACCGCTGTCGTTCGGGTAGAGGTATTTGAGCGCTCTGCCGGAGGAATCAGAGCCATCCACGGGTGGCGGTGTATCCGTTTCGACGCAATGCCAAAATTGCCGTTCCAGTGCGATCAGTTTTTCAATCAAGGCTTCATCGCGTTCAATGCGATAAATTTTGATTTCCTGCCCGCAAAGCAACACGCACACATCGGCGGCTTGTTTTCCTGTCACGGCCAGTTGGTGTTGCACTTGGCACTGCACATATTCGGGCACACCATCGCGCCAATGTTTGGCTCCCCACTCACCCGCTGTTTTGCATTCCAAAATCTGCACATCGCTGTTGTGCGTGACGGGGTAATCCAAATTCGCCAGCATCCAGTGTTTGTCGGCATCGGGGTGTTGCAACACGGCATTCACTTTGCGCACTTTGTTGCCGGTGCGTTTGGTGTAATGCTGCGCCACAATCGGTTCGAGGATATTGCCCCAATACATCGGTGACGATTCATCATCGGGATTGGGTTTTGGCATACCGCTGTCGCGACCGGTTTTGATCAGCCACAGCTCTAAAGGCGATTGGTACGGGCTAATGCCCACCGCTGCTGCGGCATCACTGGCACCAATGCCTTGTTTGCGTACATCGAGCCATGTTTCGCGCGGCATGGCTTGTGTGGAGACTAACTGCAAAGCACCGTGTCGATGCCGTTTTACTTGTTGTGTTTGCATCATGTGTTTCCTCAACATAAAAAAAAGCCCGCTGATGGCTCAGTCGGGCTTGGGGTGGATGTGATGTGGTTAAGCAATATTTCTTAGTGCAACCCTGCACTGTGGTCGATGTGAGTTTGACGGTGTATGCGTGCGTGCTGTTCGCTGTGAAAAAAGTCGTCAATCAAATCGCGCACAAAAGTTTGTACAAAATCTCGTGGTGGCAAACGGCCTTGGTTGAGTAATAAATAATCACCAAGGATAGAACCCAAGGGTGCAATCACTTCGCACTCAAATACGCCAGGAAATTGCGCTTCGTACCAACGCGGTTCAATTTGTCGCCACACTTCCGGCAAATACGCACACACGGCTGCCATTAAATCAACGCGACCTTGGTTCCAATGTCGTAACACTTCCGTTTCTCTGGTGGTATTTTTTGCACACACCCATACGCCTTCGTACAAAAAAGCACCCCAGATCGCCGCCACATTGGCGGGAATGGGCTTTAGTTTTTCCATGGTTCTCTCCTGAAAAAATAAACCCCAGTAAGCGGACTCTACTGGGGTTCCGTTTTTGTTGATGACAGGCACTCACGCGGCCATGGCATAAGCCAAGTCCAGCGCGTTTTGTTTAATCACCGCACCGGCGCCAAACCACGCAGAATCCAAGCGGTTATCCGCACTGTGAGCGCGGCGTTCGTGATCAACAAACTCTGTCACGGCATTGAGCAAGCCGTAAGCCGTGCCTTTGGCTGAAGCCAAATCCGCACCGCGCCCACACCCGTCAAACAACTCCAGTGCTTTAGCCATGGCGCGTTCATTGGTTTTGGCGAACACCGGTTTGTGTGTGGCTTTGCTGGGTTCACTGAAGACGCGCAAGAAAAAGTTTTCTGCTTCTTTGGTGCTGACTTTGCGTTCAGCTAAAGTTTTCATGCGGTACATGAATTGATCCCAACCGGATACCGAAATACCCAACTGTTGCTTCACCGCTTGTGCATCAAACTTTGTGCTGTGTGGGACTTTGACGCAACCACGGTTATCACCCAAAGCCACCGCCAAGGTGTTATTGCACACCACGCGAATACTGGTGAACTGCGCCGTTGTTGCCAGCGTGCCATCGCAAGCGGTCGCCAACAAAATATAGCCATTGGTAATATCTTTGCCTTTGAGTGCAAAATCCTGACCGGTTTTAGCCAACGCCCAAAACTTCTTGCCGCCTTTTAAAACACCGGCTGTTTCCAGTTCAAAACCAGACACTTCGGTGAGATCGCGATAAAACTCCAAAATCTCACGCGGTTGCACCACTTGGTAACGATTGCTCACGACAGAGAGCGGTGCGTGTGTATCTGAGCGATACAACACTTTGTTGTCATCAAACGACAAGATTTCACCAAACTGTTTATTGGTTTTGCTGGTTACAAAACGCGCGGGGGTATCCAAAATATCCCAATCCATACCGGCTTGTTTTGCCCATACATCCAAGGATTGACGAGGAGCCAAAGCATTACCTAAACCATGCCAAGGCGTTTGACCGACATAGGCCATGTTTTCTACGAGATGTGCCATAAGAATTTCTCCAAAAATGAAACACGCAAAAAAACCTCACCAGACCATTCCAGCAAGGTGTTGTTGATGTAAAAAAGATTGATTAGGGTTCGAACGGAAATGACGGTGGATCGTCGTGCAAGCTAAAAACAAACTGACACGACAAGCATTGATAGTTATCCAGCACGTTGTTATCGATGGCTTCACCGAGCGCAATACCCGCAGAGCCACCTGCTAACGCACCAATAAAACCACCGATGATGGCACCGGCAATACCACCGATGACTGTGCCTGGCGGCCCTGCGATCATGCTGGCAGCAACACTACCGAGACGCGCGCCGCTGAGTGCTGCTGAATAACCGCCATATCCACCCGCCACCGCACCGATAGCGCCACCCGTGCGACGCGCATAGTTGCGGGTAACGATTTGCTCTGATTGGCATTGAGGGCATAGCAATGACATAAAAAATCTCCCTGTGAGTGAATGTCATTGCTGTGATATATGCCTGAAATTATTTCGAGTGCATCCGGAGAAATGTTTCAAAGATTGTTACGACAACACCGATCCATTGTGCAGATCGTCGTCCTCCATCCTGACATACACTTCTTCACCGGTAGAGGTAATGATTTTGCGGTAGCGCGGTGTTTTGGTGATGATTTTAATTTGCGTCTTTTGGATGAAAAAACACACCAATGCAATAAATAGCAAAGCCATGCAAAAGACCGCCTTAAACCGGACAATCAATACCAACATCACAATGCACAGCGCAGCAATGACCAAGAGGCTCATCATGGCAAACCAAACCATCAATATCTTTCCTAATGTTTTAAAAATCATAATGCACCTCCATTGAACAAGCAGTAACACCCACCTCAAAGCTGCAATACAAGTTGCACTGGCTATGAGAAATAGGAAACTGATTCTGAAAAAAATAGCAAGCGCGAAGCTTGCTATTCAATGTGGTTATATATACCTGAGCAATATTTCAATCTACATTGACCAGTAGATGCACTTCATAGTGTTTAACAATATCTCTCGCTGTTCAGCGTATCTTCCTCTACAAAGCCGTTCGAATTTCATTCAACAGTTCAGGATGACGATCCAGCACTTTGAGTAACTTGACCAACGCCAATGGTGGGCGCGTCTTACCGTTTTCATAACGCGAGAATGCATTCACGCCACCACCAAAAATTTCAGCTGCTTCACGCTGATCCAATGCAAGTTTTTTACGCACATTAGTAATAAATCTTGGATCCACGATAGATGCATTTACTTGTGTATTGAACTCCTGCTTCAATTCCATGACGCGTAGAGACTCTGCTGCATCAAACACTGCCTCCCGAATAGCCGGCTAACCCTCTGACTTAATTGTGTCCAAGTAATCTGCCCATACCTGCATCATGGTCTTCCTGTCCTCAAGATATTTAACGCGGTTGTAAGCGCCACCATTGGGATCTCTCACTTTATGCCCAAGTTGCAATTCAATATATTGATCTGGCATGCGCAGCACTTCGAGTAATACCGTCTTTGCCATCGCCCGAAATCCATGACCAGACATTTCATCTTTGCTGTAACCCATTCTCCTCAATGCGCCCAACACAGCGCTTTCAGATAAATGCCCTTCCTTACCGTAGCTATAAAAAACATGTTCTCGCCTACCTGTTAACTCATGCAGCTGCTTGAGAATGACAATGGCTTGTCGAGACAAAGGAACAATCAGATCAATTTGTGTCTGATTACGCGTTTTAGGTGGCGTATAACGCCACTCAGCTGTCTCAAAGTTAATATCTTCCCAGCGTGCCGAACGCAATTCACCAGGTCTGACAAAAACCAGCGGAGCCACCTGCAACGCAGACTTAACCACCATTGTTCCTGAATACTGATCAATATCTTTCAGCAGTCGGCCAACCTGTAACGGATCTGTAATTGCTGCACGATGTTTTGTTTGTGCGGGCTTTAGCGCACCGCCTAGATCACGAGTTGGATCGCTATCAGCACGCTCCGTTGCCACTGCATAACGAAAGACTTGACTGCATTTCACCTTGATTCTTTTTGCCGTCTCCAGCTTCCCCTGCTCTTCAAACTTGCGGCAAGTGGAGAGAACCATTGATGGAGTCACTTCTCGAATTGGACGATTACCAAAATCAGCAATAGCAAAATCTAGCAACCACCGCGCCTTGACCCTGGTGCTAGCCGCATCATTGGTTTGGCGCGCCAACCACTCTTCAGCAATAGCTTTGAAGTTGTTTTCTCGCGAAATTAAACCTGCAGCTTTTGAATCTGCACGATCTCGACTTGGGTCAACGCCCTGTGCCAGTTGCTTTCTTGCAATATCCCTCGCTTCCCTAGCCTCCTGAAGACTAACAGCGGGAAACAGTCCCAGTGATAGCATTTTCTCTTTGGACAAGTAGAAATAGCGTAACCGCCAACGCTTTGAGCCATTGGGCATGACGATCAGAAAAAGACCATCACCGGCATTGAGTTTGTAGGGTTTCGCCTCAGGTTTAGCAACCTCAGCCTGACGACTATGTGTAAGTGGCTTCCGGGCTGTCATCGCAACATTCCCTGGGTAACAAAAAGTTACCCAGAAAGTTACCCAGATTTTGCACGGATTACAACGGAAATTAGGGGACACAGGCGAACAGAGAAACGCCTGATTTCTAGTATTTACAAGGAGTTAGGGACACTTAGGGATGGAGAAGAACTAGAAAATGGCGACCTGGAAGGGACTTGAACCCTCGACCTCCGCCGTGACAGGGCGGCATTCTAACCGACTGAACTACCAGGCCATTTTCTAAGCACCGAAACGACAACACCACGGGAAATGGTGGGTGGTACAGGGTTCGAACCTGTGACCCTCGCCTTGTAAGGGCGATGCTCTCCCAGCTGAGCTAACCACCCGTTTCGGGAGGGCGCATTCTAACGGATTGCCCAGCGCTGTCAAACCATTATTTGTTTTTCAGTGCAGGCAATTGTCGCGCAACCGACTCACCCAACAATTCATAACCACGGCGACTAAAATGATTCCAATCGCGCGGGCCGTGTAAAGTTTGTGTTTGCGCGGCCTTGCGCAAATCGAGTGTTGTATCAATGAATGGCACGCCTTGTCTTTGGCTCGCCTGTGCAATTTGCTCCACGATCCACGCATGGCGCTGTTGCACTGCAGCAACACGGAAGTGCGTTTCACTGTCGCTAAAAAAATTCTGCGCGCTGACAGTATCACCTGCCATTTGATACACGGAAAGCACGGAAGGAATATAAACCACGGCGTACTGTGCATCAGGAAAATGGGCTCGACTCCACGCCAAGGCTTTATCAAAAGTACCGACTGCCTGCTGCAGTTGCTCCTGTGACAAATCCATCGATGGACCTTGCAAGTTATCCGGCAAAGGTATGTTTTCACCTTTAATCATGGCGTGGTTGATCGGCTCCGGCACAACGCGCGGCACCCAGCGCGATTGCGGCACATAGATCAACCCGAATTCATTGGGATATTTTTTCTTATAGAACTTTTTCCCCAAGAAATTTTCAGAAAAAACACGATAGGCGAACCGATACAAAAACAAGTGATGTTTCCAAGTTGCAGCCTCGCCTGCAAGATACAAATGCTGGCGGCCGAGTGCCACATCACGAATATACTGATCAAAAACCAGTGGATTATCGTAATCCGCCGCTGAATGATCGGGCAGAAATGTTTTTTCGTAGTACATCCAGTTTTCAGTTAAATCGTTTCCTTCATAGAAATACAACAACACCCAACGCGGCGCTGGGAAATCTTTATCGACCACTTTACGCAAATAGTGCAGAGCGCCAATGGGGTTGCTGATCGCACCGCGAATACTGCCGGAGCCAGGCTGACCAAAGGTGATGACATCGCGCCCCGTTAAATCTTGCAGGGTCGGCGCGCTGGAAAAGCGCGGCTGACGCGGATTAGGCCAGCCTTCGTACATCGCATCGCCCATACCCATGGCATAAGAATCCCCTGCGACTGCAATGTAATCCTGTGGATAAAAACCGCGCTTGGTACTCTGCAGCAAGGGCCAAACGCCATCGAACTCATCAAATTTTGTTGCCATACCCATTGGAAATATCTGCGTAAACACACGCGGAAAAGCCCACTCAGCGGCAACATAGCTAAACAACAGCACCGTGACGCCTAACGCGCCATTCACGAAGCGCCTACAGATTTTTTTGAGCACCTATACCCACCTTTATTTTTAGCTGCGCCAGTATCGCAAAACTCTTCTGCACTCGCTACTATTCACACAGCACTCAACAACAAACACGCATGAAGCCAAAGCTGTCCATCATCGTTATTGTCTACCGCATGTCTCGCCAGGCGATGAACACGCTGTACAGCTTGTCTGCCCACTATCAACGCAATGTTTGTGAAGCAGATTACGAAGTGCTGGTGATGGAAAATCTGTCTGATGACTCACTCAATGCAAGCGATATCACCGCACTGGGAAATAACTTTCGCTATTTTCCACGCCACGAAACATCAGCATCTCCCGTCAACGCCATTAACGAAGGCTTTCGCGAAGCCCAAGCGTCTTTTATTGGCTTGATTATTGATGGCGCACGCATTGTCACACCACGCGTGGTGGAATACGCCATCGCCGTAGCGCGCACATCTGAAAACCCGCTGCTCGCTACACCGACATTCAACTTAGGCCCTTACTTGCATTACAAAAATATCGATTTTGAATACACTGAAGAAACCGAAAAACAATTACTCGAACAAACCCTCTGGAAACAAAACGGCTATCGTTTATTCGATATCAGCAATCTTGGTGAAGCCAATCCGCGCGGATTGTTTCAACCGTTTATGGAGAGCAATTGTTATTTCACATCGAAAAGTAATTTTTCTACCATTGGCTATGCCGATGAACACTTCCAACTACCCGGCGGCGGCTCACTAAATTTGCACATGTTTCGCTCCATTGGCATGCTAACTCAATGTACACATTACTGGATGATGATTGACGAAGGCTCCTTCCATCAATTTCATCACGGCGTGACCACTGCTCAACAAGACGGCAGAGAAGAAAAACTGACACAATTCCGTGAACAATTAGAAGCCATTTGGCAAGGGCGTTTCCCTGCATTGGAACGAGAGCCGCTCTTAATTGGCGCAGCCAATAGCCACTGCCAAAATTTTCTTCATTACAGCGCTGAACGCGGACAAATTCGCTTCAACCGCTTACACGAAAAGCGCCGCGTATTCTGTCAAGATGACTGGCATCGACCAGCATTCTGCTACCAGCGCGACTCCACAGATATCACCAAGTTTGATCCGCGATGAACACCCTACCTCACAAACCCAAGCTGTCATTTGTCGTCGTGGTTTACAACATGCCACGACAGGCAATGAACACGCTGTTCAGCCTATCTGCAAAATACCAACGTAACATCACCGAAGAAGATTACGAAATTCTGGTTGTAGAGAATCAATCAGACAATAATTTAACATCAGAAAAAATATCCGAACTCGGAAATAACTTCCGTTATTTTTTGCGCCAAGAAACCAGTCAATCTCCGGTGGGCGCCATTAACTTTGGCTTGGCACAAGCAAAAGCAGACCACATTTGCTTAATGGTAGACGGCGCTCGCATGCTGACACCGCGCGTCGTGGAATACGCGCTGATGGCGATTCACACCAATGCCAACGCACTGATTGCCGTGCCTGGCTACAGCCTCGGTTGGCAAGATCAACACCACCATATCGACGCGCAATACAGTGAAGCGCAAGAAACAGCGCTATTAAATGCCTGCCAATGGCAACACAACGGTTATCGCTTGTTTGATATCGCCACCATCAGCGGTGCAAATCCTAACGGCTTTATGAATCCACTGATGGAGTGCAACTGTGTTATTGCTTCTGCAGGCCACTTTGCTGCTATTGGCGGCGCCAACTCGGATTTCCAGTTGCCGGGCGGTGGCTCCATCAATCTCCATATGTTTCGCCAACTCGGCTTGCTGCCCGAAAGCACGCCCTACTTTCTCATGGCGGGTGAAGGCTCTTTTCATCAATACCACGGCGGTATTACCACCTCGCAATGGCACGATCTCGCTGAAGTACTGGAAAGCCATCGTAAACAACTGCATAGTTACTGGGGCGGACATTTCCACTCACTGCGACGCGAACCCCTATTACTGGGATCTGCAACCAGTCACGCACAACGCTTTTTGAAGTTTTCGAGTCAAAAATGCAAAAAGCGATTGGGAAGATTAGAACGCCACGGGCAACAGCCATGGCCAGATACGCCTAATAATCCGAAACATTCACTAGATTATTAAATATAAAAAATTCAAACAGAGAAAAATAATGTCGCCTTTTCTACCGCCATCGCTTCGAAATTTTTCCATCGACTACATGGCATTCAGCACATGGGTTGATCATCTCCCATTTGGCTACGACATTGTCGCCGCTACCAGACCTAAACTCGTGGTAGAACTCGGCACACAAAATGGCACCTCATTTTTTTGTTTTTGTCAGGCTATGGCAGAAAACAATATTGATGGACTGTGTTACGCCGTTGATACTTGGGCCGGCGACGAACACACTGGCGCATACAATAATGAAACTTATGAAGCCGTACAAAAACACGCGCGCAGCAACTACGCCAGCATTTCATATTTAATGCGCATGCTATTCAACGATGCACTGGCACACTTCAGCGAAGAATCAATTGATTTGCTCCACATCGATGGCTTGCATACTTATGAGGCTGTCTCCGAAGACTTCCGCAACTGGCATCCCAAAGTAAAGCCAGGTGGCATCATTCTTTTTCATGACATTCAGGCGCGCATGATGGATTTCGGCGCGTGGAAATTTTGGGAAGAGATTTCCAATCAATACAATACATTTACCTTTAAGCAGGGATTTGGGCTCGGCGTGCTACGCAAAGCAGGCGGCGAGGAACTCAACCATGACTTGCTAAAGATGTTATTTAGCACAGACACAAAAACGCAGGAAGATTTGCGTGCTTTTTATGCACACGCCGCACGCTTCCATGAATACAAACGCAAAGTTATTCGACAGGAGCGTCTACAACAACAGCGCAAACAGCAGCAAGCTGAATCGGCTCAAAAAGCGCAAATCAGTAACCACAACGAGCCATAAGGAACCCGGCATGGCTTTTGATCATTGTGCCCACGGCATGCAGCCACCGCTAATCCATATCGGCTTTCCCAAAGCCATGTCATCTTGGCTGCAAAAATTTCTCTTCCAGCCGGAACAAGGTTACATCAATATTCTAGATTCGCTACGAACAACTATTAGCGTTATTGACCCAAGCCCTTTCACTTTTGACGAATCAAAGTGCATGGCTTTTATTGAGGAAACACTGAGCAAAACTCCGAACTACCAACGACTGGTTCCTGTTTGTAGCGCAGAGGCTCTTGCCGGCAATTATTACTGCGGCGGCTTCAACGCCAAACAGAATGCTGACCGTCTGAAAATTTTATTTCCCGATGCAAAAATACTTTTTATTGTTAGAGAACAGCGCAGCCTAATGCGCTCACTGTACAAAACTATGGTGGTCTGGGGGATGCCTCACAGCATTAAGCGCCTACTCAACCCCAAACACACCTCACTGGTACCACAGTTCAACTTGGATCTACTGCGTTTCGATTTAACTACCGCGTATTATCAAGAATTATTTGGGCGAGACAATGTGTTGGTGCTGCCCTACGAATTCTTTATCAGAGACCCGAAAAACTTCGTAACAAAAATACTCTCACACACCCAATGCATGGCAACCACAGCTTTCGAGAAACTTCCGTGGAAAAGAAAGCTCAACAAAAATCAGCCACTACTGAATATCTATATCCAACGACTCAAAAACCTCTTCCTAAAAACGCCTTTTAATTACGCGGCTCCGCTAGAACTCACCGAAGCTCGTATAGCCGCTAACATTAAAAACAGTAAGTCTAGTAAGCTCCCTGCCTTTACACATAACTGGTTTGAAGATGACTTCAATCAAACTGTCTCCCATGCCTTTGCTGGACAATTTTCTGCAAGCAACCTACATCTAGAACACTTAACGGGGCTGCAGCTAAGCCAATACGGCTACGATGTGGCCACATCACAATCAAACCGTGTATAGATATGTCTATGTCAGACAAACCGCACAATGCTCTTTTTAGTTACGGGTCAATGAGAGCCGCTTATGTCAATTCAGATTTTCCTTCTCAAGGCTCTTTATCTATTACACAATTCGTGCGGCCAGAGTATTCGAAAGAACTGCACAAGGCACTGATTCAAGATAAAGCTATTTTCTTGCAACATCCAAACACTCTACAACAAAATCAGCTGTCGCCTGTTAGTCGCCAATGCCTGTGGGAATTACAAAGCGGCATCATGATACGCCTCTTGGAAAACATGACAGGAATAACCCATTTATTACCTGACACACACTGTAATTACAGCGGCTTAGACATGCCAGACACCTGCAACACATTAAAATCTGCGCTACGAGTCTCTATTTGTCTAATCACTGGCGATGCTGTAATAAAAAAAATCGACAATACAGAACCCTTTTATCAACAACACGCAGACACTTTCTACATGCATTACTGGCAAAGCCCTGCCCTGCTTGGAGAAACAGCGCTATGAATTTAGGAATTACTCCACTACTGAATTACGCGCGACTAGAAAATATTGCACGAACACAAGCAGAAATTTATCAGCAGGAAACACCGTTCTCGCATATCGCTATTGATAATTTTATCGATGAAAATACTGTCACACAGATCCTTGAACACTTCCCTGATTTGAAAGAGAAACCCACGCAAGCCACTCTTGAATCCGGAAAGTTTCCACAACCCAACAAGCTCTGGCTATCCAACCAAGCCGGCGTTGACCCCATCATTCGCCACCTGTACTGGGAGTTAAACTCCGCACCTTTTCTTTCGTTTCTAGAAAAACTGACAGGAATTGAAAACCTAATCGCAGACCCGCATATGGCTGGTGGCGGTGTACACGAAACGCTAAAAGACGGGCTGCTGATGATCCATGCTGATTTCAACAAACACCCGCATTTCAATCTAGATCGCCGTTTGAATATCCTGATTTACCTGAATGAAAACTGGCAGGACGATTGGGGTGGACACTTAGAATTATGGGAACGCGATATGAGCCGCTGCGTTAAAAAAATCGCACCCATCGCTGGACGCTGTGTCATCTTTTCGACCCAGCGGGACAGCTTTCACGGTCATCCGCATCCACTGAATTGTCCGGCAGGAAATTCTCGCAAATCCATTGCACAGTATTACTACACTATAGGTCGGCCGGCTAATGAAGATGCCAGCCCACATAAAACACTATGGCAAGAAATCAACTAGACGCTTGATCATTGATGACTTCATGCAAAGGTCGATGACTGAACCAACGCTTAACTTTTCTCTGCCAAGCAAATGGCACAAGTTTCAGTATATGACGAACACCGTATTTCTCGCGACAATGCATTAAACCCAGTAAAATTTTTTCCCGCGCCTGTACATCTAATGTTCGATTTGCAGGTGGTGCATAACACCAGCGCATCACTTGACGCAACGAAGGTAGGGAAGGAATTACGCTTGGCGCTTTGTCTTCCGCTAATGTAACGACATAGTCACGCCCATATAAAAACGCGCAGTTTTCGGGCGAAGCTTGATGCCACTCCAATGCCGCACTTTTGTTTTCAGCACAGCCAATTAGCAAATCTCGAATCTGCAATAATGTGTCATTCCATTCGATTGGCGTTGAACGCCATGGTTTAATAAAACTTAACGGCCTACCTTCCAAGCGCTCAGGAAAAGAACCTAAATCTGTAGCCAAAATCGGCAACCCACTGCGTAACGCTGCACTCAATGTATAGCAATAAGTTTCGTGCCACTGCGCAGGAAACCAAACTAAATGCGGCTTGAGGGTTTTTATTAAATCATCCAACTTTTCATCGTCATAAGCGCCATGTTGTACCACTTCTGGCGCCAATGGCTTGTAAGCATAGCCTATCAAATGATACTGCAACCGATTTAAGGCATCGCGATAGGTGGCTGTCCTCTCAAGTACATCAGCACCTTTTTCACGGCTCATTGCGCCAATAACCAAGATACGCAGCTGCTCCTGCGCAGTCATTTCTGGCACACGAGGGTGCGCATACGGATGAGATTGCTCCCACTCTGGGTGATACGCCACCTCAATAGCCAACTGTGGAAAATACTCCAAATACACTTCGCGACAACGCTGTGAGGGTGAAAAAACCCTATCCGCGCGCAAAAGTATTTCAGAAAATTTACTTCGCCACTCTGCAACATTCATTTGGTGCGGCAGAGGATAACTTTCTGCACACAATGTATCGCGCGTCACGGGATCCTCGGCAAACACTCCGTGGCGATCCGTTAATGTCGGGTTCGCACTAACAAAATAATAATCATGCAAGGTAACATCAAAAGGAACAGAGAGATCATCCACCAAATCCAACACATCATCAGAGATGTTCATCACATGATGTAAATGAACTCTCTCGATTTCTATTGATTGCAGAAACTCCAAAAGACGAGCGTACTCATCATGCAAATTGAAAAACAAAGACCAGTGGTAATCTCCATAGTGACAACCAACCTCAACAAAACCTTCTTCCGAAGACCGCAAAAACAAGCACTCAACCTGCTCAACAACATGTTCGGCCAACTCATGCAAATGTTTAACAACACCGCCACCCAAACTGTGTGTTACAAATAAATACTTAGGTTTTCTTGATTGCCGCATCAACGCCAACTGAGCCATCACGCGAAATGGTCTCTCGGGGTCTTTTTTCAGATGCTCCTGCACGAGCCGGTGATAACTTGGATACTTTTTATCTAAAATAGCCATAGCATTTTGTACGCGCTCAGCTTTTTCTGATGAGAAGCTAACGCCGCCGTCATGAAATACAAATACATTACTGCAGGTTACATTACGCCAACCCGCAGCTGAAACACGCATACAAAAATCGTTCTCCTCTCCATAGCCACGCCCAAAGGCTTCCTCATCAAAAAGCCCGACATCATTGATCGCATCCCGACGAATATACATACAAAAACCAACGCCAGTGGGAACATCTATCTGCTCAGCAGGCAGCCCTGCAAATACCGCATCAATTTCTGCAACTGTTTTTCCTAAAAACAATGAATTTGGCTGGCAATAACGCGGAAAGCTGCAAATTTCAGCGTTGTTAGAAAACGGCGTAATTGTTGCAATACGCTCATCTTTTGCTGCATGCGCAAGCATTCTATCCAACCAATCATTGGCAACTTCCGTATCACTATTCAATAAAACGACATCGCGATCAGCATGCAAACGCATGCCAAGATTAACCGTGCCAACAAAACCCTTATTGGTTTTATTAGTATGCAGCTCTATCTTTTCTTCAGCAGCTAGCTTTTCTAGATATTTTTTTATCTCAGCATTAGGCGAGCAGTCATCCACTACCAGCACATTAAACTTCGCCACATTACTTCCGCTCAACACAGACTCAATGCATCGACGCGTCTCTTCCAAACCATCGTAAACAGGAACGATAACATCAATCATCCTAACTCTCTCCCTTCGACACCTGCCGATCAATCACCCTAACAACACGCCACGACAACAAGCTATCTAGACGCTCTTTCACCTCAGACAGCTCATCTGCGACACAGAAAAACTCATCGTTTCTTGTCGTTAGCTTTTTTTCAAGCTCATCAATCACACCTAATGCAGACAAGTAGTTAGCACGCTGCCCAACAAATAGCTGATCCAGTTCAATAATTCGCTGTTCTGCACCAGCAACAGCTCGCGTTTTACCATCGAGCTCTATATTTTTTTGCTGCAGTGTCGCTTCTATCTGTGAAATTCTTTCTCGAAGTGCCTCAAACTCAGTCACCGCCTCATGTAACTCAGCTATCCTCGCATCTAATCTTGCAATATATGCCTCGTTGCGCAGAGCTTCCGCATTCCGCTGAGCTATCAACTTTTCCAAACTCGCAATACGCTCTCTTACAGCCGAAAACTCGCCAACTGCAAACTCGAGATCGAAAATTCTGGCTTCACATTCAGCGATATATGCGCTGCATGCAGCCAAAGAATGCTGTAGAGCATCGACACTGTCCTTGGCTTGAGCAACAACAAGCTGCAATTCGGCTGCACGAGTATCCCCTGCATTTATCTGCTCTACCTTCTCCTGCAATAGAGCGTCCTTCTCTCTGATCACATGAAGCGCATGGGTATGCATCTCTCCAATAGCAACCAACTCTTTTCGCAACCCAGAAATATTGTTATTTGATTCATTTAGCGCATATACAAAATCGTTATTTGTAAAAATAAAACTTTCAAAACTATCGATGCCTTTTACAACATCATCGCTGTCTGTTACCACAGCCCCATGCAGGTACGCGATATAAAAATACTTTGCCAAGCTATAGACATGACCACTATCGGGAAATTCAGCACTAAAATTTCTTTGTAGACTACTATCAATCGCCCTCAGCCAAGCCTCGCCGTCAACCTCCCCAACACCTAAAAACGAGATAATGGCACCACAAGAATGCGGGTCACTCAAAATATTTTCGTAATTTAAATAAAGAACTTCCCCCGTAAACTCACGCGAGAAAACCGAGAAAAAGTAGTACATCCATAGCAAGTGCCCAGAAAACAAAGAAAAGCCATCTCTTGCCTGCAAGGACCCTGCAACAGCGGCCGGATGCCTATTAACAAATAGAATTTTTACATCACAATGATTTCTATCGATGACAGAAAGCCACACCTGAAACAAAATACACAGTCGAGGATCTTTAATCACCAACTGGCCATGCTTTTCTAATTCAACATCGATAAAAACTTTTATGTCCCGCGATATTTCACGCAAAGCATCCGGTGAAACAGCCTTGTAGAAATGCCCTACTGGACAAACATGAAACCACTTTAGATTGGCCGCATCTAACAGCCGCTCGTTTAAGGCAACGACCTCCTTGGACTCCCAAAAACCTCGCGCATTCACTTCGTCGATAGATTCCAGTAATTCACCGGGGACCGCATATCCCAGCCCACTCACCAGCTCCGCCGTAAGCGATGTTCCACTGCGATGGGTTCCCAGAACAAAGACTATTTTCTTGCGGTTACCGCTGGAGCTCATAAATTAAGCATAGCCATACTGCGAAAAAAACGGCTCGCACAATTGTTTCACATAAGAAATCTCCGTCTCCGACAAGATTTTCTTGTATTTATCTTTCTCTTTATGTGTGCTGACCTTGGAGTAATCCATTAAATCAGGATCTTCCGTTACAAAACGAAATATTTTTGAAACCTCCGGCTTAGGATCCGCCACCAAGTCTTCGTATTTCACTTCCAAAAAACGCTCCGCACCACCGGGCATTTTTTTGTATTCATTAATCATGATCATGGATTCCAACCAATAGTTAATCCCTCCCTTGACCTCATGTTTTGCCATTACACGCCCTTCTTTAAGGCTGGACACAACATTGAGCGGATTGCGATAGATATGCACAAACTTGGCTGTTGGGTACATATGGCCTAACAACAAAATCCCATAGACATTTTGGGGCGTTTTATCAAACCATCTCCCATCAATATTATTTCTGGCTTGTAGAAAAAATTTTCCATAAAAATCAGAAATATCTTTTCGGTTTTTTGCCATCTGACGAGAAAACTCAAAGTCAAAGTCGCTAACCCCATCCAAGTCGCGATGATTCTTAAACAACTTCACGCCCACATAGTTGCGCTCATATCGCGGGCTGGCATAGGGATCGGCCCAACGAAAAAAATGCGTCTCTTCTGGAGACTCCAAGCGCGGATGTATTCTCAAAATATCGCGAAGCAGTGTTGTTCCTGATCGCACGCAGCCCAAAATAAAAAAAGGCGTGTTATCCGCGCCATATACAACATCTATTGAACCACTATCCACACCACTCTCCCTTATTTTAGTTGGTTTCTTTTTTCTACCGAGAATCATTGTGCCACACTCTCACTCATGCCGCGCCATACGCGGCAAGAACCTTTTCTGTTTCAGCCACCATCACAACACGGCCAGCTTCCAACCAAACACAACGCGCACAATACTCGCGTAGCATCGACTCACTGTGGGAAACCAAAACAAAGGACCGATCAGTCTGCATCCGCTCTTCAATAATCATCTTACTTTTTTTGCGAAAACCCGCATCCCCAACACTAAATGCCTCATCAATGAGAAGGATATCTGGGTCCGCTTGGCACGCCACGGAGAACCCCAGTCTAGCTCTCATGCCCGAGGAGTAGGTATTCAGTGGCTGATCAATAAACTCGCCCAATTCGGAGAACTCTATAACCTGATCCATTTGCCGCTCAATTGCCCTGCGTCGCATCCCCAAGAGCAAAGAACTCAAAATAACATTCTCTCGCCCTGTTAACTCTTGAATAAACCCTACTTGCAGTGACAACAACTGAATTTTATCGACCCCAGATGTCAGTTCGCCAACATCCGGCTTCACGATTCCCGCCACGACCTTCATCAGCGTACTCTTTCCAGAGCCGTTCTTTCCAATTATGCCGAGCACCTCACCTTTCATTATCTTGAAGCTAACGCCATCCAATACTGGCGGGGGATTTTTGCCAAACATGTGCCGCCGGGCATATGAAAACCCAACCCCATCAAGACTGAGAGCTTCTTTACCCATTTATTTCACGATCCTTGGATAATATCTATCAAAACAAAGCAATAGCAGAACACCAAACATACCAAATATTCCAGCAGAAAATAAAACTCTTCCCACTGATATCCAATCCGGAATTTTGTTATCCAGAAATAACCCTCGGTATGCTTCGATTAACTGTACGGTAGGTATCCACAACAACCAAGACTTAACAGGCTCCTCTAATTCCGCGACATTAAAAAAGACACCTGACAGAAAAAACAGCATCGTCATGCCATATTGAACTGCGTACCTCAAATCAGGAACTAATGGAACCACAGCCGCAGCAGCTAAAGACATACATAACACCAATAAAAATTGTACAGTCACCAAAATGGGAAGGAAGCTCCATGATGTTGTTGGATATATGCCGCATAAAATTAGCGCAGCAACCAACAGAAACAGCACAATAAAAAATTTATAGGTATTTGCAACAACAATATAGGCTGGCAAAAGCCACTTAGGAAAATACACTTGCTGCATCAACCCAACACTAGAAAGAATTACTCCCGACGCAGTTCTCACCGTACTATCAAGCCACTTCCAAGGAATAAGCCCGCACAAAAGATAAAATACAAATTCAATTCCGCCTTTCTTTAACCCCATACCAAAAACAACATAAAAAACAGCCATGTACAACAATGGCTCTAATACCCACCAAAACATCCCCAAATACATACCAGAAGCACCGCGACGCAATTCTGCCAACGCGCGATAACTGATTAACTCCAAGCATTGCCGAAGCTTCATAGGGTAATTCTACAAATCATTGAGACAGCACCTTATTCAAAAACTCTCTGAAACATAGGAATCAATAGCTTGTTGCCAGACGCACTTAAATGGTCATCATCAAAATATACCGGCCATCCATCTCTATCCCCATAGCAGGCTTTGTCATCACACAAATACGGTAGAGGATCCAACATCTGAACTCCGCAATCTTTCTTTGCATCATTCATCAATGAAAAGACAAATTGACTTCTTTCGTTATATTCAGCCAAAGAAACAAAAACCCGCTTATCCATATTTCTCATTTTTGCTCTAGCCATAACTTGTGGCACACCAATCTTTAATTCAGGAGTCGGCTTCATCCAATACAATTTTCTTGATTTACTCACCTCGCACAGTGTATCCAATGTGTGCTGCCGAAACTGCGCAAGAAACTCTGGCGCCGGATAATCATATGGCTGATCAAAATATATAGGTGGCTTAACCTTGCCCGTACCAACAACACCTTCATTAGCACCCATGACATAAAGCGATGACCGTTGAATCAGAATAACGGGAACATTCGACGGAACAGACTTTATGTTCTCCAACACCCAGCTCACGAAATCATTACAGTCTTGATCAATTTTTGCCGTTACGCCCTTTATAAAAGGACAAGCAGCTCGTGACCACAGCAAAATCTTCCCACTTCGCTCGGGCAATGCCGCTTGGACAGCTGAAGCTATAGCAATCGCGTGACTATCCCCAGAACTACAGCCTTAATTTCACCTTTGCCGTATTCACAAGACAAAGGACCTTGGGCAGGATTTTCACCATAAATACAATTACTTTTACCTTTATCTATATTTCCTTTTTCAGCGGCCAACTTAACAACAACTGGATCAACACGATCCGGCAGCCCTTTAAGCTTAATTACACCGAGCGCCATCGCACAAACGCCTACACTGGCTAACAACACAATGGCAGGCACCACCCAAACCACACTATTTCTGCGTTTTCTAAATGGATTCTCAATGAGTCTGTACGACAACTCTGCGACCACAAAGGAGCCCAGCACGCCAAAAGCCACTAGGTATATGCTGGAAAGCAATTGAAAATAATCCAGCAATACCACTGCCGGCCAGTGCCACAAATAAATTGAATAGGAGCGCTCACCCACCCAAACCACTGCTTTATTATTGACCACTGCAAGATCAGATCGATTTACCAATATAAAAGCAGCAGCGCCCAAAACTGGAATTAGCGCCAGATATCCAGGCCAATGGCTTTCTGAAGTAACAAAAAATACCGGCAGCAAGACTCCTAAAATCGAAGCAACATAAACAACAGTGCCAGCTCCCCTAGATATTTTATCTCGCAAAAAATCAGACAGAAAATAAACTAACCCGCCAGCCAACATCTCCCAATAGCGATACTTAATCATATAAAAAGCTTTTGTAGGCGCTTCGTTGGTTTTTAAAATACATGACACCAATGAATACAAAAACACCACAAAAACCACAGAAAAAAGCCATCTGCGCTTTTTATTTATTAACCATGCAACATACAAAAAAACAGGGAGAATTAGGTAGAACTGCCATTCAACCGATAGCGACCAAGTATGCAGCAGCCATTTCTCATGTGAAAGCACATCAAAATAACCAGATTCCTTTCTATATGTGTTGTTTGACACAAAAAGCAAAGTGTCTTTGACATGCTTCGCTAGTATTTCGTAATCGTCGGGGGCAAGCAAAAACCAGCCAAGTGCCAAAAGCATGAGACAAAGAAGAAGCAACGCCGGAATAATTCTATTTATTCGCGCGAAGTAAAAATTTAGAACAGAAAATTTTCCTACCTCAAGACCAGAAACAATAATTCCCGTCATCAAGTAGCCTGAAATTACAAAAAATATATCAACGCCAACAAAACCACCAGAAAAGCCAGGCACGCCAAAATGGTAAAGAACAACTGACACCACCGCCCAAGCTCGTAACGCATTTATATCTTGGCGAAATTTATTCTTACTTCCAGCTACAACAGAACCACTATTTTCCATAACTTCCTAACAACACATACATTTAGACCAAAAAAAACCCTTACCAGTGTTTACTGGTAAGGGTTTGGTTTAGATGCCTGACGATGACCTACTCTCACATGGCGAAGCGCCACACTACCATTGGCGATGATCTGTTTCACTTCTGAGTTCGGCATGGGGTCAGGTGGTTCCAGATCTCTATTGTCATCAGGCAATTCGTTTGGGTATCGTGGGCTTATCTCCCTGGGGAGCGCCACGAGTGACCCGAATAAAGCGATAGATACTGTAGTGTTTGTATGCCGATCAAGCAACGCAATCCGCGTATTTCCAGTCATTTCTATTATATGGTCAAGCCTCACGGGTAATTAGTATGGGTTAGCTCAACGCCTCGCAGCGCTTACACACCCCACCTATCAACGTCGTAGTCTTCGACGACCCTTCAGGGGGATTGACTCCCCAGGGAGATCTCATCTTGAAGGAGGCTTCCCGCTTAGATGCTTTCAGCGGTTATCCCGTCCGCACATAGCTACCGGGCAATGCCACTGGCGTGACAACCCGAACACCAGAGGTGCGTTCACTCCGGTCCTCTCGTACTAGGAGCAACTCTTCTCAAATCTCCAACGCCCACGACAGATAGGGACCGAACTGTCTCACGACGTTCTGAACCCAGCTCGCGTACCACTTTAAATGGCGAACAGCCATACCCTTGGGACCGACTTCAGCCCCAGGATGTGATGAGCCGACATCGAGGTGCCAAACTCCGCCGTCGATGTGAACTCTTGGGCGGAATCAGCCTGTTATCCCCGGAGTACCTTTTATCCGTTGAGCGATGGCCCTTCCATACAGAGCCACCGGATCACTATGACCTACTTTCGTACCTGCTCGACTTGTGGGTCTCGCAGTTAAGCACCCTTCTACCATTGCGCTCATTGCATGATTTCCGACCATGCTGAGGGTACCTTCGTGCTCCTCCGTTACTCTTTGGGAGGAGACCGCCCCAGTCAAACTACCCACCAGACACTGTCCGCAACCCGGATAACGGGTCAGCGTTAGAACCCCAACACCACCAGGGTGGTATTTCAAGGTCGACTCCACGCAGTCTAGCGACCACGCTTCAAAGTCTCCCACCTATCCTACACAGATAGTGTCAGAGTCCAGTGCCAAGCTATAGTAAAGGTTCACGGGGTCTTTCCGTCTTGCCGCGGGTACACTGCATCTTCACAGCGATTTCAATTTCACTGAGTCTCGGGTGGAGACAGCGCCGCCATCATTACGCCATTCGTGCAGGTCGGAACTTACCCGACAAGGAATTTCGCTACCTTAGGACCGTTATAGTTACGGCCGCCGTTTACCGGGGCTTCGATCAAGAGCTTCGCTTGCGCTAACCCCATCAATTAACCTTCCGGCACCGGGCAGGCGTCACACCCTATACGTCCACTTTCGTGTTTGCAGAGTGCTGTGTTTTTGATAAACAGTTGCAGCGGCCTGGTCACTTCGACTCCCCAACGCTTACGGAGCAAGTCCTTCACGTCAAAGAGCGCACCTTCTCCCGAAGTTACGGTGTCAATTTGCCTAGTTCCTTCACCCGAGTTCTCTCAAGCGCCTTGGTATTCTCTACCTGACCACCTGTGTCGGTTTCGAGTACGGTTTCTTGATACCTGAAGCTTAGAGGCTTTTCCTGGAAGCATGGCATCAACCACTTCGCGCCACATGGGCACTCGTCATCAGTTCTCGGCCTTAAGATCCCGGATTTGCCTAAGATCTCAGCCTACCACCTTAAACGCGGACAACCAACGCCGCGCTGGCCTAGCCTTCTCCGTCCCCTCATCGCAGTACCAAAAGTACAGGAATATTAACCTGTTTCCCATCGACTACGGCTTTCGCCCTCGCCTTAGGGGGCCGACTAACCCTGTCCCGATTAGCGTTGGACAGGAACCCTTGGTCTTCCGGCGGGGGAGTTTTTCACTCCCCTTGTCGTTACTTATGTCAGCATTCGCACTTCTGATACCTCCACCCGACTTCTCAATCGAGCTTCACAGGCGTACAGAACGCTCCTCTACCACGCATCATAAGATGCATCCGCAGCTTCGGTTCATGGCTTGAGCCCCGTTGGATCTTCCGCGCAGGCCGACTCGACTAGTGAGCTATTACGCTTTCTTTAAAGGATGGCTGCTTCTAAGCCAACCTCCTAGCTGTCTATGCCTTCCCACATCGTTTCCCACTTAGCCATGATTGGGGACCTTAGCTGGCGGTCTGGGTTGTTTCCTTTCACGACGGACGTTAGCACCCGCCGTGTGCCTCCCGGATAGTACTCACTGGTATTCGGAGTTTGCAAAGGGTTGGTAAGTCGCGATGACCCCCTAGCCTTAACAGTGCTCTACCCCAGTGGTATTCGTCCGAGGCGCTACCTAAATAGCTTTCGAGGAGAACCAGCTATCTCCGAGCTTGATTAGCCTTTCACTCCTAACCACAGGTCATCCGAATCTTTTTCAACAGATCCCGGTTCGGGCCTCCAGTCAGTGTTACCTAACCTTCACCCCTGCCCATGGCTAGATCGCCCGGTTTCGGGTCTACTCCCAGCGACTAAAACGCCCTATTAAGACTCGCTTTCGCTACGCCTCCCCTATACGGTTAAGCTTGCCACTGACAGTAAGTCGCTGACCCATTATACAAAAGGTACGCAGTCACCCCGAAGGGCTCCTACTGCTTGTAAGCATTCGGTTTCAGGTCTATTTCACTCCGCTCACCGCGGTTCTTTTCGCCTTTCCTCACGGTACTGGTTCACTATCGGTCAACGAGGAGTATTTAGCCTTGGAGGATGGTCCCCCCATATTCAGACAGGATAACACGTGTCCCGTCCTACTCGATTTCACACAATGAGCCCTTTCGTGTACAAGGCTATCACTTTCTACGGCTGCACTTTCCAGAGCATTCCACTAGAACTCACTGTGCTTAAGGGCTGGTCCCCGTTCGCTCGCCGCTACTAAGGGAATCTCGGTTGATTTCTTTTCCTCAGGGTACTTAGATGTTTCAGTTCCCCTGGTTCGCCTCCTGCACCTATGGATTCAGTGCAGGATACCTGCCTTATGACAGGTGGGTTTCCCCATTCAGAGATCTCCGGATCAAAGGTCGGTTGCCACCTCCCCGAAGCTTATCGCAGGCTCCAACGTCTTTCTTCGCCTCTCGTTGCCAAGGCATCCACCGTATGCGCTTAGTCGCTTGACCATATAAGACAAACGACTGGAACAGAAACAATCGACTGGCTGTCTCTGCTTTTTTCGCCGGATTGCAGCCGTTGCGTCTAGGCGACACAACAGCATGCGCTTGATTCAGCATACTTATTACTACAGTTTCTATCTTTTAAAGAACATCTGGCGCAAAAACCAGAAAACAGTGATGACACTCATCACTCCGTTCTGATTTCTCTCAGATCACACAGCAACAATGGTGGAGCTAAGCGGGATCGAACCGCTGACCTCCTGCGTGCAAAGCAGGCGCTCTCCCAGCTGAGCTATAGCCCCTTGTCTCCTCACAAAGAGTGGTAGGCCAGGGCAGACTCGAACTGCCGACCTCACCCTTATCAGGGGTGCGCTCTAACCAACTGAGCTACAGGCCTGTATCCATTGCCTGCGCCCAAGCGGCGATAATCTGCCGACTCTTCACCCGCGGGCATGTTCGCTGTGTGCGTTCACTATCAGACAATGAGTGTGAGTACTCGTTTGGGCAGCGTTCGTTTAAGGAGGTGATCCAGCCGCAGGTTCCCCTACGGCTACCTTGTTACGACTTCACCCCAGTCATCGACCACACCGTGGACGGCGCCCTCCTTGCGGTTAGGCTACCGGCTTCTGGTGCAGTAAACTCCCATGGTGTGACGGGCGGTGTGTACAAGGCCCGGGAACGTATTCACCGCGACATGCTGATTCGCGATTACTAGCGATTCCGACTTCACGGAGTCGAGTTGCAGACTCCGATCCGGACTACGAAACGTTTTATGGGATTAGCTCCACCTCGCGGTATTGCAACCCTCTGTGCGTTCCATTGTAGTACGTGTGTAGCCCCGGTCGTAAGGGCCATGATGACTTGACGTCATCCCCACCTTCCTCCGGTTTGTCACCGGCAGTCTCCCTAGAGTGCCCAACTGAATGCTGGCAACTAAGGACAGGGGTTGCGCTCGTTGCGGGACTTAACCCAACATCTCACGACACGAGCTGACGACAGCCATGCAGCACCTGTCTCTGGGCTCCTTGCGGCACCCCTCTATCTCTAAAGGGTTCCCAGGATGTCAAGACCGGGTAAGGTTTTTCGCGTTGCGTCGAATTAAACCACATACTCCACCGCTTGTGCGGGCCCCCGTCAATTCATTTGAGTTTTAACCTTGCGGCCGTACTCCCCAGGCGGTCTGCTTATCGCGTTAGCTCCGCCACTGAAGGGACAAGCCCCCCAACGGCTAGCAGACATCGTTTACGGCGTGGACTACCAGGGTATCTAATCCTGTTCGCTACCCACGCTTTCGCGCCTCAGTGTCAGTATCGGTCCAGGGTGTCGCCTTCGCCACTGATGTTCCTTCCTATATCTACGCATTTCACCGCTACACAGGAAATTCCACACCCCTCTACCATACTCTAGCCAAGCAGTTCGACCTGCAGTTCCCAGGTTAAGCCCGGGGCTTTCACAGATCGCTTACTTAACCACCTACGCGCGCTTTACGCCCAGTAATTCCGATTAACGCTCGCACCCTTCGTATTACCGCGGCTGCTGGCACGAAGTTTGCCGGTGCTTATTCTGCGGGTAACGTCAATCCCGATGGATATTAGCCATCAGGCCTTCCTCCCCGCTTAAAGTGCTTTACAACCCGAAGGCCTTCTTCACACACGCGGCATGGCTGGATCAGGGTTGCCCCCATTGTCCAATATTCCCCACTGCTGCCTCCCTGTAGGAGTCTGGACCGTGTCTCAGTTCCAGTGTGACTGATCATCCTCTCAGACCAGTTACCGATCGTCGCCTTGGTAGGCCTTTACCCCACCAACTAGCTAATCGGACGCAAGCTCATCTAATAGCGCAAGGTCTTACGATCCCCTGCTTTCTTCCTCAGAACGTATGCGGTATTAGCGTTCCTTTCGAAACGTTATCCCCCACTACTAGGTAGATTCCTAGGCATTACTCACCCGTCCGCCGCTGAATCCAGGAGCAAGCCCCCTTCATCCGCTCGACTTGCATGTGTTAGGCCTGCCGCCAGCGTTCAATCTGAGCCATGATCAAACTCTTCAGTTCAATCTTTTAACTCTGTCAAAAGACAAGAGCGGATGATTTCGCAGTTACCCGCTAACCATCCAAAACTCGGCTCAATACTTCAACTTTCACAATATGAATTGTCAGGTCTTGTATTGATAATACTGCTTCCAATACAAGTACCCACACGCATTGTCTGATATCTTGTTAACCAACCCGCCTGAGGCTCGCTCAGTGCGGACGCGCATTATAGGCAACTAAAAAATCGTTGCAACATTTAAGTGCGCTTTTTTACATTTATTTACTGATTTGATTCTAGGCTGCTATTCACTTCTGCGGCTACTTGCTTGCGTGTACGCCAATGCAAAACAGGGCCAGATAGCGCGTAGATTACCGCCAAACTCAACACCATCAGCTCAGTGTGCCAAGCCAACACCATAATGATCAAAGGAACCGCCAATAAATACACCAAAGGCACGCGACCTTTGAAATCAATTCCTTTAAAACTGTAGTAACGCAGATTAGTCACCATCAATAGCCCGGTCACTGCAGTCAACACTGTTAACAAAACAGGCACTAAGCCCGGCTCAATCTGCGTATTGCTACCCAACCACACAGTTCCCGCTATAACGGCAGCAGCAGCCGGACTGGCCAAGCCTGTGAAGTAGCGCTTATCCGCCGTCTCAACCTGTGTATTAAACCGAGCAAGGCGCAAAGCCGCACATGCGCAATACAAAAATGCTGCCGACCAGCCAAATTTACCTACATTCACCAGCGCCCAGTTAAACATCACCAAACCGGGCGCCACACCGAAAGACACCATGTCAGACAGACTGTCGTACTGCACACCAAATGCGCTTTGCGTATTGGTGAGACGCGCAACGCGCCCATCCAAGCCGTCAAAAATCATTGCGACAAAAATGGCGATAGCTGCGTTATCAAAACGATGCTGCATACCGGCAATCACCGCGTAATAACCACAAAAGAGAGCCATTGTAGTGAACAAATTTGGCAGCAAATAAATGCCGCGATGGCGAACTTTTTTTCCATCGGCACCCGCAACTTCTTCCACATGCTCACCCACAGGAAGCACACCACCATCTTCTTCGGCGATACCGGCTGAATTCTGCTGATCCTTTGACATACGGACTACCTTTCTAAACTTTTAAAAAAATACGCTACAAAAACAAAACGCGGCCTAAGCCGCGCTTCGCTTCAACAGCTATCAATTTTTGCTCTTGTCTACAATTTTCTTGATCCAAGGCATCATTGAACGCAGTTTAGTACCCACCACTTCAATTGGGTGCGCTGCATTGTTGCGACGATACGCCGTCATGGATGGGTAGTTGGTTGCACCTTCCAGAATAAATTTCTTGGCGTACTCGCCATTCTGGATGTCTTTCAACGCTTGGCGCATGGCTTTGCGCGACTCTTCGTTGATAACACGAGGACCCGTTACATATTCGCCGTACTCAGCATTGTTTGAAATTGAATAATTCATGTTGGCGATGCCACCTTCGTACATCAAATCAACAATCAGCTTCAATTCATGCAAGCATTCAAAATAAGCCATCTCTGGCGCGTAACCCGCTTCAACAAGCGTTTCAAAGCCCATCTTGACCAGCTCAACCGCGCCACCACACAGAACCGCTTGCTCACCGAACAAATCGGTTTCGGTTTCATCTTTGAAAGTGGTTTCGATAATACCGGTACGGCCACCGCCAATAGCAGAGGCATAAGACAATGCAACTTCTTTCGCCTTACCCGATGCGTTCTGATAAATTGCAACGAGATCAGGAATACCGCCGCCTTTTACAAACTCATTGCGCACGGTGTGGCCAGGCGCTTTGGGTGCGATCATGATGACATCCAAATCAGCGCGCGGCACGACTTGGTTGTAGTGAATGGCAAAACCGTGTGCGAACGCCAGCGTTGCACCCTGCTTCAAATTGGGTTCGATTTCACTTTTGTACAACTGTGATTGAAACTCATCAGGCGTCAACACCATCACCAAATCAGCCCACTTGACAGCCTCCGGCACGGATTTAACCGCCAAGCCCGCTGCTTCTGCTTTTTGGGCAGTAGGTGAGTTTGGACGCAAAGCCACTACCACATCTACGCCAGAATCTTTCAAATTGCCTGCATGCGCATGGCCCTGAGAACCAAAACCGATAATCGCTACTTTTTTACCGCGAATGATAGAAATGTCAGCGTCTTTGTCGTAATAGATTTGCATGGTTTACCTCGTGAGTTTTGGCTTGTGCCAGTTAAATAAAAATTAGAGCCCTAATACTTTTTCACCGCGTGCGATACCGGAAACACCGCTGCGCACCACTTCCAGAATAGCTGCATCACCAACCGCTTCCAAAAATGCATCCAACTTCGCGCTAGAACCCACCAACTGGATGGTATAAATCGCGCTAGTGACATCCACAATTTGCCCGCGAAAGATATCAACGCAGCGTTTAATTTCTGCGCGCTGCGCGCCGCCAGCACGCACTTTGATCAACATGATCTCACGCTCGATGTGTGCGCCTTCGGTGAGATCAACCAACTTCACCACATCCACCAATTTATTCAGATGCTTGGTGATCTGCTCAATCACATTTTCATCACCAATCGTCGTCAAAGTCAGGCGCGACAAAGTGGGATCTTCCGTCGGCGCCACGGTCAGCGTTTCGATGTTGTAACCGCGCTGCGAGAACAGGCCCACCACACGCGACAAAGAACCCGGCTCATTTTCCAGCAATACAGAAATAATGCGTCTCATCAGGTGCGCTCCATCTTGCTCAACAACATATCGCGCATCGAACCATTCGGCGCAATTTGCATCGGGTACACATGCTCGGTGCTATCCACATAAATATCCATAAACACCACGCGATCTTTCATGGCAAAGCACTGTTCCATCGCCGCTTCTAAATCTTCGTAGCGTGTTACTTTGATACCAACATGACCGTATGCATCCATCAACTTAATGAAATCCGGCAACGAATCTTCGTACAAACTTTGCGAGTGACGGCCTTCGTACTGCATATCTTGCCACTGCTTCACCATGCCCAACGCTTGGTTGTTGAGATTGATGATTTTTACCGGCAAATGGTATTGCGTACAGGTAGACAACTCTTGAATGCACATTTGAATACTGCCTTCACCAGTGACGCAGGCAACCGTAGCGTCTGGAAACGCCATCTGCACGCCCATCGCTGCCGGCAAACCAAAACCCATTGTGCCGAGACCGCCAGAATTGATCCAACGACGCGGTTTATCAAACAAATAATATTGCGCGGCAAACATCTGATGCTGACCGACATCCGAAGTGATATAGGCATCGCCTTTCGTCACTTTGTGCAACATTTTAATTACATCTTGCGGCTTAATCAGCGTGCCACCAGATGGCGCGTAACGCGGCTGTGTATACAAACCGTATTCTTCACGCCACACCTCAATGCGCTTCCACCAATCTTTCAGTGCAACGGCATCTGGCTTTTCTTTGCTTTCTTTGATGATGTCCAGCATATCGCGCAGCACAGAATCTGCCATGCCAACGATAGGAATATCTGCATGCACAGTTTTTGAAATCGCCGCCGGATCAACATCAATATGAATAATTTTCGCATCGGGGCAAAATTTAGACGGCGTGTTGGTAACACGATCATCAAAGCGTGCACCTACTGCCAAAATAACATCGGCGTGGTGCATCGCCATATTGGCTTCGTAATTACCGTGCATGCCCAGCATACCGAGATACTGTTTGTCAGAGCCCGGGTAACCACCCAAACCCATCAAAGTATTGGTGACGGGATAACCCAGTTGCTGCGCCAATTGCGTCAACAGTTGCGCGCTATCACCCTGCACGACGCCACCGCCGGCATAAATAACGGGACGACGCGCTTCCAACAATACTTGCACCGCTTTTTTAATTTGACCGGTGTGGCCGCGACCTGGAGGCTGGTACGCGCGCAGCTTCACTTTTTCCGGAAATTTGTATTCAAATTTCAGATGCGGATGCGTTTTGTCCTTCGGAATATCAACCACCACAGGACCAGGACGACCCGTGCTGGCGATGTAAAACGCCTTGCGAATAATCTCTGGAATCTCCGCCGGATCTTTCACCATAAAACTGTGTTTTACGATGGGGCGCGACACGCCGATCATGTCCGTTTCTTGAAACGCGTCACCGCCAATCAAATGGCTTTGTACTTGACCGGAAATCACCACCATAGGAATCGAATCCATATACGCAGTGGCAATGCCAGTAATAGCATTGGTAGCGCCTGGACCAGAAGTCACCAACACCACGCCCACCTTGCCGGTGGCGCGGGCGTAGCCATCGGCTGCGTGTGTGGCCGCCTGTTCGTGGCGCACCAAAATATGCTGGACATCTTTTTGCTGAAAGATGGCATCGTAAATATGCAATGCCGCGCCGCCCGGGTAGCCGAAAACATATTCCACGCCTTCGTCGTGCAGCGCGCGAATCAACATCTCTCCGCCAGATAACAATTCTGTTTTGCGTTCAGTCATGTCTTTTCCAATTAGTTTCTTGCCGCGGCACCAACGGGCATCAAAAGCATGCAAGGCGACCTTAGGCTGTATCGAGAACCAGAGTGCGCACACTCTGCCTTCAAAGCCACGGGGCACAAGCCGGATAAGGCCCTTGCCAGACGCGGGAAGCGTGCACTGGATATGCACATAAAGACCGGGAAGCAGATGATTTATCTGACAGGGCGATCATCAGGATTTGACCTGCGATGACCGCTCCCCAGTGCGAGGCTGACGATTTTGCCAGCACAGCCAGTAAAGTCAATCACGATTGACAACACATCCCCATATCCAAGCTGAAGGCTTTTTATATCCAAGCCGACGGCTCTTTGACCAAGCACATCTTATCCACAGATTTTCCGCCCAGATATCCCTTGCTATCGAGCAAAAAGCGCATTATCTTGTAGCTCGCCAGTTCAAAAACCCAATATATAGGGTTTTATGTGAACTAGCCCTCATAACGGAAGCAGGTGCCACGACGGCACCTTACATAATAAGAGAGATCAAGAGGCCGCCATGCAGACTGAAATCACACACGCACAAGAACCCGCACTAACCACCACTTCACCCGCTGCTTTTGCTGATGAACCCACCAGTATCGCCGCCACTGCCCCTGGGCAACTGCGCGTTATCAAGCGCAACGGCACGGTTGTCCCCTATGACAGCAGCAAGATCGCCGTGGCACTCACCAAAGCCTTTCTCGCCGTTGAAGGCGGCACGGCGGCCGCGTCCTCGCGCATCCACGAGACAGTGGCCAACCTGACACAGCAGATTGATCAAACCTTCCGCCGCCGCATGCCTTCAGGTGGCACGGTGCATATCGAAGACATTCAAGACCAAGCCGAGCTGGCGCTGATGCGCAACGGCGAGCAAAAAGTTGCACGCGATTATGTTTTATACCGCGAAGAACACGCCCGCCTGCGCGCCGCCAAACAACCGGCACAAAAAGCACACCCTTCTATCAATGTGACTTTGGCAGATGGCTCCAAACAGCCATTGGATGTTGGTCGCTTAGAAACCATCGTGCGTGAAGCCTGTGTGGAATTAGAAGGCGTTGATGCCAACACCATCATTGAAGAAGCAATGCGCAATTTGTACGACGGTGTTTCGCACGACGATGTCAACACCTCACTGGTGATTACTGCGCGCGCTTTGGTTGAAAAAGAGCCAAATTATTCTTACGCCACTGCGCGTTTATTGATGGATCAACTGCGTGCCGAAGCGCTGTCATTTCTCGGCCTCGCACAGCAGGCCACGCAGAGTGAAATGGCGGCGCTGTATCCACGCGCACTGCCTGCTTACATCCACAAAGCAATTGAACTGGAATTGGTGGCGCCACATCTGGCGCAATACGACATGGAAAAACTCGGTCGCGCTTTAGATGCCAAACGCGATATGCAGTTCAATTATTTGGGGTTGCAAACGCTGTACGACCGCTACTTTATTCACACCGAAGACGATATTCGTTTTGAATTGCCGCAAGTTTTCTTCATGCGTGTCGCGATGGGTTTGGCAGCAGCGGAAGCGAACAAAGAAGAACGCGCCATTGAATTCTATGAATTGCTTTCTTCATTCGATTACATGGCCTCTACGCCCACGCTGTTCAACGCCGGCACGCTGCGTCCACAGCTTTCTTCTTGCTACCTCACCACTGTGCCTGATGATTTGCACGGCATTTACGGCGCAATCCAAGACAACGCCATGTTATCTAAATGGGCAGGCGGTCTCGGCAATGACTGGACACCGGTGCGCGCACTCGGCTCGTACATCAAAGGCACTAACGGCAAATCACAAGGCGTTGTTCCATTTTTAAAAGTCGCAAACGATACCGCTGTGGCTGTGAACCAAGGTGGCAAGCGCAAAGGCGCGGTGTGTGCATATCTCGAAACTTGGCACATTGATGTCGAAGAATTTATTGAATTGCGCAAAAACACTGGCGACGATCGCCGCCGCACGCACGACATGAACACTGCCAACTGGGTGCCAGATTTGTTCATGAAACGCGTATTCACCGATGGTGAATGAACACTGTTTACACCGAGCGAAACACCCGATTTGCACGACTTATACGGCACAGCATTTGAACAGCGCTACGAGCACTACGAACAACTCGCGCGCGAAGGAAAAATCCGCCTGTTCAAACGCGTACGCGCTGCAGATCTCTGGCGCAAAATGTTGGGCATGTTGTTTGAAACCGGTCACCCTTGGATCACCTTCAAAGACGCGTGCAACCTGCGCAGCCCGCAACAACATGTCGGCGTGGTACACAGCTCGAACCTGTGCACAGAAATTACACTGAACACCAAAGCCAATGAAGAAATTGCTGTGTGCAACTTGGGTTCTATCAATTTGTTGCAACACATTGAAAACGGCAAACTCAACACAGAGAAACTGGCGAAGACGATTAAAACTGCCGTGCGCATGCTCGACAATGTCATCGATATTAACTACTACTCTGTCGAAGCGGCACGCACTTCTAACTTGCGCCATCGCCCTGTGGGCTTGGGCATCATGGGCTTCCAAGATGCGCTGTACAAAATGCGTATTCCGTACAGCTCCGATGCCGCCGTGGAATTTGCGGATCGCTCGATGGAAGCCGTGAGCTACTACGCGATTGAAGCCTCCAGCAACCTCGCGCTGGAGCGCGGCCGTTACTCCACTTTTGAAGGCTCGCTGTGGTCAAGAGGCATCCTGCCGATTGATTCCATTGAAACATTGGTGCAAGCGCGCGGTGCAGAGTTTATTGAAGTCGATTGCAGTCAAACACTGGATTGGAGCAGCCTGCGCAACAAAGTGCGCTCGCAAGGCATGCGCAATTCCAATGTAATGGCGATTGCACCGACTGCCACGATTTCCAACATCTGTGGTGTATCGCAATCCATCGAACCGACTTATCAAAACTTGTATGTGAAATCGAATTTGTCTGGAGAGTTTACTGTCGTCAATCCCTTCTTGGTGCACGATTTAAAAGCGCGCGACCTGTGGGACAGCGTGATGGTGAACGATCTGAAATATTACGAAGGCAGCGTGCAAAAAATTGATCGCATTCCCGATGACATGAAAGCGCTGTACGCCACGTCATTTGAAGTGGAACCGCGCTGGTTGGTGGATGCTGCGAGCCGCCGACAAAAATGGATCGATCAAGCGCAATCACTCAACTTATATATTTCCGGTGCGTCCGGCAAAAAACTGGATGTCACTTATCGCATGGCTTGGTATCGCGGTTTAAAAACCACTTACTACTTGCGCGCGCTAGCTGCCACCACCACAGAAAAATCCACCATCAATACCGGCGCACTCAATGCGGTATCGGCGGGTGGCTCTGCCAGCATGGCACCACAGGCTGCGCCCGTTCCCAAGGCCTGCTCTATCGACAATCCTGACTGTGAGGCTTGTCAGTAACCGTTCTCTCTGGGGGGAGAATCGTTGGCGGTGCGGTGGGAAATGCACGGCCGCCAGCGATATTTTTTCACTCAGATATAGCAATAGAAACTTTGATTGAGTTCAGAAAAAAATCAGGAGAAAGACGATGTTAAGTTGGGATGATTACAGCGAAGAGACTCTCAGCCCAGTTGCCACCACGGCAGCTGTCAGCAACAAGGCTATGGAAGAAGCCACACCTGCCCCCGTGGTACAAGCCGCTGCTGCAGCGATTGCGCAACCCGCCGCGCCAGCACAAGCACCTGTGCGCATGGAAAACGCTCCCGCCAATCTCGCAGCAGCCATTGCGCGAACGCAACACGCTGTCGACACCATGGATTCCGCCACCGGTTTAGAAGAACTGGAAATGGGAGCCGCGCGCATCACCGTTGATGAAAAACGCATGATCAACTGCCGCGCGGATCTCAATCAGCTCGTGCCTTTCAAATACGATTGGGCGTGGCAAAAATACCTCGATGGCTGTGCAAACCATTGGATGCCGCAAGAAATCAACATGGCGAAAGATGTGCAAACATGGAAAACGCCAGAGGCACTTTCAGAAGATGAGCGCCGCATTGTGATGCGCAGCCTCGGTTATTTTTCAACGGCGGATTCGCTGGTGGCGAATAACTTGGTGCTGGGTATTTATCGCCATATCACCAACCCAGAGTGTCGCCAGTATTTGCTGCGCCAAGCCTTTGAAGAAGCCATTCACACGCACGCCTATCAATACTGCATTGAATCACTGGGCATGGATGAAGGCGAAGTGTTCAATATGTACCGCGAGCTGCCCTCCATCGCCAAAAAAGCCACTTGGAGCTTGCGCTATACACAAGGTTTGGCGGATCGCGATTTCCACACTGGCACACCAGAATTGGATCAAAAACTGCTGCGCAATTTGATCGGCTTTTATGTCGTCACCGAAGGCATTTTCTTCTACTGCGGCTTCACACAAATTTTGTCGATGGGTCGCCGCAACAAAATGACTGGCGTGGCCGAACAGTTCCAATACATTTTGCGCGATGAATCCATGCACCTGAATTTTGGCGTGGATGTCATCAACCAAATCAAACTGGAAAACCCACACTTGTGGACTGCAGAGTTCCAACAAGAAGTCATTCAAATGATTTTGGAAGGCACGCAGTTGGAAGTGGAATACGCACGCGACTCCATGCCACGCGGCGTACTCGGCATGAACGCCGCTATGATGGAAGAGTATTTGCACTTCATCGCCAACCGCCGTTTAGCGCAGCTCGGCCTGCCAGAAGCCTTCCCCGGTGTAAAAAACCCGTTTCCGTGGATGAGCGAAATCATGGATCTGCGCAAAGAGAAAAACTTCTTTGAAACGCGCGTGATTGAATACCAGACTGGCGGCGCATTGAGTTGGGAATAATTTCTATCTCTATTTGCATTGGCCAATAAAAAAGCACCCAGTGGGTGCTTTCTATTTTTACAACCTTTGTTGGCAAAACTATGCCGTTAAAGAACCAGTGTAGAATCGCCTTGCGCAGTTGCTGTTACCTTGATAGTAATTTTCTTTGAAGGCGCACAAACAAAGCTGTAGTCACTGCCTAATGTACCTTTCAGCGCGCACTGACCCGGCACTTGCATTGTTCCCGTAGAAGAAAACTTCACTTTGTAAGTGCCTGTTGATGGGTCACTCGTGCTGTTGCTGTGCGTCAACGAGCCGCTGACTTTGTTACCGCGAGCGTCATAGTAAGGACCCCACCATGGCATCATTTGCTGTTGCAAAGTGCCGCCATCTTTACACTTGATTTGGCTGTCGTAAGCGCCGCCAGCCAATGAATCAAAATAGGCTTGAACATCCCAGTAACCACCACCAACAATATTAAAACTCACCGAGCGTTTACCGCTCTTTACCTTCTCAGTAACTTTCTCACCCGCGCTTTCGGCATAGTTATACGCGTTTACGCTAACGGAGCCATCGTTTGTATAAAAATTAAATTCAGCGTAGGAGCTGTCCTTGTCTATTTGACCAGCGGTAGTGTTGTCTGAATACTCGTTACCGTAGTAAACCTTGGTTACCGGCACATCTATTTTGGCAGAGCAGGCACCACTCAATGTAATCGTCAAACTGGCTTTTTGTGGGCTATTTTCTTCGTAGTCATAATCATAACTGCCAGCCTGTGCGGAACAAGCAATAACACTAGCACTCAGCAATGCGCACTGCGCGCTGTGAATCATTATTTTTTTCATCGTTCAATCCTCGAAAGATAATAAGTATTTTTTTGTTGCTGCATCCATTACATAAAAAACGAAAGGGCAGCGCGATCATTTTACTCCCAACATAACCCTCTTGTCTTGAGCTGTCTCAAACCACGGGTAAATTCATCGCCGCAAAGGTCAGCGGTTCTGGGTACACACCGAGCAATATTACCAACACAGCCACCAACAACAACACCAAACCGCCGGTAGTGCGCCCCCAATTCAGCGGTGCCTCAAAACGGCGCATGCCCGGCTCCAGTAAATACATAGTGATCATAAAGCGCAGGTAGTAATACAAACCCAGCGCGCTGCCCAACACCAGTGCTGCCAACAGCCACCACAGCTTTGCACCCACGCCCGTCATCACTACATAAAACTTGCCGATAAAACCAGCCGTCATTGGAATGCCCGCCATCGACAACATTGCCATCGTCATTACAGAAGCGAGATACGGACGCTTCCAAAACAAACCGCGATAGTTGTGCAAGTTATCGGCATCGGCACCTTGATACGGGCTAGACACTTGCACCACCACACCAAAGGCTGCCAACACGGTGACTACATAGGTCACCAAATAAATCATCACCGCCGAGCGCTCAATATTTAAGCCAGACACTACCGCGATCAACAAATAACCAAAATGCGCAATCGACGAATAGCCCAACATGCGTTTGATATTGGTTTGCGTCAGCGCCAATAAATTACCCACCACAATCGATAAACCAGCAACCGCCGCCAGCACATCATTCATCACGCCATCTGACAACGCGGGCATCCACTGCCATAAACGCAAAAACGCGGCGAACACTGCCACTTTACTTGCCGTGGCGAGGAAGGCCGAAACTGGTGCGGGCGCGCCTTCGTATACATCGGGCGTCCACAAATGAAATGGTGCAAAAGATAGTTTGAAAGCGAAGGCGATAAAAATCATCGCAAATCCCGCCAACATTAATGGCGCTGTTTGTGCTGTTTGCGCCAAGGCGGATTGAATACCTGTGTAGGAAAGGCTGCCTGTTTGTGCATACAGCAATGCCATGCCGAACAACATGAAGGCGGTGGACGTGGCCGACAACACCAGATATTTAAGGCCGGCCTCCAGTGAACGCGAACGGGCAAAACTGTAAGCAGCCAGACCAAACAAGGGAACCGTCAGAATTTCCATGCTGATAAACAATGCCGCCATGTGACGACTGCACACCATCAGCATCGCACCGACAGCCGACAACACCAGCAACAGATAAAACTCTTCACGATTGCCGCTGTGTGTTTCCATGTAGGCGTGTGACAAGGTGACGCACGCCAGTGTAATCACCAGAATCAGCGCCATATAAACACAGGCAAAACTGTCCACGATAAACAGATCTGTCACGGCCTGCGGCGGTAACTTTTGCGACACCCACCACACAGACAGTAATGAAGCATTCAGCCCGATAACAGCGAGTGTGGCGTTGACAAAATAATTGCGCCTGATGGCAATCCCAAGCATCACACAGACAGCTGTCAGGCTGCACAAAATAACAGGAAGCAAACTCAGTAAACTGTGCAGTAACAGCGAAGCATTGGCAGTTTCAACAGGCATCGCGTTTACCTCACCAGCGGCAGCATGCTGGCTTGCGTCAGATCAAGCACAGGCTGGGGATAAATACCCAACCACAATAAAAAAAACACCAACAACAACACCATGACCACTTCGCGCGCGGTTAATCCCTCTAGTTTAGTTTCGGCCTGTGCTGCGCCATAAAACGAACGCTGCATCATCAACAAGCTGTATATCGCTGCCAAAATTAACGCCGCCGCCGCGAGTGATGCCAGTACAGGCGATGTTTTGAACGTGCCAAGTAAAATCAAAAACTCACCGACAAAATTACCCATGCCGGGCAAACCCAAGGAGGCTGCCACAAAAAACATAAACAAACCGGGCAGCCAAGTGATGCGCGACCACAAACCGCCCATCAAACGCAAATCGCGCGTATGCAGCCTTTCATAGATTTCACCGCACAAAATAAACAAGGCACCGGCAGAAATACCGTGCGCCAACATCTGCACCACCACACCTTGCAGCGATAACAAGTGGAACGAGTAAATACCTAAAACGACAAAACCCATGTGCGAAATGCTGGTGTAGGCAACCAGGCGTTTAATGTCATTTTGCGCGCAGGCCATCATTGCACCGTAGAAAATACCAATCACACCCAACGTCATCGCCACAGGTGCAAACTCTTGCGAGGCATTCGGAAAAATTGGCAACACATAGCGCAGCAAACCAAAAGCGGCTGTCTTTAACAGTACGCCCGCCAGATCCACACTGCCCGCTGTTGGTGCTTGCGCGTGCGCATCGGGCAGCCAAGAATGAAACGGCACTATCGGCATCTTTACCGCAAAGGCAATAAAAAAGCCGAGCATCAAACCGAGTTCAATAATGGGCGACATCACGGTATGGCGCACAACATCGTAATCAAAACTCAGTGTGCCGGTTTGTTGATACGACACAATCACCAAGCCAATGATCGCAATCAGCAACAACAAACCACTGGCCTGCGTAAAAATAAAAAACTTATTCGCCGCATGAATTCTGCCTTTACCACCCGGCGTGTTATGCCCCCACAGTGCAATCAAAAAATACATGGGAACCAACATCACTTCCCAGAAAAAGAAAAACACAAACAAGTCCAGCGCCAAAAATACGCCAGCCACGCCGGAGAGATTCCACAACAAGTTGAGATAAAAGAAACCGACGTTGCGCTGAATTTCGCGCCACGAACACAAAACCGCAGCAATACCCAATCCCGCCGTCAGCAAAATCATGGTGAGCGATAAGCCGTCCAAGCCGAGGTGAAAGCTGATCCCCAATGAAGGAATCCACGGCGCACGATATTCCGCCTGCCAAGCCGTTGCGCCATCTGCAGAAGGCGCCAATGTAAAATCGCCGTGCGCCAGCAAATGCACGCCCAACGCGCCCATCAACAGCATACTCAGCAGCGCTATCCAACGCGGTGCAGCGCGTCAAGCCGCCGAGCAACGGGATAAAAATTAGCCAGATAATACTCATGTTGTCATGTATTCCCGTTCATATTCACAACCACAACACAATCAGCAGAATAGCCGCCGCACCTGCCGCAATGCTGGCGGCATACCAGCGCACCAAACCGTTTTACAAAAGTGCTTTCGATATGAATGTGAAACTGGAACTGAACGGCAAACCACGCTGCGCCGGAAACTCAGTCGCATTCAGTTTTGACGTAGTCATGACCGGCATGAAAATTAGCCCGATTGATGTCTTTGAACTGAATGCCGATGGCAAAGTACAAAGCATGAAAGCGTATTGGAGTGCGGACAACATGAGCTGACAGCATCGCCTCATGTTTTGACATAAAAAAAGAGGCACTGAAGCGCCTCTTTCATTCCTCCTCTACCGGTAAAGTTCACTCCAAAAGTGTAACCAATCCTGTAAAAGCTGTTTCAGTAACGTTTATTCAATTTGTTGCATATCAAACTCATGCAAAGATACATCGTGATGGCATTCCAGATATCCGCAATGCATCACGGCATCTTCTTCATCCACACACACCGACGCATCCGTATCATCAAACTGCGCCAGCATCGCATTCTTCATCGCGTTATTCAGCGTGCCGTAACCCGGTTGCACACGCAGGCCATTGGTGTTGCCGTAATCTGCCACTAGTGCCGAACCTGTCCAGAAAGTTGTCATCACCCTATCCCTCGTTTGCCCGTATTACATATGTTGTAGTTAAGCTTTGGTTACAGTTAGGTTGAAGCAGAAAGCGTGCCAGATTGCACAAGAGGATTTTTATAGCAGATTTTTTGGCAGAAAAAACGGTTTTTATCGGGAAATTTTGCAATTTAGTACAAAAATAATGCGGGGAAATATTGCTGGCGCAGATAATGCCTTGCTGCGTAAACGGAACCCTAATGGCGCACAGCAGCTCTGTGCTGGTGCAAAAACAAGCAATTAGCCAGCGTTACTGTGATAAAAAAATGGCAAAAAAAAGCACCCGAAGGTGCTTTTTTTACGGTATCAAATCAAAAATGTATTAAGGAACAAGAACAGGACCAGTAATAGTCGTGTTATCATCGCCTTTGCCTTTGATTTGTACTTTTACTTTGATCGCCGCTGGCTGCTTACAAGTCAAGCTATACTCAGGATCAGTAACCTTGGCATCAGCTTTAGTTGTACAGACACTTGGCTGATACAGTGAACCGCTAACGGTTCCACTCAGCTTGTAAGTACCAGGTACATTAACGGTTGTAGCTGGATCCGCTGCCGCCGGTGTTGCTACCACAGCATTCTGATGACTTAAAACCGAAGACGGTTTAGAAGCTTGACCGTTAAGGTAAACATTACTAACTACATTGTCACCGTTTGTATCTTTGTATGTCAAAGCTTGCGCCAAAGTGCCAACTTTACAAGTGATAGCACTGTATGTAGGCGATGTAGCGTTGCTGGGCAAATTTACATAAACGTCAGTCTTAGCTGTGCTTGACCACTTAAGCACCTCTTTCTTCAATGATTGTGTGAATTTATCCGTTGCATTCGCAGTCGAATTGTACGCAGTAAAATAGACTGAATCATTATTGTCAGCCCCTGTATATGCATACATATTAACGTAGTTTGTACCCTGAAAAACCACGCCGGTCTCTTCAGAAAAACCAGTCTCGGTCACTAAACTAGTAACAGGGAGTTCAAGCTTACCTTTACATGCACCGCTAAAAGTAACAGTAATTGTCGCTGAAGCAGGAGCAGCAGTGTAGACTTTATCTACGTCTGTAGCAGCAGCATGACCCATTTGCATGAAACCAGCAGCCATTAAGCCAATTGTTAATCCAGTAATTTTCTTCATATAAAACTCCAGCGTGATCAATTTTACCCCCCCCCTCTTCTGACTACAACTAGAGCAAGATGAGGAATTAGCAAGTCTTCTACCAAGGCAATATTTCACCGCAGTAGATTTTGGTAATTCTAGACCAAGTATTTGTTAGGCGTCAAGCAATTAAAGTGTATATAGACAATGAAATCAGCGTTTAATTCCAAAAACACTAGATTGCCCTACTAAAAAATCCATTTTATCAATACAAACAGCATGTTTGTTATTGTCCAGCATCAGATATCAGGTACCAATTCCCATCACAGTCTGCAACAGCGGCTCCGGATACACGCCCAGCAAGATCATCATCAACGCCGCCAACAGCAGCATCAAACCGCCAGTGGTATGTCCCCAATTGAGAGGCGCTTCAAAGCGACGCATGCCCGGCTCCAGTAGGAACATGGTAATCATCAAACGCAAATAGTAGTAAAGCCCCAGCGCACTGCCGACCACCAATGCCGCCAGCAACCACCATAAATGACCGCCCACACCGATCAACACAATATGAAACTTACCGATAAAACCGGCTGTCATCGGAATCCCTGCCATCGATAACATCGCCACCGTCATCACCGAAGCGAGATACGGGCGTTTCCAGAACAGACCGCGATAATGTTGCAGGTTGTCGGCATCCACACCTTGGTACGGGCTGGAGACTTGCACCAGCACACCGAAAGCTGCCAGCGCAGTGATGACGTAAGTAACAAGATAGATCGCGACGATGGGCTGCTCCAAACGATGCACAGACACCACGGCAATTAACAGATAACCGAAATGCGCGATCGAGGAATAACCCAACATGCGTTTGATGTTGCTCTGTGTGAGCGCCAACAAATTACCGACGATAATCGACAAACCTGCGATAGCGGCCAACACATCGTGCATGGGACCAAAAGACATCAGCGGAAAATCTTGCAACAAGCGTATGAACGCGGCGAACACAGCTACTTTGCTGGCAGTTGCCAGAAATGCAGACACGGGCGCAGGCGCACCTTCGTATACATCCGGTGTCCATAAATGAAACGGCACGAATGAAAGTTTGAATGCAAAAGCGACAAATATCATTGCAAAACCGACCAATGCTAACGGCTCAATAAATGCAGATTGCGCTAATACAAACTGAATACCGACATAAGACAAGCTACCTGTTTGCGCGTATAACAACGCCATACCAAACAACATAAAGGCTGTTGATGTAGCCGACAGAATCAGATACTTGATGCCAGCTTCCAATGAACGAGAACGCGCAAAACTGTACGCCGCTAAACCAAACAAGGGAATAGTCAGAATTTCCATGCTGATAAACAATGCTGCCATATGACGGCTACATACCATCAACATCGCGCCCACAGCAGATAACACCAACAGCAAATAAAACTCTTCGCGATTACCACTATGCGTTTCCATATACGCGTGAGACAACGTCACGCACGCCAAGGTAATTACCAGAATCAATGCCATATAAACGCAAGCAAAACTGTCTACGATAAATAAATCCGTTACCGCTTGCGGCTGCATATTTTGTGATACCCACCACACTGCCACCAGTGATGCACTCAACCCAACCACAGCAATTGTTGCATTGAAAAAATGATTGCGTTTAATCGCAATACCTAACATGACGCACACAGCCGTCAAGCTACATAAAATAACAGGGAGCAGACTCAGCAAACCCTGCATAGACAGCGAAGCGTTGGCAGTTTCGATAGGCATCGCGTTTACCTCACCAACGGCAACATGCTGGCTTGCGTTAAATCAAGCACCGGTTGCGGGTATATCCCCAACCACAATAAAAAACCCACTAGCAACAGCACCATTACCACTTCACGCACTGTTAAGCCTTCCAGTTTTGTCTCTGTTTGTGTAGCGCCATAAAAAGAGCGCTGCATCATTAACAAACTGTAAACAGCCGCCAAAATCAAAGCCGCCGCCGCCAGCGTTGCCAACACAGGCGATGACTTAAAAGTGCCGAGCAGAATTAAAAATTCACCCACAAAGTTGCCCAAACCTGGCAAGCCGAGCGATGCTGCAACAAAAAACATAAACAAGCCGGGCAACCATGTAATGCGCGACCACAATCCGCCCATCATGCGCAAATCGCGTGTATGCAATCTTTCGTAGATTTCACCGCACAAAATAAACAGCGCACCGGCAGAAAGCCCATGCGCCAACATCTGAATCACTACCCCTTGCAGCGACAGCATATTGGCCGAATAAATACCCAACACCACAAAACCCATGTGCGAAATACTGGTGTAAGCCACCAAGCGTTTAATATCGTGCTGCGCGCATGCTAAAACTGCACCGTAAAAAATACCCAACACACCCAAACTCATCGCCACCGGCGCAAATTCCTGCGATGCATTGGGAAACAAAGGCAACACATAACGCAGCAAACCAAATGCTGCAGTCTTTAACAACACGCCAGCCAAATCCACGCTGCCCGCCGTGGGCGCTTGCGCGTGCGCATCCGGCAACCAGGAATGAAATGGCACGATGGGCATCTTCACAGCAAACGCAATAAAGAAGCCCAACATCAAAGCCATTTCCACCGGTGGCGACATGACAGTTTTGCGCAAATCGTCGTAATCAAAACTCAGCGTGCCAGTTTGCTGATAAGACACGATGACTAAACCAATAATGGCTATCAGCAACAACAAACCACTGGCCTGCGTAAAAATAAAAAACTTGTTGGCCGCATGAATTCTGCCTTTGCCGCCCGGCGTGTTGTGCCCCCACAGCGCAATCAAGAAATACATGGGAACCAACATCACTTCCCAGAAAAAGAAAAACACAAACAAATCCAGCGCCAAAAACACGCCTGCTACACCCGCAAGATTCCACAGCAAGTTGAGATAAAAGAAACCGACATTGCGTTGAATTTCACGCCATGAACACAAAACTGCTGCAAGACCCAAGCCAGCCGTCAACAAGATCATGGCCAAGGACAAACCATCCAAACCGAGATGGAAGCTGATACCCAATGAAGGAATCCACGGCGCGCGATACTCAAATTGCCATGCGACCATTCCGTCAGCAGAAGGTACGAGCGTGTAATCACCGTGCGCTAGAAAATGCACACCTAACGCACCCATCAGCAGCATGCTGATCAGTGCAATCCAACGCGGTGCAGCGCGACTCACGCGCTCGCTCTGCCAACACAGCAAGCCGCCGAGCAACGGGATAAAAATTAACCAAATAATACTCATGTCGTTATGTATTCCCGTTCAAATTCACAACCACAACACAACCAGCAATATCGCTGCTGCGCCTGCTGCAATGCTGGCGGCGTACCAACGCACCAAGCCATTTTCTGTCACGCTGAGTGCGTCATGCCCTTTGCGCATCAAAGTGGGGATGCTTTCCACCACAACATCAATAGCATCACGACTATTTATGCGCACCAACCACAAATACGGGCGCACAAAAATTCTGTCGTACAGCACATCAAAGCCCCACGCGTATTTCCATAGGCAGCGCACACCGTGCGCCCAATGCTGTGCAAACAGTGCTTGCAATGGTTTTTGCGCTGGCAAGAACAGCCACGCTGCAATGCCGACACCAGCTATCGCCACCGCAGCAGAAACAATTTCCACCCAGTGCTTGGCTGATTCATCGGCAATTGTTGATTCAGGTAATACACCTGCAAGCGGCGGATGAATCATCGCGCCCACCGCCGTGGACAACAGCAACAACACCGCCAACGGCAGCACATGCGCAACACCGTGACCAGCATGGGCTTTGGTTTTTTCTTCGCCGTGGAAAACAATAAAAATCAAACGGAAGGTATAAATGGATGTGAGCAACGCGCCAAACAATCCCACATAGAAAAATACTTGCTGACCATTGGCAAACGCCAACCATAAAATTTCGTCTTTGCTATAGAAGCCTGCTGTCACAAACGGCAATGCCGCCAAAGCGGAACCGCCCACCAGAAAACAGGCGTATACCAGTGGCAATTTTTTACGCAAGCCGCCCATGCGAAAAATATCTTGCTCGTGATGACAGGCAACAATGACTGCACCCGCAGACAAGAACAGCAGCGCTTTGAAAAACGCATGCGTCATCAAATGGAATACCGCCGCTTGCCACGCACCCACACCCAATGCCAAAAACATATAACCGATTTGACTCATGGTGGAATACGCCAAAATGCGTTTGATATCGGTTTGCACCAACGCGCTAAAGCCTGCCAACAACAAAGTTACTGCACCTGTAGTTCCGACCAATAGCAATACATCCGGCGACACCTCAAACAAAGTGTGCGTGCGCGCAATCAAATACACACCTGCTGTCACCATCGTGGCGGCGTGAATTAACGCCGATACTGGTGTAGGGCCCGCCATCGCATCGGCCAACCAAGTCTGCAGCGGCAATTGCGCAGATTTACCGACAGCACCACCCAACAACAACAACGCTGCCAATGCCAGTGCACCGCGATCTGCATACTCTGGAATAGCCTTCAACATCGGTTGAATATCCAGCGTGCCGAATGCGTGAAACAAAACCAACAAACCCAGCATCATAAATACATCGCCAACGCGCGTGATGATGAAGGCTTTCATCGCGGCATGGCCGTTTGCTGCGTGCTTATAATAAAAACCAATTAACAAATAACTGCACAAACCCACGCCTTCCCAACCCAAAAACAGGAATAACAAGTTATCGGCCAGCACCAAAAACAACATGCTCGCCACAAACAAATTCATGTAGGCAAAAAAGCGCGAATACCCCTCTTCTCCACGCATATACCAAGAGGCAAATAAATGGATAAAAAACCCGACACCGGTGACAACGCACAACATCGTCAATGACAAGCCATCCAAATGCAGAGCAATGCGCGGCGCAAAATCACCCACCTGCATCCATGTCCACAACACCTGCGAAACGCTAGCAGGCACAGGCTGCGCTACGAACTCAAACGCCACGCACGCTGCTGTCAATGCTGACAACGCCATACTGCCCACGCCAATCACTGCCGATATATTTTCAGACAAACGACCACGCGAAAATGCCAACAGCACAAAACCCAATAACGGAAACAAAAAAGTAAAGGGCAACCAAGTCATCATTGAGCTACTCATCCGCGCATCTCACTTGCTGCATCAATATCCAGCGAATGGAAACGGCGATGTAAGCGCAACACAATAGCAAGACCGATAGAAGCTTCTGCTGCAGCCAATGTAAGAATCAAGATAAACATGATCTGACCATCCGGCTGACCCCAACGGCTTGCCGCCAGCACAAATGCCAAGCCAGCGGCATTCATCATGATTTCAATACTCATCAACACGAACAAAATATTGCGGCGCACCAACACTCCCGTGAGTCCTAATGCAAAAAGCACTGCCGCCAACATCAAACCGTGTTCTAACGGAATTCCATTCATCGTTGATTACTCTTTTTCATCTGCACGCCCCAAGTGATAGGCCGCCACTAATGCCGCCAGCAGCAGGATAGACGCCAATTCAACGCACAATAAATAAGGACCGTACAGTGCAATACCCACTTGTTTGGCATCAACACTGTGCAAACCGGCAGCAGGCAATTCACCCGTAAACATGACATACAACAACTGCAATAACAGAATGGCAGTGAGTACAGAGGGACCTATCCATACCGACAGCCCCGTCCATGCACTTTCTTGACTCAAACCTTTTTCACCAAGATTGAGCATCATCACCGCAAACACAAACAGCACCATGATGGCGCCTGCGTAAACAATAATTTCCAATGCACCGGCGAACGGCGCGCCAACCGCAAAGAAAATCATCGCCACAGCCAGTAAGGACACCACTAAATACAACAAGCCGTGTATCGGTTTGCGCGTGCTAATTACCATCATGGTGGATAACAGCGCCACCACGGCCGACAAATAAAATGCAATCACCATTGTGTAAACCTCATGGCAATAAACCTCTCACATCGACCGGCGCCGCTTCATTGTTGGCAGCACCTTTGGGCTTGCCGGCAATTGCCATGCCTGACATGCGATAAAAATTGTAATCCGGATATTTACCCACACCAGAAATCATCAAATGTTCTTTCTCGTACACCAAATTCTGGCGATCGTATTCCGCCATTTCAAAATCAGGCGTCAATTGGATTGCTGTGGTTGGACAAGCCTCTTCACACATACCACAAAAAATACAGCGCGAAAAATTGATGCGGAAAAAATCCGCATACCAGCGGCCGTCTTCTTTCTCTGCTTTTTGCAGCGAAATACAGCCAACCGGACAGGCCACCGCACACAAGTTACACGCCACACAGCGCTCTTCGCCATCGGGATCGCGCGTCAACACAATACGACCGCGATAACGCGGCGGCAAATACACTTTTTCTTCTGGGTATTGCAGCGTGTCACGCTTGCGCCAGGCATGAGAAAATATCATCCACAAGCTGCGCAGTTGACTGCCAATACCCCACAAAATCTGTTTAGCAGTAGCCATCACGCACCCCCTACTGCTGTTGGGTTTTGCAACAACACAACGACAGCTGTCGCCAACAAGTTAAGCAGCGTCAACGGCAAACAAAACTTCCAACCGGCGGCCATCACTTGATCATAACGAGGGCGCGGCAATGCAGCGCGCGCCAAAATAAACAACATAATGAAAAACGCTGTTTTGCAAGCAAACCAGAAAAAGCCAGGAATAAAAGACAACCATTGCGGCCACAAATCAAAACCCAACAAAGCTGGCTCATGCCAACCACCAAAAAACAGCGTGACGAGCAATGCAGAAACTAACACAACGCCAACATATTCACTGACGAAAAACATCACCCATTTCATACCGGAATATTCGGTGTGATACCCTGCCGCCAACTCCGATTCCGCCTCTGGCAAATCAAACGGCGTTCTATGTGCCACCGCCACTCCAGCTACCAAAAAAGTGATAAAGCCAAAGAATTGCGGGACAAAAAACCAACCATCGCGCTGCGCTTCCACAATGTCGCGCATGTTGAAAGAACCGGCGAGCATCACCACACCCATCACCGAAATCCCCATGAACACTTCATAACTAACGGTTTGCGCAGCAGAACGCATTCCACCTAGCAATGAATATTTACTGTTGGATGACCAGCCCGCAAACAGCACGGCATACACAGACAAACCCGCCATTGCGATAAAAAATAGAATGCCGATATTGAGATCAGCAACCCCCCAAGTTTCTGTCACTGGCACTATCGCCGCCGATACCAACAGTGCACTCATCGCAATAAATGGTGCGAGCCAAAAAGTTAATTTATCGGCAAATGGTGGCGTCCAGTCTTCTTTGAATAACAATTTCACAATATCGGCTGGCAGTTGCAACAAACCAAAGGGCCCGACACGATTCGGACCGTGACGATCCTGCCACAGCGCCAACACGCGGCGCTCCACAAAACTTAAGAAACCACCGCCCACCAAAGTGCACACCAAAATCACAACAGCTTTCACCACCGTTATACCAATGGTGATGAGGTCGTCGAACGACAAGCCATCTATCACGCTATTCATGCACCGCTCCCTGTAGCCAGTTGCGCGTACGCGTGACCCAATATCGGCGGCATTCCAGGAATACCGGCGGGCAAACCAACTAACCCCTCTGCCAGCGTTTTACTGATCTGCAAGCGCAGAGAATAAGTTCGGTTTGCCAGTGAAACTTTCACCAAACTATTTTCTGCTAATTTCAAACGCGCAGCGTCTACCACCGACAATGCCACATACGCCTGCACCACCATAGATTGCGTGGCCGGTGCCATTGCCGAGAGTTCATCACTACCAAACAGGTGATACAACGGCGCTACGCGCAGCGCATCGTCACGCACAGAAAATGCTGCAGGTATCTCTGTGAAATATTTTGATTGCGCCTCAGATTTTGGCTCAATCAAACGCACGCCAGAATCACCGGTGCGCAAATGTCCGCCCACTTCGTCTTGAAACTTGGTCCACGCTTGCGGCGAATTCCAACCAGGTGCCCATGCAAAGGGAATGAAAGGCGCGGGCTCGTTTGGCCCCACATAACCTTCCATTGAAAAAGACAGCGCGGTATCAGAATCTTGTGATGCGCGTGGCTCGTGCACAGAAATATTGGCGCGCATTGCCGTTCGCCCGGAATAGCGACGCGGTGAACGCGCAATTTTCAAACCTTTGACGCGGTATGTTGCATCGGGTGAGGCTTCCATGATGCGCGACAGCGCTGGAATGGTGGCAGCACACATGCGCGTAATATCATCAAAGTGCGTCCACGACACTTCCCTGCTTTCTACCGATGTTTGCAGCGCATAAACCCAACGCCAACTTTCGTGAATTTTGCAATCAGGATCGTAATACGCGGGGTCGTATAACTGGAAGAAACACTGCGCGCGACCTTCCATGTTAATCATCGTGCCATCGCCTTCCGCAAAACTGCTGGCTGGCAATACAAAATCGGCTTTCGCTATGGTCGGCGTCTGTTGATGATCGATCACCACTAACACTTTAGCTTTCGCCAATGCCGCTTCAACTCGTTCGACATCGGCTCGACGGTAAATATCATTTTCAATCACGACAACGCCATCGGCTTCGCCGCTTTCCAATAAAGCGAGCGCTTTTTCTACCGAATCACCGCCCAACATAGCAACGCCGATGCTGTTTACTTCAGGCTGACATAAAGCCAGTTGCGCACAGCGACCTTTGTTGTGCAAAGCGGCGGCGATATTGGCAGCAGCTTGCATGATGGCTACGGACGCACAACCGGTACCAGAAACCACTAAAGGTTTTTCTGCCGCCAACAATGCCTCTGCAATTTGTTCGGCTAATATTTTTTGTTCTGCCGTTAAATCATTAACCGCTGGCGCGCTGGCATCTATGCAATGCGCCACTGCAAAACCCAAGCGCGCAATCTCTTCACTGGAGAGTTGCACGCAGGCTTCTGCCACATCATCCAAACGCGTTTCAGCAAACGCTGCAATAAATAACGGGCTTTTTTCATTTTGCGCAATATCTTTTACACCGATCGCCTGCCAATCCGCGATCTTGCTATCGGCCGCCATTTGCAAGCCTTTATTCTTTACGGCTTGACGCAGCGCCAGTGCAATGCGCGGTGCGGTTTGCGTAACATCTTCACCCAACACGAATACTGCATCCGCGCGTTCCATCTCGCGCAGTGATGGCGTGCGCACAGGGCTGTTTTGCAAAATAGCTAGAGCTTGCTCCACCAGAATTTGTTTGGCGGCACTGGTGCCACTGAAAAAGTTTTGCTCACCCAACCACTGACGCAGTGCAAAATTTGCTTCCACGCTGGCGCGCGGCGAGCCAATACCAATTACGCGTTTACAACTGCGCAACGCATCCGCCGTTGCATCTAACGCCGCATCCACATCCATCGTGTTAATGGCATCACCCACGCGCTGCCAAGGCTGGCGCGGTCTATCTTTGCGGTTTACATAACCGTGACCAAAGCGCCCGCGATCACACAAAAAATAATGGTTGATGTCACCGTGATAGCGGTTTTCGATGCGGCGCAATTCACCGTAGCGCTCGCCCGGGCTGGTGTTGCAACCGACGCTGCACTGCTGGCAGATACTCGGCGCAAATTGCATATCCCATTTACGGTTGTAGCGTTCAGAGTGGGTGCGATCGGTAAACACGCCGGTTGGACACACTTCTACCAAATTGCCAGAAAATTCATTTTCAAAAACGCCGTCCGTTTCACGACCGAAATACACATTGTCGTGCGCACCGTACACGCCGAGGTCTTCACCGCCCGCGTAATCTTTGTAGTAGCGCACACAGCGATAGCAGGCGATACAGCGATTCATTTCATGGTTAATGAAAGGACCGAGATCCTGATTTTGATGCGTGCGTTTTGTGAAGCGATAGCGGCGCTGATTGTGGCCTGTCATCACGGTCATATCTTGCAAATGGCAATGACCGCCCTCTTCACACACGGGACAATCGTGCGGGTGATTGGTCATCAACCATTCCACTACCGATTTGCGAAATGCTTTGGCTTCTTCATCATCTATCGAAATATAAGTGTTGTCAGTGGATGGCGTCATACACGACATCACAATGCGACCGCGTTTGTCATCCGCGTTTGCATACTGCTTAACAGCGCAGGCACGACAAGCACCGACGGAACCCAGCGCAGGGTGCCAGCAAAAATACGGCACATCCAAGCCGAGCGACAGACAGGCACGCAGCAAATTATCTGCGCCATCTACTTCTTGCGGTTTGCCATCAACGTAAATAGTGGCCATTGTCTGTCACCCTACCTGCTGTTCTTGTGTGGTGGTGTTGATGCCCTGCTCAAACGCACCACGAAAGAATTTCAACGCGCTCTGCAGCGGCTCCATCGCACCCGGTGCATGCGCACAAAAGGTTTTGCCGGGGCCTAAAAAGCGCGTGGTCTGTTCCAACATTTCAATATCACCCGCCAAACCTTCGCCGTTTTCAATGGCCTGCAAAACTTTTACCGTCCACGGCAAACCATCGCGACACGGCGTACACCAACCGCAAGATTCACGCGCAAAAAATTGCTCTAAATTGCGCACCACCGAAACAATATTTTGTTTGTTATCTACTGCCATGATGAGACCAGTACCCATACGGCTGCCGGCTTTTCCAATGGTGTCAAAATCCATGGCTAAATCGAGATGTTCCGGCAGTAAAAAATCGGTCGATGCGCCACCCGGTAGCCAACACATCAAATCCAAACCGTCTTGCATGCCGCCGGCGTAATCTTCAAAAATTTCGCGCGCTGTGGTGCCGATAGGTAGCTCCCACACACCCGTGCGTTTAGTGCGACCAGACATGCCGTACAACTTCGTACCCGCATCTGGGCTTTTGCCCTGCGACAAACTTTTAAACCACTCCGCACCGCGCAACACAATCGCCGGCACATTGTTCAGTGTTTCGACATTATTAACGACTGTCGGTTTGCCCCACAGACCAGACACCTGCGGGAACGGTGGCTTGGCACGCGGGTTGGCGCGGCGACCTTCCAGCGAATTGATCAACGCAGTTTCTTCGCCGCAGATGTAGCGGCCCGCGCCGGTGTGCACAAACAATTCCATGCCCCAACCGCTGCCGAGAATGTTATCGCCGAGATAACCCGCCGCTTTCGCTTCGGCAATCGCACGATTGAGGTTGTGTGCCGCCACAACATATTCACCGCGCAGAAAAATATACGCTTTGGACACTTGCAGTGCGTAGCCGACAACAATCATCGCTTCAACTAATTGATGCGGCAATTGCTCCATCAACAAGCGATCTTTGAAGGTGCCTGGCTCCATTTCATCCGCATTGCACACCAAATATTTTTGCTTCGGCGCACCCTCACCCATCGGCACTAACGACCATTTAATACCAGCGGGGAAACCGGCACCGCCGCGACCGCGCAAATTGGCGTCTTTAACCAATTGCTGCAGATCTTGCGGCGACATCTCTTTCACTACTTTACGCAGTGCAGCAAAACCTTCCAAACTTTCGTAAGTTGGCAAATCTAAAACGCGATCTTTCAGATGATCCAAACGCCAAGTCAGCGGATGCGTGTCCGCAGTTTTATTTGCGTTCATACATAACGCTCCAACAGCGCAGGCACATCAGCAACACGCACGGGGCCGTGGGTATCGTTGTCGATCATCAAGGTCGGGCCTTTATCGCAATTTCCCAAACAACAAATCGGCAACAGTGTGAAACGGCCATCGGCCGTGGTTTGACCGTACTCAATCGCCAAATGTTTTTTAATTTCGGCAGTTAATTCTTCATAACCAGTGAGAAAACAGCCGATGCTGTCACACACTTTAATGACATGACGACCGACCGGACGACGAAAAATTAAATTGTAAAAAGTTGCTACGCCTTCCACATCGGAGCCTGGAATACCCAAAATACCGGCGATAGCGTCAATCGCTTCATCCGGCACCCAACCGTGGCGCTTTTGCACAATTTTCAGGGCATCAATGGAAGCGGCGCGCGCATCATCGTAGTGATGAATAGCGTGCAGAATTTCTTCGCGATCTGCAGGGTGAAAGGCATAACGCGGCGGACGATCTGTCGCCAACACGGCCTTGCTTGGAGTAGGTTTAGCGGTCGACATCTGCCATCACAAAATCAATAGAAGCCAAATAAGCAATCAAATCCGCGATCATCGAACCGCGAATCACCGAAGGAATTTGTTGCAAGTGCGGGAAGCTGGGCGTGCGTATGCGTGTGCGATAACTCATGGTGCTGGCATCCGAAACCAAGTAATAACTGTTGATGCCTTTCGTCGCCTCTATCATCTGACTGCTCTCGCCAGACGGCATCACCGGCCCCCACGAAACACCGAGGAAGTGTGTGATCAGCGTTTCAATATCTTTTAATGTGCGCTCTTTTGGTGGCGGACAAGTTAACGGGTGATCCGCTTTATAGGTGCCAGCCGGCATATTTTCTAAACACTGACGAATGATGCGCAAACTCTGACGAATTTCTTCCAAACGCACCATGGCGCGATCGTAAGCATCGCCATTTGCCGCCAGCGGCACATCGAAATCAAATTGCTCATAACCCGAGTACGGGCGTTTTTTACGCAAATCGTAATCGACACCGGTAGCGCGCAAACCAGAGCCTGTTACACCCCACTCCAAAGCCTGTTTGCTGTTGTATTGAGCCACGCCAATGGTACGCGCACGCAAAATACCGTTTCTAAACGCAGCTTTTTCGTATTCGTCTAAACGCTTAGGCATCCAGTCGAGAAACTCGCGTACTTTGCCATCCCAACCGCGTGGTAAATCATGCGCCAAACCACCGATGCGATACCACGCTGGGTGCATACGAAAACCGGTAATCGCTTCAATGACATCGTAGGCTTTTTGACGATCGGTAAACATGAAGAAAATTGGCGTCATGCCACCGACATCTTGCACATAAGTCCCGAGAAACAACAAATGCGAAGTGATGCGAAAAAACTCCGCCATCATCACGCGTATTACTTCCACGCGCGCTGGCACTTTGATGCCTGCTAATTTTTCCACTGCCAACACATACGGCAGGTTGTTCATTACACCGCCGAGATAATCAATGCGATCGGTGTACGGAATAAATGAGTGCCAGCTCTGGCGCTCTGCCATTTTTTCTGCACCGCGATGGTGATAGCCAATATCCGGTACGCAATCGACAATTTCTTCGCCGTCCAACTGCAACACAATACGAAATGCACCGTGTGCTGATGGATGGTTAGGCCCAAGATTGAGGAACATAAAATCTTCATTCTTGGTGCTGCGTTTCATGCCCCAATCTTCAGGCTTGAAACGCAAGGATTCCTGCTCGGCATCTTGCTTGGCAGCATCTAAATAAAACGGATCAAATTCAGTAGCGCGCGCGGGATAACTTTTGCGCAGCGGATGCCCTTGCCAATACGCCGGCATCAAAATACGCGACAAATGTGGATGACCTTCGAAGGTGATACCGAACATATCCCACACTTCGCGCTCATACCAATTGGCGTTTGGCCAAATACCGGTCACGGATGGCAAATGAATATCACTGGCAGCCAACGCCACTTTGATGCGCACATCGCTATTGCGCTCAATCGACAGCAAGTGATAGAAAACTGTGAAATCTGAAGATGGTTGACCGCGACGGTGCGTGCGCAGTTGTTCGTCGATAGCAGACAAGTCGTACAACATCACGAACGGGCGTGGCAGGTTGCGCAAAAACAATAACACTTCTTTTAAGCGTTCACGCGGCACCCATACCGTTGGTACCGCATCGCGCGTGCGCTGAAAGTGACACACACTTTCGCCAAATTGCGCATATAACTCACGCACGACTTCATGCTCAAACCCTGCGGGCTGAGATACTGCGTCTACTGAAGATTGTGTGTCAGTTTCTTGCGTCACGCGATGGCTTCCAACTGGCTCTAGCTGCAAAAAAATAATTTGCGGAAATTAAACTTGATCCGGCGTGCGCAAAATCTGCACCGCGTTGCGCTCGGCTTGTTTCAAATCGCGCTGCGCTGGCATATTGGCTTTGTAAACACCCTGTTCACCCACCACCCACGACAACGGCCTGCGCTCTTTACCAATGGCATCTTGCAATAGCATCAAACCCTGCAAAAACGCCTCTGGGCGCGGCGGGCAACCTGGGATATACACATCCACCGGCAAAAACTTATCCACGCCTTGCACTACGGAATAAATGTCATACATGCCGCCAGAATTGGCGCAAGAACCCATGGAAATCACCCATTTAGGCTCTAACATTTGCTCGTATAAACGCTGCACAACCGGCGCCATTTTGATGAAGCAAGTGCCTGCCACTACCATCAAATCCGCTTGTCGTGGCGACGCGCGGATAACCTCGGCGCCAAAGCGCGCCACATCGTGTGGCGAGGTAAAAGAAGTCGCCATTTCGACATAGCAGCAAGACAAACCAAAGTTGTAAGGCCAGAGTGAATTTTTTCGCCCCCAGTTCACCGCGCCGTGCAGAAGATTTTCCAACTTGCCCAGAAAAATATTTTTGTGCACTTGCTCTTCGAGAGGGTCCGCCACTTGCTGGCGATTGACGGGCGGATAACGACCGGGTTCGTCGGGATCAATGCGGGTCAGCGTGTAATCCATCTTTACCTCAAGTCAAAAAGTGTGGCTGATTATTTGCTTTGCGTATTTTTCTTGCGACGCGAGTCCGGCGCCCAATCCAATGCACCAATGCGCCAGACATAGATCAATCCTGCCAGCAGCACCAGAATAAAAATTGCTGCTTCTATGAAGCCGGGCCATCCCGATTCGCGCACAGACACCGCCCATGCGTAAAGAAAGAGTGCTTCCACATCGAAAATAACAAAGAACATCGCGGTGAGATAAAACTTGGCCGAGAAACGCAAGCGGGCATTGCCCACCGATACCACACCAGACTCAAACGGCTCGTTCTTTGCACGACCGCGATAGCGCCCACCGACCAACCACGACACACCGAGCATCAGTACGCAAATGGCGACGATGGCAAGCAGAAAAATACCGAAAGACCAGTTGTGGGCGAGAGTTTCTACCTTGTCTAGCGCAGTGACAGACACATAGGCTCCAGAGGAGAAAAAATGATGTTATGTAACCGCGCGTATGGTAACCAAAAGCCCTTGCTTTGCACAGGCTTCTACTTGTCCTAACGCAGGCTTCGCATAAAGATCAGGCTAGAAAATTGCATATAAATCAACGACAATCGGCGACCCTTTTCTGTGGTTATCCGATGAACTTCCGCACTGCTACGCCAACGCGCACGCTGTTATTTTGCTTCATCTTACTCGTACTGACAGGCTGCGAAACTGTGTCGGAGCGCGGTGCATATGGTGCCAAACATCGCTCTTTTCGCTTTTCACTGTTTTCTTACAACATTCGCAGCGATGGCAAACAATGTCGCGCCGAGTGGAGCAAAGCCCCACACTTAGCGCCAAGCCTGTGGCAACGCGCTGTAAACCGCTACCAGATGCCGAACAGCGAGACCAATCCACGCATCATCACCGAGCGCGGCTGGTATATCAGCCATCAGTCTTATTTGAATCGTGTATCGGCACGCTCGTCACGCTATCTGCACTATGTTGTTGGCCAGTTAGAAGCTCGCAACCTTCCAGGTGAACTGGCTTTACTGCCGATTGTTGAAAGCGCTTACAACCCCTTTGCCGTTTCAACCAGCAACGCATCAGGGCTGTGGCAGTTCATTCCCGGTACCGCCAAACACCTAGGAATGGACATGAACTGGTGGTATGACGCGCGCCGCGATGTGCCAGCCGCCACCAACAAAGCGCTCGACTATCTGGTTTTCTTACGCAATCACTACGATGGCGACTGGCTTAAAGCACTGGCCGCTTATAACGCCGGCTGGGGAACCATCGACAAAGCCGTTGCCAAAACCGCGCGCGCGGGCTGCCTACCGATTACTGGAGTCTTGATGTCCCTACCGAAACCAGGGCGTATGTACCCAAACTACTGGCGCTAGCGCAAATCAGTAAGCAACCTGAAAAATTCGGCATTAATTGGGCCTACATCCCCGACCTACCCTATTTCTCCGAAGTGCATTTCAGCGGCCAGATTGACCTCGGTTTTGCAGCCGACTTGGCCAAAATCGACAGCGATGAGTTGCATCTGCTAAACCCCGGCGTCAGCCGCTGGGCAACACCGCCAGGCGGCCCCTACCGTTTGCTGGTACCCATCGACCAAGCCAACGACCTGCAAGAACGCATTGCCAGCATGAACAGCAACGAGTTGCTGCCTAACGCAGGCTCCCTCAACAGCAACGACAGCTTCAACCCTCATGTGCAAGCCCTAGAAGATAAAGCTGCTCGCAACACCAAAACCCGTTCGCCCAGCAGCAGCTCCGTTAGCAAAAGCAACAGCACGCTAAACAGCAGGAGCAGCTCCAATTCCAGCTCAAGTTCCAGCTACACCGTTAAAGCCGGCGATACGCTGTGGTCGATTGCGCAAAAAACTGGCACCACGCCCGATGCGCTGCGCAAAGCGAATAACCTGCGCGTAGGGCAGACGCTCAGCCAAGGTCAAAAAATATCTGTGTCCAGCACCAACTCCAGCACCAACAAAGTGGCTTCCAGCGGCTCGAGTCGCAGTCGCGTCACGCAATCGTATGAACCTACTAGCGCAGCGACTAAAAGTACCGCCAAAAAAACCAGTAGCAGCAAAACCACATCCCACACCGTAAAAAGCGGCGACACGCTGATGGCCATTTCACGCCAATACAAGGTCAGTGTTAACGACATCATGCGTTGGAATTCACTCAGCAAAAACAATTCCGCAATCAAACCGGGGCAGCGTATTAAACTGCATCTCGACTAACTTCATCGCCGGCATCCACAACCCATGAAGCAAGATTTGCGCCCCTATCTCGCTAAAAAAATCTGGCTGCGTTTTCGCCACTGGTATGCCGAATATTTTTTGCGCCCTGAATGTGCCTCTCTCGGCAAATATCACACCATCACCAAGCCGTGGTACACCGTTATTTCTGGCGACAATATTCACATCGGTGAATCACCCACCATCGTGGCGGAAGCGGATCAGCGTGTGCGCATCGGCGTGTGGGGGCGCGAACAAGGCAGCGGCACGATTCGCATCGGCGATGCGGTGATGATTTCCCCCGGCGTGCGAATTTCAGCATCCGATGAAATTTTAATTGGCGATGGCTGTATGTTTGCCAATGGCGCGTATGTGACGGACTGCGATTGGCACGGCATTTACGATCGCACCGAACGCGATGCACAGGCCTACCCCGTGCATATTGGCAATAATGTGTGGGTGGGCGATCACGCCACGGTGTTAAAAGGCGTCACCATTGGCGACAACAGCATTGTCGCCGCGTGCAGCGTCGTCACCAAAGATGTACCTGCCAATGTCATCGTGGCTGGCAATCCGGCGCGCATCGTGAAAGAACTAGACACTAATGCAGAATTTCGCACACGCACGCTGTTTTATGCGCACCCAGAAGCATTGGCCAAACAATTTGATGACATCGACAAATTTGTTTTGGGCGGCAATAGCTGGTGGCGCTGGCTGCAATCGCTAATTATTCGCCGATAAGTTCTACGCTTCAGCAACCAACTCACGGTAGCGCTGCGACAATCCCGCGTACAAATCGTCTTTGAAGTTTTGGCTACCCGCATCAAGGCTAGCCATTAGATCCACCAAGTGCTCGTTGTCTTCACGACCCGCCCAATTTTTGATGTAGCTACCATCCTTATAGCCATTATCTTGGCGAAAAAAATTGAGTACATTTTTACCAACATAGCCGCGATACAGCGCATCAAAACCTAACTCTGCTGACGCCATCAACTGCACAAAGGCATCTACATTAAACCCGCGCTGATTGAGCGTAAGCTGCACGAAATCTTCCAGCGCCAAACGAAATTCTTTTTTCTCATAACGCACACGCAACGCGGTTTCCAATTCAACACTTAACTGCTCTACCGGAATATTTTTTGCCAGCAAGCTGCTCAGACCAAAGTGAAAAATATCGATCAACTCCAACTGCACTTGCTCAACATCGGGCTGCTGTTTTTTCCACCATTTCCAACCGTAGTGATCCATCAATTCCGCACACTCTACCCAGATCGCGCGATACCACTCGTAGCCCTGCTCGCGCCACTGCGGGTGTACTTTGCAGTTCATGCTGTCTTGCAAAGTGAGCATGGTAAGAATCTGTGCTTGCATCGTTATCGGCCTCGTTTTCTGCTGCGGAGCGCATGGTAACATGCGGGCACAAACACACTCTTTACCCCCTCAAACGCAAGGAAATTGCCGTGTACGACCGCCGTCTGCTAGAACCACTTTATACGCTGATAGCCCTTGGCTTACTGGTGGCTGGCTGCGTCATGATCCTGTTGCCGTTTTCTTCAGCATTGGTGTGGGCGGCTATTTTTGTTTTCTACCCGCCATGTGTATTGGTTCATTAATAGCAAACTTGGCGGGCGCAATTGGCTCTCGGCTTCACTGCTGGTACTCGCTATTTTTGGCTTGATCGTGCTGCCCTTAATGTACGCCGTCGTCAGCTTTGGCGGCGTAACCAGCGAGTATGTGATCCGTCTCACCTCACACTTGCAGGGTGGCATGCCCACCCTACCGCAATGGCTGGTCGAGATGCGCTGGGTAGGCCCCAAGATTCACGAGTGGTGGGAAAAGCTGGTACTGGGTGATCCCGCTGTGCGCCAGCAAGTGAACGACGCCGTGATGGTGGTCTTGAAAGGCCTGCTTAAATTTGGCGCGGTAGCCGGGCAAGGTGTGGGCATGTTGGTGCTGAGCTGCTTTGTGTCGCTGTTTTTCTACGCCGGCCTGCCTTCCGTCACGCAGTGGCTACAAGCCGGTGTACGCCGCGTTTCCGGCGGCAATCGTCGCGCTGAAAACTTGCTGGCTGTGGCGGGCGGTACGATACAAGGTGTGGTGTTCGGCATACTCGGCACAGCGTTGGCACAGGGGTTTTTAGTTGGCATCGCCCTGTTGATCGCCGGCATTCCCTCCACCGCCGGCCTGACTTTTTTGGCCATTCTCTTGTCGCTAGTTCCGTTTGGATCCTTCTTAATTTGGGGGCCTGCAGCGTTTTGGCTGTATCAAAACGATCAAACCGGCATGGCCATTTTTGTGGTGGTGTGCTGTGCAGGCATTGCCGGCTCGGCTGACAATGTGATCAAGCCTCTGCTGATTGGTCAAAACAGCAACTTGCCTTTCATCCTCATCATGCTCGGTATTTTGGGCGGCGCTATTCAGTTCGGTGCATTGGGCGTGTTTCTCGGCCCCACCTTGCTAGCTCTGGGTTATGCGCTGGCCAAAGAGTGGCTTCACGGCGTAGAACCGCCACCCACAGCGGAAGTTCAAGAATAGCCAATAGCTATCAAAACCATAAAAACTATCCATTTTGCAAAGCCTGCCACTGTGCCTATAGTGGCAATCCCAACCACCCGCTCTACAAGGAGTACCTTATGAGTTCATTGATTAACACCGCTATCAAACCGTTCAAAGCGACTGCTTTTCACAACGGTAAATTTGTTGAAGTGACTGACGCCGATTTGAAAGGCAAATGGTCTGTCGTCTGCTTCTACCCTGCAGACTTCACCTTTGTTTGCCCCACCGAACTGGGCGATTTGGCTGACACCTACGCTGAATACCAAAAAATTGGCGTGGAAATTTATTCTGTGTCTACCGACACACACTTCACACACAAAGCCTGGCATGACGCTTCTGACACGATCAAAAAAATCAAATACCCGATGATCGGCGATCCAACTGGCGCGATCACTCGCAACTTTGGCGTGATGATTGAAGAAGCGGGTCTCGCACTGCGCGGCACTTTCGTGATCAACCCAGAAGGCGTGATTAAAGTGTGCGAAATCCACGACTTGGGTATTGGCCGTGACGCCACTGAATTGCTGCGCAAAGTAAAAGCTGCACAATATGTTGCTTCACACGACGGCGAAGTCTGCCCAGCCAAATGGAAAGAAGGCGAAGCCACACTGAAACCTTCTCTGGATTTGGTAGGCAAAATCTAAGCTGTTTTTTTCTTAGCTTGGCACCAAAAAAAAACGCCCCAATATTGGGGCGTTTTTTTGTTCAGCATTCACTGCATTACTTGCGTGTATACACTTGCGTTCCCGCACCCAAAGAAATGGGCGTTAGGTAACTATCGTTTGTATCAAAGCCAACCATTTTCCCATCACCAGAAATAGCCGGGCTATTTGCAGTTGCCGTGCCTTGCTGACCCGTTGGATCGACATTGGCGCGCGAAAATGCATTGGTTTTGCTATCGAACACATAAATATCCTGTGTGCCATTGCTGTCTTCATTCCAGTAAGCATTCACAGGGTCTGCTGCCAGTAAATTATCAGCCGTAGAATAGAATGCCACTTTGTACGCCAGATTGGTTCCCGCAATAACTGGTGCGCGACTAGTGGAATTCGAACCATTCCCTGCGCGTCTAGATTCTCCCGTTGGCACACCCAGCGTATCTAGTGGAGAACTGATACGGCGCTGAGAATTGACATCATAATCCGAATTAACATCTTTGGGATCAATCGCCGCGAATTCCACCACAAACACATCGCGATCAGCACCGGCGTCACCACCAGGCACTGCAGTGACATCCATATTGGTAGCGCGAGATTCAAAAGCAATCATATAGCTCTTAGTTTTGCTCTTGCCATCGCCGGCAATTTTCGGTGCTGCGCTGTCGTTATCCCCTTCTGCTGACACAACAAAACCATTGGTTCCCGTTGGCGTCAAGGTACCGCTCAACTGATAGGTTTTAAACCGTTTACGATCGTAAATAAAAATATCGGTGACATTTGCAGTAACAGGGCTGGCGACCAAATTGGATGCATCACTTTCGTACACCACAAAGCGCCCATCGGCAGAAATTGCAACACTCGAGCTGTTGTCATTCCCCTCCACTGTGGGGTTACCGCTGAGATCATGCTGGGCATCAACCAATTCCATCTTTTTCGTTTTTAAATCGACCACATAAATATGGTCATCGCCAGATGTTACAAAAGGCGACAAGGTGGTGGCATAAGACTCAAACGCTACCCACGCCTGTTTAGCCGTACCTGCAATTGCCGGATTGCCACTCCAATCATTGGACTGCGTCATAATTTTCCACGGCGCATCGGTAGTGCTAACTGGTTGATTAAATACATCCAGCTGCCCAGCAGTTAAAGTGCCATCTGCACCATCCATGATGCCGCTGAGGCGATAGGTTTTCTTTTTCGCAATATCGCGCACAAAAATATCCGATTCCGTATCGTTATTGGTGTCGTTGTTAGCGTCTTGCGTCAACAAATCTAAATTGTCGGCATTGGATTGGAAAACCACCAACTTGCCATCTGACGAAATTTCGCCGTTATAACTACCCGCCTCGTCGGAACTGCTATACCAATTGACAGCGGAGTTTGTCGCCTCTTGCCCCAAACTATTGACGCTGACGCGCGTAATTTTTGACCCAACTTTCATAAAAATATCGCGATCGACATTGCCATCCTGCAGGGTGAGATTGGTGGCATCCGACTCAAAAGCACACTGCGCGCCACTTTTGGACAAACTGACATTGCGACTCAACGCATTCCCCACAATTTTCTGCGGTGTGATGCTGACCAATGTGGTAGTAGCTGCCAAAGCCTGCGAGCCAAAGCCAGCAGCGGCAACACTCACAGAAAAAGCCAACAGATTTTTTTGAAATGTTTTCATTTTTTCATTCCTTTTTTTGGTTAATAGAAACATACAACAACGCACTCGCTACAACACTTTTACTACAATACTGCCACTACAAATCTGCTCCGCTGATCACGGTTACACCGCCCGCATCTTTTTGTAATTTCACGCTCTGCACATCTTTACCTGGGATGCCGATGATCAAGTCAGCCTTGCCATCGCCATCAATATCACCTGCACTCACGGAGGCACCAAACAAATCACCTTTTTTCACACCGTACAAGGACTCGCCCAATACCTGAAAAGAACTGCCATCCATAAAATAAATACGCACTCTGCCGGTAGCCGCTATCGCTTTGGGCACAGCGGTAGGGTTGGCCGCTTTGGGCGTGCCGGCCACGATGTCGGCAAAACCGTTATCGTTCACATCCCCTAACGCCAGTGCAGAACCCAAGCCTTCGTTTGTCGCCGCGCCCAGCAGCGGATCCAGTTCTGGGTGGAGGCTAATTATGCTGCCCCTAAAAATGCGAATACTGCCCGCGTTTTTCTTTTTCACGCCATTAACAAAAACATCTGCACCCGGCATGCCAACCACCCAATCCTTGAGGCCATCACCGTCCACATCTGCACCCGCTGCAATGGCCGCACCAAAATAGTCTTTAGCGGCTGTGCCGTATTCAAAAAAATCTGCCGTGGTGCCGTTACTCAGTGAATAAACACGCACGCTGCCTGCATCGGTTAAACCGTCATCTGTGTCGTCATCATTCGGTGCGCCCACCATCAATTCATCACCAGGGTTGGTATCCCAAACGCCCATGGCTAGCGCCGTTCCTGCGCGCGCATTGGCGGTTTCACCGTACACATCTAACAGTGGCACAGCATCCAAATTACTACCCGACAGCACTTTCACTTCGCCCGCTTGTTTGAGCGGTTTCACACCCTGCGCGTTCACCGCTTTGGGAATACCCACTGCGACATCTGCATTGCCATCGTCATTAAAATCACCCAAGGCAACTGCCGCACCAAACATAGCATTGGTTTCTGTGCCGTAACGCTCTTCATGTTGCACCGTGCACGGCGCAGTGCAGCCGTAAATAACGCTGATCATGCCGACATTTTTTAAACCGTTATCCACATCATCGGCCAGCGGTGCACCCACCACCACATCTGCAATACCGTCACCGTTTACATCGGCATTACCAGCGACCGCTGTACCAAAACCATCTTTCGCCACACTGCCAGTCAACGGAAAAATCGGCAGCTCTGTTGCGCCAGAAATAATTTCTACTTTGCCCGCGCTAGAAATGGCTTTGAGTGGCGGTGATGCCGGAACATCATGTCCGGGAGTGCCGACAACGAAATCGCCATAACCATCACCATCAAAATCACCGGCAAACGCAACCACCGTACCCGTTTTATCTTTTGTGACTAGACCATCGACATTCGGCATGGGCATCGGATCACAAGCATCACCTTGGCCGTTGCTGTTGTAATCTTTTTGATCAGCATTGGCGATTAACGGGCAATTATCCGTTGTATCTGCCACACCATCATTGTCGCTATCCGTATCCAAAGTTAAACCGTTGCAAGTGGCGGCGTTGGGCGTACAGCCGTAAGGATTTCCTGGCAACCACGCATCGGGCATGCTGTCGCCGTCACTGTCTACAGCGGCGGCATCGTTATTAGGAAACGCATCCAAGTTATCGCTCACACCATCGCCATCGGTATCCGGCGGCGGTGGAGATAGCGGCTCATCGTCTTGGCAGTCATCAATACCATCGCCGTCAGTATCACGCAGCAACAACCAACCCATGTCACAAAATGCGGCGGATGCCATCACGCTTTCATTGGGAAATTCGTATTGATGCTCCATTACTTCGTCAGCATCAGAGTCGTAATGCACCGCATCATCAAAATGACTCGTGGATGAACCACCTTGATAAGACGATGGCGCGAACAATTGCACTCGACCTGCATTCACACCTGCTGATAACAAACTGCTCATGGCCGATGTTTTAGCACCTGTCCACACCAGATCACCGTCGCTCACAATTGAGGCTGCGCGTTCGCCGTTGGTCATAGTTTTCCAACTTTTTCCCGTGCTGGCATCCATCAAAAACGAGCTGTAGTTATCAATCAGCCCACTGCTAAATACACCATTGCTGCCGATAAAAGAAAGAAAACCTAAACCGTGCATCATTTCATGCACAGCAGTTCCCAAAAAATCCACTTGATTCGAGCCGGGGTTATGATCCGTACCGAAATACCAAGTTGTACCTGTCAAACAACCGCTTTGTCCGAGGCGATTATTAAACTGTCCTTGGATGTGGCTGGACTCAGCCATAGCACTGGCAGAACCAATATCGGCTGCTTGTGCCGACACATACCAAACATTGCTTTGTGGCGCCCCAGTAAAACTGTGATACGCATTTTGCGGTCCCGCACTGCCCAACACCGCGCTGAATTCGCTACAAGGCAAATCATCAAAAGAAACACTTACTTTGATATTTTGACGAAAGTTGATCAGTTGTTCGATTTCTGCTTTTGCCGCCAACAGCGCGGTCTGCCGCTCCGCGGTGACATTATTTCCAAAAATAAAAACAATGCCCGCCGCTTGCGCAGAAGTAATACCGGCCAAGAAAATTGCGGTTGTTGCTATGAATGATCGAAATAGCTTTTTCATAATGCACACCAAAATAATTTAAACGGTTAGTGTTTTTCTTTCTGTTTTGGTTCTTGGATATATTCTTCGCCGTGGTAATTCACATGCAACTTTCCATCTTTGTCGCGCGTTGCCACGGGCACAGATTTGTAGCGGTTGCCCAGGGACGCCGACTGCGAACCATCGGCGTGCACCGTTACTTTGCCTTCGTCCGCTGTTGGTTTTTTCATTTCACGAATACCTGCCAACACTTCAGGCGATGGTTTTGCCGCATCTGTAACGGCATGGTTATCGTCAACAGAGTTATCCACTGGCTCTGCCACGATGGCATCTTCAGGGCGAACCATTGCTGCATCGCTAGAAGCCTCAGAAGATGTTTCCTGCAGCTGCCGGTGTTGCCGAAGCAGATGATTGCACTGAGTTTGCGGAGGATGCTGAAACGCTATTCGATGCTTGATGCGATGCGGCAGAAGAAACCGCCTGTGATGATTCTGCAGCCGACTCTGGTGACAGGCGCAGCCAAGCAGCAAACACCAGCACGGCAAGGGCTAACATGCCTACCGCTATCCCTGTTTTTTTTGGCATAGGCATCACACCACCCTCCTTTGGAATAGCGCCAGACTGCCACGATGCACCGCCATCTTCTACTACCTGCCTCACAAATTTATCTTTTGGCATAATAGCCTTCAGCTATTGAATCAATAAAAACAATCCATTTTGAAAATCTACAGTTAGCCCGTACAGTGGCCACATCCAAGAACACCCTTGAATACCACCGGAGGACACAGCCATGCTCGACACCAACATCAAAGCTCAATTGGAGCAGTACATCGCCCTGTTGGAGAACCCCATTGAACTAGTAATGGCGCCCGACGCCAGCAACGCTTCGTTAGAGATGCGTGATTTGCTGCAACAGATTGCGGCGCTCTCTGACAAGATCAGCTTCCGCGAAGACGATAGCCAGCAGCGCGCACCTTCCTTCAGCGTTGCACGCCCTGGCGAAGCACCGCGCATACGCTTTGCCGGCATTCCGCTCGGCCATGAGTTCACCTCCTTGATTCTCGCCCTGCTGCAAACCGGTGGTCGCGCACCCAAAATCAGCGACGAGCAGATCGCGCAAATTACTGCGTTGGATATGGATGCCGAGTTTGAAACTTACATCTCACTGAGCTGCCAGATCTGCCCAGAAGTGGTGCAAGCACTCAACATCATGGCGGTGCTGAACCCGCGTATTAAGCACACGATGATCGACGGTGCGTTGTTTCAAGACGAAGTAAACAATCGCCAAATCATGGCCGTACCGACTGTGTTTTTAAACGGCGAACAATTCGGACAGGGGCGCATCGAATTGGATGAAATGTTGGCCAAGCTCGACGCAAACAGCGCTGCCAAAGCCGCAGAAAAAATTGCTGCGAAAGAAGCGTTTGATATGTTGATCGTCGGCGGCGGCCCTGCCGGTGCAGCAGCTGCCATTTACGCGGCGCGCAAAGGCATACGCACGGGCGTGGTGTCGGAGCGTTTTGGTGGACAGGTATTGGACACCATGGCCATCGAAAACTTTATTTCTGTGCCAGAAACCGAAGGCCCAAAAATGGCTGCCGCCTTAGAACAACATGTGCGCGCTTACGATGTGGACATCATGAATTTACAACGCGCTTCCGCATTAAAAAGCAGCAATGGCATGATAGAAATTGAGCTCGCCAGCGGCGCATCGGTAAAAAGTAAAACGGTGGTGCTTGCCACAGGTGCGCGTTGGCGCGAAATGAATGTGCCAGGTGAAAAAGAATACCGTGGGCGCGGCGTAGCCTACTGCCCGCACTGCGATGGCCCACTGTTCAAAGGCAAACGCGTAGCAGTGATCGGTGGCGGTAATTCCGGCATTGAAGCGGCGATTGATTTGGCGGGCATCGTGGCACATGTCACGGTGTTGGAATTTGATGCACAGTTGCGCGCCGATGCGGTGTTGCAGAAAAAACTCGCCAGCTTGCCGAATGTCACCGTTATCACTTCTGCGCAAACTACAGAAGTGATAGGCGATGGCAACAAAGTGAACGGCTTGACCTACAAAGATCGCCACAGCGGTGACACACACACTGTCGATCTGGAAGGTATTTTTGTGCAGATTGGTTTAGTGCCGAACACCGATTGGCTGAAAGATACCATTGCACTCAGCCCGCGCGGTGAAATTGAAATCGACACACGCGGCGCCACCAATATGCCTGGCGTGTTTGCTGCCGGTGATGCGACCACGGTGCCGTTCAAGCAAATCATTATTGCGATGGGAGCGGGTGCCACAGCGGCGCTAGGTGCGTTTGATCACATGATTCGCCAGTAAACTAATTTTGTAAAAAAGGAGCACAGCGATGAACTTGCGCGATTTGCAATACTTGGTAGCAGTGGCCGATGTGCGCAATTTCAGTCAGGCAGCTGACAAATGTTTTGTCAGCCAGCCGACGCTGTCGAATCAAATTCGCAAACTGGAAGAAACGCTGGGCATCACGCTGTTTGAGCGCAACAACAAACGCGTGATCCCCACCGAAACGGGCGAGCAAATTGTCGCATTGGCGCGCAAGGTGTTGCATCAAGTCGATACCATGCACGATGTGGCGAAAAGTTCCAAAGACCCTCTGGCGGGAAAATTTCGTCTCGGCGCTTTTCCCACGCTGTCCACCTATATTTTCCCCAGCTTGGTTCCCAAAATTACTGCCGCGCTTCCACAATTAAAATTGGTATTGATTGAAGAAAAAACGCAGCAGTTACTGGAGCGATTAAAACGCGGCGAGTTGGATGCGGCATTCTTGGCTCTACCTATTCACGATGAGCAACTGGAAGTGCGCGCCTTGTTTGACGATGAGTTTTTGCTCGCCACGCCGCCTACACACGCGCTGGCCCAAAAAAAACAGGTTGCACAAGCCGATATTGGTAGCGAGAAATTATTGCTATTGGAAGAGGGGCATTGCTTGCGCGATCAAGCGTTGGCGGTGTGCCAATTGGTCGGCTCGGAAGAAGAACAGGATTTTCGCGCCACCAGTTTAGAAACGCTGCGCCAAATGGTGAAAGCTGGAACGGGTATTACTTTTATGCCGCACATCGCCATACAGCCCGACGAGCGCGATATTTGTTACATCCCTTTTAAAAAACCGGCACCGTATCGCACCATCGGTTTGGTGTGGCGCAAAACCAGCGTACGCACCGCCGTGATTGAGAAATTGGCTGCGTTGTTGCGTTGAATATCAGGTGCGTGGAAAAGTAATCAAATGATCAAATTCCACGCGGATGCCGATGTATTCACCGATAGCATGATTATGGTGACTTGGTATCAATGACAGCACTTCGCTGCCATCATCTAATTGCAACGCGCACAAAAAATCAGCACCGCGAAACTGCTTGCGCAGCAATTGCGCTCGCACAGGACTGGCATCATCGTGCACCACATCATCGGGGCGCACTAAGACATCGAGCACACAACCCTCGACAACCGGCAAGTTATGCAAGCTGCAAAATTCGCCGAGCGGCATCCGCAAGCAGCGCTCGCTCAACACGGCTGCCGGCAACAACACGCCTTCACCGACAAACTCAGCCACCGCGCGATTAGCGGGTTCGTGGTACAGGGCGTACGGCGTATCCCACTGCTGCAGGCATCCCTCTGCCAGCAAACCCACCTTATCCGCCATCGCAAAAGCTTCCTGCTGATCGTGCGTCACCAATAACGCGGCCGTGTTGCTGCTTTTCAACAGAGCGCGCACATCCATTGCCAAACGCTGACGCAACTCAGTATCCAAACTCGCAAAAGGTTCGTCGAGCAACACCAGCGCAGGCTGTGGCGCCAAAGCGCGCGCCAGCGCCACGCGCTGCTGCTGCCCGCCAGACAATTCGTGTGGAAAGCGCTGCGCCAGATCGCTGAGTTCGATCATCACCAACAGCTCTGCAACGCGCTGCTGTCGCTGCGTGGCTGATGCCTTGCGCAAACCAAAGGCGATGTTGTCGGTAACGGTGAGATGCGGAAACAGGGCGTGATCTTGAAACACCATGCCGACACCGCGCTGATGCGCGGGCACGGCAGCGCCATCCCCACTGAGCGTGCGACCCGCCAGCGCAATGCGTCCATTCACGGGTGTTTCAAACCCCGCCACGGCACGCAATAAAGTCGATTTGCCGGTGCCAGAACCGCCGAGCAAGCAACCGATTTCACCGGTCGCCAATACCAACGAAACAGCATCCAGAACGCTGTGTGTCCCGTAGCGCACTGTAAGATTTTCAATAGCCAACCAAGGCTCTGCCTGCCCATTATTCATGTAACGCGGAATCTCCTGTGCGGTCGAGAATGAGCACCGGCAGCAACCCCGCCACAACCAGCAATACCGCCGGCAATGCTGCACGCTGCCATTCACCTTCCGATGTCATTTCAAAGATACGCACCGCGAGTGTGTCCCAGCCGAAAGGCCGCATCATCAAGGTGATCGGCATCTCCTTCAACACATCAATCACCACCAACAGTAATCCGGTGGTGAGACCGCCGCGCAACAGAGGCAAATAAACCCGCTGTAGCAAAGCAAATCCATGCACGCCGAGCGAACGCGCCGCCATGATCTGTGACGCAGTAATGCGCTGAAATGCACTAGCCACGGGCGACAAACCCACCGAGAGAAAGCGGCAGGCCAGCGCCAGCAACAACACCACAACTGAGCCTTTCAACACCGCCGTCTGCTGTAAGCCTGTCAGCGCGATGAGCTGGTTATCCAACCACGCCACCGGAATAAACACCCCCACCGCTAGCACGGTGCCGGGAATGGCATAGCCGACAGTGGCAATCTGCGTTGCCAACACGGTGCTGCGCTGCGGCAGCACATGGCGCGCATACCCCAGCAACAACGCCACGGCCACCACCACCAGCGCCGCTAACACCGCCAGCAGCAGTGAGTGACCGACGAAATCGAGGTAGCGGCTGTCCAAATCCGTAGACACCGCCAGCCAAGCCCAACGCAACAATTGCAGCAGCGGAACGATGAAAGCCGCCAGCAGCACGCAGGCGCAGCCAGCCGCTGCCAACCACGCCTGTGTTCGCGATAGCTTGCGCAGCACAGCCACACGACCTGCAGGCGTATAGCGCCGCGCACCGCGTTGCCACTGTTCGATGGCGATCAACGCAAATGCCAGCAGTATCAATAACGAAGCCAACTGCTTGGCGGCAGGTAGCGAAAATAGGGCAAACCACGCCTTGTAAATGGCCGTGGTGAAAGTATCGATGCCGAGCACATACACCGCGCCAAAATCTGCCAGCGTTTCCATCATGGCAAGCAGACAGCCCGCCGCAATCCACGGTCGTGCCAAGGGCAGCGCCACGCGCCACAGTGCTTGCAGCGGCGATAAACCCAGTGACTGCCCCACCTCCAGTGCGCGACTGCCCTGCGTGGCAAAAGCATTGCGCGCCAGCAAATACACATAGGGGTAGAAACTGAGCGACAACACCAGCACCGCCCCGCCGAGGCTGCGCACGGCAGGCAGGCGCAGATCAGCGCCGAAAACTGCGCGTAGGCTCTCCTGCACGGGGCCGGTGAAATCCAGCAGCCCCACCTGCACAAAGGCCATGACATACGCCGGCACCGCCAGCGGCAGCATCAGCGCCCAGCGAAATACACGGCTGCCCGGAAATTGATACTGAGTCACCAGCCACGCCAGCGAGACACCCAACAGCAGTACACCCGCCAACACACCGCCACACAGCAGCAGCGTATTCAGCAATACCTGCGGCAGCACATAGGCCACCAGATGCTGCCAGATGGCGGCTTCTGGATGCGCAAACGACGACAGCACCACCAGCAGCGGCAGTGCTGACAGTGCTGCCACACACCAGACAGCTAGCCGCAGTGGGAACATCGCTTATTGATAACCAGCGCGATCCATCAGCTGCACGGCCTGCGCTTGCAGCTCACCGGCTTTGCTGATGTTAGTCATGCTCGGCTTGAAATCACCCCACGACGAGACAATAGGCGCCGGCTTCACATCCCAATTGACGGGATATTCCATGTTCGCGTCGGCAAACAAATTCTGCGCCTGTGTGGAGGACAGCCACTCGATCAGCTTCACTGCCTCGTCGCGGTGTTTGGCATGAGTGGTGACACCAGCACCCGACACATTCACATGCACGCCGTCTTGACCTTCACCTTGGTTGGGCCAGAACACTTTCACAGCGATATCCGGCTTCACTTTCAGCAAGCGCCCAAAGTAGTAGGTGTTGGCAATACCCACGGCACACTCGCCAGCGGCAATGGCTTCGAGCAGTTTGGTGTCATCCGCAAACGGCGCTACGGCCAAGTTTTCTACCCAACCGCGCACCATGGCTTCGGTGGCAGCTTCGCCATTGGCGGCAATCATCATCGCCACGAGGGATTGGTTATAGACTTTTTTCGAAGTGCGCAAACACAGTTTGCCCGCCCATTTGTCGTCTGCCAGCGCTTGATAGGTAGACAGCTCTTCCGGCTTCACCAAATTCGGGTTGTAGAAAATGCTGCGCGCGCGCGCCGACAAACCAAACCAACGCTTGCCAGGGTCGCGCAAATGCTCGGCAACATTTTTCTGCAGCACCGCCGACTCCACCGGCTGCAACACGCCCTGCTGGGCTGCCTGCCACAGGCTGCCGGCATCCACCGTCAGCAACACATCCGCCTGCGTGTTCTGCCCTTCCTGCTTCAAACGCTCCAACAGCGGCCCTTCTTTGTCGGTGACAAAAGTCACTTTCACACCTGTCTGCTGGGTGTAGGCATCAAACACGGGTTTGATCAGCTGCTCATTGCGCGTGGAATACACCACCACTTCCGCTGTAGCGGCTGGCGTGGGCGCGGTCGTTGTAGCCGGTGCTGTCGGTTTATCGCAAGCAACCAGTCCAGCCAAAAGAGCGGCAACGACAAGGCGCTTTGACCAATACAGTGGATAGCTCATCAACTCCTCCTTCAAAAATAAGTAATAGACAAATGGTTGTCCCAGCCGCCAGCAGGCAAGGCTAAGCGCTGCATCGCTACAGTGTTATCGGCGCTGCGCGCATGAAAGCAGGATTGCTGGCCGGAAGTGGCAATAAACCCATCGTCAACGGCGACAATACCCGCGCAGTCCGGCAAGGTGTAATCCAACAGATTCACTGCGCTGTCGAGGTGCCAAATTTGTAAGCGATTGCCGCGCGGGGCCGAAGCCGCCAACCAGCGCAAACCGTTGTGCACCGTGATACTGGCGCTGTAGTAATTCACGCCGTCCATCTGCGCGGCGGCCAACGGAAACAATTGCAGGGTTTGTTGCGGGCGTTTGACGGCGATCAGCGAACCACCGTGCGCCGGTTCATAACCGTCATCCAGTGTGTTGCCCTGCGCAAAAATGTACTGCTGCCCTGTCACCAGCGTGCCATCTTGCGCCACAGCAACATGGCGAATGCTGGCACGCGGGTCTGTCAGCGTGTCGCGACTGCGCAGGCTGCCGTCGATGTTCACCACCGTGAGGCTAGATTCCACCACATCACTCATCGCCTCGCGGCTGTTTGCCTCCGTGCGTACGCCACCGTTGGCGATGGCAAAGCCGCTGTGATCCGGCAGCCAAGCGAACTGGTGCGGCTCAA